>JACQZN010000135.1 GCA_016213845.1 Candidatus Wallbacteria bacterium
CAGCGAGGGCGCCCACACTTTCGCAGAGAGGCTTCGCAAGAGGATTGCCGCGCAGAGCTTCTGCTACCACGAAAAGGTCCTCCCCGTCACCGTGAGCGTGGGGGTCGCCACTCACCCGCGCGACCACGCCACATGCAAGGAGCAGCTCATCGGGTACGCCGACAAGGCGCTCTACCACTCCAAGGCGACCGGCAAGAACAAGGTGTCGCTCTATTCGTCGGAGTGCGAAGGCACCGCAACTCTGAAGGCCGGCGCCCGGCATGGCCAGTAGGGATTTCGGGATTGGTCCGGATGTACCGAAATCCAGATCGATGCGGGATCGTCGGAGAGGCCCGGGACTCGTGCTGGCAGGCGCCCTGCTCGCCCTCGCCGGCTGCGCCCCGGGCGAGCTGCTGGAGCGCCTGAAGCCGGGCGGCTCCGGCGCCCTGGAGCGCGGCATCGAGCTCTTCAACTCGGGCGATCTGAAGTCGGCTCGCCCGCTCCTGGAGAAGGGTCTCACGGAGAACCCCTCGGACCCCAACGCGCATCTCTACGTGGGCCTTGCGCTGCTCAAGGCCAAGGA
This sequence comes from Candidatus Wallbacteria bacterium, assembly GCA_016213845.1. Taxonomy (GTDB): domain Bacteria; phylum Muiribacteriota; class UBA6191; order JACPRK01; family JACPRK01; genus JACPRK01. The sequence goes on from JACQZN010000135.1 coordinate 563, forward strand.
ATCTCAGGGCGCTCGCACCCATTTCGAGGCGGCTCTGAAGCTGGCGCCCAAGAACGAAAAGGCGCTCTTCTATCTGGCCGAGCTGGCCCGCGAGCGCAGAGACTTCCAGGCCGCCGAAAAGCACCTGCGCGCTGCCCTGGCCGTCAGCCCGAAGAACTTCGCCATCCTCAACAACCTGGGGCTCGTGAGCTGCGAACAGAAGAAGTACAAGGAGGCCATCGGCTTCTACAGCCAGGCGCTGGAGCAGAACTCCAAGTCCTTCGTGACCTTCTACAACCTGGGCGAGGCCTACCGGAAGTCGGAGCAGTACCCGAGCGCGCTCAAGATCTTCCAGGACGCCCACAAGCTTCAGCCCGACAACGTCTACCTGGCGTTCTCGATGGGCGAGACCTACTTCTACCTCAAGCGCTACGAGGACGCCCTGAGGCAGTACCAGAAGGTGCTCACGTCGCCCGCCCGATTCGACCAGGCGGGGCGCGTCCTCTTCCAGATGGGCGTCATCCAGTACAACGAGAATCGCCTCTCCCAGGCGATGGGCCACTTCGAGCTGGCCGCCAAGAGCAGCTTCGACCGGTCGCTGGTCCTGCTCTGGCAGGCCAAAGTCGAGATCCGGCAACGCCACTACCGCGAGGCGCTGGAACTGCTCGAGCTGGCCGAACGCGCCCGCAGCAAGACCGGCAAGGGCAACCCGGCGCAGATCGAGTACTACAAGGGCGTCGTCAACCTGAACCTCGACCGCTTCGACGAGGCGATCCCGGCCTTCAAGAGCGCGCTGCTCTTCGACCTGCCACGCGACCGCATCTTCGCGCAGCTCGGAACGGCACATCTGAAGAAGGCGCTGGCCTTGCCGTCGACGGCGCCCGACCACGTGCTCGAGGAGATGCTCTCGCAGGCCAGCGAGAACTTCGAAAAGTGCCTGGCGCTCGACAAGGAAAACCTGGTATCGCTCCTGGGGTTGGCTCAGGTGCAATTCCTCAGGAGGGACTACGAGAAGGGGCTGGAGCGGGCCGGCCAAGCATTGGCAGTCTCGAAGGACTTCCCGCCCGCGCTGCTGCAGCAAGCCCTCTGCAACTGCCAGCTCAAGCGGATGCCCGAGGCGATTGGCGGGCTGGAGGCCTGCCTGGTGCTGGAACCCGCCAACACCAACGTGATGTTCTTTCTGGCGCAGCTCTACGCGCAGATGGGCCGCTTCGCCGACGCCGAGGCGCTCTTCCAGCGCGGCCTGGCCATCGAGCCGAACAACATGGACGCTATGCTGCTCCTGGGCAGCGTTTTCGCCCGCACGGGCCGTTACAAGGACAGCGCCATCATGCTTCAGCGCATTCTCGACAGCGAGGGCGACGTTCAGGTCAAGAAGGACGCCCGCGAGCTCTACGCGCTGGTCTCGAAGACCTATAGGGACATCGTCGATCTGTCGAAGACCGGCCTGAAGGTGAAGCTCGGGACGATGGAGTACGTGGAGAAGCGGCTGGCCGAGCCTCGAGCACTGCTCGACCGCGCCGCCTCCAAGCCGCTAACCCCCGAGGAGAGGCTGCAGCTGCAGGAGATGGTGGATCGCCTGGTGATCGACCACAACTACTTCTCGCAGAACAACCTGTTCAAGACGCCCGAATCCGCCGCGAAGTACAACGAGGGTCTCAAGGAGCTGGTCGCCCGTATGCAGAAGCTGTGACGGGAGGACCTTCGACTCACTCCCAGAAGCGGACGAATCCGCCGAGGAGGCCGCGCAGCAGGGGCGAGTTGACGTGCAGCTTCGGGGTCAGCTTCTCGTCGGCATCGAGGCGAAGCCGGTTGAGGCGCGCTCCGTGCTGGGCCAGGTCGCCCGCCAGATCCCGCTCCCAGGTCTCGGCCAGGATCTGCACGTGCTCCAGCTCTCCGCCGTCGAGCCAGGTGCCCTCGCAGGCGGCGCAGCGATCGATGACGACGGGGCTGTCGCCGGCATACCGGAACTTGTTCATCGGCCCCGTGCACTTGGGGCAGTCGAGGATCTGCTCGGAGGCGAGCCTGTCGGGCGAGAAGGTCTTCTCATGCGCGGCCAGCCGGGCGCGCTCTTCCTCGGAGAATTGCCGCTCGCGGGCGTCGATGATGGTGCGGAGCTCAGGGCCGCCGAGCCACTGGCCCGAGCAGCGCTCGCACTGCTGGATGGTGATCCCCTCATAGTTAGCCTGGCGAAGGGACGAGCGGCAACGCGGACAGTGGAGCTGCATCGAGGGTCGACCTCCCTGAATGAATCGGCTGTTACAATGGCGCCGACGGGCCGATCGGAAGTATAGAGCGGGTCCGGCTCCGGAAACAACTGAACCGCCCCTCAGGAGGTCCCCTCCCTTGCTACGCCGTCTCTTGTCCCTGTCCCTGCTGGTGGCGATGGCCTCGCCAGGGGCGGTCCGGGCCTACACGTACGCCGAGATCCTCGAGATCTACCGGATGTCGGGCCGGCAGCTCTACCGGAACCCGGCGCTGGCTCAAGCGATGCGGCTGCTGCGCGAGTCGCGAGTGCTCTACCTCAAATCGGCCGACGTGGCCGCGCTGGCAGCGCAGGTGGAACGGCCGGAAATCCTCGCGGCGCTGGCGACGCTGCACGACGCCGGGCTGCTCCCCCAGGCGCGGACCTCGGCCGACACGATCCACGTCGAGAAGGACCTCCTGACCGCCGAGCCGCCAGCCAAAAAGACTCGCCCCATCTACCGGGCCGGTCGAGTCCGAAAGCCCATCCCCTTCTACGAGCTGATCGACTTCAAGAACTACTACATCCTGGGCGGAATGCTGCCGGCAAACACGGAGCTGGAGGTCGTGACGGCGCACCGGGAGAAGGTCGCGATGGTCGCCTTCGAGGGCCGCGAGCCGGCCTACATCGCGATGGAGCACGTCGCCGAGCTGGCGCAGCCGGAGTTCCGCGCCCGCCAGAGCCCGGCCGGTATCGTCTCCAAATCGCGCGTCGGAAGCGCCACCTGGTACCGCGCGGTCCACGAGTACGCCCCGGGGAAACGCGCCAGCCTCTCCATCCTCTGGGTGCCGCTCGGTGGCGACTTGACGGTGCGGCCCTACGTCACCGGCGCCTACGACCTGACCGCGCCGGGCCCGACGCAGGTCACGGGAATCGACGACATGGCTGCCGAGTCGGGTGCCGTGGCTGCCGTCAACGGGACCTTTTTCATCAACGCGCCGGCCGGGCGCGGGAAGCCTCTCGGCCCCATAGTGCTCGACGGCCGCAAGGCGTGGAGCTACGACGAGCAGCGCGTGTTGAAGATGAACCGCGCCTTCCTGGCGGTGACGGCGGACGGCCGGGCCGTGCTGGGAGAAACCGACTTGCCGACGGATGGCATCCTCGAGCAGGCCTTGCAGGGCCGGCTTCTGCCCGGGGCCTTCCGAGGGGCGCGCCTGCGACACCTGATCGGCGGATTCGGCTGGCTGATGCGGGACGGCGACGAGCTGGCGTGGCAGCGCTACGCCGGGACGCAGTTCTGGTACACGTACTACAGCTACTACACGAAGCGTCCCCAGACCGTGATGGGCGTGGCCCCCGACGGCCGGGGGATGGTTCTGATCGCGCAGGAGGGACTGCCGCATTCGTCCCGGCCTATGAGCCTACCGATGCTTTCGCGGTACCTGAAGGCCAACTTCCCGGTGAAGGACGCGGTCTTCCTGGACGGCGGAGGCAGCACGGAGATGGTGCTGGCCGGAAGGCCCGTCACGCGCCAGGAGCACAACGGTGCGCACCGCAGGAATTCGACGGCGGTGCTGGTCGTGCCGCGCGAAAATCGGGGCGAACGAAGCCGCGGAAGCTAGGAGACCAGCGAAAAACTCCTGTGCCGTACGCCCCGAGCTTGTCGATGGGCAAGGCCGCAACGGACGCGGCTGACCGCACGCAGCGTGGGTTCCGGTCGGGCGGGTGGAGGCCGGCCCACCCGCGGCTCAGACGATGGCGCCCGCAAGCCGGAGCCGATCGCGGACGGGTCGAGGGTCGAGCGCGCGCAGATCGGCACGGCCGGGGAGTGCGCAGACAACTGCGGTGCCGGCGGCCTGACCGGTCGCCATGGCGGTCGGTGTGATCCGCGCGGAGGCGTGGGCCTCGAAGGTCGCGGAGAGCGCGCGTCCGACGACGAGCAGGTTGGAAACAGCGGGCGGCAGAAGGCACCGCAGCGGGATGCCGTAATCGGGCTGGCGGCCGCCAGCCTCGCAGTCGACGCCAGGCCGATCCGGGCTGTGGATATCGACGGGAAATGCTCCGCGCGCGATCGAGTCGTGGAAGTCTGCGCCGCGCGCCAGGTCGGCACCTGTCAGCTCGTAGAGTCCCGCCAGGCGCCGTGACTCCCGGATGCCGGTCTGGACCGGCGTCTGGAGGATGTAGCTCTTCGAAAACCCTGGGATGCGCTCCACCAGCAGCGCCTGAACGGTCAGGATCTGCCGCGCGGCCTCGACCTCGGCAGCGGAGAGCGCCCTCGGATCGACGGGGTCGACGCGCTGCAGCCGGGTCGTGTTCACGGCCACCTCGCCCCGGCGAGGCAGCCCGAAGAGCAGGACCCGGTCGCGCGCGATGGGGAACTTGCCGGCAAGGCGCGCGGCTTGCACCTCCTCGAAGAAGCCGCTGATGGCAATGACGGGCATCCCGCCGTTACGGAATCGCGGCTCCAGCAAGAACTGCTCGGGGTGTTCCCGGACGTGCGTCTCGAGCTGCTCGACGTCGACCCCTCCCACTTTGAAAATGGCGGTCAGTGGCTGGTGGAGCCCGTCGGTCTCGCGGCCCGAGCGCAGCTCAAGCCCGCCGTGGAAGGCCAGGTCGGCGTCGCCCGTGGCGTCGACGAAGTAGCGCGCTTCGATCCGCTCCTCGCCCCCCTTGTGCGCCACGCGCACGCACTCGAGCCGCTCGCCCGCCCGCACCACACCGAACGCGAAACTGTAGAGCAAGAGCTCCACGCCGGATTCGCTCGCCATCTGGAGCAAGGCCAGCTTCGCCAGCTCCGTATCGAATGGCGTGAGCGTGGCTGCCACGCCGAGCGGATCGGGCAGATGACCCGGACAGCCACCCATGGCCACCAGCCGCTCGACTAGCTCCTGCGGGATGCCAGCCACGACCTGCCGCTCGAAGGAGTGGAATGCCATCCAGGGTGTGACCAGGCTGCAGACCGACTGTCCGCCCAGGAACCCGTACCGTTCTACCAGCAATGTCCTGGCGCCACCCCGGGCAGCTGCGATTGCGGCCATCGCGCCGGCCGGCCCGCCCCCGAAAACGGCCACGTCCCAGCTCGGCACCAGAAGCCTCCTCAGGCCACGTCGACCGCGATGCGCGCGCGGACCTCGAAGAGACGAGGCCAGGGGAGCGAGAACCGTGCCCGGGCCGCCGTCGCCCGGAAGCCGGCCACGCCGCCCCGGCGCGAGTGGCGCTCGAAGAAGGCCTGGAACTCGCGGGTGAGCTCAGTCGAGAGCAGCGCATCCAGCTCGCTGCTGGCGCCGGCGTCCAGCTCGAAGACGGACCAGCCGCGCTCGGCGGCAGCTCGGGCCAGCCGGCCTCGCACCAGCGACTGGTAGAGGTAGTCGTCAGCAAACCGGGTCAGCAGCCAGACCAGGTGTTCCCGGGCGGCGTCCTTGGGCGACAGAACGTTGCGCCCCACCTCCCGGGCCGCCAGATGGGCCAGCAGCCCGCCCAGCGTGTTGGAAGCGGTGTTCCATGCCGAAAAACTCGAAAGACCCAGCGGAGCCACTTGCTCCAGAAGCTGACCCACGAACTGCGGATCGGCGCCGTTGGCGACGCTGGCGTCGGCCACCGCCCAATCCGCGCCCATCCGCTGCAACCCAGCGCTGAACCCCTCGAATGGCGCGCCCTCCCGCTGCAGCAGGAACAGGTCGTCGGAGGCCTCCTCCAGGACGTGGACGTAGAGGTGTACGCCGAAGCCGCTGCGGCCGCCCAGGACGGAGAGCTTGGCCCGCAAGCTGTCGTAGAGCGTCGCATCCTCGTAGATCGGCACCGCCCCCGGACCGCCCGGGCCGAACCTGGGCTGTACGGCCAGCCCCAGGCCGTGGTGCCGCAGCGCCACGCGCGCCAGGAGCAGCATCCCGCCCTCGTCGGCGCCGGGCTGAACCGAGACCCGCCCGCCCAGCTCCGATTCGGCAATCCGCTCCGCGAGCTCTGCCTGCTCGTGGCGGTGGACTCCTTCCGGGGCTGCGTCCTCCTGGCAGAGCAGCAGGTAATCGAGCGTCCCCTTCTCGACCAGTTCGACGGCAGCCCGATGGATAGACAGATTTCGCTGCCGCGCCCGCCCGTACGCGCTGGCAATCTCGCGCTCGACGCCGGCCGACAGGAGCATCGGCTCGATGGTCTGCGGGGTGGCGTCCGGCCGAGTCGCCACTTCCTGGATGCGCGTCCAGTCCTCGAAGTCCCGCTCCCGCACCACGGAGATGGACGAGCGCAAGAGTACCGAAAGCGCCGTGATAGTAAGTCGCGGCCGAGCCTTCTTCAGCTCTCGCAAAAGCTCGAGGCCTGACTGCGGTTGCCCGGGCTCTTCCCCTGCCGCTGGAGCCTTCCGGCTGGCCAGGAGGCCTCCGTAGCAGAGCATATCGAGGCTGACAATCAGCTGCTGGACCTCGGCCGGCAGGTTCGCAACCCACCCCTGCAGCGCTGCCGTGTCCCCTGGCCGGGTGAAGCTGCCCAGCAGCTCTGCCGGCGGCACCGCCACCTCCGCCCCCGCCAACCGCCCCAGTTGCAGCACCGCGTCGAGGTTGACCGGCCGGTCGTCGAGCGGCACGTACGCGATGCGAAGCGGTCTGGCCATGGCAGCCGTCATTCTCCCGCGCCCCGCCCCGAACGGCAATAGTCGGATTTGGGAGGGGCGAACGAAATTGGGTCAACTCGACTTGCCCCTAAATCGGCTGGCGCGAACGAAATTGGGGCAAGTCGAGTTGCCCCATTTTCTTTGTCCGCGGCTGCCGAGTTGTGCGCGCAGGCGTGCGTCATGTCCGCAATGTCGACCGAGGCAAGCTCCAAGTAGCTCGAACCTGAATCTCCGGGTGGCCCCGGGTTCGTGGAAGTCTGGCGGTCCCATGCCCGTGGCGATCGACACTCAGTTGCGAGCGCCTCCTGGGCATCGAGTCAGTAGTACATCACGCAGGCCAGCGCCAGGCCGGCCAGGGCAAGGGCCCAGGCGTAGGGGAGCGTGCGAAGGAGGATGTCTCGCGTGGTGACGCCGGTGAAACCTGCGACCCAGACGTTGTGGGTGTTGGTCGGGTCTGAGATGCCCTGGATCTGGCCGACGGAGAGGAGGGCGGCCATGATGGCGGCCGGCGGCATCGTCTGGGCCGAGCCGAGGATTCCGGTGAGGCCGAAGCCCAGTCCCCAGACGTTGAGGGGACCGCGATAAAGCGCCAGCGGCGCGGCCACTGCGAAGGTGATGAAGTAGCCGGCGGCGGTGGACGGGGTGACGGCCAGGAGCAGCGGCGCCAGCGCCGATTTCACGCCCGGGTGCCAGAGCGCCTTGAGGAGCATGCCCAGACCCATCATCAACGCGACGGCCGGCGCGACCGCCGAGACGCCGTCGATGACGCTCTGCGTCAAGAGCCTCACGGACCTGTGCCGCCCTAGCGCCGCGTGCCCGAAGGCCAGCGCCGCCAGGAACGCCGGCAACGGCTCGAAGCCCGCCAGCGTGACGAGCACGATTGGCAGCACCGCCGTCAGGTAGGCCAGTGCGGGGAGCCCGGGAGCGCTGCCCGCGGCCCTGGGAAGACAGACCAGGGCCAAGAAGAGCAACCGCGGCACGTCCAGAAGTCCTTCCAGCAGACGCGTATCCCGGGTGGCCGGGCTGCGCCGCAGCTCGAGCGCGAGGAAAGCGACCGCCGTGACCAGTCCAAGCCCCGCCAGCGGCGCCGCGAAGACGCGCACCGTGTCGAGGTCCAGCGCCAGGACCTCCTTGTAGACGGACCAGTTGATCGGATTGAGGATGCCGCCGAGGCTGATCCCGAACAGGAAGATCGATGCGGCCAGGATCGGCGGGACTCCTACCGCCTGCAGCACCGGCAGCACGATGGTACCGATCATCACGATGGAGCCCAAGCCGCCCAGGGTCGTGAAGAGCGCCGCGACCACCAGCAGCATCATCAGAGAGACCCCGAACGGGTTGTCGCCGGAGAGCTCCGCTGCCAGGCGCACGATCTGATCCGTGACGCCGGCCTCCTTCAGAAAGACGGCGACCATGGCGCCGACGACGATGGTGGCGTAGGCGGAGTGGAGCATCAGCGCGCCAGCGCCGACGACGTCGCGGGAGATCTCCTGCGCCGCGCGTCCCAGCGCCGCCAGCGTCTCCAGCGGCGGCATTGCGGCCAGCATTCCCCAGCTCGGAACGGCCAGGACCGCGATGGCGACAGCCATCAGCGGAAGCGCCAGGAGGATTGGCAGCACCCGCGTGAAGACGAGGGCACCGCCGGCTGCGAAGATCAGGAGGATGAGCAGAGCGAGCAAGGGAGATTCGAAGGCGCCGGTTACAGTAGGGAGGCGTAGGTGTGGTATTGAACCCTCTCGAGGGCCTTGCCCTCGAGCTCCCACGTAGGGGTCACGCCCCCTCTGGGACCCCGTGTCATACGGGCTCCGAGGACGTTCGAAGACCTGTGCCAAGTCCAGGAGACAATGGGTCTTTCGAGAGATCCGAGCATGAGTGCGGGCAGGTCACCACGAGCCCTCGTGATTCTACGCCACGCTACCGGTCAGTCCCACACGATCCTGAGCTCGGTGACACCGGCGAGACCGTCCTTCACCAGGCCGACTCGTTCGGGAACGGGCTGCCAGGGAGCGCGGCCGTAGCGAACCTCGCAGCGGCCGGTCGCGGGCTGGAGCTGGCCCAGGAAGAGGGGGCTCCGCCCCTCGAGCGCCGGGGCGCGAGGGCTCACGGGCGCCAGGACCAGCCAGGCGGGAATGGCGCCCCATACGTAGGCGAGGTTCGGCTCCCGAGCGTGCGCCACTGGCAGAATCTGGAACCCGCCGATCTTCCCGAGAGGCGAGGTGCTGACGCAGAGCACTCCCGGATGATTGGCCCGCACGCGGCCGACGTCGGCGAACTGGCTGCCGCCAAACCGGCCGACGGCACCGACGGCCTTCTTGACCCACCCGATCGCCTCCAAGGAGCCATCGGAGTAACTGACATAAGCGAGTCCACCGGCGCGATTGGCGATCCGCAACTCCCGCATTCGCCGTGCCGGCCTGAACGATGGAAACACCAGGACATCACCCGACCTGGGCACATAGTCTGCTGAAATGGGGGCCGTCCCGCCCGCTCGCTCGAGCCAGACCGGGTCGCCCAGCCTGGGGGCCAGCTCAGCACCGAAGAGAGCAGTGCCCGCGGCGACGTCGGTGAAGATCGAGGTCGGGCTCGAGAAGTAGGAGCGCACCTCTTCGGCCGTCTTGAGCATCAGGTCCCTGGGCTGAAGCGTGAAGAGCACGGCGTGCCGTTTGCCTTGCGCGACCTTTACGTGAATCGCGTTCACGGCCGTCGCCGCGACCGCCCCCGGCGGAGCCCAGTCGGCCGCAGTGAAGCCCTTGTCGTCGCACTCCTGGACTCGGCCCGGGTTGGGGCGCAACACGGTGCCGATCCGGTTCCAGGTCGTGCCACCATCGGTGGAGGCCTCTATCGCGCCCCGGAACCGGTTGACGATCCGGACGCGGCTGGTCTCGACGCGCTCCTGGGCAGCTGCCCAGCTCACCTCGAGCACCAGGAGGGCCACCAGCAGCGCCGCCGGCCTCGCCAGACTGGCCCGCAAGTATCGAGTCATGGCTTCCTACCTTCCTGCGCATGGAGCCGCGGCAGACAAAGGCGCGGTCGCGCGCCGCGCCGCGTCAGGGCGCCGTCGTCGCAGGCGCCGCGGGAGTCGAAGGAGCCGCCGGCTCCGGTCCGGCAGGCGCCATCACGGGAGGGGCGTCCGCAGGGTGAGCGACGGGCTGAACTGGCGGCGTGCCATGCGCCCCGTCCGCCGGCGCAGGCGCGGCCGGCGAGGCGGGTGCCGTCTGGCCGCCGGCGGAATCCGCCGGATGCGCCGCAGGCTCGGCCGGCGGCGTGCCGTGCGTTGGTGCAGCGGCCGGCGCCGTCGCGGGCTCCGCAGCTGCCGGAGCGCCGGTACTGTCTGGCGCGATCTCCGCAGGCGCCGGTGCAGGCGACGCCTCGGAGGGCTTCGCAGGCTCACCCGAAGCAGCTCCCCCGTCCGCAGGCTTGGCCGGTTCCGCCGCTGCTGGGGCAGTCCCTTCCGATGGCTTCGCAGGCTCAGCCGCCGGAGGTGTCGTGCCTTCAGCCGGCTTCGCAGGTTCGCCCGCGGGCGCCTTGCCTTCCTCGGGCTTTGCCGGCTCGGCGGGCTTCGGAGCGCTCTCTTCTTCTTCCTCGTCGTCCTCGTAGAACGAGTCTCCACCCTTGGGAGCCGTCGACGGAGGCGTCGGCTGCACGCCGTACTCCTTGAGATGCATGACGAACTCGCTGAGCATGTCGATCTGCTTGGGCGTATCGCCCCCAGCCACATCGGGTACCAGCGACTTGCCGTCCTGCCAGAAGTTCGGCATGCGGGTGTCGGCCTGCAAGGCATCCGGGTTGTGCAGCCACCGGATCACCCAGTCCTGCTTGAGACGCCGGTTGGCGAGGAAGAGGTCCGGCGCCTTGTTGGCCGCTTCCTCCGGGGACAGCTCCTCCTGGCCGGCCTGATGACACCGGAGGCACTGCAGTGTGTCGAAGATCTTCTTCGCCCCCGATGTCTCCTCGGTGCTCAGCACGCTGCGGGCCCGATAGTGGAAGGGATACTCTTCGCCATCGAGGGCTGCGAAGAACTTGGCCAGCGAAATCGCCTCGGCTTCCGACATGTCGAACGTCGGCATTTTGATCTTCAGGAAGGGGCGGAGCTGATAGGGCACCTTCAGGAACTCGATCAGCCATTCCGACTGCACTTTCTGGCCCTCGCGCTGAAGTATGGGAGGACCGAAGATTCGCTCCTCGGGCTTCTCGCCGTAGACCGAGAGGACGTGGCCGCCCTGGCCATTGATTCGGTGGCAACCGGTGCAGTTGAACTTGTCGACCAGCCGCCAGCCCTCCAGGATCGCGGCCTTGCGATCCGTGGGATTCATCTTGTAGGCCGGGTGCATCTCGACGCCGGTGTTGCCCATGATGAATGTGGTGATGGCGGCCACATCATCCTTGTCGAAGTCGAACTTCGGCATCTTGAGGCGATCGACCTGCTTGCGGAAGCGGCCCTCGTCGTAGATGCGCGGGTCGTCGATTTTCTGGGAGATCCAGCCCTGTCGCGTGAAACGGCCTTCGGCCTGCATTTTGTGCTCATGGAGGCCGAAGTCGAACTCCTCTACCAGCTTGCTGCCGTGCGCGCTCAGCTCGGTGCCGACCTTGCCCTTGCCATACTCCATGCCCTTGATGGTATGGCAGCCGAAGCAGCCGTAGCGCTCGACTAGCTGCTTGCCGGTCTCGGCGAGCTTCTTGTCCTCGATCCAGGCGGGTGCCGGCAGCGGGTCGTTCTGCTTCAGCGTGGTCAGGTAGCAGGCGATCAGCTTCGACTCCTCGGGAGTGAGGCGCAGCGACGGCATCCGGGCGTCCGGCATCATCTTCTTGGGATTTTCGATCCACTTGGCCAGCCACGAGAGGCGAGCCTTCTCTCCGATGCGGGTCAACTCGGGCCCATAAACGTTTCCGGCGTCGACCGGCCTCTTCTCATCGCTGCGATGGCATGCGAGACAGCCGACAGATTCGAAGAGCTCCTTGCCCTTGGCAATTTCGTCCTTCGACGGGACGTGCTCGGGCTCGGTCGGGGACTGTCCCTCTGCGTTTTGCCAGACGAAGGCCGACAGAGCCTGCACCTCTTCTGTGACTTGCTTGCGGATGTCTTCCTCCGACTCGAGCTTGTAGAACCCAGGCTTGCGCTCGGGGAAGAAGTTGGGCATTCGCGTGGTCGGCCTCCACTTCTTGGGATACTCGAGCCAGACGGGCAACCAGCCGGGGTAGAGCTTTTCGCGCACGGCCTTGAGGTTCGGGCCGATCCGGCGCACCTCCAGGGCCAGCTCGTCGACGCGGTGCTTGGCGGCTTCGACGGCGAGGCGCGTCTGGTTGAACTGATCGGTCTCGGTCCGGCTTGGGCCCTTGTCGAAGCTCTGCTTGCCGGCCTCGACCTTGGCCTGGTAGCCAGTCTCCAGTTTCGCGAAGGCCTGCTGAAGACGCTTCAGATCGTTTTGTGCCTCTCCGAGGCGATCTTCCTCCTCGCCGATGCCCTTGATCTTGTGGCAGCCCCAACACCCGTAGTCCTTGACGAGCTTCTTGCCCTTCAGCATGACGTCGGCGCCAGCCAGCGTGCTAGCCGTCTCGTGGCACTTCAGACAGGCGGCGCTGTTCAGCCCGGGCACAACCTTGTCGCTCTTCCTCAGGAGCGGGGTCAGCCAGTGGTGAACCTCGCCGTGCCCCTGCTCGGGCGAACTGGTGGCGTAGCCCTGCCCCTGGTGGCACGGAGTGCAGCCCATCTTCTGGACGTCATGGACCTTGAGCAGGTCCACACTCTCGCCCGTGATCGGGTCGGTAACCTTCGGATGCGTCCTCAGGTGACGCTTGGCCTCGGGCAGGCCCTCCAGACCGGGCACGTCGTAACCGGCGTGACAGGTGGCACACCGGTCGACCAGCTTGAGCTGCTCGTTGAAGACCTGCTTGATGTCGTCGTCGGTGGCGCCAACGGCTGCGAGCCGTCGCTCCAGCGTGACGACCTCGCTCTGAAAGGCGTCCAGCTCCTCCTGGGCCTTCGAAACGGGCAGGGCGAGCTCGGCTATCTTGTTCTTGAACTCCTTGCGTCGCGCGTCGAGCTCGATCATCTTCTTGCTGAACGAATCGACGTCCGGGTCGAGCTTGAGGACGGTTTCCTTGGCGGCCTCTTCGTGCTGGGCCTCGAAGCGGTAGACGGCCTCCTGGTAGATGCCGCGAATGCCCTGCAACTGCTTGCGGACGCTGCCCAGCTCGGAGGCGGCCTTCATCATCTCGTCTTCGAAGGCCTTCTTCTGCCCCTGCACGGCCTGACCTGAGTAGGCCTCTTTCGCCGCCGCCAGCTTGGCCTCTGCCGCCTTGAATTCCGGGCTCTGCCTGGCGCTCTCGTAGCGCGCCTTCGCCTCGGAGAGCTGCCGGGCGATCTCGGAGGATGCAGTACTACGGAAGTCGCGGACGTAGCCCTTGTAAGGGCGTCGGAAGAAGAACTCCTGAAGTAAGGAGAGCAGGGACGTCAGCACCAGCAGGACGCCCAGGATGGCGAACCAGTGGGCATACGTTCGCTGGTCCAGCGGCTCTTTGTGCTGCTCAGCTGCCATCGATGGCCTCGGCTTTCTTGGGGCGGTCCGGGGAGTGAGGACCGGTCGGGGTCACACGTTGAACCACTCGGTGACCCAGATGTATTTCACGTGGAGGAAGATGCGGAGGATCATCTTCACGGGCGTCGCGAGCATCGTAGCCAGCAACGACGAGAAGACCAGGTATCGGACGATACCGAGCCGCTGGAAAAACTCGCTGCGGCGGAAACTGGGCAGCAAGAGCGGTGGGAACATCACGGCCGGGAACCAGAGCGCCACTGCCGCCAGACCGATCCAGAAACCCATGGGTGAGGCCGAGTCGACTCCGAAGAACTTGTCGGAGAAGTCGATGTTCGTCTCGGCCACCACTCGGTGGACGTCCCAGTGCTGCCACGGCCAGAACCAGAGCCACCCTGGGCCACGGGCGAACGTGCCGATGCAGACCATCAACACCCAGAGGAACAGGAATCCGAACAGAAAGATGCTGATGGCCAGCGGCCGCTCCCTTAGCGTGTAGTAACCGCTGCCCTTGGGATTGATGTCGATGTACGGAATGGCCATCAGCCCCACGACGATCACGTTGGGGAGCATGACGCCCGCGATCCAGGGATCGAAGTAGACGAGCAGCTCCTGCAACCCCAGGAAATACCACGGGGCCTTGGAGGGGTTCGGGGTGACGTTGGGGTTTGCCAGCTCCTCCAGCGGAGCGTCGAGGGCTATCGACCAGAGCATGAGGAAGATCGTCACACCGATGGCGACCAAGAACTCCTGCCGCACCAGGTGAGGCCAGACGGCGACGCGCTCCGGAAACCCGGCTTCTTCGGCATAGACGGCTTGCTTGACGGTCTTGCCCTCCGCGCGTGCCCGGTCGTACTTGAGCGCCTCGCGGAAGCTCAGCCACGTGAAGAAACAGACCAGCACCAGCATGATGACGATCGGAACATTGTCCGCCTTGCTGATGATCTCCCAGAACTGATGCATGACGAGATCGCCTCTCCGTGAGACGGTCCGACTGCGACCGTGTCGTTTCGGGGTTTCCTACTGCGGGGCCGAGATTCCGCCGTCCTTGCGGACGCGCCAGAAGTGAATCGAGATGAACACCGCAACGATGAGCGGCAGCGCGATGCAGTGCCAGATGTAGGCGCGCAAGAGCGCGTTGCCGGCCACCTGCGACCCGCCCAGCATTGCAAAACGTATATCGTTGTAAGGCGTCATCCCGAGCTTGTCGCCGAATGGTCCTTCGTGACCTAACAGCGGTGTCGCCCGGGCCATGTTCGTCCCTACGGTAACCGCCCAGAAACCGAGCTGGTCGTCGGTAAGGAGGTAACCCGTGAAGGAGAGCAGCATGGTGAGGGTGAGCAGCAGCACGCCCACGACCCAGTTGAACTCTCTCGGGGGTTTGTATGAGCCGGTCATGAAAACCCGGTACATGTGCAGCCAGACGCTGATCACCATCGCATGGGCTGCCCAGCGATGCATGTTGCGCAGCAACATACCGAACGGGACGTCGAACTCCAGGTACTTGATGTCGGCGTACGCGGCTTCTTTGACCGGGTGGTAGTAGAACATCAGCAGCGTTCCGGTGACCGTCAGCACCAGGAACAGGAAGAAGGTGATTCCGCCCATGCACCAGGTGTGCTTCAGGTAGAGGCCGAATCTGGGGATGCGCACGGGGTGCAGGTGCATGAACAGGTTGCTCATGACCTTCAGAACGCGCGTGCGCGGGTTGTCCTCCAGGTCGTGGCGCATCACCGATCGCCAGAGCTGGCTGGTCGTGACTTCTTTTTTCAGGGCGTCGACATCCATGCGAAGTCGTCCTTCCTCCTGGCCGTCGGATCAGGCCTTCAGAACGGCACCGGGCTTTTCCCACTCGCCCTTGTCCTGGCGGAACACGATGCTCTTGTCCACCTGCAGCTGACCGTCGTCGGCGAGCGTGATCTTGCAGCGCTCCAGCGGACGCGGCGCGGGGCCTTCGTAGTTGATTCCTTCCTTGGTGAAGCCGCTGCCGTGGCAGGGGCACTTGAACTTGTTCTCCGCTTCCTTCCAGACCGGCGTACAACCCAGGTGGGTGCACTTGGCCAGGAGCGCGTAGAACCCATCCGGCTCGCGCACGATCCAGACACGCTGCGACTTCTGGTACTTCGTGTCGACGGTTCCGACCGTGAACTCCGACGGATAGCCCGCCCTGAAGACGTTGGACGGCTCGAAGAGAACCCGCGGAAAGAAAAACCTCACGAGCGCCAGCGTGTAGATGCCGACGTACGCCGCGATTGCCGACCAGCCCAGGGCCGCCATCGCCTCGCGCCGCCGGCGCATCTCGGCCAGAATGCCGTCGAGTCTGTGGAGCATGTCACCTGCTCCAGGCAACGGTGCCGGTGCCCCCGAAGCCCCTGGCTCCGCTCCCGTTGCCGCAGATGCTTCGTCTGCCATCAGCGATCGTTCTCCTCCGTCTCGGTACTTTCCCCCCGGCCGGACCACCCGAACAGCGGGCAGCTTACGGAACCCGCTTTTCGAGTGTCAACAAAAAATCGGTGAATCCAGTCACTGGCGGGAGTGAGGCTCGAGGCTCGAGGGTTGAGGCGAGAGGCTTGAGGCTCGAGGCTCGAGGCTTGAGGGATCAGGAGTCAGGGATCAGGAGTCAGATTTGGGGGATCGGGGGGCAGGCTTGGGACGGGCCGCGGGAGCCGGGCTCGTCGAAGCGCGATTTCGAACGGATTCCACCTTCTGGCTTCCCCCTACTCGCTACTCACTACTCGCTACTCACTACTCTCCGTAGCCCTTGCCGAATGGGCTCTTCTACTGTAGAATTTGCTCCTCCTTCCGCCCGTGTCCGTCAGGAGCTAGTCCATGATGCGAAGGCCAACTTTTCTCCTTTCCCTGGCACTCTTCACGCTGCTGCCGGATCTTGCAGGCGCCTGGGGTCAACCCGACCACGCCGTTCTCGGCCTGCAGGTCGTCCAGAAGTACGGGAGCAGCCTCCCGGCGTTCCTGACGGCCCCCGAGACTCGCAACACGTTCATCCTGGCGAACTACTCGCCGGACTACTTCGTGCTCCAGGGACCCCACTACGTCCATCTCGACCGAAACTTCCCTATCTTCATGATCTCGCACGCCCGCGACTCTCGGGCGCTGGCCTACGCCTACGGCTGGGGAGCGCACCAGGAGGAGGACGAAGTCGGTCACGGCCGCTACATCGTCGAGAAAGGCATGCCGCACCTCTACAAGGAAATCGTGATGGGCGCCCGGTTGATGTATCAGGGGACTTCCGAGGAGCGGAAGCTGGTCCGCAACGCCTCCAGCGTCTGGGACGCCCGCTTGATCAACCTTGCCACGAAGGACTACCGGGCCAAGTACGGCCCCGAGAAGTACCGCGAGATCTCGGAAATCGAAGCCAACACGGTCGGGTACGCGTTCGCGGCCTACCTGGCCGGCCTCAAGGCCGTGCAGGTCGTCCTCTGGTATGGCCGGCTCAAGTGGAAGCCCGACATCTACCCGATCAGCCAGTGGTCGGGCTACCAGGCCGAGGCCGTCGAGCAATGCCGCAAGTGGGCCATCGACCCGATGGCGTTCTCCAACGTTTCCGACGAAAGTGAACGGCGCCAGCTCTTCCAGAAGGCCTTCGCCAGCGGCGACGAGGCCGTTCCGCTAGCCCAGCCGATGGTCAAGGTCGACTCGAGCAAGACCAAGGTCCGCATCCGCCAGGCCGTTCAGGCCATGACCGCGGGCGCCGCCAAGACCGCCGGCAAGGGCGACCAGCCGATCGGCGGCCACCCGCTGATGGCCAACCCCGAGTTCCTCGACGTCTGCGACGGCATGCTCGATTCCCGCTCGGTGAAGGTCCAGGAGCAAGCCTCCGGTGATACCCGTCAGATCGACGTCCAGGTCACCGAGGACAAGCAGCTCCTCAAGGATTTCCAGGCCGCCGCCGAGGCGCAGCCCGGACGCAAAGGCATCTGGCCCGCCTTCGCCGCCCAGCAGCAGGAGATGCGCGATCTCATGCGCACGCTGGCCCGCGAAGCCGTCCAGCGCGCCGGCGCGAAGTGAGGCTTGGAGTCAGGCTTCAGGAGTCAGGAGTTAGGCCCGAGGGCTGGACCGGACGCGCCAAGGTCGTGTGGCCCCCTACTGGCTACTGACTACTGGCTACTGACTACTGGCTACTGACTACTCTCCCCCTACCACTCGTAGGGAACGTAGCCACCGTTGCGTCTCAGCTGGCGCTTCACGTGCTCGCCGAAGAAGCGGCGGTAGGGAAGCGGCTTGACCTCCTCGGTCTGCTCGTAGCGGTCGCCGCTGAGCTTCGCAAGATCGATGACGAAGGGCTGGGAGCCCTCGAAACCGTGGACCTTGTCGTGGACCCGAATGGTCAGCGTCTTGGCGTCCGGCGGGATCTCCACGTCGGTCATCCAGCTCTCGAAGGTCTCGGGCGCCGAGCGCGGCCGGCTCAGGTGGACGGTCTTGAGCCGTTCCCCGCGATCGGTGGCGACGTGCCAGAAGTCAATCCCGAAGCGCTCACCGGGCCCCTCGTGTGAAAGCACCATCACGATGTCCCAGCTCTTTCGAGTCCGGAGCAAAGTCACGCGGTCGATCCTCGCCCCGGAAGCTTCGCACAGGGCCGCGGTAAGCAGAACCCCGAGCATGGAGGCGAGTCCCACGACCGCCGTCAGGCGTCTCACGCCTGTTGTCGTTAACGCGCCCGAGACCCTAGAGCCAACCCTTGCGCCGGAAGAACGCCAGCAAGCTCGCCATCGTCCCCACGATCAGCAACATCGCGAACAGGTAGCCATAGTTCCACTTCAGCTCGGGCATCCGTTCGAAGTTCATCCCGTAGATCCCGGCAATGAGCGTCGGCGGCATCATCAGGGTCGACAGGATGGTCAGGAACTTCATGATCTCGTTGAGTCGGTTGGAGGAGACGGTCAGGTAGGTCTCCATCGCGCCGTTGACCAGGTCCTTCAGCAGATCGGTGGTGTCGATGATCCGGTAGAAAGCGTCGTAGATGTCGCGGAAGTGGAGCGCGGCCTCGTGGTCGATGTAACGCGTGTTCTGCCGCGAGAGCGCAGCGAAGATCTCCCGCTGCGGTGCGGCGATCCGGCGCAGCTGAAGCAGGTTGCGCTTCATCGCCAGCAGCTTCCCGAGCTGCCGCGTGTCGAGCATCTCGAAGATCTCGGTCTCGAGCCTGTCGATGCGGTCTTCCATGGAGTCGAGCAGCGGCATGTACTGCCGCGCCAGCCCGTCGAAGAGCACGTAGAGCAGGTAGTCCAGCCCGCGCGTGACGGCGTCTTCCAGCCGCTCCCGGTTGGCCAGGAGCTCGTCGATGCTGCCCATCGGAACCTTCCGGTACGTGATGAGGAAGTTCTTCGCCAGAAATGCGTCCACGTCGTAGCTGACCAGGTCCCTGCCGTCGTTGTGAACGATCCAGTGGACGATGCAGTAGATGTAATCCCCGTAGTCCTCCAGCTTGGGGTGGTGCACCTCCTGCACGCAGTCCTCGATCGACAGCGGGTGCAGCCCGAACATGCTGGCCAGGATCTCGTTCTCGAAGTCCGTCGGTTCGCAGAAGTCGATCCAGGTCCGCCCCCGGGGCTCTTCCAGGAGCCGGCTCAGCTCCTTGATCGATATGTCTTCCCGGAACTTGGCCTCGGGTGACGCCGTGCAGATGCGGAGCATGCGCCGACAAGTCTACCAGCCTTTGCGACGTGCCGGCCGCTGTGATATCTTGTGATTCGCATCACCGCGCTCGCCCGATTGGCGAAGAGGAGCCATGGCCTACTTCATCAGAGACACCTGCATCGGTTGCACCGTGTGCGCCCAGAAGTGTCCCGTGGCGTGCATCTCCGGCGAAAAGAAGGACCTCCACACCATCGACCCGGAGGTCTGCATCGACTGCGGCGTCTGCTCGCTCTTCTGCCCCGTGAGCTGCATCGAGGACGGAGAGGGCATTCTCATCAAGGGCCTGAAGCACAAGGAGATTCCGAAGGCCGTCGTCGTCGAGGAAGCCTGCACGGGCTGCGAGGTCTGCATCCCGATCTGCCCCTTCGATTGCATCGAGCTCACCGAGCCGAAGATCGAGGGCATGCCCTCCAGCCGGATCGTCGCCGTCAACGACAAGACCTGCGTCGGCTGCAAGCTCTGCGAGCAGGTCTGCATCAAGGAAGCGATCATCATCCCGAAGGTGAAGATTCCGCTGAGCGCCGAAGAGCACGCCAAGCTGCTGGTCCAGGCCAAGAAGTCGCCCCCGCCCCCCAAGCCGGCGCCGGCAGCAGCACCGCCCGCGGCGCCTGCCGCTCCAGCCGCATCCACGCCGCCGGCGGCCTGACGCCCGGGTCATAACAGCCAGCCCAGGATCGGGAAAACGGCTTCCGCCAGTTTCTGCCGCGTGGCGCCTTGAAGGACGTCTCCGCGCATCACGAGCTCCGCCACCCGAGGGCCCGCCTTCTCGAGTCCCGCCAGCGCCAGGTCCCAGGCCGCGTCGTCGAAGGTCGCCAGCTTCCGGTTGACGCGGTCCATCAGGGTGAACAGCCCCCGGTACCGACGGCTCCACTCCGACTCGTACTCTCGGAGCCCCTGCGCCTCGGTCGAGAGGGTTCGGATGGCCTGGCCTGCCACCCGGCCAGCGAGCTCCCCAAGCTCGAGCGCGAATCGGATGCCTTCGCCCGCCGTGGCCAGCACCTGGCCGGCCGCATCGCCCACGACCAGCAGCCCATCCGCCACGGTCGCCGGGATCGGCCCTTCGCTCGGGATCACACCCCTGTGATACTCGAGCTCGGCCGCCCCCGAAAGCTCCCGGCTCTCCCGGATCAGCCGCCGCAGATAGGGCGCCGGATCGACCCCCGAATCCGGCGCCAGCAAGCCGACGCCCGCTCGCACCCGCCCCTGGCCTGCCGGGAAGACCCAGGCGTAGCCCGACGGCGCGACCTGCGTTCCTACGGCCAGGAGCAAGAGCTCTTCATCCCAGTTCGGTGCGTAGAGCTCGAGCTCCGCGCCGATCCCCGCGCGCCGACCGGGTGAGCCCAGTCCCCGCGCGCGGGCGACGACCGCGGCCACCCCGGTCGCGTCGATGGTCACCGGACTTCGCAGAATCCGGGGCCCCTCTGCGCCGGAGACTTCGAGTGAACCGTCGGCCAACGCCGCCACCTTGCTGCGCACGCGAACGGCGGCCCCTGCGCGGGATGCCTCCATGGCCAGGTGTTGCCAGAGGCCCCGCACATCCAGCACGCAGTTGACCGGAGGATCGTAGGCGAACTCGACGCGGCGGCCCGGGCCGCTCAGGACCACCCGGCGCGTCGGGTGGCAGAAGTGCGCAGGAACGCCCAGGCGGCGCATGTCCTGGAGCCAGCTCGCGCCGCTGGTCCGCACCGGGATGCCGATCTCGTTGTTGCGCTCCAGCAGCAGGGTGCGCGCGCCGGATTGAGCGGCGCTTCGAGCCGCACTCAGGCCGGCCGGTCCGGCCCCGACCACGATGACGTCGAACTCTTCCCGGCCTGCGGCGGCGGACATGCCCTGCCATCCTATCAGGCGTAGGGGGGAGCGGGCGCATCCGGCCCAGGCGGCTTGCCATCCGGGGGGGGGCGTCGCAAGGAGAAAGGGAGATCCGCTCATGAACATCTCGTCGCGCGCTTCGGGCTCGGTCCAGGTCGTCACGGTCGGTGAGGACGTCACTCAGGAGACGGTCCGGGACTTCACGACCTTTCTCGACCGCCTCGTCGATGGGGGCACGGCCGCAGTCGTGTTGGATCTCGCGCGAGTGCTCTACCTGACATCGCGCGGGCTGGGCGCGATCATCAGCACTTACACGGTGCTTCGAAAGCGCGGGGGAAACCTCGTCCTGATGCAGTGCCAGCCTGAGGTTCGGCGGCTGTTGGAGCTAACGCGGCTGGAGCGGATCCTGGAGGTTGCGCAGTCGGAAGCCGAGGCGCTTGCGAAGCTGGCGCGATGACGTGCGCCGGCCGATTTCTGTCGATATATTGACCGCAATGGATCTCCACCGCCCCAACTTCCTGGCCCAGCCGGCGTCGAGCACGCCCGCGTCCGAGGCCCTCTCGCTGGCATGCGACTTGCTGCTTCGTGGTCGGATGCCCCTGAGGACTCGAGAGGCCACGGAGGAGTGGAGTATGAAGACCATCGAGGTCGTCATCGGCGACCGCATCACCCTGGAGATCCTGCCCGACGAGCTGGAGCCCGCTTCCGAAGCCGACGACGAGCCGGCCGGCACGCGCGTCACGATCGTCGATCTGGTGCCGGACATCTACGAACGCTGAGTTTCAGCGCGGAGCGGCCCGCTGTTCCGAAATGAAACGGCGCGGACGCCACACACCTCAGCGGTAGCCCAGGAACTCCAGCATCCGAAGCCCTTCGCGAGCGCTCGGCAGCGTGGAATCCAGAGCCAGCGCCCGCTGCCACCGGTCGAGCGCCTGCGGGTAGCTCTCCTGCTTCATGTAGGCAAGCCCCAGGTTTCCCAGAGCCCGGGCATCGCTCGGATCCAGAACAAGCAGCCGCTCGTAGGCTTCAATCGCCTCCTCGAGATGGCCGCCCAGGTAGGCCGATAGGGCGAGGTTGCGCAACGCGGCGACGTGGCGCGGCTCGCGTGCCAGCACACCGCGGTACTCTCGAGCGGCCCCCTCGTGGTCTCCGAGCCTCTCCAGGCTGACTCCCAGGTCATTGCGCGCGTTCGTGTCGTCGGGGGCAACTTCGAGCACCTGGCGAAAGGCGCTCACGGCGGCCCTGAAGTCCTCCCGCTCTCGGGCCCGCCGGGCGACTTCGGTCCGGATGGAGAGCAGAAGCTCGAGCGCGGAAGCGTCTTCGGGAAACTCGAGCAGGACCTCGACGAGCACGCGATCGGCAGGCTCGAGCTGGCCCTTGGCCGCAAGCGCCCGCGCGCCCAGCCGGGCCCTTCGGGCCTGCGGCAGCCGAGTCAACCGCGCGGCCTCCTGCGGGGAGCGCGTCCCCAGCACGATCTCGGCACCTTCGCGTAGCGGCTCAAGCCGCTCCAGCAGCTCGGTGCCCGTGTCGTTGTAGAGCGCGAGCGGCGCCGTGAACTCGAGCAGCCCTCGGTCCGCTGTCTGAACGGGCGCTCCGGCGGCGAATCGTCGCAGCGCCGCCGGTCCCATCACAAACCTGCGCGCCAGGTCGTTACCGCTCTTGATGCCGGCCTTGGCGACACTGGCGGCGATCCCGCCGGACGCAAAGACCCGCTCTGCGCCGGCCAGCGTCATCGGCGCGCCGTCGCGGCTCGCAACCAACAGGTAGTCCACGCCCTCGATGGCCTCCCAGAGGCTAGCCTCCGGGAAGACCTCCAGGAAGGTCCTGACCACGCTCCTGAAGTCGTCGGGTGAAAGGTAGTAGGCCTGGAGCCACTGGCAGACGATGCCGCTGGGATTGAGACGTTCCCGGCATGCTCGGAAGTGCTCCACCGTGAACATCCCGGCCATCCCGGCGACCCACGGGTTGGACGGCTCCATGCACAGCACGTCGTAACGGCTGGACGAGAGTCGCATGTGAGTCAGCGCGTCCGAGATCGAAAGCGAGAGCCGCGGGTCATCGAGCCGGGCGCCGCTGGCGGGCGCGAACCACTTCGAGGCCTCCACGACCTCCGGCAGGAGCTCCAGACATTCGATGCTCCGCACGTCGTGCGTCTGGAGCGCACCCAGCGTGACGCCGCTGCCCAGCCCCACCAGGAGCACGCTGGGCCGGGCGGGCGCGAAGCTCATCGGCAAGTGGCCCAGCAGAAGCTGGGTCGCCATGTCGAGGCTGGTCGAAGCGTCCACCTTTCCGTTGATGGCGAGGGATCGGAAGCCGGCGCGGTCCTCGCGAACGGTCACCGTGGCCAGCGCTCCCTCCTTGTGGAAGAGCACCCGGTCGAACGTCTCCAGGAGTTGCGCGACGGACTTGCCGGCCCGAGCCGCCGCGCCTCGGTAAATGCCAGCGTAGAGGAACGGGCCGCTGGAGAGCACGGAGCTCTCCCAGGACGGGAGCACGAGCAGCACAGCCAGCGCCGGCAGCGCCGCCAGGGTCGCAGCGCGGCGTGTCGACTGCGACTGCAGGCGTCGGGCAGAGAGCAGGGCGGCGACGATGAAAGTGGCCGCTGCGGCCACCAACGTCGTGCGCATTCCGAACGTCGGAATGATGGCCAGTCCGGCGGCGAACGTTCCCGCGATCGAGCCGAAGGTGCTGGCCGCATAGATCTCGCCGGCAGCGGCAGCGGGCACCAGCTTGCACGCCAGCGGCATCCCGGCACCCATGACGAACGCCGGCCCAAGCAGCACCAGGCAGAGCACCAGGCCCTGGCCGGCCAGCAGGGCCAGGAACGAGTACGGCGAGAGCGCCGTCACGACTGGCACCATCCAGGCCGGCAGCAGGCCCAGCACCGGCGCGACCGCCGCCAATCCCGCAGCCGCCAGGACGCCCATCGTGGCCAGCCCCAGCCAGCCATCCCTTGGCCCGAACCGAGCGAAGAAGGCGCCCCCCGCGGCAAGCCCCCCGATGAAGACGGCCAGAACCAGCGTCAGTGAGTAGACCGAAGAGCCTAGCGCCAGGGCCAGCACGCGCTCGCAGGCCAGCTCGGCGGCCATGGTCGCTGCTCCCCAAAGCGCGACCGCCAAGAGCAGCCGGCGATCCGCCCGTACCCCGTAGGCGCCACGAGCCATCGCCGGCCCGCACTCGGCCCAGGGAGCCCGGCGCGTAGCAAGGAGGATCGCCAGCGTCCCCAGGCCCAGGTCCACGAGCGACGCGGCGGCCAGGAGCCAGGCGCCTCCCGCAGCCGGCAGCAAGAGGAGACCGCCAACGAGACACCCGGCCACGGCCCCCGCCGTGTTGACCGCATAGAGGAACCCCGCACTGGCCTCGGCTTCCAGGGCCAGCAGAGGGAAGGAGGCACCCATGAGAGCCGTCGGCGGCCCCGTCAATGCCAGTACGGCGGCGGCCTGAAGCATGATCCGGGCGGTCGGGCTCCAATCTCCCGCAGCGTGTGCTGCTGCAAACACGGGCTGGAGCCATCCCAGGAGGACCGGCGTCGCCAATCCCCATGCGCCGATCCCGAGCTCGCAGAGGCCATAGGCCGAGAGCGGCCGTATCCGCGCTCGACGTGCCAGCACGGCCCCACAAGCCAGCCCCCCCATGAAACAGCCGATGACCAGCGCGTTGGTGAGCGAACCTGCGCCGATCCACGGCACCAGAAGCCGGCTCCAGAGCAGCTCGAAGACGAGCCCCGTGGCGCCGGACACGAGGAACATCGCCGTCACGGCGACCGATGAGGACGGGGCGGACAATCTCATCTCGAGCACTCCATGCAGGAGTCGGCCGGCTGGCCGGGCTCCGTATCTTCCGCCATCGGCATCGGCGCCCGGTCCATCCAGCGTTCGCGGTCAATTGCTTGTCAGGGCGCGCCCGTGCGCCGACCGAAGGCGTATGATGAGCTCGGGAGGAACATGATGAAGCTATCCAAGACCGCCAGGAACGCCCTGACCCTGCTTGCGCTTGCTCTGTTTTCCGGAGGGCTCTGGGCGTTTCGCGATAGCCTGCCGCTCAGCGCGCTCTCCAGCGCCGCCGCCGAAAGCGCCGCCATCCAGGGCCTGGTCGGCAAGGCGACCAGGGTCCAACAGACAGTCGAGAAGTCGCTGGCCGAGCTCGAGGACCGAAGCGATGCCGATGAAGCCGCCGTGACCGAGCTCGAAGAGAAGCTGGCCGGCGCCCGCAAGGACCTGAAGCTGGCGTTCAACATGATGAATGCGTATGGCGCACCGACCGACGTGCAGGGCTTCTACTACGCGCGCACGAGCCAGCAGTCGGAGCTGGAGCGCCGAGTGGCCGAACAGCGCGCCAAGGTCGGCGGCGAGGCGGCCACGACCGCGGACGCCGATCAGTAGCCAGCCTCCCCGGGGATTTTCTCCAGGGAAAAAGGCGGCATCCTTGCAACCCCTCCCTCAGCGTGGTATTGTCTGCGTCTTCCCGGAGGGTGCGGAACAGTGGACGATCACGGCGCGCTTTGCAGCCTGCAATCCCGAGACGATGTGGCGTTCGTCCGCATCTCGGGTGACATCTACCTCGATAACCACGAGGAGTTCGACGCCTTCCTCTCCGAGAGTGTCTCCCCGCGCTTCACGAAAGTGGTGCTGGACGCCACTCACGTGAAGACCATCTGCAGTGCGGCGCTGGGAGCGATCGTCAAGGCGCACAAGCGAGCGCGGGAGGCCGGGGGCGAGGTCGTCTTCGTGAACGTACAGCGCAAGGTGCAGACGCTGCTGGAGATCACGCGCCTGGCGAGCGTCCTGAAGCTCCTCGACACCGACCAGGCCGCCTTCGACTACCTGAGCTCGTTGCCATGAGCGAAACCCCCGACGCGCGCACTTCGACCACGCCGCTGGCGCGCGTGGAGGAACCGACCCGCAGTGGAGGGCTTCGTTTCGGGCTTTACCTGAAGCTCATCCTCGCCTACGCGGTGATGATCCTGGCGGTCTACGCCCTCATCCCGTACTTCATTCTGCGCTCCGAGCAGATGGAGCTATTGAATGCGCTCAACGCCGCGGCCCCGATCTCGCCGGTCCTGGCTCTGCAGCGACTCTTCGACAGCAGCCGCATGGCGGTGCTTGTCGCCTCGCTCGTCAACGCGATTCTGATGCTGCTGGGCGTGCTCCTGCTGCGGCTGGCCGTCCGACCCATCAAAGAAGTGAGCGACGGCATGCGGCACCTGGCGCGGGGTGAGCCGGTCCGGGTCGTCACGGTCGAAACGGGCGACGAGATCTCCGACCTGGCCGATTCATTCAACTGGCTCTCGCGCCAGCTCGCCGTCTATAAGGCGGAGCTCGCCGTTCGCGAACAGGAGCTGGAGCGGCGCGTGGAGCAGCGTACGCACGAGCTCTCCGCCCAACAGCAGTTCTCCGACGGCGTCGTCCAGACCTGCCAGGTCGGCATCCTGACAGTGGACACCCAGCTTCGCGTCACAACCTGGAACGCCACCTGCGAGAAGCTCCTGGGCCTGAGCCAAGCCGACGCAATCGGCAAGCCGTTCGAGGAGGTAGTCCCGCTGTCGCAGCGCGAGGTGCTGGCCGCAGAGCTGCACACCGTGCTGGCCACCGGCAAGTTCACCTCGCACACCGAATTCGAGAGCAACGTGACGCGCCCCGGCACCTCCTCGGCCCGGTGGATGTGCTGCGATCTATCGTTCGTCCCGCTGCGTGGCGAAGGACAGAAGATCACTGGCGCCTTGCTCACGCTCTACGACGTCACGGAGCGCAAAGAGCTCCACATGCAGCTCTCCCAATCGACCAAGCTGGCCGCGGTCGGCGAGCTGGCCGGCGGAGTGGCCCACGAGATCAACAACCCGCTGGCCATCATCCTGGGCAATGCGGAACTGCTGACCGAAGACCTGGGCGAGCAGAACCCGCTGACCAAGCAGGCCCAGACCATCAAGCGTCACGCCCTGCGGTGCAAGGAGATCGTGGCCAATCTCCTCAAGTTCGCGGGCCGCACGCAGCACGGGAGCGGGCCGATCGACATCCGCCGGCTCAGCGAAGAGACTCTGGCGCTCTTGCGACGGCAACTCGAGCTCGACAACATCAAGATCGAAGAGACCTATGCCCCCGGCCTGGGCCTCATCATCGGCAGCCCCGACGAGCTGCAGCAAGTTCTCTTCAGTCTCCTCTCCAACGCTCGCGACGCGATGCCGAAGGGCGGAACGCTCTCGATCGACATCCGCCAGTCGGGCGGACAGATGGGCGTCTCGATCGGGGACACGGGGATGGGAATTCCAAAAGAGAACATCGACCGGGTTTTCAGCCCCTTCTTCACGACCAAGGATCCGGGCAAAGGGACGGGCCTGGGACTGGCCATAGCCCACACGATCGCAGCGAAACACGGCGGACGCATCGCAATCTCGAGCGAAGTCGACAAGGGGACCAATGTCGTCCTCTGGTTGCCGCTGGCCGCCGATCAGACCCCAATGGCTGCGATCAAGCCGATTTCGGGCGAGCCGCCGCGTGCGTCGCCCCAGCGCCGAGCCCGGATGCGAATCCTGGTGGTGGACGACGAGACCGGTATCCGGATGGTCTGCCGGGAGGCGCTCGAGCGCATGAACCATGAGGTCATCGAGTGCCAGGACGGCCTCCAGGCGCTGGCCCGGCTGGGGGACGGCACTTACGACCTGGTGCTGATGGACCTGAAGATGCCGAACCTGGACGGGGCCGAAACCCTCTCCCGGATCCGTCAGACCGACCAGAGCACGCCAGTGCTGATCATGACCGGCCTCATCGACGAGGACATGCTCGCCAACGTCCCACCGGGATCGTTTTCGGGAATCCTGAAGAAGCCATTCCAGATCTCCGAGCTCAAGTCCTGGATCGCCAAGTTCAGCACCGCATCGGTGAACTGAACCGACCCGCCCCGCACAAGCCATGATCCTCTCCGACCGCGATATCGAGCAAGCCCTCGACACGGGCCGCATCAAGATCACCCCCGCACCCGACCTGGCGACGCAGCTCGGCAGCTGCTCCATCGATCTGAAGCTGGGAGACGTCTTTCGCGTCTTCGAGCATAGCAAGGTGCCGTTCATCGACTTGAAGCCGGGTGCTGCAACCGAGGGCTTCATGCGGGAGATCGTGGTCAAGGAAGGCGAGCCCTTCGTGATGCAGCCGGGCGAGTTCGTCCTGGCCGCCACCGTCGAGACGCTGGAGCTGCCCGACGACCTGGTCGGCCGACTCGAGGGCCGCTCTAGCCTGGGCAGGCTCGGCATCATCGTCCACGGAACCGCCAGCGTGTTCGATCCCGGATGGGTCGGCCGCGTGACGATGGAGCTGGGCAATCTCGGCCGCATGCCGATCGCGCTCTACCCCGGGATGCGGGTCTGCTCCTTCACCTTCGAGACCCTCACGTCACCCTCGCGGGTCCCGTACCGCCAGAAGCCCGGAAACAAGTACGCCGGGCAGCAGGGCCCCTTGGCCAGCCGGATCGACCGCGAGCTGACACGAGGCTAGTCCTCGACCGTCACCATCACGCGGCAGGCGAACTCGCCCTTCTCGGAGACTTTCTCGAACATCAGGCCCGAGAGCTGGGCACTCGGAAGACCGGCCAGCCGGTTCGCCAGCGCCTCCAGGCCGTCCTTGCCGCCTCGCCCCAGCACGCTCATCTCGAAGCTGCCGGAAGAGGTCTCGATGACGTCGGCAACGGAGAGCTCGTCGGCCTTTGTCCGCAGCTCGCGAAGAAATGCATGGAAACGCGTCACCTTGAGCAGGATCGTCCCCTCGGGCCGGGAGCGCACGGCGCCTTCCGGGGAGGAGAGCACTCGCTTCTCCAGGTACTGCAGCAGCACCTCGTGCGTCACGCTCCCGCCTTCCGGGACGACCTCCGGCTCGGGCTTGGCCGCCGCGGGCGCCGGCGCGGGCGACTGGGCGGGAACCTCGACGCTGTCGTCGACTTCATCGGCCGTGGCCAAGCCTCCCTCGGCATCCTTGAGAGCGGGCGGGGTCGAGCCGAGGACAACCTGACCCGGCCGCGCCAGCGGGGTTACTCCGGACGGCGAAGCGTCGCTCAGCCGGCCCACGGAAAGTCCGGTCTTCGGCAAGCCGGCGGCGACCTCTTCCGACATGAACTCGGAGCCCAGATCCTTCTCCTTCTCGGAGGGAAGCTTGCTGGCCACGACGGAGCCCCCCGCCGGCTCGAGCAGCTTGTCCCGCTTCGTGTCGACGGGCGCGGCCGGTCCCGCCGCAACGCTGGGGCGCTCGGCCGAAGGCTGGCGCTTCTTCTCCGACTCCAGGCCAGAAAGGGAGCCTGGCGGTGCCGGGGCCGGCGCAGCCCTCCTGTTCGCCGATTCGCGTGCGCTGGCCGCCGGCTTCTCCGCGGCCGCCTCGGAGCGCGAGAGGGCGCCGGACGCTTCCGACTTGCCAAGGTCCATCCGCGCGGGCGCCTCCGCCGCCACGGGTCGCTTGGCCTCCACGAAGACGGGTGCGGCGGTCTGTGCCGGCAGCGCTCGCGGTGCCGCGGACGCCGGAGCGTCTTGCTTGACGGTGGCCGCGTCGAGAGCCGCGTCGCTGATCACGACGGGCACGACCTCCGGCTGCCGCGCGGCCTGCCGGACCGCGCCACTCTGGAAGACCGCCACGCCGATCACGCCCGTCATCACAGCCCCCACGGCCAGGTTGACGCGGAACCATGGAAGAGCCGCGAGCCACGGCTCGGACTGAGGCTGATCGCCCCGCTCGATTCGCCGCCGCAACTCGATCAGGTACTGCGGACCCGTCTCGCACCGAGGCATCTCCCGGACTTCCCGGACCAGCCCACGAAGGCCCTCGAGCTCAGCGCCGCATCCGGGGCACGCAGCCAGGTGCGCCTCCAGGGAGGCGCGCTCCGAGCGGCCCAGCTCCTCGTCGACGTAAGCGCTGAGCTGGGTCCTGTAGAAATCGCATTCGTTTCGGGTGGTCATGGCTCTTTCACCGGGCACGCGGGCTAGGAAAACCCGCGGGCCTTCAACCGCTCCTGCAGCGCCAGCCGCGCGCGGTGCAGGCGGGACTTCACGGTACCGTCGTTGATGTCGAGGATCTTGGCGATCGATTCGTAGCTCGTGTCCTGGATGTCCTTGAGGATGATGATCTCCCGGAACTTCTCCGGCAGCTTGCGGATCTCCTCCAGAACGGCTGCGCGGCGCTCCGTGCGCAGCACCATCTCGTCGGGCCCGGGGGCCTGGCGGCGCCGCTCGGGATCGGCGTCATAGCCCTTGCGCCGGAAGAACAGCCTCCGAAGGGACGACAGCCGGTTCTTGCAGGCGTTGATGGCCACCGTATGAATCCAGGTCGACAGTTTCGCTTCTCCTCGAAAATCCTTGAGGCCCCTGTAGAGCTTCAGGAACACCTCCTGAGACAGGTCGTAGGCCTCGTCGGAGTCCTTGAGGTAGTAGCCGCAGAGCGTGAGCACCTTCGACGAGTAGCGGCGGACGATCTCGTTGTAGGCCTGCTCATCGCCGGCCTTGAACTGTTCCACCAGCTCCACGTCGCTGGCACTCTGCGGTAAGACCACTACCCCGGTCATCAGCATCGTAGCGGCTTCCGGCAACATTCGACCTGCTGCGAGCCGCAAGGTTCCCTCGTCTTCAGGTGAAGCCCCATTGTAGCACCCGGGCCGGTTGACACCCGGGATGTGGCAGAATAACTAACTGGCCGTCCGGAGCCACCTCATGCGCGAAATTTTGCCCATCGGAAGACGACTGCTGGTGGCTGGCCTGGTGGCCGGCCTGGCCGCGGCGACGCTTACCGGCTGTAGCGTCTCGGCCAAGGTCGAGCCGATGGACGGCGACGAGCCGGCCCAGAGCTCGGAGCCCGCACAGCCAAAGCCGAGCGAGCCGGAGACCCCGAAGACACCGCCGCCCTCTGCCTCCCTGCCCAAAGGAGCCAAGGGCGGGGTGATGCGGCTGGGCCTCGCCAATCTCCCGCTGACTCTCGACCCGGCCCAGGCGGTCGACCACGAATCGCTCGTCGTCTGCGAAAACCTCTTCGACACCCTGGTCCGCTACTCCGCCGACTCCACCGACATAGAGCCCGGCCTGGCCGAAAGCTGGGACCACACCAAGGACGAGCTCACCTGGGTCTTCCAGCTCCGAAGCGGCGCCAAGTTCCATGACGGCACGCCGGTCACGGCCGACGCGGTCGCGTTCAGCTTCCACCGCATGATGGACCCGGGCCACCCCTATCGAGCAACCGAAAGCGTCTTCTGGAAGAGATTGATGCATCCGGTGCGGAGCGTGCGGGTGCTCGACTCCGAGAGGTTGGCGCTGGAGCTGGACCGACCCTACGGCCCGCTGCTGGCCGCCCTGGCCATGCCGCAGTGCGCCATCGTCAGCCCCGAGGCCGTCAAGAAGCTCGGCAACGACTTCGCCAGAAGCCCTGTCGGCAGCGGCCCGTTCAAGCTGGTCGCCTGGAGCGCCGGCCAGTCGATCACGCTCACGGCCAACGCCACCTACTGGGGAGACAAGCCGTTGCTGGATGGGGCCGTCATCCGGGGCGTCTCCGATCCGGCAGCCCGGCTGCTGCGGCTGGCGCGAGGCGATCTCGACGCCATGGAGGGCATCGCCTCCGAGGACCTGGCATTCGCCGCCAAGACCGGGTTGAAAGTAGAAAAGGCTCCAGGCCTCAACACCGTCTACCTCGCCTTCAACACCTCGGGCAGCGATGAGCCCGAGGAGCCGACGACCGCCTCCACGTCCACACCTGCCGGAGCGACCTCCAGCCCGCTCAGGGCGCGGGCCCGAAAGGGGCTGGCCTCGGCGCGCATCCGCAAGGCGCTGGCCCGAGGCATCGACAAGTCCGCCATCGCGAGCGACGTCTACGGAGGCCTGGCCGTGGCCGCCACCTCGCCGATGCCGCCCGGTCTCTGGGGGCACGCCGAGAAGTCCGAAGAGGGCGGTTTCGACCCCGCGGCGGCGCGCCAGCTCCTGGAGCAGGCGGGTTACGAATCCAACTTCTCTATCGAATTGCTCACGCTGGACCGTCCCCGGAGTTACCTGCCTCAGCCGCGCAAGCTGGCCCACCGGGTGAGAAAGGACCTGACGAGCTTGGGTATCGACGTGCGCGTCCGCGTGCTCGACTTCGAGGCCTACCAGGAGCTGGTGCAGGATGCCGACTACGAGGCCTGCCTGATGGGGTGGACCGCCGATACGGGCGACCCGGACAACTGCTTCTACACACTGCTTTCAGCCGATTCGATCCGCCCCCCGGACAGTACCAACCTCTCCTTCTTCACCGACCCGGAGCTGCAGCGCGTACTGCTCGAGGGCCAGGGCGCCGCCGACCGGGCCTCGCGTGAGCGGCTCTACGCGCGCGCCGAGAAGCTGACGGCGGCCCGCGCGCCGATCCTGCCGCTGGCCCACCTGCTGGAGACGCTGGTGTTCCGGGCCTCGCGCGTGTCGGGCCTGCGACTCCATCCCGTCGGGTTCCGCCGTCTGTCGACGGCGTCGCTCACGCCGTGAGCAGCTCGAGCGGTGCGGAGGACTCGCATGCCCGCCACTCGAATCCCTTTCGACTCCGAATCCAACGGGCTCGATGCCGCACCTGACGACGCGGCGCCGTCACCGGGCGATCACCTGGTGTTCGAAGCCGGCCGGCTCGCCTGCGCCGCTTGCGCCACCGAGATCAGCGAGGTGATCTCTCTGGGTCGGATCACGCCTCTGCCCGGCACCGCCCCGGCCGTGCTCGGCCTCTTCCACCATCGCGGGGAGCTGATCGTGGCCATCGACGCAGGGCGGTTGCTCGAGCCCGGGCCGCCCGACTCGCCCGAGCGGCGCCGAGCCAGCGCCGGACCCTCATCTAGGTTGCTGTTGATCCGGCAGGGCAAGCACGTCATCGGGCTGATGGTCGACTCCGTCGCCGGCATTCTCCACCTGGGCGACGCCCCGGCCTCTCCCGAGCCCCCGCCCGCCCCTTCGGCCGGCCTGTGCGACGGAGCGGTCACGCACGAGGGCCGGACCGTCCTTCGCCTGGTCGTCCCCTCGGTGCTGGCGCGCATCGACACGATCCTGGGCCAGAGACCCTGACCGTTGCCTCCTCCGATGCCCCAAATCCACCTCGCCGAACCTGCTCCGGAGCCCTCCGGGACGCCGGCCTCCCAGCCTCCCGATTCGACCGGCCGCGCCGATGGCCTCTCTCTCCGCCAGAAGCTGCAGATCAGCTTCTTCACGTTCGTCCTGCTCTTGGCCCTGGTCGGCTACGTCTCCTACCGCAGTATCAACGACGTCGACGATCTCGTGCGCGTCATCCTGCAGTACGACACCAAGCACATCGAGATCTCCAACGAGATCCGCGCGAAGATTTTCCGCATCAACAAGAACCTCGAAGCCTTCGCCTACAACTGGCAGCAGGCCCCGCTCACGGCCGTCGCAAACGAGCTCGACGCCGTGCGGCGGTTGATCCTGCGCGGACAGGATCTCTCCAACTCGGGTCAGGTCTCACGCCTGCTCTCGATGCGCGACCGCATCAACTGGGAAGGCCTGCGTGAGCTGGTCGAGACTTACCAGGGACTGTTCAGCAAGCTGACCGAGGACATGCGCGCCTTCGCGGCGCAGCCCGGGAGCCTGGAGACGACCGATGCAATGCTGAAGCTGGCGTCGGAGCTGGAGACGCTGGCAGTCTCAGTGATCGATCAGGCCGCCGCCGGCCCCGGACCCGCCGTGAGCGCGACGCTGGCCAGCCGGGCAACCGAGCTGCGCCTTGCGACGGAGGGCCTGGGCAGCTCGCGGGTCGGCGCCCACAGGGCGCGCGCCGCGCTGGACACTCTGATCGCGCTCTTCAAGCCGCTCGGGGCCACTGCCGGCAGGCCGCTGTCGGAGGCCAGGCAGAAGTTGACGGAGTACACCCGGCTCTTCGACGAAGCCGAGCGCCGGCTCACGCGACAGGCGCAGCTGCGCGCGTCGGTCGAGGAGACTCTGGCCCAGCTCGCCCGCCGCGGAGCGGGGATGGAGCAACTCACGAGCAACCTGCGGACCCAGAACGAGGCCGAGGCCGAGGCGCACCGGGCCGAGGCACTCGAGCTGGCGGCGCACGTCCGGTCGGTGGTCGGACAGGCAAGTGTGATCAGCCTGTTGCTGGGTCTGCTGATCGCCATCTACATCCCGAACCGTGTGTCGATGAGCCTGGACCAGCTGCTGCGAGGCGCGCGCCGGGTCGGCACGGGCGATCTGCGCTGGGACATCGAGGTCCGGGACCGCGACGAGCTGGCGGAGGTCGGCCACAACTTCAACCTGATGCGCCGGAACCTGGCGCAGCTCGCCGAGCGCATCCAGCGCTCCGCCCTCAAGATCAGCGCCGCGGCCAACACCATCCTCGGCACCGCGGAGCGTGAGAAGGTAGCGGGCTCCGAGCAGGTGCGCTCGATCAACGAGATCTCGGCCACGGTCACCGAGCTGGCTTCCAGCTCCAGCGAGCTCAACCGCAACTCGATCAAGGTGCTCGACATCGTCTCGATGTCCTCCAACACGTCGCAGGAGGGCACCACCGCCATCAGCGAGACGCTCGGGGCCATCCAGCGGATCTCCGAGTCCAACCGGCTCACGTCGCAGAAGTTCTCCATCCTCACCGAGGAGCACGCGATGATCGAGCAGATCATGCAGACCATCTCGGACGTGGCCGATCGCACGAACCTGCTGGCCTTGAACGCCGGCATCGAGGCCGCCAAGGCGGGCAGCCAGGGCAAAGGATTCGCCGTGGTCGCCTCCGAGGTGAGGCGGCTGGCTGACAAGACGGTGCTGGCCACGCAGGAGATCGCGGGGCTCATCAACGAAATCCAGATCGCGACGAACTCGGCCCTGCAATCGATGGAAAACAGCTCCCAGCAGGTCTCGGGTGGCACCGAGAAGGTGAGCCGGGCGGGCGCGATGATCAGCCACCTGAACCAGAACGTGCAGTCGATCCTGCCGCAGATCGAGAAGATGAACCTGACGATCGACCGGCAGGCCGAGATCGCGTTCAACCTGGCGGCGGCGATCCGGCGCATCCAGGAGTCGGTGGCGTTCACCCAAGAGGTCACTTCCGAGACGGCCAAGATCGCCCGCGAGATGAACACGATGGCCGGAGAGCTCCTGAACGCGGTCCAGCAGTTCAAGCTCGGCTGACCCGGTGATGGACGAGCTCGACGATCTCAGCACGCTGGAGGTGTTCCGGCTGGAGGCCGAGGAGCACCTGCGCAATCTGAGGCGGGACGCGCTGGGCCCGGAGGGCGGCGCGCCCGATGGAGCCGCGATGGCGCGCATGATGCGCGACCTGCACACGCTCAAGGGGGCAGCGCGGCTTGTGGGGCTGGCCGCGGTGCAGCGGCTGACGCACGCACTGGAGAGCGTGCTGGAGACCGCCGCCCGAGGCCAGCGGGCGCTAACACCGCACGAGCACGAAGGAGTGCTCGAGGCCGTCGACCTGCTGGGTGAGCTGCTGGCGCGGGAAGAGGCCGAGAGTCCCCGGCTGGAGACGCTGCTCCTGACGCTCGCGGGGCTGGCCCCGGCGCGGGCGGCCGGCCCTTCGGAGCCGCAGGAGCCAGCGACGCCGGACGCTCTTTCCACTCCGATGGAAGCGCCGGGCGGAAGCTCCGCGCGCGTGAGCGTCGAGCGGCTCGACCGCATGATGGGCCTGGCCGGCGAGCTCCACATCGTCCACTTGCGACTGCTGCGCGTCTACCGGCAGCTCCAGGCCGCGGGCAAGCCGCTCGGCCAGCTCGACTCCGACTGGCGCCAGGCAGCCGCCCTCGGGGCCGACGGAACCGAGCTCGCCCGCAGCCGGCTGGAGTCCCTCGTACGCGCCAACGCCCGCGCCAGCGGCTTCTTGCGCAAGGAGTTCGAGAGCGACCTGGACGCCCTCGATGACACGCTCGGCCAGCTCGAGCGCCTCCACCAGGACCTCGAGGAGCAGGTCATGCAAGCCCGCATGCTGCCGCTCGACTACCTGCTCGATCCGTTTCCCAGGCTGGTGCGGGACCTGGCTCTGGAGCTCGGAAAGCAGGTCTCCTTCCGGACCGAAGGCGCCGAGACACGCGTCGATCGCGACGTGCTCGAGGGGCTGCGGCAGGCGCTGATGCACCTGCTCCAGAACGCCGTCGACCACGGCGTCGAGCCACCCGAGGAGCGCCTGCAGGCGGGCAAACCCGCACGCGCCGAGGTTGTCCTCTCGGCTCGCTACCTGGGCGATCGCCTCGTCGTCGAGGTCAAGGATGACGGGCGCGGGGTGGCCATCGAGGAGATCCGCCGCCAGGCCGTCGCCCGGGGGCTAGTTGCGGCCGAACGCGCCGTGCGGATGGCCCCGGCCGAGCTCCTTGGACTCCTCTTCAGGCGCGGATTCTCGACGGCGCCCCGACTGACCGGCGTCTCCGGCCGAGGCGTTGGCCTGGACGTCGTCAAGTCGGCCGTCGATCACCTCCACGGCGACATCGAGGTCACCTCCCAGGAAGGCGCGGGAACTCGATTCGCCATCCGCCTGCCGCTCTCCGTGGCCGTGACGCGGGTGCTGCTGGCCAAGGCCGGCAGCGTGCTCTGGGCGTTCGCGGTCGATCACCTCGATCGCCTGCTCACGACGCCGCACACCCACATCAAGGACGGCCCGGGCGGCAAGGCGCTCGCCCTCGACGGGGAGTCGGTCCGACTGGTGATGCTGGCCGATCAGCTCGCGCCGACCGGCCTGACGCGGACGGTAGCCTACGACCAGAATGTGGTGCTGCTCTCCGATGGCGGCGCCCGGGTCGGCGTGGCCGTCGACCGCTTCATCGAGGAAGAGGACGTCATCGTCAAGAAGCTCGACGCTCGCCTGGGCAAGGTGCCCTGCGTGATGGGCGCCGCGGTCACCCGCTCGGGCGACGTGGCGCTCGTGCTGGACGTCCCGGAGCTGGTCAGACGGATGGACGAGCTCTCCGACGGACTGGTCTCCGAGCCGGCACCGGCCGCCGCCAGCGGTCGCTACCGCGTGCTGGTCGTGGAGGACTCTCGCACCACCCGGGAAGTGAACCGCCGGTTGCTGTCCGGCGCCGGCTACGACGTGACGACGGCCTCCGACGGCCTGGAGGCCCTCGACAAGCTCGCGACCGGCGCCTTCGACCTGGTGCTGAGCGACCTGACGATGCCCGGCCTGGACGGCCTGGCCCTGACGCGCCGCATCAAGTCCGACCCGCGGCTGGCCGACCTGCCCGTGGTCATCCTCTCCTTCAAGGATCGCGACGAGGACCTCAAGCGCGCCGAGCTCGTAGGCGCCGACGCCTATCTGGTGAAGGAGCAGGCCGACCACCGGGAGATTCTCCAGACCCTGGCCCGCGTGCTCTCCAGGGCGACGCCTGCCCGCAGAGGGTTGCCAGGCCTCCCGGCCCGGCCGCGGGAGCGAGGCCGCCATGACTGAGACCACCGTTAGGCCCGGCCGCGTGCTGGTCATCGACGACAGCCTCACCTTCCTGCACGGCATCAAGAAGCTCCTGCGCGGCGACGGCCACGAGGTCCACACGGCCCAGAGCGGCGAGGAAGGGCTGGAGCGGGTCGCGGAGCTCCTGCCCGACGTCATCATCGTCGACCACGTGCTGCCCGGAATTCAGGGAGACGAGGTGCTCCGCAGGCTCAAGCTCAACACCCGGACGCGGGACATCCCGGTGATCATGCTCACGATGAAGAGCGGGCGCGAGGAGATGATCGAAGGGCTCCAGGCCGGCGCCGACGAGTACATCAGCAAGGGCGGCGATCTCGACGTGCTGCGCGTGCGCGTGGGGAGGTTCCTCAGGAGCCAGTCCCCGCGCGCCCAGCCGGCGCCCATCGGCGAGGCCTTCATGCGGCGCCCCCGGGTGCTGGCCGTGGACGACGACCGCTTCTTCCTCAAGGTCCTCAAGGGCCTCCTGACCGAGGAAGGCTTCGAAGTTGCCTTCGCCGCATCCGGGGAGGAGGCGCTGGAGGCCATCAAGACCGAGTTGCCCGATTGTGTCCTTCTGGACTTGATCATGCCCGGGCTCTCGGGCGAGGAAGTCTGCAAGCGGCTCAAGGCCGAGGAGCGCACGCGCCAGCTACCTGTCGTCATCCTGACCAGCTCGAGCGAGAAGCAAGCCCTGATCAGCGCGCTCTCCGCCGGCGCCGACGACTTCGTCAACAAGCCCGTCGACCGCGAGGTGCTCAAGGGGCGTATCGAGGCGCTTCTGCGGCGCAAGTACTACCAGGACGAAAACCGTCGCATCCAGGAGGAGCTGAAGTCTCACGAGCTGGAGGCCGCCCGCGCCAAGGCCGACCGCGACCTGGCGCAGGCCCGCGCGCAGATGGCCGACGCGCTCTCGGCCAAGAACCTGGAGCTGGAGAGGACCAACCAGAAGCTGCGCGAGACCCAGGCCCAGCTCGTGCAGAGCGAGAAGATGGCGGCCCTGGGCCAGCTCGTCGCCGGTATCGCCCACGAGATCAACAACCCGCTGGCGTTCATCTCCAACAACGTCGTCACCATCCAGCGGGACATCGACGACCTTCGCCAGATCCTGGCGGCCTACAAGGAGACCGTGCCGGCGCTGGAAGCGACCGCGCCCGAGCGGCTCGAGGAGATCCGCCGGCTCGAGGCCCAGCTCGAGCTCCCGCTGGTCGAGACCGAGCTGCGCCAGCAGCTCTCCGACACGCGCGAGGGGCTCGAGCGCGTCAAGAACATCGTGCTCTCCCTGCGAAACTTCTCCAGGCTCGACGAGGGCGAGGTCAAGACCGTGGAGCTGCGCGAGGGTCTGGAGAGCACCATCACCCTGATCCGCTACCTGCTCGAAGGCCGCATCGAGATCCACCGCGACTACGCGGAGCTGCCGCGCATCGAGTGCTACCCGAGCTTGCTCAACCAGGTCTTCATGAATCTCCTCGTCAACGCCTGCCAGGCGATTCCCGACCGCGGCACAGTCACCATCCGCACCCGCGCCGAGCAAGGCTGGGTGAGGGTGGAGGTCAGCGACACCGGCACCGGCATCAAGCCGGAGCACGTCGCGAAGATCTTCGATCCGTTCTTCACGACCAAGGACGTCGGCAAGGGCACCGGCCTGGGATTGTCGGTCAGCTACGGTATCATCGAAAAACACGGCGGCCGCATCGAGGTCCAGAGCGATCCCGGCAGCGGGACCACCTTCAGCGTGTTCCTGCCTGCCGCGCTGCCGAAGCAACAGGAGAAGGCCTGATCCGCCCATGCCCGTCCACAAGCGCACGCTGCTGGTAGTCGATGACGAGCGCCCCATCCTCGACAGCCTGGCGAGCCTGTTTCGCCGCAGCTTCGAGGTCGTCACGGCGCAGAGCGGCCAGGCCGGCCTGGAGCTGTTGCGATCCCGGCCCGTCCACATCATCCTCTCCGATCAGCGCATGCCGGACATGACGGGGGACGAGTTCCTGAGCCAGGCCCGCGAGCTGGCGCCCGATTCGGTGCGCATCCTCTTCACCGGCTACGCCGACATCGAGGCCGTGACACGCGCCGTCAACCGCGGCAAGATCTACGGCTACATCGCCAAGCCCTGGCAAGCCCCCGACCTGGAGACCCTGGTCCATCAGGCGGCCCAGCACTTCGAGCTGGCGGAGGCCAACCGGCGGCTCACGACCGCCTTGCAGGACTCCAACCAGCTCCTGGAGCGCAAGGTGGCGGAGCGCACGCGGGAGCTCGAGGAGCTCGAGGACTACCGCGACAGCCTGCTGCGCAGCGTCGGCTGGGGAATGCTGGTGGTCGACCTGGGCGGCACGGTCAAGAGCTTCAACCCGGCGGCCGAGTCGATGCTGGGCTTTGCCGCCGGAAACGTGGAGAGCCGCCGGTACACGGAGGTG
Organism: Candidatus Wallbacteria bacterium; assembly: GCA_016213845.1. GTDB lineage: Bacteria > Muiribacteriota > UBA6191 > JACPRK01 > JACPRK01 > JACPRK01. Next base: position 40,090 of record JACQZN010000135.1, read on the forward strand.
CCCGGGCTGGCTCCCTTCATCGAGGAGCTGGCGCGCTCGCTGCTCTCCGGAAACCCGGGCGAGTACCAGGAGACAGAGCTGGCCACGGCCGGCGGCTCCCCGCGCTACCTCGGCTATGTCGTCAACCCGCTGGTGGTCCGGACCGGTGAGCGCAAGGGCGCGATCGTGAGCTTCTCGGACATCACCGAGAAGCGGCATATGGAGCTTCAACTCAATCAGTCCGAGAAGCTGTCGACGATCGGCCAGCTTGCCGGCGGCGTGGCGCACGAGATCAACAACCCGCTCGGCGTGATCCTCGGCTTCACGCAGATCCTGCTGAAGCATGGCGATATGACCGAGGCGAACACGCGCCGGCTGCAGAACGTGGAGCGCCAGGCGCTGCGCTGCAAGGACATCGTGTCGAGCCTGCTGAAGTTCGCGCGCCGCTCCAAGATGCAGGTGCAACCGCTGTCGGTGAACCACGTGATCGAGGAGACGCTGGCGTTGATGGGGCGGCAGCTGGAGATGGAGAACGTGCGCCTGGAGCGCGATCTGGCGGCCGGGCTGCCCGATATCGGCGGGGACGAGAACGAGCTGGAGCAGGTCTTCTTCAACCTGGTGGTGAACGCGCGGCATGCGCTGGTTTCGAGCGCTCCTGAGCGGTTGGACAACCTGGTTCTGCGCATCCAGAGCAAGAGGGCGGGTGCCTGGGTGGAAGTCCGCGTGAGCGATACTGGAACGGGAATCCCGGCCCCGCTCCATGAGAAAATCTTCGATCCGTTCTTCACGACCAAGGAGCCCGGCCAGGGGACGGGGCTTGGGCTGTCGGTGAGCCGCGGCATCCTGCGCCGTCACGGGGGCGATCTGTTGCTCGAGTCGACGGGCCCGGGCGGCACGGTGTTCCTGGTGCGGTTGCCGGTGCCGGATCGGCCCATATCCCCGATCTACGTCGAGCCCGCGCCCATCGCCGTGGCGCCGAAAGGTCTGCGTATCCTGGTCGTCGACGACGAGGATGACATTCGCGAAATCTGCGCCGACTACCTTGGAGAGCAGAACGAGGTCAAGGCGGTCGCCAGCGGCCTTGCCGCCCTGGAGGAGCTGAAGGTGAGGCCCTACGGCCTGGTGCTCCTGGACGTGATGATGCCCGAGCTGGACGGGATTGCGACGCTGGAGCGCGCGCGCCAGATGGGGGTGCGCTGCCCGGTGGTGATCATGACGGGCAAGACCGACGAGCGGATCCTGGCCGCCGAGAGCCGGCTCGACGTCCTCGAGATCCTCGAGAAGCCCTTCAGCATCAGCGAGCTGGAGCGCGTGCTGGAGCGGGTCAGCCGCGCGAAGTGATCACCAGAGTGCCCGGTGGTCCTCCGTGACGCCCGGGAGGCCGTCCAGGTCGATCGGGACGCCGCGGGGGCCCAGGATGCGGCCTGTGAAGGTGCCGATCCGCTGGCGATAGCGGCTCTGGACCAGGATGAAGTTCTCGTCGGCGCTGCGCCCGGTCTCCGGCTCGAAGGTCAGGTCGACGTCGCCGGCGGCAGACGTGATGGTCCAGGGCGCTGCGGATTCTCCCTCCGGAATCGAGAACCGGACCGGCCCGAGCCGGTGCAGCTGCCCGTCGAGCCAGACGACGTTCTCGGTCTCGACGGCGTCGTTGTATCCGACGCATAGATTGAGTCCCAGAGGGGTGCCGCCGATCGCCCGGCCGGCCGCCATCGCCCAGTTCCAGGCCGTGCGCCTGGGGGGAAATCCGCGGGACCAGTCGAGCATCGCCACGTGCGTTCCGCGCTCCAGCGTGACGACCTCGGTGCCCAGCCGCACCACGCCGCCGACCGGCAGGCCGGCCGCCTTGTGCGTCACGTTGATGCCGCCGCCGGAGAGCTCCGAGACGCACGTCAGCGGCTCGAAGGCCGACCCCGGCAGCACCCAGTCGAACTGCACCACCTCCACCCCCGACGGGAAATTGCCCTTGAACTGGGCTTGCACCATCCGTTCGCCGCCCGAAGAGCGCATCGTGAGCTCGCCCTGCTCGCCCCGGTAGGTGAACCGCGATTCGCCGGGCGGCCCGTCGGCCCGGATGCCGAGCGCCAGCGGCGTCAGCGCCTCGGACTCGAACCAGCGGCGGTTTCGCCGGTCCCAGACCAGCACGAAGGCCAGGCCGACGTAGCCCAGGTGTGCCACGGCTGCCGCCGCGACCAGGTCCTTGCCGGCCACGGCCGTGTACTGCCAGCGCTTCTGGCGGAACAGCCGGCCGAGCCAGGAGGCCCAGCGCTCCACCGCTGCAGTCACCGGAGTTCCGCGGAAGACGCCCAGCTTCGGCCGGCCGCGCTCGTCGAACAGGTGCGCCGGGCAGGGCGCAGCCGCCAGCCCCCCTTCCGAGGCTTGCGGTTCCGCGCGCTTCACGATTCGCGAGCGTACACCACCGGAGCGCCCAAGGCCAGAAATGCCGGGCCGGGGGCGAGCTCCCGGTTCACTGCACGGTCAGCTTGACGCGTGAGATGAGCAGGGAGGAGACGACTGCGCCCGGGAGGGCGCCGTACTGCACGCGCACGACATTCTTGCCCGGCGCGAGGAAGCCGGGGTCGAGCCCGTGGGAGAGGGTCAAGGGCTCGGCGCGGGGATCGGCGTCGTTGCAGGGAAGCGCCAGCGTGATGCCGCCGGAGCGGTCGGGGTTGAGAGTGACCAGAGCGATGCCGCCCTCGATTGCGTGGCGCAGATCGAGCGTCACCCAGGCGTTGAGGGCGCCCGAGAACTCGCCGAGCTCCAGAACGAAGTCGACCTGAGTGGCAAGCTGGTCGTCGAGCAGGAAGCCGCGAATGTCGCTGGTGATCTTGCCGGCCACCTTCCGTGGGGGCACGAGGACCAGCTGAGCCGTGGTCCTGCCGCTTTCGGGCTCTCCGGCGAAGGGCCCGCGTTCCCGGCCCAGCAGCTCGCGGACGCCGGTGATGGCAGGAAGGCCGGCCAGGCGAGCGGCCTGGTCGATCTGCATGGCTTGCTCCAGCCCGTAGAGCACGACGGCCTGCAGCCCCCCGTCGGCCCCGCCTCGTCCCAGTGCCCACTCGACGGCCCCGCGCGCCTCGCCCAGCAGGAAGTGCCACTGCTCGCGCTCCAGGGCACCCGAGAGGCGTCGCTCGACGTCGGCGGGTCGGGCCCGGGCGCGTGCGTCGCGCATCGCAGCCGCGACCAGCTCCTCGACGCGCAGCGACTGAATGGTGCCGGCCAGGAGCTCCAGCGAGCGGCGCGGCGCAGGCAGCACGACATTGAGCGCGTCGGTCTCCAGGACACTCCTGCCGTCGGAGAGCAGCCGGACGTGGAAGTCGGTGCGGTCGTCGGGGAGCGCCAGGCGGGTCTTGTGGGAAGAGGCCGGGGCCAGGACGGCGCGGGCCGCCAGGCCGCGTTGCGAAAGCACTTCGAGGGTCAGGGCCGCGGGTGCGGGCAGGTCCAGCTCGAAGTGCAGGCTGTCGCCTCGCCTGCGGAGCGTGGGCCTGGGCCTAAGCGGCAAGGCGCGCAGCAGGAAGGGGCGGCCAGCCGGCTCGCCGGGGAGGGTGAGGCGAGCCTGGGCAGGCTCGGCGAAGGGAACCCCGGGGACCTCGACCACGTGCTCCCGGGCAGCCAGTGCGGACCCGAAGGTGCGGCCCAGGGCCTCCAGCTGTCCGGGACAATCCTCCCGGTTGGTCCAGCGCACGCGGCTCCCGCCGGGGATGGCCTCCACGGTCAGGCCCTCCGGTTCACAGGGCCCGGCCCCTCCGCCCATCGACGCGACTGCCGCAGCGAGGCCGGCCAGCAGCGCGCAGATAACGAAGACTGAACGCCTCCATCGAGTCTGTCGAGTAGTTTGAGCCGGGGACGGCGGCGAGACCTCCGAGAGCGGGATTCGCCCCGAGGTCTGGGTGACTCCCAGCGCCTCGGCGACCTGTGAGGCGGCCTCGAATCGCTCGTCGGGCGCGGGCTTCAGGCAGCGCGCGATGGTGTCGACGATGGAGTCCGGCACGCCCTGCAGCCCCTTCCGAAGGTCCGCGCGTGTCAGCTTCAGCTTGAACGGGAGCACGTCCCAACCCGCCGAGAGCGGAATCGGGTGCGAGCCGGTCAGCAGGTGGTAGAGCAGCATGCCGAACGCGTAGATGTCCGACTGCCTGCCCCCGACGTCGCCGCGGAGCTGCTCGGGCGACATGTACATCGGGGTGCCGACCATCATCCCCTCGGCCGTCAGCCGGCCGGAGCCCTCGGCACGGGCCAGACCGAAGTCGACCAGCTTCGGCACGCGTCCGTCCTGCATCAGGACGTTCTCGGGCTTGAGGTCGCGGTGCGCGACGCCGCAGTCGTGGAGGTGTTGCAGGCCGGCCAGGAGCCCGCCCGCCACGCCGAGCGCCTCATCGACGGGCAGACCCTTGCGACGGCCGACGAGATCGCGGAGCGTGCCGCCCCCGACGAATTCCATGACGAGGTAGGGGCACTGCTCGTCCAGATCCGCGTCGAAGAGCGTGACGATGTTGGGATGGCAAATCTTCGCCAGGATGCGGGCCTCGGCCACGAAGCGCTGGCGGGTTTCGACGTCGGCGAAGCGCTCCGGGCGCAAGACCTTCAGGGCGACCTTACGTTCCAGGTTCACCTGGACGGCCTCGAAGACCCGGCCCATGCCGCCCCGGCCCAGCTCCCGCACCACCCTGTAGCGGCTCTGGAACTTTTGGGAGAAGGTGGGGGCCTGCGCCATCCGGGCCAGTATAGACCCGGACGGCGGGGGCGCATTCCGGCTCCCCGTAGGAAGAAACCAGCCCTGGGCTGTAGAGAGAATCGCGCCATGGGGCAGGAGGACAACGGCGTCTCGGCGCTCTGGAAGCGGAACCCGGCAGGCTGGCATCGGACGTGCTTGGTGGGGGCCGACCCTGAGGACAAGGAGGCACGACGTGAAGAAGAGCGCACACACCCTGGCCCTGGCGGCCGTGATGATCACGATGAGTTTCGGTCTCAACGGATGCGGCGCACTGGGCGCCGTGGGAGGTGCCCTGGGCGGCGTCGCTCGCGGCGCGGCAGGCCTGGTCGGCGGCGTCGCGCGGGGCGCGGCCGGGCTGGCCAGGGGCGCCGTCGGAGTCGCCGGCAAGGCGCTGACCGGGGCGGCCCGGGTGGCCGGCGCCGTGGCGCCCGCCGCGCCCGCCATCCTCAACACGGTCGCCGCTGCCGTGCCCGACCCCCGGGCCCAGCAGGCCCTAGGCATGGCCGCCGGAATCACCCAGGCCGGAGTCGGCGCTATCGGCGCTGCCCGCCAGGGCGGCTACGGCGGAGGCATCGCCCCGCTCGGCGGCGGCGGCGTGACCCTGCGATAGCAGCAGTTCCCACCAGAAGGGCTGCCGCGCAACAATCCCGTGGCGTCTACCTGTACCGGGTTTTCCGAAAAACCCGGTACAGGTAGACGCCACGGGTTTTTAGGTTTTTAGGGCGCCGGCGACCCTATACTCGCACCCGTGGGCACGACCGACGCGCCGGACCTGTCGAAGCGGCTGCGCGCGCGATACCGGATCGTGCGCGAGCTCGGGCGCGGGGGAATGGGCTGCGTCTACGAAGCGATCCAGCTCGAGCTCAACCGCAGGGTGTCGATGAAGGTCCTCAACGCCGACCGCTTCGGGGACGCCGAAAGCCGACAGCGCTTCCTGGCCGAGGCCCGCATCCTGGCCCGGCTGTCGCACCCGGGGATCGTGACGCTATACGACGCGGAGCTGGATGGGAACTGCCCGGTCATCGTCATGGAGTACGTCGAAGGCGATTCGCTCGAGCGGATCGTGAGGCACAAGGGCAAGCTCTCCTTCAAGGAGGCGGTCCTGTACGCGCTGCCGCTGCTGGACGGGCTCGCCTACCTGCATGACGCGGGCGTGCTCCATCGCGATCTCAAGCCGGAGAACATCCTGGTCCCGGCCGACGGCCCGCCCAAGCTGGCCGATTTCGGCATCGCGCTGGCGGAGGGGGCCGGGCGGCTGACGGCGGAGGGGTACCTGGTCGGCACCCCGATGTACATGGCGCCCGAGCTTCTGAAGGGCGAAGCGCCGTCGCCGGCGACCGACCAGTACGCGTTCGGAGTGACGCTCTTCCGGATGCTGACGGGTACGTTTCCGATCCCGCAGGTGCCGGCCGCGAGCCTCCTGACGGCCAAGCGAGGGCTGGACCGGGCGCTGGTCGGCTCGATGTTGCGCGGCTTGCCGCCGGCCGGCATCGACCTGGTGGCCCGGTCGCTTGCGCCCGAAGCGGCGCGGCGATTCCCCTCTGCCCGCGCCATCGCCGACGCCCTGCTATCTGCGCAGGCACCGGCAAACGCGCGCGCAGGCCGGGCGCCCATGGCGATGGCCGGGCCGCTCCCGGCCGCAGGTCGAAGGAGTCGATGGACCCGTTCGGTCGCAGGTCTGGCTTCCGTCGCCGCGCTGACTGCGGGCCTCTCGTGGCTGGGCCGGCCTGCTGAAGTGCCCCGGCCGGACCTCCCGAGCCCGGAGCCCGCCTCCCAGGCGATCCGCGTGACGCTCGCGCGACGGCTGCCCCACGCGACTCGGGTGCAGGTCGAGCTGACGCGCACGTCGGCGCTCACTCTCGAAGTCCTCGACGGCGCACGCGTGGCGGGCAGGTTCGAGCGCTCGCCGGCGAAGAGCCATCCCGCGATGCTGCCGGTGACCGACGACGGCCGCGATTACGAGCTGCTCGCAAGGACTCCCGAAGGCCAAGCAACGGGCCGCGCGGCGCTCCCGAGCCCGGCGCGGGCTCTTGACGGGCTCTGTCTCGAGGTCGATCGGGACCTTGCGATGCCGGTGTTGCGCGCCATTGGCCGCGACATCGTCATCGGAGCCTCTCGGGCCGCGGTCGGAGCGAAGATCCGGGCGCTGGTCGACTCGGGCCGGTGGCGACAACGTGTGGAGCGGACCCGGCAGCTTGCCGGCTGGGCGCTGGGACCGGAGTATCCCGACGCCGGCACGAAGCTCGGCTGGGTCTCGTTCCTGGATCAGCTGCTGCGACTTGACCTGATGTCCGGCGCCTACGGCGTCGGCCTGCGCACCGGGGTCCGGGAGCTGTACGGGGAATCCTGGAGCTGCTTTGCGGGCGACGCCCCGCAGGGCAAGGCCGCTGCCTTGCTGCGCTTCCCAGAGCCCAGAAAGCTGCTGGCGCGACTGGTGAGCGACCTTCGCAAGTTCGGTCTGGGGGAAGGCGACGCCACGGCGCTGGACGTCGAGCTGGAGCTGCCTGCGACCGCCGGGGCGCGACAGGCGTGTCTCACCGTGCACGCCTTGGACCCGACACCGGAAGGCGTCCTGACCGTCAACGTCAACCCTGGCCCCGACGACACCCGCGGCCGGTTCATCCTTCCCTTTCTTTCGAGCGCTCCGGCTCGAGGCGAAGCGGCCATGAGCCGCAACTTCGATCCCGCGCTGCTAAGGCAGGGGCGCAACCGGTTCCGCTTTCGCTTCGGCGCGCTTCCCGGCTTGCTGGCGATGCACGTCCGGCTCTCCTCGGTGGCGGTCACGGTCTACTGACGTTCCCCGCCCGGCGGCCCGGGCGTAGTGTATCCTAGGTTACACTTTGCTCCCGGGCGAACTTCGCCGAGCTCACGACCGTTGGAGGGGCCCATGCGAGACGAACTCGCGGTTCTCTTGAGGAACGTCGTTTCGAAAGCGTGCGTCGCGCTCGGGCGCGGTGGCGGACCGCCGACGGCGGCCTGGCTGCTGGTCTTGACACTGGCCACGGGCACCGGCGGCGCCGCGGCAAGTCCGCTCGCGGCAGTAGGCTACCGGCTCAACTCCCCGGTGGCGGCCGAAGGCGACGCCGTCGTCGTGCGCTTTGCGCTCGCGGAGCCCGCTCATGTGACCCTCACTGCGTTCGACGCCGACCACGCGCGGGCCGCCACAGTCGCTGCCTCGAGGGTGCTGCCGGCCGGGGAGGTCACGCTCACGTGGCCGTGCACGGGCGATGCGGGCGGGCCGGTGGCCGGCGGAGTCTACTACTTCGTCCTGGAGGCGACCTCCGAGGGCGGCTCCTGTCGCTACGACCCGGCGCTCGAGGGCGGCGGCGAGCCGATCCCGATGGAGTTCGGCCAGGAGGCCTACGACACCCAGACGAGACAGTTGCGCTTTCGACTCGATCGGCCGGGCTGGGTGCGAGCCAGGGCCGGGGTCCACTCGGGCCCGCTGCTGGCCACGCCGCTCGACTGGCGGCCTCTGCCCGCCGGAGATCACCGCATCGGCTGGGACGGCAAGGACGACTCGGGCGTCATGGACCTGGCGGCGCACCCCGGACTCTCGATTGTGATGGAGGCCTTCGGGCTGCCGCCCGGGGCGGTGATCGTCGCCGGGCCTGCACGCGCCGGCTCCGCTTCCAAGGCTGGCGGCGCGGACGCGCGGGCTCTGGAGCGTTTGACCCGCGTCCGCAAGACGGCCACGGCCAGAGGGGTCGCCTCCCAGTACCTGCAGCCCTCGGCCCAGCGAATCTCGCCCGGCTTTACCCTCTCGTGGGAGGGCGGCGGCCTCCCTGTTCTTGCCTCGAAGGCCGAGTCGCTGCCTCTGCGGATCTCGGCCGACCCGGACACCGTCGCGCGGCTTGCCGAGCAACGCTTCGAGATCGTGACCTTCGTCGACTTCCAGCGCGTGGGCGAGGAGGAGCTGGGTTACCTCCCCTACACCGTGCAGGTGCCAGCGAGCGCGCTGGCCAAGGGCGAGCACACCGTCTCCGTCAGTCTCGTGACCTTCGGAGGTCAGGCTTCCACGCGAAGCCTCAAAGTACAGGCAGGTGACCGATGAGACCCACCCAGAGCGCCACGGCCCCCCGAGCCAGGGATTGTCACCGGCGGTCCCCGCTCGGCCTGGCCCCGGCAGGTTCGGTTCGGGCCATTTCCTTCAACGCCCGCCGCCCAGGACACCGCTGCCTCGGGACGGTGTTGTGCCCGCTGATTTTCGCGCTGCTCCTCGCCTCGACCGCGCAGGCGGCAGGGCTGGACCTGGTGGTACCGGTGACGGCTCCGGGCCGCACGTTCCAGGTCGGCATCACGGTCCGGGAGGCTTCCGATCTCTACGGCGCGGCGCTGGATCTCACCTACGACCCGGCCGTCATCACCCTGATCGACCGGGACGACGACCCGCAGAACGGAATCCAGCCCGCTGTCTCGGAGGGCCCGTTCCTCGGCGAGGGCGGCACGACACCGACCGTGTTCGCTACCGCCCTGGAAGACGACCGCCAGGGAAGGCTGCTGCTCGGCGTCGTCCGCCGGGGCCCGGCGCTGGGAGCATCGACGGCGGAGCCGCGTCTGCTTGCGACGGCGCGCTTTCGAGCGCGCGCGCGCGGGACGACGTCGCTTTCGATCGAGCGAGCCACGCTCAGCGATTCCGGCGACGGCCGGCTGCCGCTGACGACCAGCTCGGCCACGCTGCTCGTGGCGACCGCCGCCATAGACGCGCCGCCCTCCGCCCGGGCCGGCCCGGATCGCCAGGAGCGGCCCGGCCGCATCCCGCTCGACGCAACCGCCAGTACCGACCCGCAGGGCGATCCCCTCACCTATCGCTGGAGCCTCGCCGGCGGCCCGGCCGCGTCGCTCCAGAACACGACGTCCCCTGTCGCCATCCTCGAAGCCCCGACAGCCGGCAGCCGCGTCGTGCGCCTCGAGGTGAGCGACGCCTCATCGACCTCCACCGACGAAGTCACCATCGACGTCACCGAGGCACTCAACCGGCGCCAGGCGGTTGCCGTGCGCACACCCGGGCCGGGGCAATCCGGAGCCGTTTTCATCGGTTTCGTCACCGCCGACCCTGAAGGCGACACCGTATCGGTGACGATCGAACGCTCCACCGACGGCATCGCCTTCTCTCCGGCGCGCGCCGCCGGTGGCGACGGCCTCACCAACCTGGCGGCGCCGCCCTCCGGCGCCAGCCACGTCTTCGTCTGGAACTCGCTGGCTGATCTCGGCGCCGTGGCCACCACCGCGTTCATACGCATCCGGGCTACGGACACCGGTGGCGCCGGAGTCGCCGGCTCCAGCGGCTCCTTTCAGGTGGACAACCGGACACAGGAGGTCCTCGTCTCGATCCGGTCGCCAAAGACGGGAGACAGGTTCTTCGAAGGCCAGCAAGTGCCGCTCTCCGGCCTGGCCGCCGACAGCGCCGGAGCTGCCATCACCGGCGCCGGTCTGGTCTGGACGTCGAGCATCGGCGGACAGGTGGCCACGGGCTCGGAGACCACGGCCATCCTCACCACCGGCGAGCACGTCCTGACGCTGACGGCTCGCGATAGCCAGGGTCGCACGGCCACTCGAACAGTCGGCGTTCAGGTTGCCCCGCGACCTGCGCCCGCGAACCTGCTGACGATCTCGGGCCGGATCACGCTCGCCGCCAGTGGCCTGCCGGCGCCCGACGGAACCCGGCTGACGTTCTTCAACCTCTCTCGGCGCGTCTCGGCCGGCGCCATCGCAGGCGCTGGCGACGGAAGCTACTCGGCGCTGGTTTCTCGCTCCGACAACCCGGCGGCGGCCCCGGGCGACCTCATCCGGGTCGACGTCGGGGACGTGTCGGGCGCGTTGCTCACGGCCTCACCGGCGAGCTTCACGCTGGCCGAAGCAGACTTCCTGGAGCGCTCCAGGCTCCAGGACATCTCGGTCGTCGCGCGCTCGACCCTCCCGCTGGAGCGCGGTCTCAACTTGGTGGCGCTCCCCGCCGACCCCGCCGCGGGTGCGGGGCCCATCGACGCCGCGGCCCTGGCAGGGGCGACCGGTGCCCAGTTCGTGATCCGGACCGTGCCTGGCGGCGCCGGCCAGGCGGGCCGATTCGAAGTGTTCATCCCGGGCGGACCCGTGCCGGCCTTCTCCATCACCGGCGACCAGGCCTACCTCCTTCAGATGTCTGCCCCCTTCGTCTACTCGTACGTCGGACGGCCCTGGCCCGATTCTGCCCGCTCCAGGCGCCTGCACGCGGGCGTCAACCTCATCGCCTTCCCCAGGGGCGCACCCGCCGGGTTCGACCTGGCCGACCTGGGCCTCGTGGCCGCCACGCGGGTCGTCGCGCGCTTCGATCGCGCCCCCGAGGACACCTCGGAAGCGCCGCGCAGGTTCCGCCTGTTCTCCCCTGCCTTCGCCGACGATCCGGAGCCCGTCGAGAATGGGAAGGGCTACATCGTCGTCGTGCCCGCGGCGCGCGACCTGACCGTCCCCGCGCCCTGATCGCCCGCCCGGCGATTCCAATGGGACTGAAAAGAGGACTCGAGATGATTCGACTTCGCTCTCCGAAGCGCGCGCTGGCAGCGCTGGCGGCTGCGTTGGTCCTCGCGGCGGCACCCGAGGCCTGGGCGCTGCTCGGCGACGTGGACGGGTCAGGCCGCGTGGACGGGCTCGATCTGATTCTGCTCTCCAGGTCCCTCGGCACCGTTCGAGGACAGGCGAGGTTTGCAGACGCCGGCGACCTCGACGGCGACGGCCGCATCACGGATCGCGACATCGCCATCGTCAAGGCCAACTTCGCGCGCACCGGTCGCGACCAGAACCTCTGGGTCGCCGACACGGGCAACGGGCGGCTCGTGAAGGTAAACGTCTCCACCGGGCGCACGCTCACTACCGTGCCGGTCGCTGACGCGCGCCTGGTCGCCATCGACACGGCCAGCGGCGATGCCTGGGCGGCCGCGGCGGGAAACACGCTCGTCCACGTGACCGCGACCGGACGCGTCTTGGCCCGCGTCACAGGCTTCGGCGACATCCGTGACCTGGCAGTCGATTCCGCCCGCGGGATCGTCTATGTCGCCGACGCCGGGCTGCAGCGCGTGTTCCGCGTACCGCGCAGCGTGGCCGACGGCACGGACGCCCCTTCGACGGCCAGCGTCGGGGGTTCTTCGCTCACGTCGATCCGCTCGAGCTCCTCGGTGCGCTCGCTGGCAGTGGACCCGCCCCGCGAGGCGCTCTGGGTGCTCGAGCGCGAGAGCCAGCTCCATCGCGTTTCGACGCGCGCCCCTGGGGACTACTCCCTTTCGTCCTCGCCCGTCTTCCACACCCCCAATGGCTCGGTGCGCGCGCGCGGCCGCATCGCCGTCGACGGCCGCGACGGCAGTCTCGTCGTGAGCGACCAGGACGTGTTCATCTCGCGCGTGACCAACAGCATCACCCTGCCCCGCCGGGTCTCCCGGATCTCCGCGGGCAACTCGAGCGAGCTCTTCGCTTCCGGTCGAGGGATCGGTATCTTCGACACCCCGGGAGACGTCGCCGTCAATGCCTTCGACTCGAGCGTCTGGGTGGCCAACGAGGCGCCTGCCGGGGCCTGGGTTGTCAAGGTCGACGCCTCGGGCAAGGAGGTCGTCCGGGTCGGCGGCTTCAAGGGGCCGCTGGCGCTCTCCGTCGATCCCTTCACTGGCGCCCTCTGGGTCGCGGACACCGGCGCCAGCAGAGTCCACAAGCTGACGCCCACGGGGGTCCGGCAGTTCGACCTGGCCGGCTTCAGCCGCCCCGGGGACCTGGCCGTGCTGCCAGGCGATTCCATCAAAGGCGCTCCGTTCGTGGGCGCGCTGGCCGTGCCGACCGTCGTTGCGATCGGCGAGCCCGTCAGCTTCAGCGGAGTCGCCGCATCTCTCACCTCGAGCCTCACCCGCTTCGAGTGGGACTTCGACGGCGACGGGACCTTCGAGTACTCCAGCCCCTCGACCGCCTCGGTGACGCGGGCCTTCTCGCGCGAGGGCGTCTACAACGCCGTACTGCGCGTCGCCGACGCCGACCAGCTCTCCGGCATCGACTACTCCACGATCGTGCGCGTCGGGTCGCTGCGGGCAACGGCCTCTGCGTCGCCGTTGCGCGGCAGGGCGCCGCTTGCTGTCGACTTCACGGTGCATCTTTTCAGTCCTATTTCAGGCCGCGCCGAGAGTGTCCAGTGGGACTTCGACGGCGACGGCTCGTTCGAGAGCTTCCAGGAGAGCGACCGCACCTCGGTGACGGTACGAAACACCTTCTCGAAGGCCGGGACCTATCGAGCCATCGTGAAGGTCACCGACGAAATCGGCTCCACCGTCGAGAGCGCCGTCACCGTGGAGGTCACGCCAGCCCGGCCCGTGCTCTCCTTCTTCGGCTCGGCCAGCTCCGGACCCGCACCGCTCGAGGTGCGCTACTCCGCTTCGGGAAACGTCGCCGACGGGTCGCTTGCGGCCTTCCGGTTCGACTTCGACGGCGACGGCACGACGGACCTGGTCAAGCCACCCGACGGTACGACGAATGGGACCACGGCTCTGTTCGTCTACCGCGCCGCGGGCACGTACCTCCCTCGCCTGGAGGTCACCGACTCGAAGGGACTCACGGAGACCTCCGGGCTCACCGTGACTGTGTCGGGGGACGCGACGGTCCGGCCCCGTGCCCCGGCCATCCTGGCATCCGCGACTCCCCGGGAGGGTCCGGCCCCGCTGGGCGTGACTCTGGGCGCGACGCTGATCGGCGGTGACTCGCCGCCCGCGCGGTTCGACTGGGTGTTCGGCGACGGGCCTCTGGAGGAGCGCTCGCTCCTCACGGACACGGCCGACGGGGGCCTGACGAACTTCAGCGCATCGGGGACGTGGGGCACAACCGGTTCTCCCGCGGTCAGCGGTCTGGCCTTCACGGACAGCCCCAGCGGCAACTACCGCAACAACACGGACTCCTCGCTTACGTCGCGCGAGATCACCGTGGCGGGCGCCACGACCGCGGTGCTCAGTTACTTCGAGCGCTACGACACCGAGTCGTGCTGCGACCGCGGGAGAGTCGAGGTTTCACGCGATGGCGGCCCATTTGTCGAGCTGACCGGCTCGCGGATCTCCGGCATCCAGAACACCTTCGCCCGGCGTACGGTGGGCATTCCCAACTTGGAGGGAATCGGCCTTCTGAGGCTGCGGTTCCGATTCACGAGCGATAGCTCTACGGTGAAGGACGGCTGGGTGATCGACGACATCTCACTGACGGCGGAGGTGGCGGCGAGCAACTTCACGTCGACGACCACCGTCGCCGCCAGCCACACATACACGTCGCCGGGCCTCTACCGCGCGATCCTGGTTGAAACGGGTGAGTTGGGCGAGGTGGCCTCGGGCTCGATAACGGTCAGGGTCCTGCCTCAGGGAACGCCCAGGGCTGCAGCACAAGTGCGGCCTGTGGCCGGGGTTCTGCCGCTCGTCGCGACGCTGGACGGCTCGGGCTCGACGGACGCTGACGGACCGCTCAGCAGGTTCCAGTGGTCGCTCTACGGCGCGGCGATCGCCGACGACGTGGAGACGGTCCGGGACGGCTTCACGGTCGCGGCGGGCGGCTGGCAAAGGAGCTCGGAGGCCTCGGCCCCGGGCGGCTCGACGGCCTGGAACGACTCGCCGGGCGCGGCGGCCTCGGCGGGGACGGAGGCAATCCTGATGAGCAAGCCGTTCGACTGGCCCGTGCGCGGGTCGGGCGAGATCGCCTTCACGCACAAGTTCGACATCCCGGACTTCGACGACCGAGGAACGCTGGAGCTTTCGAGCGATGGAGGGACCACGTGGCAAGAGGTGACGTCCTTCTCGGGGTCGAACCAGCCATTCAGACGCACGCGGTTCGACGCGCAGAGTTCCTTTGCGATCTCGCAAGCAACGGGCAAGCGAAATCTGCGGGCGCGCTGGCGGCTGCGGGCCGATGGCGACGCGACGATCGGCGACGGCTGGGTCGTCGACGATCTGCTGATCCGCGGTGAAGGCGCGCCCCCCCAAGTCGACGTCGAGGCCGGCGGAGCGGCCGTCACGCAGGCCGTCTACCGCATCGAAGGAAGCCACTCGACGCGACTCGTGGTCACCGACTCTTCGGGGCTCACGGCCACGACCACGGTGCCGGTCACGATTCTGGCGCCGGTCGTCTCGCCGACGACGCCGACGGTGTCGCTCTCGATCTTCCCGTCGGAGGCGACCGTCGGTGCGCCGGTCACGATCGGCGCGTTCGGCGCCGACTTCGACGGCTCCGTCGTGCGGCACGAGCTCGATATCGACGACGACGGCGTCTACGAGTTCGCCAGCCGCTTTTCCTTCAGCCGCACGTTCCGATTCACGTCACCCGGCTCCAAGCGCGTGCGGGCGCGAGTGACCGACAACGGTGGGAACACGACGGAGAAGACTGGGACCGTTCTGGTCCGAGGGCCGGCGCCGGCCGTCAGTTTCCGGGTAGAGCCGCTCCGCGGCTTCGTGCCGCTGACGCCGACCTACACGGTGGAGGCCTCGAGCCCGAGCGGCGCCGTCGCGACCAATGTCGAGCTCGACTTCGACGGAAACGGCTCCTTCGACTTCAGCGCGACTTCGGCGCCGCTCACGACCCGGTTCGGCTTCAACTTCTCCACTTCCTCCTCGCCCAGGGCAAGGGTCACGATGGCCGATGGCGGGCAGAGCCTGGTCCGAGCGGACGGCTTCGTGGCCAGGGCCGCGAATCGAGTCCTTTCCCAGCCTCGGGTGACGCCCTCGAGCGGCCCCGTGCCGCTCACGGTGGAGTTCGACGCCGGACCAGCGAGGACGGACGCCGGCCAGCCCATCGCCACCTACCGCTGGGACTTCGAGAACGACGGCGTCTTCGACTTCGTCTCGACGACGACGGCGGCCACACGCCACACGTACCCGTCGGGCGGCCAGTTTTTACCCCGGCTGGAGGTGCGGCTGGCGGACGGCGACTCGGACACCGCTCTTGCGCCCCCGGTCTTCGCCGGCCGGCCACCGCAGTCCATCCCGCGCGCATCGCCGGTCACGGGCACGGCGCCCCTGCGCGTCATTTTCACGTGCGACGGTGGTCTCGAGGGCGATACGATCGACAAGTACGAGTGGGACTTCGACGGTGACGGTGTCTTCGATCAGAACTCGCGCATCTCGCGGAACTTCGCCTTCACCTTCGAGCGGCCCGGCACTTATGACGCGCGCTTGCGCGTCACGAGCCAGGCCGGATTGGCCAACACACGAGCGGTGAGGGTGCGAGTCCTTTCGCCGGGTGACGCCCCCCTCGAGGTGCTTCTGGCGGCAGACCAGGAGGCGGGCTTGACTCCTCTGCCCGTGACGTTCGAGGCCGCGCTTGGCGACGGAGTGTCGCTGGCCCGGAGGTTCGAGTGGGACTTCGACGGCGACGGAGCGCTCGATCTCGTCACCACTTCTGCGGGCGGCGCGCGCTTCGTCTTCGGCAGGCCCGGTTTCTACAACGCCACCGTGACCGTCACCGACGAGCGAGGCCGCAAGGGCAGGGCAGTGCTTCCCATCCGCGCGCGCTCGGCGACCCAGCCGACGGCCACACTCAACGTCTCGCCGGCGAGCGGCACGGCTCCGCTGGCGCCCAGCATGTCCGCGTCCGTCCAGACCCGCAGCAACTCCCCACTGGTCCGATACGAGTGGGACTTCGACGGCGACGGCAAGTTCGATCAGCTCACAACCGCCAACTTCACGACGGGCAACTACCCGGTCCCAGGAACCTTCCTGGCCCGAGTGCGCGTGACCGACGCTGCGGGCGAGGTGGAGGTGGCCCAGGCCAAGGTCACGGTCGGATTCGGCATCTCGGCCTCGCACACGCCCGCAGGGCTCGATCCGGAGCTGGGAGGTGCGGTTGCCATCCGTTCGGTGCTCTCCGCCGCTGCCCGGATCACCCTCCGCATCCAGGACCGGGCCGGTCTGACCTTGCGCCACCTGGTTCGCGACGCGCAGCGCCCGGCCGGCATCCACGTCGACAACTGGGACGGACGGGCCGATTCCGGCACACCGGTTTCGCTTGGTTCCTACACTTACGCCATCGACTACGTGGCCGGCACCGCCTCGGGAACCTACGACCCCAGCGGCGAGGTCTTCGAGTCGCAGACCTCGGTCACGCCGGAGTACGACGACGCTTTCGACCCGGCCGCCGGCAAGACGCTGGCGGTGAGATTCTCGATCTTCCGCCCATCCGAATGCACCGTCTACGTGGTCGAGTTCCCGGGCGTCGCGGTCCGCCGCGTCAAGACCATCCTGCTCCGCGAGCCGCTCTTGCCGGGCGCCTACGTCATCCCATGGGACGGCACCGACGACTCCGGAAATCTGGTACGGACCGACGTGGACTACATCATGCCGCTCTTCGTCTGGGATGCGCCGAAGAACGCAATCGTGATCTCCGGGCGGCCGGTCGTCTCGGACCTTTCGGCCTTCCCGCTCCCTTTCGACCTCTCCGTCAACCCGTATCGCGCGCCCGGACGAGATCGCCTGGAAGTTGAGCTGACGCTCTCCAAGCCGGCGGAGCTCGACGTCGGAATCTTCGACGAGTTGAACAAGGCAGTCAGGACACTACGTCTGTCCGGGCTCGACAAGGGGCGGCAGACGTTCTCCTGGGACGGACGCGATTCCAACGGCGCGCGGGTCGACGCCGGCCTCTACCGGATCCGCATCCTGGCCACGGACGCCCGGGGCAACCGATCGGTCCCCGTCTTTCTCACTGTACAGGTGGTGTACTGATGCGACGATCGCCCGGATTCCGATTCCTGGCCGCCATCCTGGCCCTGGCCCTCGGGTTGCAGTCGAGCCGCGGCCTGCTCCTGGCCTTCGACGCAGAGTTCGACACCGGGCACCAGACAGTGCGTCCCGGCAGCCCGAACCCGAATGACCCCAGGCCGCCCTGCCCTCCCGGCGTCAAGCCGCGCCCCCAGTCCCCGCACAGCGGCCTCCCGAGCAAGAACCCGTGCGACGACTGCAACCCGGGCCACGGCGGCTTCTTCGGCGACCCGGTCGACACCCGCACCGGCGACTTCGAGCAGAGCCACCAGGACCTCTACATCCCAGCTCCAGGCTTTCCCTTGATGGTGCTCCGGACGTTCCGCACGCTCAACAAGACCGAGGGCGCCTTTGGGCGCGGCTGGTCGACGGGGTTCGACCAGTCGCTGCAGTTCATGCGCTCTCCGGAAGGCGCGCGCCTGGTTCTCTACAGGACCGCCGACGGGGTCAAGGCACGATTCACGGAGGCCTCGCCGGGCTCCAACGTCTATACGCCGCCGGCCGGTTCCAACGTCACACTGACTCTGGTGGAGAGCCGCTTCGAGCTGCGCCAGCCGTGGTCCAATACCGAATCCTACGACGCCACCACGGGGGCGCTGCTGGAGCTGAAGGACCTCAATGGCAATGCTCTCTCCTTCGAGCGTGACAGCGCGGGCAAGATCACGCGCGTCACGGACTCGGTCGGGCGATCGCTCGTCTATACCTATACTCCCAGCAACAAGGTCGCCTCGATCGTCGACCCGGCCGGCGGCGTGACGCGCTACGCGTACGATGCGCGAGATCACCTGACGCAAGTCGTCAATCGGGCCGGGCAGGTCACCCGGTATGCCTACGACTCCAAGGGGCGGATGACTTCCATCACGGACGCGCGCGGAAACACCTGGCTCACCAACACCTACGACTCCCAGGACCGTGTCGTCAGCCAGTTCCTGAACGGCGGCACTTACCTGTACACGTACAATTCCGGCGGCGTCCGCCTGCGCAATCCCCGAGGAACCGACCTCAATTACTCCTACGACTCCGAGGGGCGCGTCACGACGATCGACAATCCGCAAGGCAGGATCAGCCAGACCTGGAACCTGGACGGCCGCCTGGAGACCTACACGGACCGGCTGGGCAGAAGGATCACCTACCAGTATGACGCAGCTGGAAACATCACCCGCCTTTCCAACCCCAGCGGCAAGGCGACGACCGCGGAGTACGATCCCCGATTCAACCTGCCGACGCGTGTGACCGACGCGAACGGATTCGTCGTCACCTACACCTACGACGACCGCGGCAACCGTACGTCTTCGACGACGCCCGACGGCACGACGTCGTACGGCTACGACTCCAGAGGCTACGTCACTTCCATCACGGACGCCGCCGGCGGCGTCACGCGCTTCACCTACGACGCGCACGGCAACGTGGCGACCATTCAGGACGCGGCCGGCAACACCTCCCGGCGCACGTACGACCTCCTGGGCCGCGTCCTCTCGGCCACCGACGCACGAGGGAAGACGACGACGTTCTCCTACAACGCCTCGGGCTTCCTCCTGAGCCAGACCGACGCGCTCGGCATCACCACACGCTGGACCTACGACGCCGAGAACAACATGACCAGCTACACCAACGAAGTGGGCGGTACGACCACCTTCGAATATGACGCCTTCAACCGGATGGTCGCGCTCACCAACCCGATGGGCGGCCAGACACGATACGACTACGACGCCTCGGGCAGCCTCATCGAAGTGACCAGCCCCAACGGCGGCCGCACGCGGTACACCTACGACGCTGCCGGCCTCATCTCCCGCCTCGTCGACCCGCTCGGAAACAGCCGCACATTCGTCTACGACGCCAACGGCCACTTGACGCGGGAAACCGACGCCCGGGGCAAGATCACCGATCGCGCCTACGACGTCGATGGGAACATGACGCGCGAGACCGACGCGCTCGGTAACTCCGTTACGGTCGAGTACGACGCCGAAGGTGCGCCTACGAAGATGATCGACCAGCTCGGCCGCGCGCTCGTCATGACCCGAGGGTTCGAGGGACGGCTGGTGTCGTACTCCGATCCGCTCGGCCGGGTCACGACGTACGGCTACGACGCTCTGGGGCAGGTCACGTCGGTGACCGGACCACGAGGTACCAGCCGGAGCCTGGTTCGCGACCTGCGAGGCCTCGTCACGGCCAGCTCCAACGATCTGGGCGAGCGCTCCGAGACCGACTACGGGCCGACGGGGAAGGTGCTGGCGACGCGTGACGCCACGGGCACCGGTCAGACCTTCGAGTACGACGACGAAGACCGCGTCAGCGCCATCGTCAATCCGAACGGGGTTCGCACGGCCTACGAGCGCGATGGGGCCGGCCGCGTCACGGCGCTGATCCGGGCTGCCGGCACGCCGGACCAGGTGCGCGACGAGCTCACGTATGACCTGATGGGGCACCTGATCTCGGCGACCAGAGCCGTCGGCACCTCCGCGTCGGCCACGGTCCGTTACTCCTACGACGCCAACGGAAATCCAGTGTCGATCACCAACGGCCGGGGCAAGACCTGGAGATTCGCCTACGACCTCAACGACCGGATCGTACGGGAGACAGACCCGCTCGGCCGGGTGACGGAACACCTCTATGACGGCGAGGCCAACCGGACGGGCGACAACCTGCCGAGCGGCCGCAAGATCCGCCTCGAGCTCGACGCCGTAGGCCAACCGATCTCGACGACCTACTTGCTGGCCGACTCCACGGTCGAGCGGCAGGTGACGCGCGTCTATGACGCGGCCAGCCAGATCCTGTCCGTGCGGGACGCGACAGTCGACATCTCCCAGAGCTTCGATGCCGGCAGCCGCCTGACGCGGGTCGGACACGGTCACCTGGGGCGGGCGGTCGCCGTCACCCAGAACACGTCCGGCTCACAGGTCTCGATTGCGCTGGAGGGGGTCCTGGGCTCCGCCCAGACGATTGTGTATGACGCACTCGGCCGGATGACGGAGATCCAGCCTCCCGCGGGCGGCCCACTGCGCATCCGCTACAACCCTCGCGGCCAGCGGCAGAGCGTGGCCTTGCCCTGCGGCGTCACGGCCACGTTCCAGTACCAGCCCTCCGGCTTCTTGCGGTCCTACGCGTACAGCCGCACCGACGCCTCGGCGCCTCTGACTTTCACGTTCTCGGCGGACCGCCGCGACAACTTCACGTCCATCCAGGACTCCGAGGGGACTCGCACGTTCGCTTACGACGCTCTGGATCGCCTCGTGCGCGCGGACTACCCGGACCAGGCGTATCCGTTCGAGAGCTTCACCTATGACGCGTCGGGCAACCGCACGTCGCTCACCACGGCGGGCGGCACGACCACGTATGTCTACGACGATGCCGACCAGTTGCTCTCGGCGACGGGGCCCGCGCCGGGGCAGGTGCGCACCTACGAGTGGACACCGGACGGTCAGCTTGCCAGCGTTCAGAGAAGCGGTGCCTCAGGCCCTACGCGGTTCGCTTGGAGCGTGGGCGGGCAGTTGCTCTCCGTGACCGAGGAGAGTGGTGCCGTTACGACCCACGCGTACGAGCCCCACGAGGCGGCCGGCCTGAGATGGAAGACGGCACGGGAAGGAGTCGAGCAGCTGCGGCAGTTGTGGGGGCTCTGGGGCAATCCGCTGGCAGAGCTCGACCCCGCAGGCGCACTCCAGCGGCTCTACGTCCACGGCCCAAGCCCGGACCGCTTCCACGGACAGTTCACGGGAGGCGTGGCCTCATGGGCTTTGACCGACCAGAATGACTCGGTGCGGGAGGTGGTAGGCCCCTCCGGGGCGACGCTGGAGTCCAGACGCCACGCCGCGTTCGGGAAGCGTCGCGGGGCTGCAGAGGCGCAGCAATCGCCGCTCGACTTTGCAGCGAGGCGCGAGTCGGCAGGCGGGCTCGTATACATGCGGGCGCGCTGGTACGACCCCGATACGGGCCGATTCCTGACTCAAGACCCGGTACGGTCTTTCGACGGCGCCAGCCGTTACGCGTACGCCGCGGACAATCCGGTCCGGTACACCGACCCGTTCGGCCTGCTGGTGCCCGTCGCCATAGGCGCCTACTTCCTGCTGGGTGTGGTGGCTGACTACGCCGTCAGCTACGCGACCCAGGACAAGCACCAGAGCTTCTCGGATTACTACTGGAGCGGCGAGTACAGCGTCACCGATGCGGCCATCGCCGGCGGGACCTCGGTGCTGAGCGGCGGCGCCGCCCGCGTCGTCTCCGGGACCGGCAAGCTCGCCTTCGCGGGCCGCACGGCGCTGGTCAGCGCCGCGAACACGGCGGGGCAGTCGCTCAGGGACGCCTACAATGGCAAGGAGCTGACCCTCAAGGGGACCGCCACTCGATTCCTGGGCAACGCCACGATCTTCGTTGGGGCGACCGGCCTGGGCAAGCTGTCCTCTTCCATCGGAAGCCGGTTGTTCGGTGCAGGCACGCCAAAGAACCTCTACTCCTACTCCGACCGGGTCTTTCAGGAGGGCGACGATTTCGGCGCGAAGTACGGGCGCGTCTGGATGACCAGCGCCGAGGAGGGCGCGTGGTTGACCAGCCGCTACAACCCGCTCGCCTATCTGCGACGTGTGGTCCACCTGGGGAGACTGTCACCTTTCAAGGAGGGAGGCTACAGCCGGTTCGTGGCCGAGGCCGGGTCGAACGCGGCCAAGAACTTCCAGCCGGCCGACATCGGCATCGGCGACTTCTGGAAGTACTTCGGGCGCCAGTTCCACACGAAGATCGGAGTCGGGGGCTTCACGCTGAGGCCCGGCACGAAGATTCTCGATCAGCCCATCCAGGCGACGGCCGAGAAGATCCGCGGCTCCTACCTGTACGATGTGGGGTTGAACGTCCCCTGGCTGGCCGTGGGGTACTTTGCGTACAAGCTGAACGAGGCCAACACGGGCGACACGCCCGTCAGACCCTGCAGGTGACATGGACAAGAACAGCGGCTCCGGCATCGAATCCGAGGACTTCAGCCTGGTCGGGCTGCACACCGTGTACGTCCTGGGCGTGGGGCTGCCTCTCTGGATGGAGAGCGCTTTCCCGTCATTCCTGAAGTCGCAACCGGCGCTGAAGGCGGTGATCGACGCCGTCGTGCTGGGCTGGCTCACCGCCAAGATGTGCCGCTGGGTCTACGACGAGAAGCCGTTCCCGGAGAGCCGGCCGCCCTTCACGGAGCGCTTCAAGCGCTTCAAGCAAGCCCTCTGCATCGGCATCTCGGCGGCCGCCTTCCTGGCCATCCGCTTCCTGCGGCTCTGAGCCCCCCGCCTCGCTACTCGCTACTCGCTACTCACTACTCATTACTGACCGCCACGTCCGGCGGGTTCTCCTGCCAGCCGGGGAACTGGTCGGCGGCGACCTTCCCCGTGAGGTGGATGGCACCGAAGAGCGTGGTGATGCCGCGGCGGTCCGCTTTCTCCGACGGCTCTTTCGAGTCCGATTGCTGGTCCAGAGTGGCCAGCCGCTCGTCGGAGGCCGAGCTGATCCAGTAGAGCAGCGAGTTGGGCGGAGGGGCCTTCTCGCCCTGTGGCCGGTAGGGGTCCTTGGCGTTTGCGGGCTGGAACTTGAAGCGCACCTGCTCGAACCGCGAGAACGGCATCGCCTTGTCGTTGCGGAAGATCTTCCGGGAATCGGGGTCCCACTTGTACGTCACCTTGCTCACGATGGGCGTGGGCTGCAGCTTGTCCGGCACGTACTTCTTGTCGTAGACCCAGAAGCTGACGGTCAGCAGGGACTCCGGCCCCTCCTGGCCGGCGCCCGTCAGGGGATGCCCCGGGTCCCAGCAGATACGGTCGAAGTCGTCCTGGAGGTGCTCCACCAGTAGCTGCGCGCCCTGCACGCCCTTGAGCTTGGTGTCCGTGGAGCGGAAGTGGCGCATCCCGCCGGAAAAGAGGAACCACATCACGGTCGCGAGCACGAGCGCCACCAGCGACATGATCAGCACCTCGACCAGCGTCGTGCCGCGGCGGGACCGGGTCGGGTGCCGGTGGCTCATTTGGCCGCCGTGGAGGAGATGGGGGTCGCGATGTCCTTGGTGGAGCCGGGGCCGCTGCCGGCTGCGGTCGAGCTGTCGCCCTGCTTGAGCGGCACGCTGTCGTTGGTCTTCGTGAGCGGCGCGGACCCTGGGCCGAGCGCGGTAGCGGTGGCGGGCGCCGACGTCGCCGTCACGCCGCCCGCTGTCGTGGTGACAGGCGCCGCCGGGGCCGTGGTCGGGTTGTTCGTGTTGCCGCCACCGCCGCCACCGCCGCACCCCGTCAGCCCGGCGACCAGGGCCAGAACCACGCCCAGCACCTGCATTTTGCTCGTCTTCATCCGGATCATCCTCCGACTCTCATCGTATCCAGTTCAGTTGCGATCCACCACCAGCGACGCCGTCCGAGGCGACAGCGCCACCACCACCTGACCCTGCAGCTGCTCCTCGGGCGTCCCGCCCATGCTGGTCTTGTAGCGGCCGTCCCGCACGATCTTCCCCCGTAGCGCCTGCGCCGCGTCCGACCGGTACATCACCAGGTTACCCGTCAACACCGCCCCGGCTCCCAACCCGACGTCGGAGCTGGCAACCACTGAGGCTGCCACGCGGCCGTCGATCGCCACCCGCCCGTCGCAGTGGACCGTCAGGAGGTCCTGCGCCGGGTCGGTCAAGGTCACGTTCGCCAGCCGCACCTGCCCCGTCACGACCACCACGAGCTTCCCGCGCACCCGCAGATTGTCCAGCGCCAGCACCTGGCCGCCCGTGTCGACGTGAACTACGGCATTGAGCGCCTTCGCCTCCTTGTCGTAGCGGTCCAGCAAATTGCGGAACGCCTGCGCGTGATCAGGCCCCGAGAAGCTATAGAAGGCCCTCGGCCTTTGCGCACCCGCGACGTCGAACTTCCCCGAGAACGCCTGCAGCTCGGCGGCGCCCTCCTTCGAGCGCTCGCTGAAGTAGTCGGTGAAGTCCTTGTAGATCCCCAGCCGTTCGTCGAACCGGGCGGCCAGCTCCGTCATCGACTGCTTGACGGCCTTCACGGCCTTTTCCAGCTTCGCCTCGTACTCCGCCTTGCGATCCTTGGCCTCTTTGCCCAGACCGTCGATCTCGTCCAGCAGCTTGTAGGTGGCGTCCGAGTCGGCGTTGTAGCGCAGGCGCGCCGTTTCGATCTCGTTGCCTTTCGCCTCGATGCGCCGCGGCAGGTAGAACCTCTCCAGGTCCGGGACCTCTGCGTCCAGCGTGAAGACCACGTAGTCTCCCTGGTCTTTCGGGAAGAAGTGACGCTCCGAGCGCACGTCCTCCGAGTACGGCGGAGCTGGCGGGACGACCGCCTCGTCGAGGATGCGCGTGAAACGGGAGGGATCGACCCCACTCTGGTCCATGCCCTCCCCTTGCGCCTGCGCCTCGCCCAGGCCCTTGTTGACGTTGGCTGCGACCTCCTCGATCCGCTCCTTCATCTTTCGACGCAACACCTGGTCCAGCTGCTCGAGCCAGTGAAGACTTTCCTTGATGCGCTGATTGGCGGCTTCGGGCCCCACGCTGTCGATCATCAGCTGCGGGTTCATCATGAAGAACGTCGCCTGGTCGAAGGGACGAGGAGTCGCCAGCAGCCCCGTCTTGTAGCCGCGGGTCGCCTTCAGCGTTCGCGTCACGCCGGTCGGCTTGTGCTTCACCGTCGCGGTCAGCTTGATCGTCCCCATCGTCTCGTAGGTCAGCCCCGCGAGCGTCCCGGCGCCCAGCACCTCCATCTTCACGGACTTGTCGACCACCTGAAAGCCGCCCCAGTTCTCGGCGGCCTCGATCTCGCGCAATGTCTCTTCCAGCGGCAGCTTCGTCTCGAAGAGCGCATCGCGCGGGTCGGTGACGTCCTTGCGCAGCTGCGTGTAGAGGGCGCTGCCCTTGGTGTTGGCCGAGAGCGCGATATCCCGCCAAGCCTCCTCGAAGGCCGACTGACCGATGCTCACGGCCAGCATTCCCAGGATGCCCGACTGGGTGTCGCTGGCGACGCGGTTGCCGAAGACGAACTGCGCGAACCCCATCGTCATCATCATGACGAGAAAAAGAACGATGACTCCGAAGATGATCCCGAAGCCCTGCCGCGCCACGTGCATCATCGACCTATATACACGAACGGAGCGCATCACGACTCGACCCTCGGCTCCCGGTCGAAGCAGTTCTGCTCCCAGCCCGAGTAAGCCGCTTCTTCGGTCTTGCGCGGCAGCCCGAACCTCAGCCGCAGCGGAAATCCGTGGCGTCTACCCTTACCGGGTTTTCCAGAAAACCCGGTACGGGTAGACGCCACGGATTCCTCGGGAAGCTCGACCGTCACTTCCAGCGCGGCGGCGCCGGGCTGTGCGGGCGTGCCTTCCACGGGCGCGTCGCTCACGATTCGGAACCTCACGTCGGCGAACCGGCCGGCAGCCACCTCGCGTCCGTTGCGCAAGAGGCGGCCCGTCGACGGATCGAAGAGGTACTCGATTGCCTCGGCCCGGACCCAGCCGCCCTCGGGGGTCGGCGAGTAGAGCTTTCCGGGATTCTTGTCGAAGGCGTACGTGCGAAAGCGGAGCAGCATCAGCTCATGGTCGGGCTCGCCGACGGGCTCGACGCCGTCGAGCAGCGTGCCGGTGGTCGGCAACTGGCAGGCCTGGGAGACATCGTCGCGGATCACGGCGGCGACCGTCTGCGCGGCCTGCAGCGCGTCCAGCCGGGCGCCCAGCTGGGCGCTGTGCTTGGAGCCTGTCACGAGCACGTTCCAGACGACGGCCAGCGGCAGCACGGAGAGCGCCCCGAAGACGGCTGCCTCGGTCAGCGACATTCCATGACGATTTCGGTTCCGCATCCGGCGTCTCCTCTCAGTGCGCAAGAGGAGATGCAAGCCCCGTGCCCGTGTCCAGCGGCCATTGGGCCGATAGCGAGAGATCCGGCTTGCAGAAAAGCTTCTCGAGCGTCAACGCGTGCGGTTTGCTCCCGTCCGCGGGGGGACCCGTCCACTCGACCATGGCGGAAACCTTCCACAGCCCTGGGCAGTCTTCGACGGCGGACGACTCGAGCGTCACCTCCAGGGGCGACATCCCGGAGGGACCCGGCACCTGGCGGCGGCCCGTTTCGCGTTCGGCAGCCAGGGCCGGACCGTACGCCACGGCGCCCTGCACCCAGCGGTCCAGGGCGGCCAGGCCAGCGGCTTCGGCGTGGACATGGCCCTCGGTCAGCACGGCCTGGCGGGTGCCTGTCGGGAAGAGGCTCAGAACCGGCACCAGTCCGACGCCGATCAGCAGCACAGCGATCGTCACCTCGAGCGCACTGATTCCGCGGCGTGCCCGCGCACGTGGGGCCGGCCTTCGCGAAGCCCTCATCGCCGGCTCACCCTGTCGTAGGTCCCGACGGGGCTGATCCCGACCACGTAGTGACCCGTTCGGGGCCGCTGGAGCTTGTCATCGCCTGTCGTCCCGCTGAAGTACCTGGAAGCCCGCACGAGCCGACCGGCGAGCTGGCTGCCGGAAGCGATTCGCTCCAGGATGAGGCCTCCACGCAGTGTCGAGCCGGGCTGCATCTGCACGGGGCCAACCTGGCCGCCCGCGGAAGGTGCGACCGACGCGACGCACGCGTGGACTTCGCCGGCCACGCTTACGGGCCCGCCGAGCGATACCACCGTGAGCAGGTCCTGGGCCGGGTCGGGCGCACTGACCCCATCGAGCGAAACGCCTCCACTGCCGGTCACCAGCACCAGCTTCCCGCGAATCGGGCCCGCAAGCCGTATGGGCTCCTTCGTGTTCTCCAGGAGCACGACGCCATTGAGCGGGGTCAGGCGTTTCAGAAGCTCGTCGAGCTGCTGCTGACAGGACCTGCCGCCAGGCCCCTCGTCGAAGCGGAAGAATGCGACCCGCCGCCAGTGGGCCAGCCGCAGCCGCTCCTGTCTCGACACGAGCTCGGCGTGCGCGGCGTTGGCAGAGTCGATCATCCGGAAGCCCTCGTGGAAAGCCCAGATGCGGCCCAGCAGGCTGGACAGACCGCGCAGCGACGCCTCGGCGGCCTCGAGGAAACCGGTGTGGGCCGCGGGGTCGGAGGGCGCGGCGGCAAGCGCGGACTCGGCGCTGGTCAGGCGCGTTTCATCAGGCTGGAAGCGGGCTTCATCGGATTGCAGCCGGCGGTCCAGATCGAGGTTCTCCAGCGGAAACTGCTGGCCGTCCCGCCAGACGGCGAAGAGGAGCGACCCTGGGTTGGCGGGGAGCTCGGGGGCAGAGGCTTCCAGCGCCTGCCGCGCCGGAACCGACTTCCGAAGGGCCTCGTAGCGACTTGTCAGCGACGCAGGCGCAGACGTGGCAAAGCGTTCCGCCGCGGAGGCGATGGCGACCGAGCGGTCGATGTAGCGCTTTCGGCGGGCGTTGACGGCGTTCAAGTCGGTCACGGCCAAGCCTTCGCCGATGAAGAGGGCCGCCTGGTCGAAGGGACGAGGGACTCCGGCCAGAACGACCTTGAAGCCCCGCGCCAGCTCCAGCTCGCGGACCGACTTCTCGCTTCCCGCGGCCGGACCTCGCACGCGCGCCAGCAACCGTACCAGCCCGAATCGCTCGTAAGGCAGATCCTCGAACTGGCGCTGGTAGACGACGCTGGCCTCGAAGCCCTCCAGCTTGAAATCCTTGAAAGCAGCCTGCGCGAACAGTCCGGCGCTGACGGGAGTGGCGAGGAGCTCACCCAGCCCCAGGGCGCCGGGCTTTGGCGCGTAGACCTCCTGACGCAGCGCCTCGAAGAGCGGGCCGGCCGGGTCGTTGGCCTTCGTCTGAAACTGCCAGAGCCCTTCCTGAGCGACGGACTCGGCCAGAAGGGAGGCCGTCGTGGCGCCGGCGCTCCGGCCGGCACGAGCCGACAGCGCGGAGCTCGTGAAGAGCTGTCTCACGCCGATCAGCAGGAGAATTCCCGCCGAGACGACGACGATGAGGAGCAGCGCGCCCTGGCCGCCGCGCGCGCCGGCGCGCCGCCGGACCCTGGGCGACTGGGTACCCGCGCGCGTCATCGGCTTGCGGCCACGACCTTCTCGGACATGAACGCTCGGGCATCCTCCTGGACGGCCTGGTGCGGGTTGAAGCTGCCGAACGGCTGCTCGTCGATCGGCACGCGGGCCCAGATGGCAGCAAGGAAGCTGACGATCTCGGCCCGCGCTTCGTCGATGTTACTGGAGGCGTAGTCGCTGGGCCAAGTGTTCTGCTCGCCGGAGACCTGCTGGACATGCTGGGCCATGCGTTCGCCTTCGGCTTCGTAGGCCATCAGGGTCATGTCGTGCGCCATCTCGTGATTGATGGTGTGCTGCAGCTCGGGCTGCCACACGAAGATGGTGGCGACATTGCCTTCGCGGACCCAGCGGGCCGATTCGGGGAGCTTGCTCGGGTCCTCGGCGATGACCACGGTGAGCGGGTGCTGGCGCGTCTTGTACAACTGCAACGCGGTGGTGATCCGCTTGACGCGTTCGGAGGTGACGTTGTCGCCCCGGATCTCGGTGTTGTACTTGGCCAGGATGGCGCGGTCGTCGCCGTCGAGAGTGATGCCCGAGCCGGGCGCCAGGGGACCCATCTGGGGCGGGTTCTGACCCGTCTGTCCCCAGCTGCCGCCGTTGAGCCCACCCAGGACCGGCGTGTTGTCCACGCGGCCTGAGCCGCTGCCGGGGGCCAGGGGGCCCAGGCCGCCTCCGCCGCCGAACAGCCCCCCCCGCCGTCCGCCGAGCAGCCCGCCATTGCAGTTGCCTCCGGCGCCGCAACCGGCCAGAAGGAAGCAGGCCTGGAGCGCCACCATCGCCGTCGCAAATGCTCGAACCACCCGGTTTCTACGTGCCATCGGAGCACTCCCTTTGTTCGCCGCCGGCTGCCCCGCCGGCCGCCGTTTCAGCTCTGGACCGCAGGAGCGGTCAGCTCCAGCTCGTTGGTCATCGAGAGGTCGGGCTCGCCGACCAGGCGCTTCATCACGAACCGGTGAGGCTTGTTCCCGCGGGCCTGGCCGTCTGCCGGGAACGTCCACTCGATCGTGACGGTGATGACGCCCAGGCCGTTGCTCAGGCTCTTCCACTCGGCCTTCTCCTGGTACCCGTCGCGATCGAGCTTGGCCAGGTACTCGGCCGGCAGCGGCGGCTCCTCGCCAAAGACGACGCTGGAGATGTCGAGCTGCTTCTCTGCGCCCAGGTTGGAGAAGTACCGGCTGTCGAAGGTGAGGAAGGCCTCGACGATGCGCTTGGCGCGCGGCGCCGCGAACAGCGTGTACTCGCTGAAGTTCGACTGGCGAGTGCCGGCCGTCATCATCGAGAACACCGGCAGCAGACCCAGGCTGAGGATCACGCAGGCGATCATCACTTCCAGGGCGCTGAATCCTTCGTTCGTCCGGCGGTTCATCATCGGTTTCCTCTCCTTCGCCTTGCGGCGCCTCACTCCTATCAACCTTCGTGCCAAGCACCGCGATCCGGCAGATCCGGCCACTGGACAAGGCTTCGCGGCCAAGAGCCGCCCCCAGCGCCCGGGGGAGAAAAGCTACCCCGGTGTCGGAAATGGCCCCTCGGTGGCGGTTGGAGGTGTAAGCACCCGACAGAGAACTGACCCGCCCCCCGACGTGGCCAGAATCTGGACGCCACTCCAGAATGTGGAAACTCGCCCGGCCAGGACCTGGAGGGTCCCTGGGCCGGGCGAGAGAGGTGTCTGGTGCAGTCGAAGTCCCCGCACGGGGGACAGGAGGGTCAGCGGCCTCACCCACCGGCGCTGCCGCCGATGCAGGCAGACGGCTCCGATCTGCCGCCGCTGTAGCCGCCGCCGCCGAGAAATCCGCCGCTGCGAGAGCCGAAGCCGCTGGAACCCAGGCCGCTCGAGGCCAGGAGGCCACCGCCGCCCAGGGGTCCAACGCCGCCACCACCCGGGCAGGCGCCGCCGGCGCCGCAGCCGATATCGCCGAGGATAGCGCCTGCGAGCAGCAACGTCACGAGGAGCCTCTTCATCGGTCTTGTCCTTTCAGACGCCGCGACTGGCGGCCTTCAGCTTCTGGAGCGCCTCCGAGAAGGCAGCCTTGTCGGCACCCTGGGAGCGCGAAATCTCCTTGCCGTTGAGGTAGAACACGAACGTCGGCAGCGCGGTCCAGCCGATGCGGTCGGCCTCGGCCTTCCGCTGGTCGACGTCGATGGGCGGCACGAACTTGATCTCCTTGTTGTCCCTCTCGCCCACGGTCCAGATGCCATCCGGTCCCTTGGCCTTGTCACAGTAGGTGCACCAGGTGGCGGTCAGCATCACGGCCTGGGCGCCGCTGGTGCCGGTCAGCCCCACGGACGTATCCGCCTTTCCCGGGGTAAAGGCGCTGCCAGCGCCCGTCTGCGTGCCTGGCACCGGCGAGGCGATGGCACTCGTGGACCCGGGCGCTTGCGGCCCGACGGCCGTCGCCGTCGGCGATGCGGGACCCGCGACGCCCGTTCCTGGGGTCACGTTCAGCCGGCATCCGCCGAGTGTCGGCAGCAAGGCCGCCAGGGTCAATGCGAACAGGTGTCTGGATGAGATCATCGTTGCTCCTTTGTTACGTAGCCGGACGAAGCCCTCGGAATCCGAGGCCCAGAAGTCGCCCCAAACTTGCGAGTGTTCTCCCAGTCCCGATGTGCGCTTCAAGCCTTCGCAGGCCCTCGAAGTCGCAGAAAAGCGGGTCCAGGGGGCCACTGGCCCCCTGGCGGGGGACCGGGGGCGGAGCCCCCGGCTTCGACCTACCTGCTACTTCCCTCCGGAACCTGACCCGGCCGGGGCGCTCGACTTGCTGGTCACGCCATCCTTCTGGGTCGTCGTACTGATCGGGTCGCTCGTGGCTGCCTTGTCGCCGCCACTGAGGCTGGTGCTGCCTTCTGTCTTGGCGGGTACATAGCCGCCGTTGGAATCGATGGTTCCGGCGGAGGTGCTGGTGAGGGTCCAGCCCTTGGGTCCGAAGCAGGCGACCAGGCAAGTGCCGGTGGTCGGCTTGGTGGGGAGCTTGGAGAGGAGATCGGGCGGCGGGGTCGCGCCCGAGGAGAGGCCCTTGCTGACGGTCCAGCCCTTCTCGCCGAAGCAGACGACGACGCAGGTTCCGGCGGCGGGCGACGTGCCCGTGGTGGCGGCCGTGCTGCTGGTGCTGCCGGTGGTGGTGGCCGTGCTCGTGGTGGACGTGGTCGGCGCCTTGGGGCCGTTGATGTTGGTCGTGACGACAGGCGGGGTCACCGGGTTGTTGCGGCCGCCGCCACCGCCTCCACCGCCACAGCCCGTCACCAACATCGTGGCGGCCAGGAGCGCCAGTATCTGGTAGGAGGCGTATCGCGTCGGCTTCAACTGCGTGTCACGGTTCATCTCGGTCTCCTTTCGTCCCTCATCCGGTCGGCCGACCCGAAGCAGCTTCGATGCCAATCCTGGCAGATTCGCATCAGACCTGAGTTTGGCTGGCCGGTGCATCGCCGGGGCGGTCCGGGCCCTCAGTCATGACGCCGGGGTGGCGTCGGAAAGCTCTCTCCGGGGGGAGATTTTCTCCCCCATGGCCGGCGGTGGGGGCGTCAACTCGAGCGTGGAGAGGTACGCAGCCAGGATAGGCCCGTCGCAAAACCCGTGGCGTCTACCTGTACCGGGTTTTCTCGAAAACCCGGTACAGGTAGACGCCACGGGTTTTGTTTCGAGGACGCCACGAGTCTTCCACCCCTCGCCGGAGAGGGGCGCGGCTACTCGAGCGTGGAGAGGTACGCAGCCAGCGCGTCCACCTCGGCAGTGGTCAGCTTCAGCTCCTTCATGGGGTTACCGGGCGGGGTGCGGGCGGGGTCGGTGAGCAGGGTGAAGAGGTAGGCCGGCTGCAGTCGGGCGCCGGCACGCGTGAGGTCGGGGCCCGAGGGTTTGCCGCGGTCGCCCAGGACATGACAGTCGAGACACTTCTTCTCGTCGATGAGCCTCTGTCCCAGCGCAAGCGCCTCGGATGAGGCCGGGCGCGGGGGACGGTCCGCGAACCGCTTCGGGTCCCGCTTCGTCATCAGGTAGTCGACGAGCGCCTCGGACTCCTTGCCGGTCAGGTTGAAGTTGGGCATTCGGCCCAGCGGCCGCACGCCGCCCTCGGCCCAGCGAATGCGGTGGGGCGCCAGCATGTAGTCGAGGAGCCACTGGCGCTTCACCTTGCTGCCGATGTAGGCGAGCTCGGGAGCCGAGCCGGCCTCGTGGCAAGTCGCGCACTCCAGCTCCAGGAAGAGCTGCTTGCCGGCGTCGACGCTGGAGGGCGCAGCATCCGCCGGTTTCGGAGTCGGAGGAGCCTTCGGAGCGATTCGCTCCGGAAGAGGCTCGGCCAGCGCCATCACGAAGAGCACGCCCGTCAGCGCCGCCGCGGCCGCCCCGCAGGCAAGCGGCAGCTTGCGGCGACCCGGCGTCCGGTCGGGCCCTCGCTCGATCCACGGCAGCAGCACCAGGGCGAGGAAGGCCAGTCCCGGGATCACGTGCGCGCCCACGAAGGTGAGCTTTCCCGGGAAGAAGTGCAACAGCTCGAAGAGCGGCAGGAAGTACCACTCTGGCCGCGGCACGAAGTCGGGCGGCGCCGCGAGCGCCGGCACGCCCAGCTCCGGCGGCCATGCCGCAGCCACCACCAGCAGCCCCGTCACCAGCGCTAGCCCCGCCGCCGCGTCCTTCCATGCGTGGTCGGGATAGAAACGGGTCGGATACTCCACCGGGTCGCCGTCTTGCGCAAACGGGGGCGTGGTTCCCCAGCGACGGACCAGGAAGAGGTGCAGCGCGATTGCCGCCGCCAGCGCCAGCGGCAGCGCTGCGACGTGCAGCGCGTAGAACCGCGTCAAGGTGAACTGCCCCAGGCCAGAGCCTCCCAGCAAGAGCTTGCGAGCAGTCTCGCCCACGATGGGAGCCGTCGCCGCGATCTCGGCGGCCACCTGCGTGGCGAAGTACCCGCGTGCGTCCCAAGGCAGTAGGTACCCCGTGAAGCCGAGCGCCAGTACGATCGCCAGCAGCCCGCACCCCGTGACCCAGGTCCACCGCCGCTCGCCCTTGAAGGCCGCGAAGAGGAAGACTCGCGCCAGGTGAAGCCCCAGCAACGCCACCATCGCCGAGGCACCCCAGTGGTGCAGACCGCGGATGGTGGCCCCCGCCGGCAGGGACTTCTGGATGAAGCGCACGCTCTCCCACGCCAGCTCGGGCGAAGGGCAGTAGTAGAGCGCCAGCAGCACGCCGGTGAGCAGCTGAACGCCGGCCGCGGCCAACGCCAGCGCCCCCAGCGTGTGCGCCCACCCCACGCCGGCCGGGATCGGCCAGCCCAGCCAGCGCGAGAGCCATCTGTCGAGCCTGGCTTCCAGCCCCGTCATCCGCGCCCCCTGGCGGGCCGGACCCAGAGAGAGCCCCCCTCTTCCTTGATTTCCAGCCTCTCCAGCGGCCGCGGCGGCGGCCCCGCCAGCACCTGGCCGTCGCGCGAAAAGAGCCCGCCGTGGCAAGGGCAGACGAACGCCTCCCGGCGCTCTTCCCAGGCCACGCTGCAGCCCAGGTGCGTGCAGACCGCCCCGAAGGCGTCCAGCCTCCCAGTCCTCCGCGCGACCCAGACCGTGGCCGTGTCGGCGCTGGAGACCCTGAAGCCCTCGGCCTGGGGCAGCCGGTACTTGAGCGCGACCGTGGCCCCCGGCGGGACGTCAGCGGCAGGGCAAAGCCGTTGCCAGACCGAGGCCGCCGGCCGCGCCCCGAGCGGCGCCAGCAGATACCGGACCACCGGCACGGCCAGAAGGATCGCGGCAGCGCCCTGCAGCCCCGCCAGCAACCGCAGCAATAGCCCCCGCCGCGCCAGCTCCCCCGGCTCCGGCCGCTGCCCGGCCCATGTCACGCCTTCAGCGGACCCGCCAGGGCCCTGCTGCCGCGCCTGCCCGGCGCTCTCCCCCGCCCCATCACCTACCCGATTCATCCGGTGGAGCCAGCAGAGCTTCTCAGTCTTCGTCGCCGGGTGCCGCGGCCGAATCCAGACCGTAGCGGCGCAGCTTCTCCCGCAACGTCACCGGCGCGATTCCGAGGATGCGTGCCGTCTTCTTGCGATTGCCGCCATTGGCCTTCAGCGTAGTCAGGATCGCCTCGCGCTCCACGTCCTCCAGCGACCGGTTGGCCAGCATCGTCGAGCTGTCCAGTGCTCCCCCGCCTCCCGCCGCCACCGGCCCCGTCGCCGACGTCTGGCGATCCTGCAGCAGCAAGTCCCCGACCTGCACGACGGGCCCAGCCGCCAGCGCCAGCGCTCGCTCGACCACGTTGCGCAGCTCTCGCACATTCCCCCGCCACTCCGAGCGCTCCAGCACCTCCAGCACTTCCGGCGCGAACTTCGCCCCCTTGCGCGCCTGGCCCTTGGCCTCCAGCTGCTCCATGAAGTGCTGCACCAGCCGCGCGATGTCTTCGCGCCGCTCCCTGAGCGCCGGAATCGTCAGCGGCACCTGACAGACCCGATAGAAGAGATCCTCCCGGAACTTCCCCTCCCGCACCATCTGTTCCAGGTTCCGGTGCGTCGCGCTCACCACCCGCACGTCCACTCGCCGCCGCACCCCCGAGCCCAGCCGCTGAATCTCGCGCTGCTCCAGAACTCGCAGCAGCTTCGGCTGCAAGTCCAGTGGCAGCTCCCCGATCTCGTCCAGAAAAATAGTCCCGCCGTTGGCTTGCTCGAAGGCGCCGACCCGCTGGCTGGTCGCGCCCGTGAACGCCCCGACCTCGTGTCCGAAAAGCTCGCTCCGGATGAACTCGTGGTCAGCGTTGCCGCAGTCGAACACCACGAACGGTTGCTTGGCCCGCGGACTGGCGTCGTGCAGCGCCCGCGCCGCCATCTCTTTGCCCGTCCCGGTCTCGCCATAGAGCACCACGCTCACCTGCGTCGCCGCGATCCGCTCCAGGATGCCCATCACCTGGCGCATCCGGCCGCTCTGACCGATCAGCCCGTGAAAGGTGTCGTCCTTGCTCGGCAGAACCACCATGTCCTCGTCCCGAGGATGGAACTTCACCATGGTGTTCCCGAACTTCACCTGAGACCCGGGCGTCAGGAAGACTTCCTGAACTCGCACGTCGTTGACAAAGGTCCCGTTCGTGCTCCCCAGGTCCTTCAGCAGGTACCCATTGCTGTGGCGCTCGATGACGGCATGACGCTTCGAGATCGCCCGGTCGCTCAACACGAAGTCATTCTCGGGAAGCGTCCCGATCCGCACCAATGGGCTGTCGAAGAGCAGGTCCCGGTCCTTGTCCGGCCCGTCGACCACGACCAGCCTCACCTTCTTCAAGGTGATGATCGTCGCCTCGGTCTGCGATCGGCTCAGTCGTTCGGTGGCTAGCTCGCCGGGAATGGGCTTGGGATTGGACACGCGACGATTCTACCACGCCCCGTTTTCGCCGTCGGGCACCCTTTATGACGCGCCACCCTGACGGTTGAAAAAGGCGCCGGAAAGTGCTATCTTTCCGGCCCCCCGGCCCCGGGGAAAGAAGAACACGCGCGAGGGAGTCTCCCCTGCCCGCCCCCGCGCTCCTCATAGGGGAGGAGTAGACGTATGAAGAAAGCACTGCTGGCTTCCGCCTTGGTCGCCCTCGGACTCGCCACCGCCCTGTCGGCCGCTACGACCGCGAAATCGTGGGAGCACAGGACCGTCAAGCGCGAATGGCGCTTCCAGTACTCGCCCGTCACCGCCGACATGCACATGTGGCTGACCAAGCGCGTGCGCCTGCCCAATGGGCAGTACCGCGACGAGCAGTTCAGCGCCTGGCTCAAGGTGGATCTGCGCTTCGGCATGGCCCCGCTGCGCGCCGGCGAGATCGAGGAGTTCGACGTCGAGGCCCGCGACATGGGCATGAGCGGCGACGACCCCATCGTCTACATCGAGGTTCGCCCCCGCGACGGCTACTACTATTACTTCCCTCAGCGGCAGAGCTTGGTCGTGCGCAATGCCGGCATGAGCTGGGTCAACGTCAACATGTACCCGAGCGGCCGCGTCCGCGCCCCGGCCCCCGCGACCGTAGACCAGATGACCGTCGATCTGACGACTCCGGATGCGCCCGTGACGTTCAAGTGGCGTGACTACGGTGTCTCGGACAATCCGGGCGCCACCGCGGAGTACCGCTTCCGCGTCGGCCGCACCCGCGGTCTGGCCCCCGATGTCGTCGTCGCCCAGGGCGAGCTCGGCACGGCTTCGACCGTCACGCTCACGCGCGACAGCGCCTTCGCCCAGGGCAACCCCGAGTGGTTCCAGGACGGGCAGAAGTATCGACTGGTCATCTGGATGCGCCGCAAGGGCTCGGACGCCTACTCCGAGGAGTACGGACAGGCCGAGTGGGGCACCTTCACATTCAAGCCCGGCGGGGTTATGCTCCAGGCACCTGCCCCCGCCCGAATTCTGCTCCCTCGACAGGAGCGCTTCCAGGCCCTCCACTCCGGACGGTAGGTCTCCCCCCCCTCCTCCCCCTCCTTTCCTCAGACGATGTCGATCAAGACCTTCGGCGACCTCAAGCGCCACCTGGGCAGTCTCGACCTGGAACCGCTGACCAAGCAGCTGGCGAGCTGGCTCGAAGGGCAGCTCAAGGCCATGCCGGCCGACGTCGTCGCCCTGCACCTCGAGTGGGATCTGGTCGGCGGCGATGTCCACGACGAAATCGTCGCCGACCTCTACGGTTACAAGCCGCCCGGGCTCGATCCGGAGGCGCCGGGAAGCTGGGACTGGTCGAGCGATGAGGACGAGCAGTTCCAGTTCATAGGCATGGGCGCCATCTGGAGCGAATCGGTCGAGATTCTGACTGACGACGAGGTCCCGGCCGCCGAGGAACAGATCTCGGCCACGATCGACACGATCGTCCGCCAGGGCGTGGAGGCTAGCCAGAACTTGGCCAAACGCATCGCAGGGACTCCGCCCTTCAGGTTCTTCTGGTCGCGCGACCGCGAGCCGCTGCGCGAGTACTCCAAGTCGGGCACCGGCGGAGCCTGAGCCCCCGGCCGCCGGCGCACAGGAGCTCGCCCTGCCGTGGACCCGGTCGAAGAAGTCCTGGCAGACCCGGCCTTCCGGGAGCGTTACGACGTCCTCGAGCGCCTGGGCGAGGGCGGGATGGGTATCGTCTATCGAGGCGTGCAGCGCTCACTCGATCGGCCAGTCGCCATCAAGTTCATGCACGGGGCGCTGGCCGAGTCGCGGACGTTCCAGGAACGCTTCCTTGGCGAGGGCAAGGTCGTCGCCCACATCATCCACTCGCACGTCGTGGCCGTCTTCGATCGCGGCGTCTGCAGAGGAGTCCCATTCCTGGTGACGGAGTTCGTCGAGGGCCGGTCGCTGGCGTCGTTTCTGGAATCTCGCGAGCGGATCGAGCCGGCCTTCGGATTCGAGGTCTCGCTGCAGGTACTCTCGGGGCTGGAGGCGCTGCACGCCAAGGGGGTCATCCACCGGGATCTGAAGCCTACGAACGTGCTGGTCGCGCCCGGCCCCGTCGCCAAGGTCCACGACTTCGGCATCGCCAAGCAGCTCGGTGACGCGGCGGCAACGGGGCGGGAGAAGACCGCCGCGGGCCTGCTGGTCGGGACGCCGCAGTACATGTCGCCCGAGCAAGCGCTGGGCAAGGAGCTCACGCCGGCCAGCGACCTCTACTCCTTCAGTGTCGTGCTCTACGAGCTGCTCACTTCGCGCAGGCCGTTCGACGCGCCGACCGCTCTGGAGACCCTCACGCAGGTCCTCCAGCAGCCGGTCCCGGTTCCGGACGATCTCCCGGGGCCAGTGGTGGATCTGCTGGTGAAGGGTCTGGCGAAAGACCCGGCCGCTCGCTTCCAGAGCGCAGCGGAACTGAGGGCAGCCCTGGAGCCGCTGCGGCCCGTCTTCCAAGGGCTCGCGCCCGCCCAGGTCCATCGCTCTCGCGCGCGAACCGCACTCTCTCCACGTCCCCGCACGCCCGAGCCGGCGCCCCCCGCGCCCCCCGCGCCGAGCGCGCCCCAGGCGCCCAGGCCGACCGCCACGGGCGTGGCGACGGTGACGGCGCCGGCGGAGCCTGGGCAACAGGCGCCGTACACACGCCGATCGCCGGCTCTACTACTCGGGCTGCTCGCGCTCATCGCCATCGCCGGCGGTGCCATCGTCGCCCTGCGTCAGCCGGTGCGCACGCTGCCCGCGGACGCGCCGCCCTGGTTGCGCCGGCTGGAAGAGGTGCGCGACATGGCGCGGCGCGGGCGGCTCGCAGACGGCGTCCGCACCTGCTTCGCCGTGACGCGCGGACAGCCGCACCCGGGCGCCATCGGCCCGACCGAGCTCGCCACCGACACGACGTTTCAGCACGTCGACCGGACGCTTCTCGTGCTGGTAGAGGCCGCCGCCAAGATGGCCGCGGAGAAGACGGTCAAGCCCGGCGCCACGCGCGAGGGCGAGCTTCTCGACGCCACCGGCAACGTCTTCCTGGGCTGGGGGCTTGCGCTGCACGACCGCGACTTCAGCGCCCTGGTGAAGCTAACCGGCGAGTGGCTGGCGAAGCAGAGCCGCAACGGAGCCCGCCAGCCGGACCCGGACGCGGAATCACTCCCCGAGACCAACGCCGCCACGTTCCTGAAGCACGCGGCGCTCCTGGCCATGGCCACGCAGCCCTGGCAGGTGGTGCGGGCGGTGAGCGGCCTGCGGGATTCGCTGCTTTCGCATCCGACGGGTCCAATTGCCTACTGGAGCGTGGAGCTGCAGGGCAGCGCCCTGGCGCTCGCGGCGGTTCCCGCCATCGCTGCGGACACCGCATCCCGGCTCTCCGAGCTCGCACCGGCGGCGCGGCAAGCAATCGCCGCAGATGGACTCGACAAGCTGCAGACACTGGTCGACGAGGTCCGCAAGACCGTGGAAGATCGCTGGCGCTCCCCGAGCGCCGAGCAGGTCGCCGAGGCCCGCGCCAGCATCCTCGCAGCTCTCTTGATTCGACACGTCTGCGGCCGAGGCTGGGACTGGGTCCGCGCGGAGAAGCTCGCGCAGGAGCTCCAGGCGGCCGGCAAGGCCTCGCTCGCCAAGCAGGTGGAGGAGCTCGACACCCTCCACGTCAGCCGGCCGCCTTCGATCGCGCTGATGGGAGAGCTCTTCCGGGAGTTGCGGCTCGACGACCTGGGAGTCCTCGGGTTGATGGCGCGCTAGGGCGCTCCGCTAGCGCACGCCGATGAGGACGGCCTCGATGGTCGTGAACTTCACGGGCAGGCCGGCCGCGGGAACCATGCGCAGGGCGCTCCGGACGACCGGCGCGGCGGCTTCGAAGTGCGCGCGAATGGCGTCGAGCGGCGGCTCGGGCTGATTGGCGCGGCGCGACCAGAGCTCGAGGTCGTGCGTCACGGAGCGCGCCTCGACGCGCACCAGGTGCAGCCGTGCCAGCTGCATCAGCGCGCGCCACCTGGGCAGCGTCACGTAGCGGACGTGTGTGCCTCCGTCCCGGATGTCGAAGGCGCGGTGGAGGAAGGAGAGCACCTTGTCGCCGCCGAAGGCGACGCCGTCGATGATCGCCAGCCGGCCACCCGGTGCCAGCACGCGGCCGACCTCCCCGAAGGCCGAGTCGAGATCGTGGATGTGGTGAAAGGCGTAGCTGCAGGCGACGGTCCTGAACGAGCGCGCGGCAAAGGGAAGGTCCGCTGCCCGCGCGGCAACCCGCGCCACGCTCGCAGGCCAGGAAGGAGCCGGATCGCCCCCCGCGTGTGCGCCGTGAGGTGTCCCTTTCGCCTCGAGACCCACCACGCCCAGCGCCTCCGCATTTGCGTCGGCCGCCACGACCCGAGCGCCTGCCCGCGCCAGCTCGCGCGCCATCCGACCGCGGCCGGAGCCCAGGTCCAGGCAGCGCTCCCCGCGCCGCAGCCCCAGCGCCTCGACGCAGTGGCGAAGCAGGATCTCTACGACATCCGCGGCCATCGCCCCGACTCTAACACGCGCCCGCGATGGGGGGCGGCTTCGTGATAGAGTCCCCCCACCGCCCGCATCGGGCCGGACGGCCCGGGGGCATGCCACACGGAGGACGATTCGACGTGACCAACCGCATCTTCAACTTCTCCGCGGGCCCCGCTGTTCTCCCGCTGCCGGTCCTCGAACAGGCCCAGCGCGACCTCATCGCGCTCCCAGGCGTCGGGATGTCGATCCTCGAGATCTCTCACCGCTCGGCTCCCTTCGAGCAGGTCATCCAGACTGCCGAGAAGAACCTCCGGTCGCTCCTGGGCGTCCCCGAGGACTACGCCGTGCTTTTCCTGCAGGGCGGCGCCACGCTCCAGTTCGCCATGGTCCCCATGAATCTGCTCCCCGCCGGCGCCAGCGCCGACTACGTCCTGACCGGCAGCTGGGGACAGTCCGCCTTCAAGGAGGCCAAGAAGTTCGGGACCGTGAGAGTCGCTTGCTCCACCGAGTCCGACAACTTCAGCCGCATCCCACGGCAGGAGGAGCTCTCGGCCGATCCGAAAGCCGCCTATCTCCACTACACTTCCAACGAGACCATCCACGGCACCGAATTCGACTACACGCCGGCAGCCCCCGCAGGCGTGCCGCTCGTCTGCGATAGCTCGAGCGACTTCCTCAGCCGCCCGATCGATGTCGCCCGCCACGGCCTCATCTACGCCGGCGCGCAGAAAAACGCCGGCCCCGCGGGCGTCACCGTCGTCATCGTTCGCAAGGACCTGCTGGGCCGCGCCCCGGCCAGCACGCCCGTCATGCTCGACTACGCGGCGATGGCCAAGGCCGGCTCGCTCCACAACACCCCGCCCTGCTTCTCCATCTACGTCGTCGGCCTCGTCCTCGAGTGGCTGGTAGGCCTGGGCGGCCTCGAGGCGGTCGCCAGGCGCAACCGAGAAAAGGCAAAACTACTCTATGACGCCATCGACTCCTCCGGAGGCTTCTACCGGGGCCACTCCCGCCCCGAATGCCGCTCCCTGATGAACGTCACCTTCCGGCTCCCCACGGAAGAGCTCGAGAAGAAGTTCGCCAAGGAGTCGACCGCCGCGGGCCTCGATGGCCTCAAGGGCCACCGCTCCGTGGGCGGCCTGCGCGCCTCCATCTACAACGCCTTCCCCATCGAGGGCGTCGCCCGGCTCGTGGAGTTCATGCAGGATTTCCGGCAAAAGAACGGCTGACGTCGCCCCCCCAGGCCACCATGAAGAAACCCGCAATCCGCTCGATCCGGTTCTCAACCTTCACCAAGGAGCTCGAGCGCCTCGTCAAGCTCGAGCACATCGATCCCCACACCCTCCTCGGCATCCACCAGGTCAAGGAGGGCGTCGCCATCCGCTGCCTGCGGCCCGAGGCCGAGGGCGTGAAGGTGATCGCCGAGGGCCGGCCGCCGACGGCCATGAACAAGATCCACAAGGCAGGCGTCTTCGAGGTCCTCTTCGAGCGTGAGACCGCCACCTTCGCTTACCAGCTCGCCGTCGACTACGGCGGCGGGGCCGTCTTCACCATCCGTGACCCGTACGCCTTCATGCCGACCCTGGGTGACCTCGACCTCCACCTCGTCGCCGAGGGCAAACACTACAAGCTGCACGAGAAGCTCGGCGCCCACATTCACGTCTACGGCGAAGTCTCGGGCGTGAGCTTCGCCGTCTGGGCGCCCACCGCCCGCGGCGTCAGCGTCGTCGGCGCCTTCAACCACTGGGACGGCCGGCTCCACGCCATGCGCCGGCTCGGTGAATCGGGCATCTGGGAGCTCTTCATCCCCGACGTCGACGACGGCACCGCCTACGGTTTCGAGGTCGCTCCTACCAAGGGTCCTCGCTTCTTCAAGATGGACCCGTACGGCTTCGCCACCAAGGCG
This sequence comes from Candidatus Wallbacteria bacterium, assembly GCA_016213845.1. GTDB lineage: Bacteria > Muiribacteriota > UBA6191 > JACPRK01 > JACPRK01 > JACPRK01. Next base: position 82,198 of record JACQZN010000135.1, read on the forward strand.
CCGCCGGCGATGATCAGCATCGTCCACTCCCCCAAGCACGTCTGGCAGGACGCCGCCTGGCTCGAGAAACGCGCGGCCTCCAAGGCGCTCACCGAGCCCATGGCGATCTACGAGTGCCACCTCGGAAGCTGGCGGCGCATCCCCGACGAGAACAATCGCTCGCTCACCTACCGGGAGCTGGCCGCGACGCTGCCCGACTACCTTCACGACATGGGGTTCACGCACGTGGAGTTCCTGCCGCCTGCGGAGCATCCTTTCGGCGGAAGCTGGGGCTACCAGGTGAGCGCCTACTTCGCCCCTACGGCCCGCTTCGGCAAGCCCGACGACTTCCGCTACCTCGTCGACAAGCTGCACGAGAAGGGCATCGGCGTGCTCATCGACTGGGTGCCCGCGCACTTCCCCAGGGACAAGGAGGCGCTGGCCCGCTTCGACGGCACCGCTGTCTACGAGCACCTCGACCCCCGCCAGGGCGCACATCCCGACTGGGGAACGCTGGTCTTCAACTACGGCCGCAACGAGGTACGCAACTTCCTGATCGACAACGCCCTCTTCTGGATGGAGCAGTACCACGTCGACGGCTTGCGCGTGGACGCCGTCGCTTCGATGCTCTACCTCGACTACAGCCGAAAGGCCGGCGAGTGGATTCCCAACAAGCACGGCGGCCGCGAAAACCTCGAGGCGATCGAGTTCTTGAAGGAGCTCAACGAGGCTGTGCAGAAGCAGTTCCCGGGCGCCGTGACGATCGCCGAGGAGTCGACAGCCTGGCCGATGGTAACCAAGCCGGTCTACCTGGGCGGGCTCGGTTTCACC
>JACQZN010000134.1 GCA_016213845.1 Candidatus Wallbacteria bacterium
CTCGGCGGTCCAGGCAAGGGCCAAGGGCTTGACCTGCGAGCTCTTGGCGCCTGCGGCCGACGGTCCGCGCGTACGGGCAGACTACCTGAGGCTGCGGCAGGTGCTGCTCAACCTGATCGGCAACGCCGTCAAGTACACGAGCGCCGGCAGCATCACGGTGGGAGTCGAGCCCGATGCGGCAGCAGGCAAGGCGCGCATCCGCATCGACGACACGGGGCTGGGGATGGACGAGGCGATGCTGACGGCAGCGCGCTCGGGACAGTTCACGCCGAAGTCCGGGCGCGGGGCGGGCAGCCTGGGGCTCTCCATAGCGAGGCGTTACCTGGCGCTGATGGGCGCGTCACTCGACTTCCGCAGCGCCGGCCCGGAGCTTGGCACGAGCGTGCTGGTGGAGCTCGAGATGGAGTCTGCAGCTCCGGGTGTACCGCCTGGCGCGCCGACGACGGAGGGCCGGCCAGCTGTGGAGCCGCCGCGTCCCGCACCGCCTCTCGCGGCTGCGCCTCGAGGCTCGGCGACCTTCCTCGGGAACCTGCGGGTCCTGGTCGTCGAGGACGACCTACCCAGCGCGCAGGCGATCCGGATGGCGCTGGAGAGGCTTGGCGGGTTCAGCGTAACGGAGTGCGAGGACGTGGCGCGCATCCTTTCCCTGGCGCGAGGAGGCAATCTGGACGTCGCTCTGGTGGACGTGTCCCTCGCGCACAGCGCCCACGAAGGCAAAAGCATCGACGGGCTGGCGATCACCCGGCTTCTGAAGAGCGACCCGCGAACGCGCCACATCCCGGTGGTCCTGATGACGGCCCACGCGATGGCGGGCGACCGCGAGCGGATGCTGTCCGAAAGCGGGGCCGACGACTACGTGTCGAAGCCGATCCTGGACGTCATGGCCTTGATGCGCCGATTGTCGGAGCTGGCCGGCCGCTGACCCTCCGGGCGAGGCGTACATTGGTTGACAGGGGACCGGTGAGCTGATAGGCTTCGCGGCCCGGTTCGCGGGTTTGGAGCCGCGGTCAGGAACTGGAGATCGGGCGGAGGTGACCCACGATGCAAGACCTGGCAACCGGAGGCGCAGCCGGGGTGGGAGGGATCGATCCAAGGCTCGACCTGGCCGAGGAGATCGACCGTCTTCGCCACGAGCGAGACGCCATCATCCTGGCGCACTACTACCAGGAGGGCGAGATCCAGGACCTGGCGGACGTGGTCGGGGACAGCCTTGCGCTTGCCCAGGCGGCGGCCAAGCACAAGAAGAAGGTCATCGCTTTCGCAGGCGTCCATTTCATGGCCGAGACCGCGAAGATCCTCAACCCCGAGAGCACCGTGGTGGTACCCGATCTGGCGGCAGGCTGCTCACTGGCCGACCGATGCCCGCCGGACGAGTTCCGGGCGTTTCTCGACCGGCATCCGGGCCACGTCGTGATCAGCTACGTGAACTGCTCGGCGGCCGTGAAGGCGATGAGCGACATCATCTGCACGAGCGGCAACGCCGAGAAGATCGTCCGCTCCGTTCCGGCGGATCAGCCGATCGTCTTTGCGCCGGACCAGTGGCTGGCCCGGTTCATCATCAAGAAGACCGGCCGACCGATGGTCTACTGGCCGGGCTCCTGCATCGTGCACGAGGTGTTCAACGCGCAGCAGATCGCCCGGTTGAAAGTGCAGCACCCCGGAGCGCTGGTCATCGCCCACCCGGAATGCGAGGAGCCGGTGCTGGCGCTGGCGGACTACATCGGGTCGACGAAGGGCTTGCTGGAGTTCTCGCAACGGAGCTCCGCCACCACGTTCATCGTGGCCACGGAGGCAGGAATCCTCCACCAGATGCGGAAGGCCGATCCCGCGAAGACCTATATCCCGGCGCCGACCAACGAGGGGTGCGCGTGCAACCTCTGCCCGCACATGAAACTCAACACGCTGGAGAAGCTGTACCTGTGCCTGCGGGACCTGACGAACCAGATCGTGATGGACGAGCAGCTCCGGCTGCGCGCGCTGAAACCACTTCAAAGGATGCTCGAGCTCTCTTGAGTCGAGAGAACCGATGCGGCCGGATCTACTGGACCTGACTCCCGCGCGGTTCGCCGAGGCGGTGGAAGCGGCCGGCGGCTCCAGAGAGCACGCCAGAAAGCTGCAGCGGCGGCTCTACTCGGCGAGCGGGCAGCAACGCGCGGCCGGCCTGGGGCCGCTTTTCGCCCTGGCGGCGGGCGTTCCCCGGAGAGTGGGCGCGGCGCTGGCCGAGCGATGGAGCACGGCGGCACCGGAAGTGGTGCGACGCCAGGAATCCGCCGTCGACGAGGGAACGGTCAAGATGGTCCTCAGGGGTCACGACGGCGCCCTCTTCGAGACCGTGCTCTTCCGCAACAGAAAGGCCTCCGGCCGCTGGAGCCTCTGCGTGTCCACCCAGGCCGGCTGCCGCATGGCGTGCCCCTTCTGCGCGACGGGCAAGGCCGGGTTGGCGCGAAACTTGTCTGCCTCCGAGATTGCTGGCCAGCTCCTGATCGCGCGCGAACAAGTCCCTGCGGGCGAACGCATCGCAAACGTCGTGGCCATGGGAATGGGCGAACCGCTCGACAACCTGCCGGCCACGCTGGACGCGCTCGAGATCCTCGCGTCGCCCGACTGCCTGGGCGTGGCCGCCGATCGCATCGTCGTCAGCACCTGCGGCCACGTACCGGGGCTGGAGCAGCTTTCGGCCCACCCCGTGCCGGTCGGCCTGGCCGTTTCGCTGCACGCGGCGACCGATGCGTTGCGAAACCAGCTGGTGCCCCTCAACCGGCGCTATCCGATCGCCCGGCTCCTCGAAACGCTGCGGAGACATCCGCTCCGCCCGGGAAAGTGGATCTGCTTCGAGTACATCCTGCTCGCAGGCGTCAATGACGCCGACACCGATGCCGACGCACTGGGTCCGTTGCTCGCAGGAATCCGGGCCGTCGTCCAGGTCATTCCCTATAACGCCATCGTCGGAGCCCCCTACGAGGCCCCCAGCGCCGATCGCGTCCGCGAGTTCGCCGCCCGCGTGCGCGCCTCCGGAGTGCCCGTCGCGATCCGCGCCTCCCGCGGCCCGGATATCGACGCCGCCTGCGGGCAGCTGGCGGGGGGTAGTCAGTAGACAGTAGGGAGCGCTGGAGACATCACGGAGGCGGGGCTGTGCGCTAGACGCGCCGGTATGATCTCGCCTGCCAAGAATCTGCCGGATTCCACACGGTCTGTTGCCGGCGGCCCTTCTACTGACTACTGACTACTGGCTACTGGCTACTCGCCCTTCACTTCCCGCCCTCGGCGGACGGCGGGGGCATCACGACTTCGGTCGTCTCGGGCGCAGGCAACTTGCCCTGGGCGGGCTCGAAGGCGATCGAGCGATCACAGCACGTGATGTTCACCCGGGCCGGCTGCCCCGCCAGCAAGCGCTGCTTCTTGCACTTCTTGCACGTGACGACGAAGCGGACCACCTTGCCGGCGATGACGTCCTTCTCGATCATGAAATGCGGATTTTCGTCGAATTTCTTTCGCGTGGCCTGAGGCATGGCGGTTCTCCTTTGCTCCGACGCCCCGATCCTAAGCCCACCGGCCCTTTCAGTCCAGGAAAACCGGCTTCCGTTCCGATTCGCCCGGGTGATACCTTGAGGCTCCGATGCTCCGCCCGCTGCTGCTTGCTGCCTGGTTACTCGCGCTGCCTTGCGCCGCTGACGAGTTCATCGACTTCTCGGCGATCAAGCCCGGCCAGCAAGGCCATGGTCTGAGCGTCTTCTCGGGAACGGTGCCCGTGCGCTTCGACGTGAAGGCGATCGCGGTGCTCGCGAATTCGCTGCCGGGGCAGGATCTGCTCCTGGTGCGGTGCGCTGGCCAGGATCTGGAGAAGACGGGCATCATTGCCGGAATGAGCGGCAGCCCCATCTACTTCGACGGCAAGCTCGCCGGCGCGCTGGCCTACGCGTGGACCTTCGGCAAGGAACCGATCGCGGGCGTTACTCCCATCCGTGCGATGCTCGAGGAGCTGAAGCGGAAGCCATCGGTTCCCAGGAGCCCGCCCGGACTCGAACGGCTCGCCTCGCCGCTCCTGGTGAGCGGCTTCACGCCGGCCCTGATGAAGGCGCTGGAGCGGCGGCTCGGCAAGCTCGGGCTGGTGCCCGTCATGGGTGCGGGCAGCCGGCCCGCCGGCGATCAGCAGCCGGCGGTCCCGGTTCCCGGCGGGGCTATCGGTGTGGAGCTGATGCGCGGCGACTACAACGCGTCCGCCGTGGGCACCATCACGCACGTGGACGGCGATCGTGTCCTGGCCTTCGGCCATCCGCTGTTCGGGCTGGGCGCGATGGCCCTGCCTGCAACCGGCGCCGACGTCCACGTCGTCTTCAGCAGCAGCTATCTGAGCTTCAAGTTCGCCTCCCCGCTCGGCAGCCTGGGAAGCCTGGTGGAAGACCGCCAGAGCTGCATCGTGGTCCGCAAGGGCGCGCAACCCAAGATGGTGCCTGTCCGCCTGCGCGTTCGCAACTCGCTCACGACCCGCGAGCAGCGCTTCGCCATCGAGGTCGTCGACCACGCCAAGCTCACCGCCTCGATGGTGCTCGACGCTGCCGCCAACGCCCTCGACGCCGCCGAGGCATCCGGCGACGAACTGACCGCCGACGTGCGCATCACAGCCCGGCTCCGCGACGGGAGAGAGCTCGCGATCGCAGACCGGTTTCACAACGGGCGCGGCGGGCCGTTCAACCTGGAGTCGTTCGCGCCATTTCTCGAGCTGCCGGACAACGTTTTCGAGCCCGCCCTGCTCTCCTCGGTCGACGCCGAGCTGGAGCTGACTCCGGGCCGGGCAACGGCCGAGATCCTCGATGCCTACCCGTCCGTGCGAGAGGCCCGGGCCGGCGAGCGCTTCGAGGTGCACGTGCTCGTGAAGCCCTACGGCCAGCCGCCCCGAAAGCTGTCCGTCGCCCTCGAGATGCCGGCGGAAGTGGCCGGCGACACGCTCGAGCTCGACATCGACGGTGGCTCGGGGCTGAAGCCCGACGCCGCGAGTCCCGAGGACCTGGAAGGACTCCTCCGCAGGGCACGCGCGCGCTTCCGCGCGAGCGACCTGGTCGTGAGCCTGGATGACGGCGGCAGGGCGCTCGACCGCCGCGGCTTCTACGTCGACCGCGTACCGGGCTCCGTCGGGGCCGTTCTCGGGCACGAGACCCGGCCGGCCCGGTCACGAGTCAAGACGCCCACGGAATGGGTGCTTTCGGGATATGCCTCGACCTCGGTCGGGCTGAAACGGCAGGTGGTTGCAAGGTGACACGAAGCTCTTGCAGGGCGCTCCTGTTGGCCGGTCTGCTCGCGGCGACGAGCCTGGACGCCGCGGGCACGCGGCAACGGACGATCCGGACCGCGGACGATTTCGGACAGGGCGAGTCGGAAGCGGTCGCCATCCGGGAATCCGGGGTCCTGGTGCCGGGACGTTCCCGGGAGACGGTGAGCGGCTTCGGGCGAGCCGTCTGGTCGCTGCTCCCGCTGGACCCGGAGAGCCTTCTCGTGGCGACGTTGGAGCCGTCCGGCCTCCACCGGCTGAAGGACGGAAAGACCGAGCCGCTGCACACCGACCCGGGTGCCCTGGGCTACACGCTCGCAGCAGAGCCCAGCGGCGTGCTGTACGCCGGTGAGCTGAGCCAGGGGCGAGTCCTGCGCATCACGGCCTCCCGCGAGGTCACCCCCCACGCCACGTTTCCGGCGGGTTCCATCTGGGGCATGGCCTGCGACGCCGACGGCACGCTCTACTGTGCGACCGGCCCAAGGGGCACGCTCTTCCGCGTGGCGACCGACGGGAAGGCCGAACCATGGTTCGTGGCCTCCGAGCACAACCTGCTTGCGGTGGCCGTCACGGAGTCCGGCAAGGTGCTGGCCGGCGGCGGGGACCGCGGCAACGTCTATTCGGTCCTGGGTAAGAACCGGGGAGAGGTGCTGTACCACTTCTCGGCCGAGAGCGAGGTGCGGTCCATCGTGCCCGCGGGCGACCGGATTTACGTGGCCGTCAACCAGACCGCTGGACCGGATTCGTCGGGCCGGGTCCATCGCCACGGCTCCGACGACGCCACCGGGGCCGACGCCACCTCGCCCGTTCAGGATTCGCCCGACGAGAGTCCACCCGACGACGAGAGCACCGCATCGGGCCGCGCCAGCGGCAAGGCCGAACAGCAGCCGGGAGCGCTCGGAGGGTTCGAGGTCGCGGATGCCGAGGCGCCGATGAGCGGCACCCTCTACGTACTGGATGATTCGCGCAAGGCGGAAGTCATCGCCAGCTTCCCCGACGAAATGCTGCTCTGTCTGGCCCGGGAGGACGACGGCCAGTTGCTGGTCGGCACCGGACCGCAGGGGCGGCTCTACCGGGTCGACCCGGCCAGCGGCGAGAAGGTGATCCTTCATCAGATGCAACAAGGAAAGGTCACCGCGTTGGCGCTGAGACTCGGGCGGCTTGCCGCGGCGGGCACGGCCGACGGTGGCACGGTGGTGTTATCGGGTCCACCGAGTCCGAATGGGACCTGGACGTCGCCGGTGTACGACGCAGCTACGGCCTCCCGGTTCGGCGCGCTTCGCATCCACGGCTCGGGAAACGTCCGGGTCCAGACTCGTTCCGGCGACGATCCGCGCCCAGAGCTGCACTGGGGCGAGTGGTCGCGCCCGCTGTTGCCTCCGGGCGGCGCCATCGCCAGCGCCCCTGGACGCTTCCTGCAACTCAGAGTGGAGCTTGGGGCCGCGGACGCGCTCGTCGACGAGCTCACGTTCTTCCACGCCGGCCCCAACCACCGGCCCCGGATCGAGTCGCTGGAGATTGCTGCTGCAAGCGCGCCGGACGTTGGAGGCTCCGCCGATAAGTCCGCAGCCGCCAATCAGCCCGTGATGGAGCTGCCAACTCCTTCGGAGCTGGCGCCTTCCCGGCCGGCAAAGGGGAAGAAGCGAAGTAAAAACGACTCGGACGGTGCTTCGACTCTCGATGTTCAGCCGGCGCCGGGCTCGCTCAAGATCACGTGGACCGCGACGGACGCCGACGAGGACGACCTGCTCGCCTTCCGGCTCCACTACCGTGACCGGGCGCTGGGAGCCAGGAGCCCGTGGCTGCCGCTCGGGGCCGACTTCCCGCTCGAGGACGCCCGGGAGTTCGTCTGGGACACGACGCTGGTCCCCGACGGCCGCTACGAGTTGCGATTGCAGGCGACCGACGAGCGCTCCAATCCTCCGACCTCGACGCTCACCGCAGAGCGGCTCTCCGAGCTGATCGTCGTCGACAACTCCCGGCCGGTGATCGTGGAGCTGACGGTCGCCTCCGGCGCCGTCACCGGAGTTGCGCAGGACCGCGGCACGCACGTCGCCGCGCTCTCCTACAGCATCGACGGCGGCCCGTTCACGCCCATCGATTGCGCCGACGGCCTCTTCGACGGTCCCGAGGAGCGCTTCTCGTTCCGCCTGCCGGCCGCGACGGCCGGGCCGCACGTGCTGACCGTCGAAGCGCTGGATGCGCAGGGCAACGCCGGGCTGGCGCACGCGCTCTTCGAGTCGCCGAAGTAGCCCCCGCGAAGAAACGCCCAGACGCCGAGGCCTCTCGCGGGCTCAGCCCACTGGCGGCATCAGCATCGCCTGCTGGGCGAAGTTGCTGCGGCTGATGCTCCCGGCAAGCGCGGCGGCCACGTCCATGAAGCGCCGGGAGATGGGCGAGTCGGGTTTGTCGGCCACAATCGGCTTACCCGAGTCTCCTCCGATGCGGATCGACGTGTCGATCGGGATCGAGCCGAGGAACGGGATCGACTGCAACTCGCCCTCGTGCTGCGCGCCGCCGTGGCCGAAGATGAAGTCCTCGTTGCCGCACTTGGAGCAGACGTGACCCGACATGTTCTCGATGATCCCGAGGATCGGCACGCCGACCTTGCGAAACATCGCGATGCCCTTGCGAACATCCTGCAACGCCACGTCCTGCGGCGTCGAGACGATCACGGCACCGGTCATCGAGATCGACTGCGACAGCGAGAGCTGCACGTCGCCCGTCCCCGGCGGAAGGTCCACGACGAGATAGTCGAGGTCTCCCCACGAGACCTCGCCGAGGAACTGCCGGACGGCGCCGTGGAGCATCGGCCCGCGCCAGATGACGGCCTCCCCTTCCTTGACGAAGAAGCCCATCGACATCACCTTGATGCTGAACGCGACCGCCGGCTTCAAGCGATCGCCTTCGGGCTGCGGAGCGTGGGTGATGCCCATCATGAGCGGGATGTTGGGACCGTAGACGTCGCTGTCGAGCAACCCGACGCGGGCACCGTGACGGGCCAAGGCGATGGAAAGGTTGGCGCTGACGGTCGACTTGCCCACGCCGCCCTTGCCGCTGGCCACGGCCACGACATTCTTGATGCCGGCAAGGTTGATGCTGCCGTCCCGCACGCCCTTGGAGACGTTGGCCGTGATCTTGAGCTCGACCGACTCGATTCCGGGAAGGGTGCGCACGGCGCTCTTCACGTCGTTTTCGATCTGGGCGCGCAGCGGACACGCCGGTGTGGTGAGCACCACCGTGAGGCTGACGCTGCCTCCACAGACCTTGACGTCTTGGATCATCCCGAGCTCCACCAGCGACCGGTTCAGCTCGGGATCGTTGACCCCGCGGAGCACGTGCAGGACGGCTTCGGAGGTTACCTGGGTGCTGCTCTGAGACATGAGAACATCCTCGCGTGCCGGTGTTGCCGGCTCAAATGTGTACGCCTCCGGACCGCGGCCGGCGGGCTGTCTCCCGCGGCTGGCTCCATCTGACCTGGCGGCCTCTTTGAAGTAACAGAAGAGAGCGCAATGGCAACGACCAAGGCGGCCGGGTCCGGCAAGTCTAGCATGGTGACGGCGTCCGGGCAAATCGCGGCCAGGAGGCAGCCGAAACTGTGCTATCATGGCGCGACTTCGCGACTGCGGCGCCAGGAGGAACCTGCCTCGGGGGGCCGCGGATGAGAGCCCGAGCATGATGGACTTCGTGGCGTTCCTGGCCTGCAAGGCGGGCTACGTCTGCTTTCTGCTCGGCGCCTCCGACACGGCAGGCACGCTCTACCAGAAAGCGCACGAGTGGGACCCGCTCAACGTCGAGGCGCTCACCTGGCTCGGCTACATCGCCACCGTTCGCGAGGAGTACACCGACGCCCTCGCCTTCTACGGGCAGTGCCTGGAGCTGGAGCCCGACAGCGCCTACGTCTACAACCAGGTCGGGTTCTGCCACTACTGCCTGGGACACATCGACGAAGCCCTTCGCGCCCTGGACAACGCCGTCCACCTGGAGCCCGAGGAGATCGAGTTCCTGCAGGGAAAGATCACTCTGCTCTACGAGGCCGACCGCATCGACGAGACGCTCGACTCGTGCGCCGACGCCATCCACCTGGAGCCCGACTCCCCCTTCGCCTTACTCTACAAGGGACTCTGCTACCTGGAGCTGCGCATGTTCCCCGTCGCCGAGGAGATGTTCCAGAGGGCCGCGGAGAGCCAGCCGGGCGACCCCGCCGTCCACTTCTGGCGAGGCATGACTCTGCTGGAGCTGCAGCGCTTCGAGGAAGCTCTCTCCGCCTTCGATAACGTCTGCCAGCTCCGGCCCGACGAGCCTCAGCCGATTCTCTGGAAGGCTTCAGCGCTGGAGGCCACGGGCAGGCACGCGGACGCCCTGGTCACCATCGAGGAGGAGATCGGCCGCCACGCGGACAGCGGACGGGCGCGCCGGCACCGGGCCAATCTGCTGGGCGTCGCCGGAGACTTCGACAACGCGCTGGCCGAGATCGAGGTGGCGATCGCTCTCGACATCGGCTCGCCCGAAAGCCTGCTCGCCAAGGCCTACTTCCTGGTTCAGCGAGGAAACCTGGAGCGGGCAGTCGAGGTGCTCGAGGAGGTGCTCCAGCTGGAACCCGCCAACGCCGACGCCCTGCTGGAGCTCGCCCACTGCCTGGTGCGGCAGGGCAACGCCGAGGAAGCGCTGGCGCGCGCCCGCCAGGGACTGGAGCAACTGCCCGAGCATCCGGAGTTGCGCCAGCTCGTCGTCTACTGTCTGCTGACCACCGGCAAGATCGACGAGGCCCTGGAGGAGTGCCCTACGCTCGAGAGCCACGCCGCCGATGCGACCACGCTGGCCTATCGGGGAGCGGCGCAAGCACGGCTGGAGCGGCCGGCGCTGGCGCTCAAGAGCTTCGAGCGAGCCGTGCGACTGGCGCCCGAGGACGCGAGGCTTCGGCAGGACCTGGCAACGGCACTCTTCGAAGCTGGCGAGAATGACCGCGCACTGGCCGCCTTCGAGGAGCTCGAGCAGATGGGCGCGGCCGACTCTCGCACGAGGTTTCTGCATGGATGCGCGCTCGAGAAGGCCGGGCGGCTCCAGGAGGCAGAGGTCCAGTTCGAGCTCTGTCGGACTCAGGAGACCGACGAGTCGACCTGGCTCGAGCTCGCCGATCACCGCGCAGGACAAGACGTGGCGCTGGGTCTCGAGCTGGCGCTGGAGGGCGCCGGGCACCACCCGAAGTGCGCAGGCCTGTGGCTCCAGGCAGCCTACTTGCAGCTTGCGGCCAAAGAGACCCAGGGCGCACTCCGCTCCGCCGACAAGGCGCTAGAGATCGAGCCGTGCAACGCGAGGGCGCACTACAACCGCGCCTGCGCGCTCGCCCGGATCGGCCGGTTGAGCGACGCGGCCGATGCGCTGTCACAGGCCTTGGAGCTCGACGAGACACTCCGCGAGGACGCCGCAGCGGACGAAGACCTGTCGGCGTTGCGAGCCAGCCCGGACAACGCAGCGCAGGCGGGATTGCCGCCCGACGCCGATTCGAGCCGGACATCCGTGGAGTAGACTGTCACCGGAGGTAAGTCATGAAACCTGGCATGAGACTGGTTCCTATCGCACTCGTCGCATCCATTGTGTCCTCCAGCGCCACGGCGGCGCCAGAGGGCACCCGGACGGCTGCCGGCGATACCGTCGCGGGCCTGGAGGAACGCCAGCTCTTGCAGGGCGAGTCAGGACGGAGAATCCGGGAAGACCCCGAGGCCGCCGCAACCCGGCTAGACGTTGCGGCGATCGTGGCCCGGGCGCTCGAGCTGTCGGCGGCCGCGCGCCGGCCCGACGTGGCCCGGCTCGCGACGGTGACCCGCGAGCAGCGCGATCGAGCCCAGGAAATCCGAACCCGGCTCGACCGGCTCATCGCCGAGCAGGAGGAGCTTCGCCGGAACATCCGGCAGCTTCGAGAAGACCGCAGGCGTTAGGCCCGGCGCCCGGGCGCTGGCACCGGTTACTTCAGACTCTCGTACCGCAGGACGCGGTCTGCGTCGCGCAGCAGTGGTCGCAGGGCAGACGATGTCCCGGAGGCAGCTTTGAGGCGCCGAGCGAGTTCGCCGCCCCCATCCTCGAGCAGCCGGCGGGTCTCGTCAGTGGCAGCGCCGAGCGCGCCGGCCGCAGCCCGGTCGCCCTGGCGCGCAGCAGCCTCAAGGGCCGACAGCCGAGCCGCGCTGGCGTCGGCGGAAGCAGCGGCCCAGTCGAGCCCCTTTTCCACGAGGGCCTTCCGGGAATCGGCCCCGCCAACCCCTTCCAGCCCGAAGCCGAAGTATGCGGCCCTGCCGGGACCGGACGTGGTCGCGATGGCGCCGACCTTCCCATTGCCGTAGGTGAAGAGGGTCGCAGCGCCGGTGAGCGCCTCGATGACCTCGGGATAACGCTGTTGCACAGCGTCGCCCGCCGAAAGCGTGATCGACATCCCGGCGGCGAACGTCCCCGCGGCGCCGGACAGAGCCGGATCGCCACTCGAGTCGGCCACGAACTTCGCCTTGAGGTAGTTCTTGTAGAAGGCAGATTCCTTGATGTCGTAGCCGATGTCCTGCCCGAAGAGCAGCAGCCGGCCGCCGGAGCTCAGGAACGTCGTCAGCACGGCCTGGTCCGCTGCCGTGAGCGTGTTGCTCGACGCATCACCCGTGAACCAGAGGACGGCACTGGCCGCGCGCAGCGCCGCCGCGGAGGGCGAGCCGGAAGCCTTGGTGTCCCAGACGCTGTAGGCCTTGCCCAGGGAATCGAGGGCGGCCGTGTAGAAACGGGCGTATCCGGCGCTCGAGTCGTCGGCCACGACCAGCACCAGGCTGTCGACCACCTTGAAGGTGTAGTTGCCTGACGCTGGCAGCCGGACGCTGCGTCCATCGGTGGCCTGCAACTCCAGACGGTAGGAAACCTCGCCCAGGGCACCGCCCGGGATTGCGCCGGCATAGACGCCGCCCGAAGCGGTCATCGTCGTGCGCTCTTCTTCGGAGGCGCCGGCCTTCTTGAAGACCAGGTCGAGCTTCTCCACCGGGAACGCGGCGGCGTCGCGCAGCGTCGCCTGGACGGCATAAGGCCCGGTCAGGTCTGTCGTCGCCCCGAGCGGCTCGTGGTGCAGCGGAGGGAACGGATCGGAGGCGTTCTCGAGCATCCACATGGCGGCCTTGAGATTGGCCGAGACGATGCCAGCGACCTCGCTCTCCTCGGGGACGAACTGCGTGCCGAGCTCGATGGTGTATGCAAGGACCCCGAGCTCGCCGTACATGAAATCGTCGAAGTCACCGGTGGTCGGGTAGAGCTCGATGCTCTGCTCGGGCGTGTAGTTGTTGAACTGGGCCATCGCCTTGCCGACGCGCGTGAAGCTGGCCACGTCGCGGGTCGGCTCGTTGATGTAACCCCACGGCCAGAGGATCAGCTCGCTGTAGCTGTGGAAGCTGATGGCCGAGACGAACTTCTTGGCCCGGGCGAGGTCGCGGATGGCCTGGGTCTCGGGCTCGGAGAAGGCGGAAGGGCCGCGGTAGGTGTCACTGTCGGGGCTGGGGCTTGCGCCCTCGCCCCCCCACTTGTAGCCGTAATTGCGGTTGGGATCGACGCCGAAGCTTCCGCCGCCGTTGTTTCGGCGGTTCTTTCTCCACATCTTGTACTGCGTCTGGGAGTACTGGACGCCGTCCGGGTTCACGACGGGCACCACCCAGACTTCCCGGGAATCGACCAGTGCCTTGACGGCAGGGTCGGTGGCGTAGCCCTCTACCAGGCGCCCGATGATCGCCATCGGGACTTCGATCGAGATCCACTCGCGGGCATGGTGGGCGCCGGTGAAGAGAAAGGCGGGCTTCTTGCCGTCTTCCTGGCCGGAAGCGATTCGGATGGCCCAGATGTCACGGCCCTCGCCCGTCTTGCCAATGGCGCTGACCTTGGCGATGTCGGGGTGGGCAGCCGCGTAGCCGTCCAGCTCCTGCTTGACCTCGGCCAAAGTATGGTAGACGCCCAGGTTGGGCGTGCCGGCAAATCGGCGGAACTGGGCCTCGGCGTCGTCGAGTATCGTCTTGGCCTTCAAGCCTCGCACGGCCTTGGAAAGCGTGCTGAACTGGCGGGTGCCCATGAGCGGCTGGGCCGGCATGACGACGTCGACCCAATCCCGGCCGTGGGCGGGGATGTCGGCTCCCGACTCGAACAACGCCTTGACCTGCGAGCGGTCCGTGAAGTGATAGCGGACCAGGCGGGGCGGCAAATCCTCGGCCGCCTGGGCGGCCACGGGTGCCAGGAGCAACGGAAACGCCAGAAGCCAAAGATACTTCATACTTTCCTCCGCGGACGTTCCCCCTTGGGGGTTCCTCGCCTGCTGGCAGATACTCTAGTCACGGCATGATGCCGCGCGCGCCGGTCCGAGCGAGGACGCGTAATGATACGGGAACGGATGTTCCATGGCAAGTGGAATCTTCTAGTAGCGAGTAGTGAGTAGTGAGTAGTGAGAGGCTGTGAATCTATCCAAGAACCCCCAGTAACCGCTCGGGCTGAGCTCGTCGAAGCCCAGTATCGAAGCGGCTATGGCCCCTCGACAGGCTCGGGGCGAACGGTTCCAGGAAGTTTCTTCACAGCCTCTGAGAAAATGGGAGGGGACACGCATCCCAAGTGCTCTGGCGACTCGTCGGGCCACGAACACGCGAGCCCAACCCGGAGGAGCATTTAGACGGCAGACAGAAGTTGGCCAAGCCGCCGCCTACTCGCTACTCACTACTCGCTACTTCCTAAGGCAACACGACGCCGGACTGCTGCATCGAAGCGCGGACGGCGGCGAGCTCTTCGGCGGTCAGGTCCTTCTTGATGACCGACCAGAAGTTGGTGAGGCTGCCCATCCGGTTGCCCTTGCGCATCCAGGCCCAGATTCGATCGAAGTCGTAGGCTACGCCGTCGGCGCCGTCGGGGTTCGAATCGTAGAGGTCCCAGAGCGCAGCGGAGACGCGCCACTCGTTTTTCTCTGTCATGCAGACGTCCGCGGGGACGTTCTCGATGCGGATCGGGGCGCGCCGGGGGACCAGGAACTGGAACCTGGCGTCGGTGTCGGCGCGATCCAGGTGGCAGACGCCGCCGAAGAAGGTGGCCCAGCCCTCGGAGAAGGCGAGCGAGGAGGTGTAGCACTCATCGATCTTGTGCTGCCCGCCGCCGGCCTGCGAGTTGGTGCCGGTGAAGAAGATGGCGTGACCGAACTCGTGGCCGATGACGTCCCACTGGTGGGGCTCGGTCAGATTGACCTCTCCCCAGGAGTAGTAGTCGCCACCGGACGGCCACTCGATGCCAATCTGCTTCCACCAACCGATGTCGATGTTGCGCGAGGCAAAGGCATCGAGCGCCTTGGAGACCGTCCCGTGAATCCAGGCGGCCTCCGAGCTGGGCAGTCCCTTGGGCAGAACGAGATCCCCTGCGTCCACGATGCTTCCGGCCGCGGCCGTCACCTCGGGAGCCTCCCAAACGTACGGTTTGTCGCTCGTCTTGACCAGCCAGCGTTCGTTTCCGAGCGTGAAGCGCGGGAGGAAGGCCTTCCCTTCGGCCGAGGCGTCGGGGAGCGTGAGCTGGAAGTTGCCGTCGGGATCGGTGGCGCCCTTGGCGACGGGGTTGCCGCCGCCGGCGGGGACGAGCTCGACGGTCACGTAGCGGCCCGCGGCCAGGGCGCCCGCGGCGTCGTACCAGGCCAGGCGGCCTTTGATGGCGGAGCTTCCGTCCGGCGTGGGGATGGGGCCGTCGAGAACGCCCGGCAGTCGGGCTGCGCGGAAGAGATTCTTGCTCGAGCCGGAGTCGGCCTCGATGGCCTGGGCCGTGGTGAGCCCCTCGATGCGGCCTTCTCGCTCGAGAAGGTAGATGCGGCCGCGGCTGAACCCGTCTGCGTTGTCTGAGGGCCTGTAGATGAGCTGCGCCGCCTGACGGCCTCTGGGTGCCCCGTGCAGCAGGTACCGCTCCGTTTGGCTCTGGTTGCCCTGCAGGGCAATGGACACCCGGGCCGAACCGCTGGCCGACGACAGGCCTGAGGGGAGCTGCAACTCGAGGCTGCCCTGCACGGGCTGGGCGGAAGTGTTCATTACCACGGCGTCCAGGGCGAGGCCGGAAGCCGTCTGACGCGCTGCAAGTGCGACGCGGACCTGAGGGCCTTCGGAAAAGGCGAGGGCCTGAGCGGCCGTGAATCCGAGTGCGAGCGCCAGGGTGAGGAGTTGCTTGGAGCGAAGCAGGGCCGGACCTCCTTGGGGCCGTGTCTGAGGAGCGCGGGAGTATAGCAGCGCCCGGGCCGCATGACAAGCCGGGCGCGCGGGCTGGGGCACGAGCTGCGGGCCGCGCCGGACCGGCGGCTCAGCAACCGCAGTCGATGTCGACGCCGGGCTCCTCCTCGGAGAGGGGGCCGGAGACGGGGAGGACGCGCTCGAGCTGCGCGTCGGGGCGCGGGATCAGGTGGGAGCCGACCAAGCCGTTCAATGAAGCGGCAGCCTGAGCGCCGGCGTCGATTGCAGCGCGCACGGCGGCGATGTCTCCGCGGAAGCTGACGGTGAGCATGGCGCACCCTATCCGTTCCAGGGAGACGACTTCGACGGACGCGGCCTTCACCGCCGCGTCCGAAGCCGCGATCATCGCCGGCAGGCTATTGGTCTCGATCAATCCCAGGGCATCGTCGCGTTGCATGCGGCGACAGAGTACCTCGGAAAACCGGTGGCGTCTACCTGTACCGGGTTTTTCGAGAAAAACCCGGTACAGGTAGACGCCACGGGATTTCCCTGCTGCTTC
>JACQZN010000133.1 GCA_016213845.1 Candidatus Wallbacteria bacterium
AGGCCCATTCGCAAAGGCCGCTTCGAGGGCCAGCACCAGCAGGGCCGAGCCCGCGGGGGTGGGCGTGAGGGCAGTGGCCATGTGCCAGAACATCTCCTCGGGACTGTTGGCCGGCACGGAGATGGGCTGCCCGGGGAACGGGATCGTTCCGGCCAGCCCACAGGGGTCTGACGGCCCCGACGGCTGCTCGAGACAGAGCTCACAGGCTGTCAAGGCCGGGTCCTGATACCAGAGCGGAAAGCCGACCTCGGGATCGGTCGGACCGACGGCGTTCAACTCGGCGTGGGCCGTCTGCCCCAGACCAAGCAGCATGACCACGACCATCCCCACGAACCACAACCTCTTGCCCTTCATTGCGCCTTCCTTTCGTCCACAACGTGAATCAAGACACCGCGTCATCTGCAAGCAGAACCGCCGCCTCGAAAGACCGCCCGGAGGCGGCTCGAGGCCCTGGAGTTGGAACAAGTGCACCGGCAGGTACCTGCGCGGCAGTCGACTGCCAGGGACTGCCCGCAGCGGACCTGCGCTGGAGAACTAGATACCTGCAAGTCCGGAAGGTCGCACAACCTTGTTGCACTTTTCTCCATGCTTCTCGTGCGGCAACTTCCTGCTTTCACCCCATGAAGAAAGAGCTGCAGGTCGGGGGAGGGACCCATCCGGCCCTGCCCGCAACCTGCAGCCCGAAAGGCCGCGATGAAAGCGCGGTCTACGGGACGATCTGCAGAGCCTGCATCATGCCCAGGTCCGAGTGCATCGAGATGTGGCAGTGGGATCGCAACTGGCCGGTGAAGTCCTCGAAGCGGGTGCGGAACGTGATGCTGCCGCTGTTCCCGTGGACGATGAACGTATCGCCCCAGACCGGAGTGGCCAGGGCCACGCCATCGACCTTGACGACCTCGATGGCGTTCGTGTGGATGTGGAACGGGTGCTCCTCGGGCGAGGTGTTGACGACGGTCCACTCCTCGGCCGTGCCCAGCTTCATCGTCTGGTCGATGCGGGCGGAGTCGAAGAGCTTGTTGTCCATCATGAACAACGGCCACGGATTGGGCGGAAGGGGATCGGCCATGTCCATCGTGACGGTCCGCGTCCGGGGCAGAATGGTCACCGGGTCGACCAACTCCGCGTCCGTGATGTGCGGGTGCAAGGACGGCCTCGGCAGGGTCGTCGGCAGTCCCATCGTCATCGAATTGCCGGCGACGACCAGCTTCATGATGGGCTGCGGTGGATCCGGCTCGAAGCCCATGCCCTGGTCGTGTGGAAGGCGCACGATGTTGTAGGTGCCGGGGACGCCTGCCTGGATCAGGAAGTCGAATCGGGATGCGACGGCAGCGAGGATGCTCGGCACGGCCTCGACGGCGGCGAAGTTGATGCCGTCGTTGGCAATCTGGTGCAAGGTGTGGCCCTCGACCCCGAGGTTGAGGAACCGGTCCACGCCCGCGACGATCCACCGCCAGCGTTGCACCTCGCCCGGCCGCATGTAGACGGTCGGCAGGACCTGTCCGTTGACGGTAAAGGTGGGATAGACGGCGTCCCAGAGATCCGGGTCGAAGGCCAGCGTCTCGCCCGTGGCGGGATCGAGCTTCAGTTCCTGGACCATGAAGACCTGCTCCTTGGCGGCGGCGATCTCGGGGACCGCGTCGACCGTGCCCGGGCCGCCTTCGATGATCAGCGCCCCGGCACAGCCCCCGGCGAGGGCCATGGCGACTCCGCCATGATTGTGCGGGTGGTACCAGAACGTGCCTGCGGGGTGGTTGGCGGGGATAGCAATGGTGTGCTCGAAGCTCATCCCCGGGTGGACTTCCAGGTCCACCGCATCGGCAGGCGTCTGAGGGCTGACGTGCAGGCCGTGGGTGTGCAGGTTGAACGTGTTCAGGTGATGCGGCGAGTTCATGAACTCGGGGATCATGTTCTGATCCGGATTCGCCGGCGACTGGTTGACCTCGGTCGGCATCCACGTGTCGCCCGGCTTGAGCCGGATGACGGGGCCGGGGATGCGGCCGTTGTAGGTCCGCGTGCAAATCCGCCTGCCGCCGACCCAGTTGGACGCGATCTTCTCGACCAGGTTGTGTCGCAACACGCCTCCGGTCGGGCGGAGCACGGGGACCCCGTGGGTCCCGAGCTCGTTGGGCGCGGCTTCGGCGAACTTCGGCGAGCCGCCCAGAGCTATCCCCGCCGCCATTGCGGCACTGGCTCCCAGGAAACCCCTGCGTGACATGGCCATCTCTCGGCCCGAGAACACTCTCTTGGACATCTCTTTCTCCTCCAGATGAATTCGCTCGAGTACAATCCGTGGCACGGAGGCGCCCGGCCGCTCTGGGCGGGCGAACCGGGAGCCTCCGTCTTTCAACTGCTCAGGGCATCGGCTTTGGTGGGTGGAGCGCCGGTCTCAGTCTAGGACGGTGCGCCGCCGGCGGCTGCGGGCCGCGAGGGCGAGGAAGGCGAGCCCGAGGAGCAGCCCGTCGGAGCCGGCCGGTTCGTTGGCCTGGCGGAGCGTGCAGCCACCGCCGCCACCCGCGCCACCGGCGTCGACGCCGGGGTTGGCCGCCTGGACCGGCAGGCTGACGCTCGCCGAGAGGGGCACGCCCCTGACGGCCGGGTTGACCGACACGTTATCGGAGGCGAGGTTCAGGGTCGTCGAGGCGGCTGCGTTGAGCTGGAACGTGTACGTTCTCAGGACTGCCAGCCGCGTGCGCTGCGGGCCGTCACCGTTCACGCGCTCGAGGGTGAGGGTCAAGTTCGTGTCCTCGGCGGTCCCGATCGGGATGACGATGTTGGTCAGCAGCGCGGTGTTGTCGGCCTGCACGGCGGCGCTGGCACAGATCGGCTGGCCGTCCAGGTAGAGCGCGACGTACTGGGACGCCACGGTCGCGAGGCCCTGCTGGGCCGCGGTGACGATGAACGGCTCGCTGCGGTCCGCGCCCGTATCGACGTACAGGGCGAAGACGAAGCGGCGGGCGACGTTGTCGTCGAGGCGCGGCGCCGTGAACGCGGTCAGGGCCGAGAACGGGTTCTCGAGCTCCACCTGGGGTCCGGCAAGCTGCTCCCAGACGTAGCTCAACTGCCTGCCCGCGGGGAGCGTGCCCGAGGGCGCCGAGCCGCGCCCGTCCAGCACGATGCGACGCTCGGCATCGGTGCCGTCGAGCGGTGCCGGCTGGACGATCCGGACCACGTTCGCGATGGGCACGCGGCTCTCGGGGGTGTCGACGAGGACCCGGATGCGCCGCGAGACGGAAACGCCGGTGTCTGCTCCGCTCGCATCCAGCAGCGTGAGCACCGCCTCGAACTCGTGCACTCTCGAGGTCGTCGGGGCAAACGCCGTGCGGGTCACGCTCGCCGTGGTGTCGTCCTCGCCGCCGCTGGTCAAGACGACGGTCGGCCCGTCGACCTGGGCCCAGCGCAGCCGATAGCGCGAGGCGGCGTCCACGGTTGCCGTGAGGGTGACCACGGGCGTGACGGTCGAGGACACGAGCACCCGCAGGCTGTTGCGCGAACCCTCGGTGAGGCCATCTCCGGCATCCTCGCCGGTCGTGGAGACCGTCGAGGCCGAGGCCACCAGGCGCAGGCGCGGCAGGCTCTGGGCCGGCGCCAGCACGACGCACGCGATCTCCCTGGCTTCACTGCGGGCCCCGCGCCGGTCGGCGACGGTCAGCTCGAAGCTGTACCTGCCGGCGCTGGGTGCGAGGAACCTGGCCACGGCCGCGGTCGGAGAGGGCGTCAGGGCGACGCTCTCGCCGGCGGTCTGCCTCCAGGTGTAGAGCAGGCCGTTGGCGCGGTCGGACGAGTCGCGGTCGGACGAGCCCGCACCGTTCAGCTCGACCCAGTCTCCGACGGCAAAGGAGCGCACCGCGTCGAGCGGGCCCCTCGGGTCGGCCTTGGCCAGGTCTTCGACGAGCACCTCGGCGTGCGGGCGGTGGTTCTGCGTCTCGGCCGAGTGGATCGTCACGGTGACGCGGTCCGGGCGGCTGTCGAAGGCCCCGTTGTTGACGATCAGCTCGAAGGTGTACTCACCCTCGAGGCCGGGTACGAAGCTCGGGGTCGCGGTCCCGGCGTTCGTCAGCACCGGCACCTGGGCGCCGGCGGGTACCAGGGGATTGCCCAGGTCGTCGCGGGCGAGCTGCCAGCGGTAGGTGAGCGTGCGAGCTCGAGGATCGGCGCTCTCGTGGCCGTCGAGGCGCACGAAGTCCCTGAACACCGGCGTGGTCGTGACGACCGTGGGATCGGGCACGGTGGCGGCGATCACACCCGGCGAGAGGAAGCGGACCAGATAGGTCGCGTCGACGCCCGAGTCGGCCCACGGCAGCAGGGTCAGGGGGTCGAGGGCGAGGATCTCGAGGCTCTCGGACTCTTGCTCGTCGCCGTCCGAGACCGTCAGTTGGACCACGTAGCGTCCCGCACCGCGCAGGAAGGTGTTGGTCTGGTCGAGGTCGGTCGGGAAGTTGAGGTGAGCCGTGGGGCGGGTCAGATCCTCCAGGGGGATCAGCCCGGAGGTGGCCACCGGAGCCGAGAGGACGCTCCACCGGTAGGTGATGGCGTCGTCGTTGGCGTCGCCGGAGAGGCGGCCGTCGAGCAGGACGATGGCCGTGGTGGCCAGGCCGGCCGGGGTGCCGGCCCGCGGCAGGTTGATCACCAGATCGTCCTCGAGTTGGGCGTGGGGTCCGACGTCGTCGACGACGATCGTCTCGAGCACGGTCGAGGTCAGGCCGGCCTGGTCGGTGACGGTGAGGGTGAACTGGTAGGTTCCCTCGGCCCGCGCCTCGTAGCGCACCAGGGCCGTCGCCGCGCTGAACGCGGTGGCCTTGGCAGGGCGCTGGATCAGGTTCCACGCGTAGGTGACGATGCGGTTGCCTGCCGGCGGGCTCGACGCGCTCGAACCGCTGCCGTCCAGCTCGATGAGCCGCGGTCCGCCCTGCCTCAACGAGACCAGGACATCCGCCACCGGAGGCTGGCTGGCCCCGGCGGTGGCCTGGGCGACGGCCTGCGCCCTCACGGAGGACGCCGTGCCGTCGTCGACCACGAGGCCGATCGTGTAGATGCCGACCACGTCCGGAGTGAAGCTCGGCTGGGTGGCCGACGGCGAGTTGTTCGGAGAGATCAACGCGGTGACCATCCGGCTCCCGGCCGGCACCGAGATGAAGCTCCAACGGTAGGTGAGCGTGTCCTCGGCGGCGTTGGCATCCGAGGAGCCGCGTCCGTCGAGCGTCATGGGGGTGCCGATTGCGACCGCGTTCGGGGCCGCGATGGCGGCCACGGGCGCGGTGTTGCCGATCTCGACCTGGACGGTATCCTCGGGGGAGTCCTGAGGTCCGTCGGAGACGATCAAGCGCACCACGTACGTGCCCTTGCGGTCGGCGGTGAAGGCGGGGCGGCCGGCCGCCGGCGAGTCGTTGGGTGCGATCGAGCCGGCCGTCAACAGGCTGCCGGCGGGCACCGAGACGAAGCTCCAGCGGTACGTGATCACCCACCCCTTGTCGTCGGTCGACCCGGTTCCGTCGAGCTGAACGGGGGCCGTGACGCTGCCCGAGAGGGCGGCGCCGGCCTCGGCCACCGGCGGCAGGCCCGGCGAGGAGGTGACCTCGAACTGGGCCGAGGACGTCTCGGAGACCGAGAGCCCGTCGCTGGCCACCACCTCGACGCGGTACGTGCCGGTCACCAGTGGGGTGAAGGTCGCGCTGGCGGCCGCGGAGGTGCCGTTCGGGTTGAAGTCGATCGTGGTGACCTCGGTGGGCGCGCTGGCGAGCCTCCAGTGGTAGACCAGGGTGTCGCCGTCGGCGTCGCTCGAGGCCCGGGCGTCGACGGTCATGACCCTCTCGGCGAAGTTGCTCGGGGGAGCTGTGGCGCGTGCGACGGGCCTGGCGTTGGTGACGATCGTGAAGGAGGCGTTCGTCGCGGCCGTGGCGGAGTTGCCCGCTGCATCGGCCGCGCCGCTCACCGCGGCCACGGTGAGGCCGTCGAGGAGGGTGGAGGCGTTCTGGCGCACGATCAGATAGGTGTAGGTGAAGACCGCCGGGTCGGTGCTCGGCGACATCGGCTTGAGGGCTGTGTCGTCGCCGGTGCCGGGGCGGTCGACGGCGATGGAGGGGAGGGTGGCGAGGGCCTCGCTGAACCTTGCAGTTATGATCAGGGGCCCGGTCGGAACGGCGCTCGAGGGGCGCGAGTACTCCAGGGCCACGTCGGGCCGCGTGGTGTCGACCGTGAAGGTGGCGTTGGTGGCGGGGGCGTTGGAGTTGCCCGCGGCATCTTGCGCGCCGGAGACGGTCGCGGTGGTGAGCCCGTCGAGGACGGTGGTGCCGTCGTTGGCGGCCACGACGTAGGCGAGGGTGAAGACCCGCGCATCCGCGGTGGTCGTCATCACGGTCGCGGCGACGTCGTTGCCGGTGCCGGGGCGGTCGACGGCGAGGGAGGGCACCGTGACGAGGTCCTCACCGAACGTCGCGCTGATCAGGAGCGTGCCGGTGGGTACGCCACTGGCAGAGCGCGAGTAGGCGAGGACCACGCTGGGCGGCGTGGTGTCGATCGTGAACGTGTTGTTGGCCGCAGCCAGGTTCTCGTTTCCGCTGGCGTCCAGGCCGCCCGAGATGGTGACCGTGGTCAGGCCGTCGAGGATCGTCGTGGCGTCGGCCGCGGCGACCGTGTGGGTGAACGTCCAGATTGCCGGATCGGCCGTGGCCGTCATTGGGGTCGCGGCGACGTCGCCGGCCGCGCCTGGCCGATCGAGCGCGAGCGAGGGGCCGGAGACCAGGGCCTCGCTGAAGGTGGCGGTCATCAGGAGGGCGCCGGTGCCGACCGCGGCCTGGTTCTTCGAGAAGCTGAGGCTCACGGTGGGCTGGCTCGTGTCGATGGAGAAGGAGGTGTTGGTGGCCGGAGCGTTGGCGTTTCCGGCAACGTCGCGGCCGCCCGAGACGGTGACGATGGCCGCGCCGTCGAGGATAGTCGTGCCGTTGTTGGTGAGGACTGTGTAGACGTAGGTCCAGACGGTCGGGTCGGCCGTCGGCGACATCGTGGCGCCGACGACGTCGTTGCCGCCGCCGGTGGCGCGCACGATACCGATCGACGGCGCGAGGACGATCGCCTCGTTGAAGGTCGCCGAGATCGTCAGCGCGCCGGCCTTGACGAGGTCCCTGTTCTGCGAGTAGCTCAAGACCGCGTTCGGCGCCGTCGTGTCGACGGTCACGATGCGGTTGGAGGCGACGGCGTTGGCATTGCCGGCCGCGTCGAGGCCGCCGGCGATGGTGACGGTCGCCTGGCCGTCGAGGATCGTGGAGCCGTTCTGGGTGAGCACGTCCCAGGACGCGAGCCAGACCAGCGGATTGACGGTCGGGGTCAGTTGCGTGACCGCGAGGTCGTTGCCGCCGCCCGTGGCGCGCACGATGGCGAGCGTCGGGTTCGTCACCAGGGGCTCGTTGAAGCTCACCGTCACGTCCAGACGGCCGGCGCTGACCCCGCTCGTGGTCTTCGAGTAGCTCAGAGAGACGGCAGGAGGCGTCGTGTCGACCGTGAAGGTGTCATTGGCAAACGGGGCGGCGACGTTACCCACGCCGTCCGCGACCGTGATGCTCGCCTGGCCGTCAAGGATGGTCGTGCCGTTGGCGGCGGCGACCGTGTAGATGTGAGTCCACACGAGCGGATGGGTCGTGGGCGTCAGGGCGACGCCCGAGACGTCGTTGTCCGTGCCGGGCCGGTCGATGGAGATGACGGGTGTGAGCACCTGGGTCGTATCCAGGGTGACCGTCAGCGCCCGCGGGCCCGTGCCGACGTTCGTCGTCGGACCGCCGTGGGCGAGCGTCACCACGGGAGGCGTGGTGTCGACGGTGAACTGGCTGTTGGTCGCGGGGGCATTGGCGTTGCCAGCCGCATCCAGACCGCCGGCGACGGTGCACTGGGCAATGCCGTCGAGGATCGTGGAGCCGTTCTGCGCGAGGACGGTGTACGTGGCCGTCCAGACCAGCGGATCGGCCGTGGCGGTCATCGCGGTCGCGGCCAGGTCGTTGGCGCCTCCACCTGCGCGCACGATGGCCAGGGTCGGTACGGTGACCACGGCTTCGTTGAAGGTCGCGGTGATTTCCAGAGCGCCCGAGCCCAGGGCCAGGGGGTTCTTCGAATAGGAGAGCGCGACCTGGGGGGGCGTCGCGTCGACCGTGAACGTCCTGTTCACCAGGCCCGTGGCGGCATTGCCCGCGGCGTCCGTGAGCGTCACGGTGGCCAGCCCGTCGGGTGATCCGGACAGCACGTCATGCGTGAAGGTCCAGACACTCGGATCGGCGGGGTTCGGGATCATCGGGGCCTCCAGGACGTCGCCACCCGTGCCCGGCCTGTCGATGCTCAGCAACGGAGACAACGCCTGGGCCTCGCTGAACGCTGCGGTTATGACGAGCGGGCCGACCCCCACCAGGGCCGTCGACTTCGAGTATGAGAGCGTGGCGACGGGCGGCGTGTTGTCGACGAAGAAGGTGCCCTTTGCCGGCGTGAGCCGCGCGCCGTTGGCCTCCAGCCGGATCGTGAA
>JACQZN010000053.1 GCA_016213845.1 Candidatus Wallbacteria bacterium
ACGGTAG
Organism: Candidatus Wallbacteria bacterium; assembly: GCA_016213845.1. Classification (GTDB taxonomy): domain Bacteria; phylum Muiribacteriota; class UBA6191; order JACPRK01; family JACPRK01; genus JACPRK01. Next base: position 8 of record JACQZN010000053.1, read on the forward strand.
GAAAACTCGTGGCGTGTACCTGTACCGGGTTTCTGGGAAAACTCGTGGCGTGTACCTGTACCGGGGTTTCTGGGGCGGGGGCACGGGCGAGGGCTCGGGCGGGGGCTCGGGCACGGAATGGCCACGTGCGCCCATCCACCTTCCATCTGCCATCTTCCTCCCCACCAGCGCCGCGACTTCGCGCCGGACGCCGGCCCCCCCCGCCCCCTACTGACTACTGACTACTGGCTACTGGCTACTCTCTCCTGGCTACTCTCTCCTGGCCTGCAGCGCCATCTCGGCGGCGCGCTTGAGCGCGTTTTCGGCCAGGCGGCTGGTGCGCAATGATTCATCGCACTGGTTCGACGCCAGCAGCCGGCGGGCGTCCTCCAGGAGGCTGCGCGACTTGGCGACGAGCCCCTGCACGAGCTCGTTCTGCACATTGGCCAGCGCCACCTCGACCCTGCGTAGATTGGGGAGCACACGGTCGAGATTCGCCCGGGCGTCGGAACAGTCGGCCACGGCCCCCGGCGTCTGTCTCAGCACGCGCTTCAAGAATCCCTCGGCGTCCAGGAACAGCCGCCGTGCGGCGCCGAACTGGCCGGAGGCCAACGCCTGCTGTCCCTGCTGGAACTTCTGGAAGGCCAGCACCCGAGCCTTCTCTTCCTTGCTATTGGGAGCCACCGGCTGGCTACCCAGCGCGGCAAACGAGACCTTCACCTGGGCCTCGGCCTGCTTGGCCACCTGCTCGCTGCGATCCCGCACCGTCTTGGCGGTCCGGGTGGCAGCGACTGTCTGACCGTACATGGCGACGGCGGCGGAGTAGTTGCGAGCGGCCATGAACTCGTCCCCGCGCCGCAGGCCTTCGCGCGCTCGCTCCAGGCTGATCGTGTCGGTGTCCTGTCCGGCCAGCTCGTCGAGAGCGCGCCGCGCGTCCTCACGGGCCCGCTCCGCCTGCCGCTGCTCGGCGTCGGACACCAGCGCCGCACCCGGCACCTGCACGCTTCCGCCCACGGGTCCCGGCGCCTGAGCGCGTGCGACCGGCGTCATGAGCACCATGACGAGCAGCATGATCGGCAGTGAGCGCGGCACGACCCCCATGATGCAATCGCCGTACCATGGCCGGGTGGTGCCACATTTCCGGATCCGGGCACCTGACTTGCAACATTGCCGCACTGACGGCGTCCGAACTGCACCATTCCGTGCAGCCCTGCTAGGATGCCCTGCGGCAACCGGAGAGAGTCGATTCGCTTGAAACACCCAGCCCGAAGTCCCCGAGGGAAGACGCTGCTCGCCTTCGCGTCTTTCGTTCTGCTGGTGGTAGTCGTTGTCAACCTGACCGGATGGGCTCTCTGGCAGTTTACCAGCGATCTGCTCACCGACTCGCTCGACCGCCATCTGACGGCCATCGCGGGCCTGGTGAGCCGCGAGCTGGAGGGTGACATCCTGGTCCATCTGAAGCCCGGCGACGAGAAGACGTCGACTTACCTGCGGCTGCGGCACGAGCTGAGCGCGCTGCGCACCGGCTTCCACCTCGCGGACCTGTTCGTCTTCGACAGCGAGAACCGCGTGCTGGTCAGCTCCGGGGGAGACGAGCCGATCGGCACCCCGAACGCCGCTCTACAGCTCGATGCCGACGAGATCCTGGACGCCTGGATGGGCAAGCCCGCTATCAGCCCCGTCATTGCCCGCGGCGGTCAGATGCTCAAGACAGGCTACGCCCCCGTGCACGACCGGGCGGGCAGAGTCGTAGCGATTCTGGGCGTCGAGACGGACGTCCGCTTCTTCGACACGCTCTCGCTGCTGCGCAACGGCCTGGTCCTGGCCACGGCCCTGGCGCTGGTTGCCATTGGCGGACTGGCTCTCGTATTCCGACGCCTGCTGCGCGAGTTGCTGCTTGCCGAGGAGAAGAACCAGGAAACCGAGCGGCTGGCCTTGGTCGGCCACCTTTCCGCCCAGATCTGCCACGAGATCCGCAATCCGCTCTCCATCATCAGCTCCTCGGCGGAGTTTCTGGTCCGGCGCATCGACAAGCTCGGCACGCCCGACGACAAGGTCCGTGAGCTGGTCGGTTACGTGGTCAGTGAGATCGAGCGCCTCGACGGCATCGTCACGCGCTTCCTCGAGGTGGCCCGCCCCATCCAGGTCGAGCTTGCGCCCCGGAAGTTGGGAGAGCTCCTCGGGCCGCTTTTCGAGTTCGTCGGGCCCGAGCTGGACAAGGCGGGCATTCGCCTGGAGGCGCCCCAGGTGGCGGCCGACGTAGTGGTCCGCATGGATGTCGACTGCATGCGCCAGGTGCTGCTCAACGCAATCCTGAACGCGCGAGACGCCATGACCGACGCGCCCAGGCGCCAGCTGACGCTCAACGTGGTGCAAGACCGCCCCGACCGGGTCGTCATCCAGCTCGACGACACGGGAACCGGCCTCCCGGACGAAATCCTGAAGGAAGCCTTCGCCCCGTTCGTGACCACCAAGCCGGCCGGGACGGGACTTGGCCTCTTTGTTGCCAAGAGAATCGTCGACCAGCATGACGGCGAGATTCGTATCGAAAACCTTCCGGGCGGCGGCGCACGATTCGTCGTGGAGCTGCCCGCGGAGCCACAAGAATGAACAGAGCGACGAGGGGCGAGAGTCGCGGCCGGGCGGCGTCCCGGAGCTTGCCCGCTCCCAACCGAGGACTGCATCTTCATGAGTGAAACGCTAGAGAGGTCGAAAATGGCGCGCATCCTGGTGTGCGACGACGAGCTGAAGCTGACGGCAGTCTGGAAGATGGCGCTGGAGGACGAAGGCCACGTAGTGGACGCGGTCAACGACCCGTTCGACGCGCTCAAGCTGGCGGGCGAGCGGTCCTACGACATCATGCTGACCGACATCCGCATGCCCAAGATGTCGGGGCTGGAGCTCCTGGAGGGTGTGAAGCGCCGCAATCCCGACATCGAGTGCGTGCTGGTCACGGCCTATGCCAGCGTGGAGACCGCCATCTCGGCGCTCCGCTCGGGCGCGCGCGACTATGTCCTCAAGCCGGTGAAGCTCGAGGAGCTGGTGAGCGTCGTCAGCCGCATCTGCGACCGCCAGCGCCTGGTGCTGGAGAACCAGTACCTCAAGGAGCGGCTGGGCCAGGAGAACGGCCAGCTTGCGGTCATCGGCGAATCGGGTTCGCTCAAGAACGCGCTTTCGCTGGCCGACAAGGTCGCCTCCAGCGACGTTACGGTCCTGCTGCGCGGGGAGAGCGGAACCGGCAAGGAAGTGATCGCCAAGTACATCCACAACAAGAGCGTTCGCGCGGCGCAGCCCCTGGTCACAATCAACTGCGCGGCCATACCGGAGAACCTGCTGGAGAGCGAGTTCTTCGGCCACGAGCGCGGCGCCTTCACAGGGGCCGTCGTCCAGAAACGCGGCAAGTGCGAGATGGCCCAGGGCGGCACGCTCTTCCTCGACGAGATCGGCGAGCTCTCTCCGCTCTTGCAGGTCAAGCTCCTGAGGCTGCTGCAAGAGAAGCGCTTCGAGCGGGTCGGCGGCCTCAAGACCATCGACTGCGACGCGCGCGTCATCGCCGCCACCAACGCCAATCTCGAGGACAACATGAAGGACGGACGGTTCCGCGAGGATCTCTACTACCGGCTCAACGTCGTCTCGATAACGTTGCCGCCGCTGCGAGACCGCCCGGAGGACGTACCGCACCTGGCTAAGCACTTCCTGAAGAAGTTCCGAAAGCCGAACATGGAGATCTCCGAGGAGGCGATGGATGCCTTGCGAGCCTACGGCTGGCCGGGCAACGTGCGCGAGCTCGAGAACGTGATCGAGCGCGCCACCGTCATCTCCGATTCCGGCAAGATCGCCGCCGGCGATCTCCCCTTCAATACCCAGTCCCGCGCCCCCGGACCCGAGTTCAAGATCCCCGAGGAGGGCATCTCACTCGAGAGCTACGAGCAGAAGCTGGTGCAACAGGCCTTCGAGCGCTCGGGGGGCGTCAAGACCCGCACCGCCCGGCTGCTCGGACTGACCCGCCGCCAACTCGACTCCCGATTGAAGAAGCTAGGGATGGACTGATGAACACGCTTGTTCGCGCCGCACTCCTGACGCTCGTCCTCGCCGCCCGGGTTCCGGCCCAGACCGCCTCGGAGAACGTGGCGGCGGCGCAGTCCGCGCTGGTCGCGCGGGCTCAGGCGGTCTCCGCCGTGCAGTCGGCTCGCGCCGGGATCGCGCGCGATCCGGCCTCGTCCGCGCGCCAGGCCGTCGACCGGGCGGAAGGTCACATCCGGGCCGGTAACGCCTCGATGGCCGCCGGCAAGAACCAGCAGGCGCAGAGCGACTTCTTGATGGCCATCCAGGCACTGAGGCAAGCCACACCTGCGCTCCGGGACTCGACACCCTCCCCCGCCGAACTGGCCGGCTTCGAGGCCGACGCCACAGTCCGGCGTCGTCAGGAAGAGATCGACCGCCGCCGGCTGCGTCAGGCCGAGGAGATGCTGCACCGGGTCCGCACCGCGGCGCTCCAGAGCCGGAGCCCGTCGCTGCACCAGCGGTTCGAGCGGATGCAGGACAACCTGATTCGCGTCCGGCAGAAGCTCGACACGTCGGGCCTGTCGCGATTCACCGGAAACCTCGACCAGCAGCTCTCAGGACAGGTGCGTCCGTTGCTGGAGGAGACCCTGCAGGAGGGCGCGGTGGCGCTGGCCCAGTTCGAGGCGCAGAAGCGCTCCGAGAGGGACCTGGAGCAGACGCGCGGCCGGGTGGCGCTGGCGCGACGCAAGCTTGCAGCTCCCGCGGGCGCTGAGGCGCGCGGGCTGCTGGACCGGGCCGACCAGCACGTGCGTGACAGCGAAGCGGCCAGCGCAAGAAGCGACTACATCCAGGCGCGCGTGTCGATGAACTCGGCAGAGCGGCTGGTCCGGCGGGCACTCGAGCTCCAGGGAGCGGAGGCCGAAGAACTGACCCGAGGCGCAGCCAAACAGGAGACCGCCGGGGCTGGCGGAAACGACCAGGCCCGGGCGGGATTGGAGCGGCTGCGGGGCAGCCTGCGAACGGCAAGCTCCCGGCTGGGACAGACGAGCGACCCTGTGACGGCCAGACTGCTCGTGGAGGCCGAAACGGCCTACGAGCGCGCGACAGGCCTCTATGGGGAAGGCAACACCGCCGGGTGCATGAGGCTGCTGAAGCTCGTGGGGCGGCTCTTGCAGGAAGCCTACGGCCGCGAGGATCGGCTGTAGCGAAAAAAATCTCGACAAAAGCGCGCACCCTTTTCGTCTCGAGCGCGTCCAACGCATCGAGATGATGAAGTGGGTCGAAATCGACAACGGCACTGCGCGCCCGGACTCCGTCTCTGGGCTCCGCCCGAGCGGCGGGCGAAAGGACGACTGGGCGCGGTGCCCGCGCGGAACCGCTGTGTTCGAGCAGCGGCGCGGACTCGCGCGCTCCCCGGAGGCGATGGACGCCGGCTGACGCCTTAGCCAGCATCAGACGGGCCTCCACGGGGCCGCGAGCCGGAATCGGTTCGCGGCCCCGTCGTCTTGTCGAGCATCCGGCCCCTGGCCGGCCCGCCCGAAGCGCACCTTTGGCACCTTTGCTCCTCGGCTGCCGGCGCCCTGTCAGGGGCCTTCGGCCCAGGGGCATGCCTACCCTCCTGAAACGAGTGATTCCAATGAACGGATACAATAACGTCAACGGCTCCAACGAGTCGCGGACATCGGGAAACGGGCGGTACGCCCGGAACCTGTTCTACCTCTCCCTGATCGAGGCCGGCTGGGGACTCGGCGGAGCTTTCGTGTCGCCTGGAGCGGTTCTGCCGCTGCTCCTCTCGGCCATGGGGGCCTCGCTCTCCACGATCGGGCTGCTCCCGGGCCTCGGCTCGCTGGCGACCACGCTGCCTCAGCTGGTCGCGGCTCACCGGACCGCGGGCCTGGCCAGGCAGACGCCCTTCGTCGTGCGGTGGCACGTGCTGCCCACCTTCGCCTTCCTGGCCGTGGCGGCCGTCGCCTGGCGCGGCGGCAGCGGCAGCCTGGCGGTCGGGCTCCTTTACGGCGCGCTCACGCTCTGGTACCTGGGACTCGGCTACGTGACGCCCGTCTGGCTGGCCTTCGCGGGCCGGCTGGCTGGCCCGGAGCGCCGAGGCCACTTCTTCGGCGTGCTGTCGATGGCGGGTCTGCTTGGCGGAGTCGCGGGTGCCTGGCTCTGTGCCCTGCTCCTCGGCCTCCTCCCCGCGCCGGTGAGCTATGCGGCCGGCGCGCTGGTCGCCTTCGCCGCAATGAACCTGGCAAACCTCGGCTGGTTCGGCGTCGAGGAGCCGGCGAGGGAGCCGGAGGAGCTGGCTGCCACGGCCTCGCGGCGGGAGCCGCTGCCCGCTTACCTGCGGCGGCTGTACGCCTCGGTGGCCGGCAACTCCCGGTTCGTCCGGTTCCTGGCGGCGCAGCAACTGGTGTCGCTCCACTCCGTCCTGGGCGCCTTTTATCTGGTGAACGCCCAGCGGCAGTTCGGCGCCAGCCCCGAGCGCGTCATGGCCCTCTCGGGCGTGGCGATGGCCGCTCAGGCCGTCGGCAGCGTGCTCTACGCGGCCGTCGCGGACAGGCTCGGAGCGCTCAACACTCTCGCAGCCAGCCAGCTCCTGCTGCTGGCGGCGATGGGACAGGCGCTCTCGGCCCGGTCGGCCGAGGAGCTCACACCGGTGGCGATCCTGCTCGGGCTCTTTTACGGCTCCTACTTCAATGCGAAGACGACGGCCGTGATGGAGCTGGCGCGGGGCGGCGATTCGGCGGCGTACCAGGCCGTCAACAACCTGGTCATGACACCGGCAGCCGTCCTGATCCCCGCCGCAGCGGGCTGGGCCACGGAGAGTTACGGCTATCCAGCCGTGCTCTCCACGGCGCTGGCAGCAACGGTAGCCGGAACGGCCCTGCTGGTCGCCGGGCACGCGCCCGCGCTGCTCGGCGGGCTCAGGCTGGCCTTCGGCCGGCTAGCCCTGGTAAGCCGGCAGCTCAGGCTGTCGGCGACACTCTGGTAAGCAAGACGACCCCACTCCCACTTCACCGTGGGGGTGGGGTCACCCCATTCAGAGCACCTTGTCGATGATCCCCCACTTCACGGCTTCCTCGGGGGTCAACCACGTCTCCTCGTGGCGCACGATCGCTTTCAGCTCCTCGGCAGTCTTGCCGGAGTGGCGCGACATGAAAGCCAGCTGCTTTTTGATCGTGTGCTGGACTTCCTTCATGCGGCTGCTCATCTCGGTGAAGCTGCCGGAATTGGACCACGAGTACTCGTGGATCATCAGGGAGCAGTTCCGCATCAGCGCGCGCTTTCCCTTCGATCCCGACATCAGTATGAGCGCGGCAGCGGACTCCACCGTCCCCATACCCACGGTGTGGATCGGCACCTTGAGGCGGCTCACGAAGTCTGCCAGCGCGAAGGTGGGCTGCAAGAGCCCGCCCGTCGAGTTGATCCACATCGTCACCGGCACGGGCCGCTTCTTTCCCGACGTGAGGTAAAGCAGCTGTTCTATCAGCTGCCGGATCATGTCCTCGTCGATCTCTCCGAAGAGCAAGAGGTGACCCTTCTCGAGAATTCGCTCCTGGTATCTCTCCATCGGTGGCGTCTCTTCCTTCCCCGGCTCGTCGGCCGTCCTGGACACAGCGTCCTCCCAGACGTTTGATCCGGTGGCTGCCCGTCTCGACGCGTGCGCGCTGGCCATCAGATGAGTACCTTACACGGCTCGAGCCTGTCCGTGGAGGTGAGACGGTAGATCGCCACCAGCGCGTCGCCGGCAGCAATCAGTTTGACCAGGTCCTGGTCGCGGGGCTCGAGAAAGTCCGTCACGTCGGCCCGACTGAGCGGCGCGCCGTGGCTGACCTGCGCCAGCGCAGCGCCCTCCACCCGGGCCTCCCCGAAGCTCTCCAGGAGCCGCTTCGCCGGCACGATTGCGTCTCCGATGGCCCCGCGGGCCGCCAGCGACGCCAGCTCGAAGGGCGTGCGGGCGTCGGCCAGCACGGCCGGCCCAGACCGGGTCCGGACCAGGTTCTCGAGACAGCCCCCCAACCCCAGCGCCTCCCCCAGGTCCTCCGCAAGCTGCCGGATGTAGGTCCCGGCGGAACACTCGACTTCGAGCTCGAGCCTGGGGTACTCGAACGAGAGTCGCTGGAGCCGGTGAATCACGATGGGGCGCGGTTTTGCCTCCGGAGCGTCGCCCCCCGCACTCTTGCTTCGCGCGTGCTCGTAGAGCCGCTTGCCGTTCACTCGAACCGCCGAAACGCGATGCGGCCGCTGCAGAAGTCCCCCCCTGAACAGCTCCAGCGCACGGTCGATCCGTGCTTCGTCAGGAGCGCCGCCCGCCGGCTCGAAACGGCCGGTCACCTCGCCCTCGAGGTCGCCCGTGTCTGTGCGGCGATCGAGCAGGATGCGCGCGCGGTAGACCTTGCGGCCGCCCATCAGGTACTCCGCCAGCCGCGTCGCCTTTCCCAGGCAAACGAGCAAGACGCCCGTGGCGGCCGGGTCGAGCGTGCCGCAATGACCCGCCTTCACGCCGCCCAGCAGCCGCCGCGCGAAGTCGACGACGTCGTGCGACGTGACGCCGGCCGGTTTGTGGACGATGAGGACGCCGTCGAGCATGCCAGCACAACCGGTAGCAGGAGCCCCGTCAGTCCTGGTGCAGGCCGTCGAGAATGCGATCGATCCGCTGCGCATTCTCGGGCGTGTCGTCCAGCAGGAACCGGATCTCGGGCACCACACGCAGCTCCAGCCCGTCGCCCATCAGGTGCCTGAGTCGCCCGGAGGCTTTCCGCAGGACTCCGAGCACTACTTCTTGTTCGGCCGGGGGCGCGTCGATGCTGACGAAGACCTTGAGCAGCCGCAGGTCGCCGCTGATCTCCGCGTCAGTGATCGCGAACGGATAGGCCAGCCGCGGGTCCTTCAGCTCGGAGAGGACCAGAGAAGCAATGCGCCGCTGCAGCTCACGCTGCACGCGCTCCATCTTGCGTGTGATCGTCATGGGTGGGAAACCGCCGCGCGCGCGGACGGTCCTTCGACTTGGCCGTCAGACGGGCGCCAAGCCCGGGAGGTGCGCCGCGGGTCAGTCCCGCCCGACCTCCTGGCGCTTGAACACCTCGATGATGTCCTTCTCCTTGATGTCGCTGAAGCGCTCCAGGCCGATGCCGCACTCGAAGCCCGACAGAACTTCTCGAGCATCTTCCTTGAAACGGCGCAACGACGCGATCTTGCCCGAGTAAACCTCAACTCCGTCCCGGATGACGCGCGCGTCGCCGTTCCTGATGATCTTTCCGTCGAGCACGTAGGAGCCGGCGATTCGCCCGATCTTGGGCACGCTGAAGGCCTGCCGTACTTCCGCGTGGCCGAACACGACTTCCTGGAACTTGGGCGCCAGCATGCCCTTGATGGCCGCTTCGACTTCCTCGACCGCCTCGTAGATGATCGAGTAGAGCCGGATGTCGACCTTTTCCTGCGCAGCCAGCTTCTGCACCTGCGGCGTCGGGCGGACGTGGAAGCCGACGATGATCGCGTCGGAGGCCGCCGCGAACATCACGTCGGTCTCGGTGATGGCACCCACGCCTCCGTGGATCACCTGCACAATGACTTCCTCGTTCGTGACCTTTCCGAGAGCATCCGATAGGGCCGTCACCGAGCCGTGCGTATCGGCCTTGATGATCACCTTCAGCTCCCGTATTGCGCCCTCCTTCACCTTGGCGAACAGGTCTTCCAGGCTGACGTGCTGCGCCTGCGCCGTGCGCTGGATCTTGCGTCGCGCCAGCCGCTTGGCGACCAGGTCCCGGGCCGTGGCCTCGCTGTCGACGACCGAGAAAGTGGTCGCCACTTCCGCCACACTGTCGAAGCCCATCACATTGACAGGCGTCCCCGGGCCAGCGTCCTTGACCTTGCGACCCATGTCGTCCAGCAGCGCGCGCACGCGCCCGTAGGCAGTCCCGGCGACGAAGATGTCGCTGCCCTTGAGCGTTCCGTCCTGGATCAGCACGGTCGCTACCGGTCCGCGTCCCTTGTCGAGCCGCGATTCGATGATCACGCCGCGCGCCGGCATCGTCGGATCGGCCTTCAGCTCCAGGATCTCGCTCTGGAGCACGATCATCTCGAGGAGCTGCTGCAGGTTCTGGCGTTTCGTCGCCGATACGCCCACGCAGATGGTCTTGCCGCCCCACTCTTCGGGCTGCAGCCCCAACTTCGAAAGCTGCTGCTTGACTCGGTCGGCGTTGGCGCCCGGCTTATCGATCTTGTTGATGGCCACGATGATCGGCACCCCGGCAGCCTGCGCGTGGTTGATGGCCTCTTCGGTCTGAGGCATCACGCCGTCGTCGGCTGCGACCACCAGCACCGCGCAGTCGGTCACCTTGGCGCCGTGGGCGCGCATGGCCGTGAACGCCTCGTGGCCCGGCGTATCGAGGAAGGTGATGATCTGGCCGCCGGCCAGTTTCACCTGGTAGGCGCCGATGTGCTGCGTGATACCGCCGTGCTCGCCCTCGGCCACCTTGCTCTCGCGAATGGCGTCCAGCAGCGACGTCTTGCCGTGGTCGACGTGACCCATCACGGTCACGACCGGCGGACGGGCGACCTGCTTGGTCGGATCGCTCACCTTTTCGGCCTCCTGGGCCGCCTGGTCTTCCTCGGCCAGGACAGCCTTGCAGCCGAACTCCTGGCAGACGATTGAAGAGACCTCGAAGTCGATGCGCTGGTTGATGCTGGCCATCGTTCCGAGCGAGATCAGCTTGGTCACGACCTCGATCGGCGTCTTGCCGAGCACGTTGGCGAGCTCGCTGACGACAATGCTCTCGGAGAGACGGACCTGCTTCTCGGCAGGCTCGGGCGCCGGGGCACTCTGGTAGTGCTGGGAGTGGGACGCCTCCTCCTGCGCGCGCTGGCGCGCCTGGTAGTTCTCCTGCTTCTTGCGATGCGCCTCGCGGGCAGCGTCGCGGCGCTGGCGCTCGGCCTCCTTGGCCAGCTCCTTTTCACGGTCCTTGCGCTTGCGCTCCTCTTCCTTCTCGTCGAGCCGGAAGATGGTCTTCTGGCCTGCGGCTCCTGCGGGGGCGGTCGTCGAGACGCGCCCAGTCGGGCGCGCCGCACCTGCGGGAGAGGTCGGGCGAATCATCGGACCGGCGCCGCCAGTGGCGGGACCGCTGGTCAGCACCGTGGGCGGTCGGGTCGGCATCTGCCGCGGTCGGGACTCGTAGTCGGCCGGGGCCGGCGACGGACCATAGTAGACAGTGCGCGGCGGTGCGGCGGGCTTGGGAGGCGCGGGCGGAGGCGTGGCTTGCCGGGCGCCGCCTGGGCGCTGCGGCCGCCCCTCGGGGCGCAGCGAAGGCGACCTCTGGGGCGAAATGGAGCTTGCGGCGCGCGGAGAGGTGGGGGCCGGCGCGGGCTTGGGCGCGGCGGCGGGCGCCGGGGCGGGCGCGGCGGCCGCCGGCTTGGGCGTGGACAGAAGTCCCGGCGTCGGCGCCGTGGCAGGCGCAACCGTCGGAATCGCCACCGCCGCCGGCGGAGGTGCCACAGGCGCAGGAGCAACCGCCGGAGCGGTCGTCATCGCAGCGACCGTCGGGGCCGGCATCGCGGGCGCCAACTCTACGGGCGCGGGTGGCGGTGGGGGTGGGGGGGGAGGCTTGGAAAGTAGTCCTGGCATCGGCTTCGTTGCGGGTTGCGGGCCCTTGGGGGCCACGACCTTCGGGGTGGTGGACTTCGCAGAGGGCTTGGTGGCCGTTGTGGCCTTGGACGGATGTGCGGCAGCACGCGACGCGGCGGCCGGCCGGGCAGATGTGCGCGGGTGCGCGGCGGTCTCGGGGGAGGCCGTGACCCTGGGAGGAGCGGCCGGCCGGGGGGCCGGTGCCGGTCGGACGGGCTTGGGCTGCGCTGCCTCGGCGGCGGCAGCCTCGGCGGCAGCCTGTTGCTGCGCCTTGCGTTCCTTCTCTTTCTCCTCCAGCTCGCGCGCGGCCTTCGGACCTCCCGATAGCGGGCGGAACAGCTTCCGACACAACAGAATCGTGGCGTCGTCGAGGACGCTGAAGTTCCCCTTCAGCTCGACTCCGTTCTCCGCCAGCTTAGCGAGCAATTCCTTGGACGCCACCCCCAGATCCTTCGCCAGTTCGTAAGCTCTCGGCTGCTTCTTGGTTGCTGCCACGACACTACCTCCCGGTGGAATACGACGATTCCGCCTTCATCTCCGGCGGCCACTTGCCCGCCGGACTCGAGCGGAACCTAACCTCGAGACTGCTCCGTCTGCTCGCCCTCCTGGGGCGCAGCTTCCGGAACCTCGCTGATACTCGTGATATCGATCTTGACGTTCGTCAGCTTTGCCGCCAGCCGGACGTTCTGGCCTTCGCGGCCGATGGCCAGCGACAGCTGGTGCTGTGGCACGACCACCTGCACCTTCTGCTCTTCCGGCAGATACGTGAGCTTCACCGGCTTGGCCGGCGCCAGGGACTGGCTGACGAACCGTTTGATGTCCTCGCTCCAGTGGATGATGTCGATCTTCTCGCCCTGCACTTCATTGACGACCGCCTGGATGCGCGAGCCCTTCAAGCCGACGCAGGCCCCGACGGGATCGATGTTGTCGTCGAGCGAGTGGACGGCCACCTTCGTCCGCACGCCGGCCTCGCGAGCCAGCGCGCGTATCTGGACCACACCCTCCTGAATCTCGGGAATCTCCTCCTCGAACAGTTTCCGCAGGAAGTCCCGGTTGGCCCGAGAGGCGACGACCTGGGGACCCTTGTTGGTCTGCAGGACCTCCGCGATGAGCGCCTTGATCCGGTCCCCCTGGCGGAAGCGCTGCCCGGGAATCTGCTCCTTGTAGGGCATCACGATCTCCATCCCGTTGTAGTCGATGTAGATGTCGCCCTTCTCGAAGCGCTGCACCCGCCCGATGATCAGCTCGCCGATGCGGCCCTGAAACTCCTCGTAGGTTTTCTTGCGCTCGGCGTCGCGGATCTTCTGGATCATCACCTGCTTGGCCGTCTGCGCCGCGATGCGACCGAACTGCTTGGCCGGAACTTCCCAACGAATCTTGCTCGTCAGCTCGACCTTGTTCTGAAGGTCCTCGTTGCAGAGCCACTCGACGATGTTGCCCTGCTCGTCGAAGAGAGCCAGCTCGGCGTCGGGGACCTGCTTGGCCTCGGCGAGCGTGATCTCGGCGTCGACGTCAGCGACGGCTTCGACGACATTCTTCACCTGGAAGACATGGATGCCTTCCCGGATCTCCACGGTGATCTCGGCGGAGGGCCCGAAGTTCTTCCGGTAGGCCGAGGAGAGGGCGGACTCGAGCGCGAGGACGAACTCCGTGCGCGAGATCTTCTTCAGCTTGTGAAGCTCGTCGATCGCCTCGTTGATGTTGAAATTCTCCATCTGGCTTTCCTCCCTTACTGCGCTCCCGCCGCGTTCAAAACTCCAGCGTGCGGTGGGCTCTCCTTATGTTGGCGAAGCCGATTGCCAGCTCCTCGCCCTTTTCCGGCACCAAGACGATCCCCTTCTCATCCACGGACTTGAGTACTCCTCGAAAGAAGGTCGCCTTCCCCAGCGGCTCCGCGAGGACCACATCGATCTTCCTGCCCATCGCTCGCCGGTAGCTGGCGAGATTCCAGAACGGCCTGTCGATTCCCGGCGAGCTCACTTCGAGCGTGTGGGGCTGCTCGAACGTCTGCTCGGCGTCGAACCGCTCCGATACGGCCCGCGAGAGCTTCGCGCAGTCCTCCAGACTGACGCCCTTCTCGGAATCGATTACGAGCCGGACGGTGGCACTGCGGTGGCCGCCGACGAACTCGATGTCGACCAACTCGAAACCGAGGACATCCGTCAGGGGTCGGACGATGTCCCAGACCTTGGTCTGCAATTCCTTGGATACCGGATTCACGCGCGTGTAACGTGCCCTGGCACCGCGTCGAACTGCCCCCTCTAACTAAAAGGAGTGGCAGTGGCCACTCCTCAGGAGGCGCTTGCGTTTGCCCAGGCCGGGCGATTATAGCACCAGTCAAGCCGCAAATCAAGGAATGGGCATGACCCGGACGCAGCTCAGGCGGCGGGTCCTCCCTGCCTGGGCCGGTTAGCGGTAGGCTGAGGCTGTACCTTCATCAGAGGCCTCGACAACCCACCAGGCTCGGATTCAATGACACTCGGTCTCGTGTGATGGCGCGCTGGGTCTTACCTACAGCCTCCGGTCCGCAGCCTTCGGTCTGGAGCGCGATGCGCTCGGAGCTGGCGCGAAAGGCAATCCACGCCGGCTTCGGACTGGCGGCGCTGCTGCTTCGATGGCTCTCCTGGCAACAGGCCGCCGCCGTCGCCGCGACCGCGCTCGCCTTCAACTTGACCGTCTTCCCGGCGCTGGGCGCGCGGCGGCTCTACCGGGCGCGGGAGCAACAGCTGGGATGGTCGCCCGGGATGGTCGCCTACCCGGCTGCGGTGCTGGCCCTGGTGGTCACGCTGCCGCTGCCAGCGGCTGCGGCCATCTGGGCCATGATGGCCTTCGGCGACGCCGGGGCTGCACTGGCCGGCGCCCTGGCCGGCGGGCCGAGACTTCCGTGGAACCCGAGCAAGAGCTGGGCCGGCCTGGCGGCCTTCATCCCCTCAGCCACGCTGCCGGCCATGGCGTTCTACACATGGTGCGCACCGGCAGCTGCCCCGCCGGGTGCCGCCGTCTTCTGGGTGACGGCAGCCGTCTGCGCGGCGGTCGAGTCGCTGCCGCTCGAGCTGCCCGACAACCTGACGATTCCGCTCGTGGGCGCCCCGTTGTTCATGTGCCTTGCGGCAGTCGCCGAGCTCCCCGCGGCCCCGGCGGTCGGATGGGGGCCAGCCCTGGCGACCAACGCAGCGCTGGTAGTCGGTTCCGTGGCCACGCGCACGCTCGATCTGTCCGGCGCGGTGGCGGCGTTCGGCATTGGCGTGGCGGTGCTGGCGGCGGCCGGCTGGGGCGGCTACACCCTGCTGCTCGGATTCTTCGTGCTGGGAAGCCTGGCCACGCGGATGGGGCGAGACACCAAGGCCAGCTTGGGAATCGCGCAATCGAACCAGGGCGCCCGATCGGCCCGGAATGCCCTGGCCAACGGCGCAGTGCCGGCGTTCATGGCCGTCATGAGCGCCGTCGATCCCGACCGGGCCCCGCTCTTCCTCGCCGCGTTTGCCTCGTCTCTGGCCGCTGCCACCTTCGACACCGTCTCGAGCGAGGTGGGCGAGTGGCTCTGCGGGCGCACTTATCGCATCCTGTCGTTCGAGCCCTGTGCGCCCGGACAGGATGGCGGGGTTTCGCTCGAGGGCACCCTCGCGGGCCTGGCCGCAGCGGCGCTGATCTCGGTGCTAGCGGTGGCCTGCAGTCTGGTCCGGCTGCGCGAGCTGCCTCTGGTGCTGCTCGCCGCCAGCCTGGGCGCCACCGTCGACTCGCTCTTGGGCGACGGCCTGGAGCGCACCGGCTGGCTCGACAACGAGGCCGTCAACTTCGCCTGCACCTACGCCGCCGCCATGGCCGCCTTCGTCCTGGCCACGCTGGGAGCCGGCGCGTGAGCCCGGCCCTCAGCAGTAGATCTCGACGACAATCCCCTCGGGGTCGGTGAAGTAGAGCGTGCGTCCGCCAGGAGTCGATTTCGGCCCATCGATGTTCGGGCATCCCGCCTCGGCCACGCGGTGGGCGAAGTAGTCGAGCTTCTCCGGGTTCTCGACCCGGAACCCGATGTGCGCCAGCTGCCCCGAGGAATCTCTCTGACCCGGGTCCCCGATGAGGACGAACTCGGTCCCCCCGCACTCGAAGAACGCCATCTGGCCATCGAAGCTGCGGAGGTACAGATGGAGGACGTCCCGATAAAAACGAGCGCAGGCCTCGATATCCCGGACTCGAATTGCCACGTGATTCAGCCCGTCGAGAAGGTGTCCCATGCGTGCCTTTCCGGAGTCGACCTCCGATGTCGGGGGCAGTGTAACGGATGCAGCGGAAATGGAGGGGCAGGATGCCCGCCCCACCCGAACTGTTTCCCCGAAGTCGAGGGGCCTCCTGCGAGACTTGCTCCCGGGATGGTCGAACGGCTTGATCCGAGGGGGCGGGTTGCCCTTTACTGGAGAAGCCTCCGTGACGCGAGGCACTTTAGCGAAATCGAAGAGTCGCCATGGTCCAGTTCAAACCGTTCCGCGCCCTGAGGCCCCCCGCTGACAAGGTCGCGCTGGTCGCCAGCGTCCCCTACGACGTCGTCAACACGGCGGAGGCCCGCGCACTGGCGGCGGAAAACCCGCTGAGCCTGCTGCACGTCTCCCGCCCCGAGATCGACCTGCCCGAGGGGACCGACCTCTATGCGGACGAAGTCTACGCGCGGGGCGCCGCCAACCTGGAAGTGCTCATCCGGGACTGCCCGCTCCAGACCGAGGAATCGCCCTGCCTTTACATCTACCGGCAGAAGATGGGGGAGCACGTGCAGACCGGCGTGGTCGGCTGCTGCGCCGTCGACGACTACGACTCCGACCGCATCAAGAAGCACGAGAAGACGCGCAAGGACAAGGAAGACGACCGCACCCGGCACATCCTCACTTTGCGAGCACAGACCGGCCCCGTCTTCCTGACGCACCGCGCCTCGGCGACCGTCGACAGGCTGGTGGCCGAGCTAGTGAAGAGCCCGCCGCTCTACGACTTCGTGGCGCCGGACGGAATCGCGCACACACTCTGGCAAGTCGGTCGAACCGAGGAGCTCCAGAGCGCGTTCGGCGCGCTGCCGTGCGCTTACATCGCCGACGGCCACCACCGCGCTGCCAGCGCCAGTCGCGCGCGCGCCGCTCTCAGGGAGGGCAGCCCCGGGCCGATCGAAGCGGACTGGTTCCTTGCCGTCCTCTTCCCGTCCAGCCAGCTCAAGATCCTCCCCTACAACCGAGTCGTGCGCGACCTGAACGGGCTCAGCGTGGCCAGCTATCTGCAGCGCGTCGAGGAGGCCATCGGCTCCAGGCTCAAGCCGTGGAAGCCGCAGGGAAATGAGGACCCGGCGCCCCGGCGACGCGGCGAGTGCCGGATGTACCTGGAAGGCCGCTGGTTCACCGTGCCGTTGCCGGCCCCGACCGGCAAGGGGCGAGACCCCATCGCGTGGCTGGACGTCAGCATCTTGATGGATCAGCTCCTCGACCCAATCCTGGGCATTCAAGACCCGCGCACCGACAAGCGCATCGACTTCGTCGGCGGCATCCGGGGCACCACCGAGCTCACCCGGCTGGTCGACGGCGGCGGTTTCCGGGTCGCCTTCGCGATGTATCCGACGACCGTCGACGAGCTGATGGACGTTGCCGACGCCGGCGGATTGATGCCGCCCAAGAGCACCTGGTTCGAGCCCAAGCTGAGGAGCGGCCTGGTGATGCACAGGCTGTAGGGGCAGGCTCGAGGCTTGAGGAGTGAGGCTTGAGGCTCGAGGCTCGAGGGGTGAGGGGTGAGGCTTGAGGCTTGAGGCTTGAGGCTTGAGGCTCGAGGGGTCAGGCCTCAGTCGTCCGCTCCCAGCCCTCAGGATCGCAGTTCCCCGCTCATCCTGAACCGCCCCCCCCGCTCATCCTGAGCAGACCGCGCAGCGGTCGTGTCGATGGACCGTGTCGATGGACCGTGTCGAAGGACCGTGTCGAGGGAGCGTCTGGGGCCTAAAGCCCGGGAACCTCCTCCATGAACCGTTGCCAGGCAGTGCGGGCGACGAAGCGGCGGTAGCGGGCGGTGGAGCGGATGTCGTCGATCGGGGCAATCTCGGACAGGAGAACGTCCGAGCTCGTGCGGATCAGGGCGGGGTCGATTCGCTTGCCGATGACGTGCTGCTCCAGCCGGCGGAGCCGCACGGGTGTGGGCGCGACGGAACCGAAGGCGGCGCGGCAGTGGTCGACGGTGCCGTCGCCGGCTCTTCCCAGGACGAACGCGGCGACGACCTTGGAGATCGCCTGAGCGGCGCGGGTGCCGACCTTGACGAAGCGGCAGGCGCGCGAGCTCGAGCCGGCGCCGAGCGGGATGCGGATCTGCTCGATCAGCTCGTCGGGCGCGGCGACTGAGGCGCGGTAGCCGGTGTAGAAGCGATCGAAGGGGACGAACCTGCGTCCGCGCGCGGAGCGCAGGCCGATCTCGGCATCGTAGGCAAGAAGCGGCGGCAATGAATCCCCGGCGGGCGAACCGTTGGCGATGTTGCCGCCGAGCGTGCCGCGGTTCTGGATGGCGACGGCACCAACGGTCGCCGCGGCCTGGGCCAAGAGCGGCAGCGCCCCCCGGATCAGCTCACTGGCGCGCAGCTCCGTGTAGGTGGTGAGCGCACCCAGGACGACGTGGTCGCCGACCTCGTGGATGCCGCGCAGCTCGTCGAGGCCCCAGAGGTCGAGCCAGCGCCCCGGGCGGGCAACGCCGGCGTTGAGGTAAACGTAGAGGTCGGTCCCGCCCGCAAGAAGAGTGAGACGCTCCTTCGAGGCTGCCAGCATGCCAAGCGCCTCATCCAGGGTTCCCGGCCGCTCCAGGCTGAACCCGGCCAGCCGCGCTCTCACCGCTCCTCCTCGGAGGCCCGCAAGAGAGACTCCACGATCTTCCCGTAGCCCGTGCAGCGGCAGAGGTTGCCGGCCATGTGCTCGCGAATCCGGGCCTCGGTCAAGCGCTCGCCCTCTTCGAGGAGCCGCGCGCCCGTGACCAGCATCCCCGGCGTGCAGATCCCGCACTGCGCACCGCCGCACTCGAGGAAGGCCTTCTGCAGCGCGCTCAGCTCGTCGGGGCGCGAGAGCCCGAGGACGGTACCGACCCGCCGGCCCTGCAGGTGCGCCGCGGGGACGACGCAGCTGTTGACCACGACGCCGTCCAGCGTGATGGCGCAGGCGCCGCACTCGCCTTCCTTGCAGCCCTCCTTCGTGGCGGTGAGGCCCGCCACGTAGCGCAAGAAGTCGAGCGCGCTCGTGAGCGGGTGGCACCGGTGCTCATGCGGGCTGCCGTCGATGGTGCAGCGGATGGTCGTCAGCTCGCCTTCTTCGGACATCGTCGCCTCACTCGTTGCCGAGCAGCTCCAGCAGGTGCTCTGGCGTGGCCGGAATCCGGTTCACCTCGACGCCCAGGGCGTGCGTGAGCGCGCTGGCCAGAGCGGGGCCCGGGCCGTCCATCGGCAGCTCGCCAATTCCCTTTGCACCAAATGGACCGAAAGGATACGGACGCTCCGCGAAGTGCACTTTCACTTCAGGCACGTCCGCGAACGTCGGGATGATGTAGTTGGTGAAGTTGGCGTTGGCCATCACGCCGTCCCTCATCTTCACCTCTTCGCACAGGGCGTAGCCTATTCCCTGCACCACGCCGCCCTCGATCTGCCCCTCGGCGATGACCGGGTTCAAGACGCGGCCGACCTCCTGGAAGGCGTCGAAGCTCTCGACCGTCACCTCGAGCGTGTCGAGTCGGACGCGCACAGCGGCCACGTAGCAGGCCCAGGCGTAAGCGCCGTAGGCCGCACCCCTGTAGACCTTATCGTCCCAGACTTTCCCCGGGGGCGGCTCGTAGCGCGACCAGCCCTCCAGCGCCCCGCGCTCCCGGTGATGAGCCGCCGCCAGCGACGCGAAGTCGTCCGGGTCGCGCCAGGTGCGGCCGGCGTGCGCTTCGAGCGCCTTGCGCACCGCGCCGCACGCCTCCTGCACCAGGTAGCCGACCACCATCGCCGTGCGCGAGGCCACGGTCGGCCCCGAGTTGGGCACCCGCGCCGTGTTGGGAGTGATGATCCGCACCCGGGCCATCGGCAGCCCCATCGAGTCGGCGGCGATCTGCGAGAAGGTCGTGTCCTTCCCTTGCCCCATCTCCGTGTTGGCGCTGTAGATCTGAACGAACCCGTCGGCCGTCACGTCCACCTTCAACCTCGAGTCGAGGACGACCTCTCCGTTGCCCGTGAAGCCCGCGCCGTGGAGGAACGTGGCCAGCCCGATGCCGCGGCGCTCCCAGCGGCTGGAGCGGTTGAACTCCTCGCACTCCCGGCGGCGCTCCTCGAAGCGCGTGCGCGCCACGGCTTCTCGCTGGATGTCGAGCGCGTAGACGTCGTCGCCCACGTTCTGGCTGAAGGCGGTCGTCTGCCCCGGACGCAGCAGGTACTCCTCGCGCAGCTCGTGCGGGGCGCGGCCCAGCTCGCGCGCCAGGTTGTCCATGTGGCGCTCCATCGCGAAGATGGTCTGCGGCGCGCCGAACCCCCGGAACGCGCCGTTGGGCGGCGTGTTCGTGGCCACCACGCGACTCTCGACGCGGATGTTCTCGAAGTTGTACGGCCCCCCCGCGTGAATCGTGCCGCGCGAAAGCACCACCGGGCTGAGCGTGCAGTAAGCCCCGCCGTCCATCGTGGCATCGACGTCCATCGCAAGGATGCTCCCCGAGGCGTCCAGCGCAGTCCGGATCCGCGTGCGGCACGGGTGGCGCTTGGTCGTCGCCACCAGGTCCTCCACGCGGTCGTAAATCATCTTGACGGTCTTTCCACTCTTGTAGGAGAGAAGCGACGCGTGCGCGGCCAGGATGGTCGGGTAGTCCTCCTTGCCCCCGAACGCCCCGCCCGTAGCGGCCTGCTCCACCACGACCTTCTCCGGCGCGAGCCCCATGATCGGGCAGAGCCCCTTCAGGACGTAGTACGGGCACTGCATCGACCCGACCACTTCGAGGCGCCCCGCCGCCGCGTCCCAGGTCGCGACCATCCCCTGGTTCTCGATGTACGCCTGCTCCTGGAGGCCCGTCTCGTACGTCCGCTCGAAGACCCGCGCCGCCCGGGCGAAGGCCGCCTCGACGTCGCCTTTGTCGATGCGGATGGCCTTGAAGACGTTGTCGTCCTTGAACAGCCGCTGCTCGAGCGCCAGCGACGCGTCGATGTCGAGCACCGGCTCCCATCGCTCGTACTCGATCCGCACACGCGAGGCCAGCTCCCAGAGGCGGTCCCGATCCCGGTGCGCCAGCAGCACGATCGGCTCCTCGCGGTGCATCACCCGGTCGGCGGCCAGGATCGGCTGGTCCTGCTCCAGCAGCACGACCACGTTCTTGCCCGGCACGTCCTTCGCCGTCACGATCGTGACGCCCGACCAGTCTGCACCGGCGTCGAAATCGACCGACAGGATGCGGCCGTACGGAATCGTCGACCGCACCGTCAGTCCCCACAGGAAGTCGGTGAGCGGCAAGTCGTCCACGTAGCGGGCGCGGCCGGTGAGCTTTGCCTCACCCTCGGCCCGCGGCGCGCTGGTCCCGACCAGTCTCATCGAAGCGCGATTCTAGCACGGGCCGGCCCGCGGCGCGCTGGTCCCGACCAGTCTCATCGAAGCGCGATTCTAGCACGGGCGCCCTACTCGCTACTCGCACCTTTCCCAAGCCCCTCCACCAGAGCCCGGGCGGCGCGCTTTCCGACGACTGCCGCCAGCGACTCGAGCGAGGCTGTCCGGATCTGGCGCGGGTCCTCGAAGGCAGCGAGAAGCTTCTTGCGCGTGGCCGGCCCCACCCCGGCGATGCCGTCGAGGAAGCTGGCAAGCGACGCCCGGTCGCGCAGCTTGCGGTGGTAGGTGATGGCGAACCGGTGGGCCTCGTTGCGGACCCGCTCCAGCAGCCGTCGTGCCCCGGACCGCTCCCCCAGCGCCAGCCCCTCGGGGTGCGCGGCGCTGAAGACCAGCTCCTCGCGCTTGGCCAGCGAACAGATCGGCAGCTCCAGACCCAGGTTGAAGAGCGCCGCCGAGGCACTCGCAAGCTGTCCCTTGCCGCCGTCGATGAGGACCAGGTTCGGCAGCTCGGAGCCCTCCTCGGCCAGGCGCCGGTAGCGCCGCGACACCACCTCGAACATGCTGGCGAAGTCGTCCTGCCCCTCCACCGTCTTGATCCGGAACCGGCGATAACCCGAGCGGTGGCTGACGCCGTCCACGAAGCTCACCATCGAGGCTACGGTCGCCCCGCCCTGCAAGGTCGAGATGTCGAACCCCTCGATCCGCGTCGGAAGTTCCGGAAGACCCAAGCGCTCCTTCAACTCCGTAAGCGCCGCCCCCGCCGCGGCCTGCGGCGCCTGGGCCTCCCTGGCCTCCAGGAACATCCGCGAATTCTGCCGCGCCATGTCGAGCAGCTGCCGCCACCGCCCCCGCTCGGGCACACGCACCGAAATCTTTCGCCCCGACCTCTGCTCTAGCGAGCTCTCCACGAGCTCCCGCTCCGGGATCTCCTCGGAGATCAAGATCTCGGCAGGTGTGTCCTCCCGGTTCAGGTAGTGCAGCTTCACGAACTCCCCCAGCACCTCGGCCAGCTCTCGTCCCTCGCCCCTCACCTCGAACTTGCGCTGACCGGCGATGCGCCCGCCGCGCACGGAGAGCTGCTGGATGCAGACCCACTCCCCCAGTCCGTCGGCAGCCACAACGTCGCCCTCGTGGGCGCTCACTGCGCTCACCACCTGGCGCTGCCTGAGCGTCCTCACGGCCTCCATCCGGTCCCGCAGCCGTGCAGCCTTCTCGAACTCCAGCGCCTCGCCGGCCGCCCGCATTCGCCGCTCCAGGTCCCGCACCAGGTCCTCTTCCCGGCCCTTAAGAAACCTGACCGCGTCCTCGATCTGCTGGCGATACTCCTCGGGGGAGACCTTCCCCTCGCACGGCCCCGAGCAGCGCTTGATGTGGTACTGGAGGCAGACCTTCACCTCCAGCAGCTTCGCCGACGGGTAGTGGCATGAACGCACCTTGAACAGGTCCTCCAGGAGCCCCAGGACCTTTCGCACGGCGCCGGCATTCGGATAGGGCCCCAGGTAGGTGCCGCCGTCCTTGCGGATCTTGCGCGTGAAGAGAGTGCGCGGAAACTCCTCGTCGGTCACCTTGATCACGGGGTAGCTCTTGTCGTCCCGGAAGACGACGTTGTAGCGCGGCTCGTGGCGGTTGATCAGCTCGTACTCGAGGATCAACGCCTCCTCCTCCGTGCGCGTCACGAAGGTCTCCAGGTCGGCGATGCGCCGCACCATCGCCTCGATGCGGGCGCTCGGCAGGTTGGCGCCGAAATAGGAGTGGACGCGGTCCCTCAGGCTGCGGCTCTTGCCGACGTAGAGCACCCGCCCCGCCGCGTCGCGGAAGAGGTACACCCCCGGCACCCTTGGCAACTGCGCCAGCTTCCCCCGAATCTCCTCACTACTCACTACTCGCTACTCACTACTCGGCAGTCGCTACTCGATCACGTCGCCCGCCAGCTTCTTCGTCAGCTCGGCAATCTTGTCGCGATACTTCGCCGCTTCCTCGAACCTGAGCTCCGAAGCCGCCAGGTTCATCCGCTCCCGGAGGAGATCGATCTCCACGGGCAGCTCGTAGCCGCCATAGGTGACGGGCGCGCCCGCCGACTCGACGGCTTGCTTCATCGAATCGCGGATCGGGCGAACGACGCTCTTCGGCTCCACGCCGTGCTCGGCGTTGTGGCGCATCTGGATCTCGCGACGACGGTTGCACTCGGCGATGGTCTCCTCGATGGAGTCGGTGCGCTGGTCGGCGTAGAGGATGACCTTGCCATTGACGTTGCGAGCCGCGCGGCCGCACGTCTGGATGAGGGAGCGCGTGGAGCGCAGGAAACCTTCCTTGTCGGCGTCGAGGATGGCGACGAGCGACACCTCCGGAAGATCGAGCCCCTCCCGCAGCAGGTTGATGCCGACGAGACAGTCGAACTCCCCCAGCCGCAGGTTGCGCAGGATCTCGGTGCGGTCCAGCGCCGCGATCTCGGAGTGCATGTACTGCACCCTCACCCCCGCGTCCGCGAGATAGGCGGTCAAGTCTTCGGCCATCTTCTTCGTCAGGGTCGTCACCAGCACCCGCTCGCCCGCTGCGGCCCGCTGACGCACCTCGGCGATCAGGTCGTCTATCTGCCCCTCGGAGGGGCGCACTTCGATCTCGGGATCGACCAAGCCGGTCGGCCGGACAATCAGATTGACCACGCGCGCGCCGGCGCGCTCCAGCTCGTAGTCGGCCGGAGTGGCGCTGACGTAGATGCGCTGGCGCGGTATGACGGAGAACTCCTCCCATCGAAGCGGGCGGTTGTCGAAGGCCGACGGCAGCCGGAAGCCGTAATCGACCAGCGTCTCCTTGCGCGAGCGATCGCCGCGATACATCCCCTGCACCTGCGGCAGCGTGACGTGCGATTCGTCGACGATGATGAGCGAGTCGGCGGGGAAGTAGTCGATGAGCGTGGCCGGCGGCTGGCCCTCCTGGCGACCCGAAAGATGACGCGAGTAGTTTTCGATCCCCTTGCAGTAGCCAATCTCCCGGATCATCTCGAGGTCGTAGAGCGTGCGCTCCCGGATGCGCTGGGCCTCGATGTGCTTCTCGGCGGCCTTGAAGTGGGCGATGCGCTCCTCGAGCTCCTTCTCGATCTCCACGAGCGCGCGCTGGCGGTCCTCGGCGGGCGTCACGTAGTGCTGGGCGGGGAAAACGCTGACGCGCGAGAACTCCTCGAGCGTCTTTCCGGTGAGGGGATCGAAGCTGGTGAGGCGCTCCACCTCGTCGCCGAAGAGCTCCACGCGCAATGCGGTCTCCGACGAGATCGGGCAGATGTCGACGCGATCGCCCCGCACGCGGAAGCGCCCTCGGGAGAGCTCGACGTCGTTTCGGGCGTACTGGATCTCGACCAGCCGGCGGACCAGCGTGTCGCGGTCCAGCGTCTGGCCGACCTCGATCGGCACGCACATCTCCATGTAGTGCTCGGGCGAGCCCAGGCCGTAGATGCAGGAGACGCTGGCGACGACGAGCGTGTCGCGCCGTTCGAGCACGGAGCGGGTGGCGACGTGGCGCAGCCGGTCGATCTCCTCGTTGATGTCGGAGTCCTTCTCGATGTACGTCCCGCTCGAGGGGATGTAGGCTTCGGGCTGGTAGTAGTCGTAGTAGCTGATGAAGTAGGCGACCGAGTTGCCGGGGAAGAACTCCTTGAACTCGTTGTAGAGCTGGGCCGCCAGCGTCTTGTTGTGGGTGATGACCAGCGCGGGTCTGTTGACCGCCTCGATGGTCTTGGCGAGCACGTAGGTCTTCCCCGAGCCCGTGACGCCCAGCAGCACCTGGTGCGGGTCGCCACGCAGGACGCCGGTCGCCAGCTCTGCGATGGCGGCGGGCTGGTCGCCGGCGGGCTCGTAGTCGCTCTTGACGCGGAAATCGGTCACCGGCGCCGGCCCTTGCCGCCCAGGCGTTCGAATGGGAAGACCTTGAACGTGCTGACGTCGGCGATGCCAAGGAGGCCAAAAGCGTGTCGCTGGCGAGAGGTCTCGACCAGCCGAGGAACCTCGCCAGGCCCCAGGGCGGCGCGCGGGAAGGTGAGCCGCAAGCCGACGGGCATGCCGCCTGGAAGCAGCAACTGGCCGCTCGGCAGCTGCACGCTGGGAGCGCCGGCTTCCCAGATGGCCCGCACGGCGGCGCCCGAGGCCCCGGCCACGACCTGCGAGGCGGCACGCATCGCGGCGCCGGCGGCGAGGTCCCCGGTCAGCGCGACGACGAGCGTCGCCCTGGGCGGGTGTTGGGCGGCGGCGGCGGGCGCGGCGAGGAGAAAGAGGAGCGCGAGGAGAAGAGCGAGAGGTACCGATCCCGGCCGGGGCGCTGCCCTCACGTATGCATGGATCTCCTGAAAACCGGCATGAAATCTAGTTGCACTGATTCCTGTCGAGGGCCTTGCCCTCGAGCTCCCACCAGGGGACCATCGGCCCCCTGGACCCCCGATGACAACCGGTCTGAGGTCATTCGCAAGCCCGTGCTGGAGCCAGGAAGCAAAAGGTCTTTCGAGAGATCCGTGCATGCCTGAGGGCGCTGCCCCGGACCCCGGCAAGGGGCCGGTGGCCCCCTGCACCCCCGTTAGACTGGAGAGGGCTGGGTGATGCATGCGAAACCTCGAAGAACAACCGCGAGAGTCACCTGAGCTGGCGAGAGACAACGGGCTCACTGGCCTCACGACTTGGCCCCTTTGCCGAAGACGTAGTTCCAGGCGCTGCGGAACCAGCCCACGGTTTCGGAGCCGCAGCACTTCTTGTACTTGGCGCCGCTTCCGCACGTGCAGGGTCCGTTGCGGTCGATCTTCTCGGAGCGGGCGGGGACCTTGGGGAAGTAGTTGCCCCGGGTGGTCAGCACCGGCTTGACGTTGGGGGCCTTCTTTCCGGAAGAGCTCATGGGAATTCCTCCTGGAGACGCGGCGTCAGTGGGACGCGAGCATCTCGCGGGCCAGCTCGAGGCTGACCTCGGATTTGCCGCCCAGCATCCTGGAGAGCTCCTCGGCACGCGCCGGGCCGTCGAGACGTTCGACGGAGACGACGGTGCGGCTCTTGGAAGGGCGCTTGCGCACGGCGAAGTGCGTGCGGCCGCGGGCGGCGATCTGCGGCAGGTGAGTGATGCAGATGCACTGGCATCGGCTGGATACCTGGACGAGCTTGTCGGCGACGTTGGTGGCGGTCTCGCCGCCGATGCCGCTGTCGATCTCGTCGAACACCATGATCGGAACGGCCTCGAGGATGGCGAGCGAGCTCTTGAGCGCCAGCGTGACGCGGGAGAGCTCGCCGCCGCTGGCCACCTTGACCAGCGGCATCAGCGGCTCCCCCGGGTTGGTGCTGACGAAGAACTCGGCGCGCTCCAGGCCAGTGCGGTGGAGCTTGTAGCCCTTGCCCTCCAGCCGCACGTCACCGTCGCCTCCGACAATGTCCGTGACCAGATTGACCTGGAACACGGCGCCGCGCATGGCGAGGTCGCCGAGCTCGGAGGTGACCTTGTTCTCGAGCATCTCGGCCAGCCGCCGGCGCCGCCGGGAAAGCTCGGGGAGATCGCGCGAAAGCTCCTTTCCGAGTGAAACGAGCTCGCGGCTCCATTGCTCGCGGCTCTCGCGCTGGGTGTTCATCTCGGAGATGCGGCCGGCGATGCGCGAGCGCTCCACCAGCATCTCGTGACAGCTGCCGCCGTAGCGGCGCTTGAGCTTGTTGATGACGGAAAGGCGCTCCTCGATCTCGGCCAGCCGCTCGGGACGCGCGTCGAAGTCGAGCAGGTAGCTGGCCACCGAGGAGCGGACTTCCTGCAAGAGGTAGAACGCGTCGGTCAGGTTCTTCGACACGGGCTCCATGCGCGGATCGGCCAGGGCCAGCTCGCCCAGCTCCTCCTGCCAGCGCGCCAGCAGCCGCATCAGCTGAGGCCCGTCCTCGCCGCCAAAGGCTTCCTCCATCGCGGCCAGCTCGCGACGCACGTCCTCGGACCGCGAGAGCAGCTTCCACTCCCGCTCCAGCTCCTCATCCTCGCCGGCGCGGAGCCGCGCGGCGTCCAGCTCGGTGAGCTGGGCCTGCAAGAGCTCGTTCTCGCGGGCGCGCTCGCGGTCTCCCCGGTCCAGCTCATCGAGGCGGTGGCGGACCTCGCGCAATCGGGCGATCTTCTCGGCGGTCCTGTCCCGGAAGGACTGGAAGGCGGCATCGCCGAACGCGTCCAGGATCTCCAGATGGTTCGCAGTGGAGAGCAGCCGCTGATGCTGGTGCTGGCCGTGGATGTCGACCAGCAAGTCACCCAGCTCCTTGAGGCAGCTGACGACTGTCTGGCGGCCATTCACGAAGCATCGGTTCTTGCCGCTTCGCGTCATCTCGCGAGCGACCAGCAGTCCGTCGGAGTCGGTGGCGAGTCCATGCTCGGCCAGACAGGCCTCGACGCGCCGGTCACCGCCTACGTCGAAGAGCGCCTCGACGTAGGCCTGCTCGCAGTCGCCCCGGATCATCTCGGCGCTGGCGCGCTCCCCCAGGATCAGCGTGAGCGCGTCGAGCACGATCGACTTGCCGGCTCCCGTCTCGCCCGTGAAGACGTTCAGCCCGGCTGCGAACTCCAGACGGAGCCGGTCGATCAGCGCGAAGTCCTGGATGGACAGGCTGCGCAGCACGCGGCTACCTCCATACCAGGCTGCGGGCGCCCGAGACGTTGGATGTCGTGTTCTTCGTCACTTCCAGGTTCCAGTCCTTCGCCCTCGTGGGGGCGACCATCCAGAGACTGCCACCGGTCACGAAGGCTATTTTCAGTCCATTCGGAGACCAGGCCACGGGCCCCAGGGAGCCGGGAGCGATGCTGGACACGTCCACATCCTTGATGTTGGCTTTGTCGTCCCTGGGCCGCTGGCCCGTCGGACTGACGATCCCGATGGCCCCCGCGGTCCGTGACGCATACGCGATGCGCTTGCCGTCGGACGACCAGGACGGCGCATTCTTCACGATATCCATCGCCGCATCGCTGGTCAACACGGTCTTCTGCGCGCCCGCCCCCACGACGATCCTCCAGATCTCGCCGCCGTCGGTCCCGATGGCCAGCTCCTGCTGGTCCTTGCTCCAGGAGGGCGCGCTCAACTGCTCGGAGCCGGTGAAGAGGTTGAAGGGCACCACCTTGGTGCGGCCGGCGTCGAGCGCGCCGATCCAGATCGACTTGCGATCGCTCGTCACGGCGGCGTACCGCGTGCCATCCGGGCTGACCGCGATGTCGGCCAGGGTGGCGGGCGTGGCACCCAGGCTTTGCGTTTCGAGCTTCGAGAAGAAGTTCTTCATCAGCTCCAGCCCGCCGCCCACGACTGCCACGGCGAACTCCCGGTCGGGGCTCAGCCCGAAGGCGTCGACCCCCGTGCGCACGTCGACCGGCGCCCCGCCCTCGTCCATCGGGAAGACCCGCGCCGCGGCGCCGACCACGCAGCCGATGGTGCCCAGCGCGTCGAAGGTCTCAACCAGGTCGTCGTTGGCAAGCGAAGTCTCCGGAAGCTCGGGCTGTCCGTCGGCCCGGACCAGCCCCTTCACTTCGGTCTCGAGCACGCCGTCGGCACCGCGGCTCAGCAGACGCCCCAGGAACGGGTCGATGACGTACTCCTGCGCCCACGGGTCCTTGGGCACCGCCGAGAGGTAGCGGCCGTAGAGGGCGCTGGCGTCGTTCACCGGGTAGGGCGACTGGAAATGGTCCTCGTTGTAGAGCCGCAGCGCCTCGCGCAGCAACCGGAAGTCGCGCTGGCAGGCGACGCGCCGCGCTTCGTCGGTCTGCCCCAGGTACTGCATGAACGCCGTGAGCGAGAGGATCGAGATCATCAGGACCGCGATCGTCAGCTCGGCCAAGCTGAAGGCGTGGGGAGTAGTGAGTAGCGAGTAGCGAGTAGTGAGTAGATAGCCCGGGCCAGCTCGCTTCGCGAGCGTACAGTGGCCCTCCCGGCCACGCCTGGGGCCGCTTCGCGTCGCCCTCCGGGATCCGATGCTCACCTTCCCCATGCAGCCTTCTCGGCCGTTCCTACTCGCTACTTGCTACTAGAACTTACCGCGCAGGAACTCCGCCAGCGTGGCGATCGGGATGCGCTCCTGCTTCATCGAGTCGCGCTCGCGAACGGTGACGGCGTTGTCATTCTGCGACTCGAAGTCGTAGGTCACGCAGAACGGCGTGCCGACCTCGTCCTGGCGGCGGTATCGGCGGCCGATGGCGCCGGCCTCGTCGTAGAAGGTCCGGAACTCCTTGCGCAGCGATTTGGCCAAATCGAGCACCGGTTCGGCCAGCTTCTTCGACAGCGGGAAAACGCCGACCTGCACGGGGGCGATCTTCGGGTGCAGCCGCAGGACGACGCGCTCCTCGCCTTCCTCGAGCTGCTCCTCGGCGTACGCATCGACGAGGAGCGTCAGGAACGTGCGGTCGACGCCGGCGGACGGCTCTATGACGACAGGCAGGAAGTGTTCCTTGGTCTCCTCGTCGAAGTACGAGAGGTCCTTGCCGCTGAACTTGGCGTGCTGCTCCAGGTCGTAGCTGCCCCGGTGGGCGATTCCCTCCAGCTCCTGCCAGCCGAAGGGGAACTCGTACTCGACGTCGAAGGCGGCCTTCGCGTAGTGCGCCAGCTCGTCTGCGGTCTGGGCTCTCAGCCGCAGCTTCTCCTTGCGGACGCCGATCCCGACGTACCAGTCGAAGCGCTGCTGGACCCAGTGCTCGAACCAGCGCTGGTCGTCCTTGGGGCTGCAGAAGAACTCCATCTCCATCTGCTCGAACTCGCGGGAGCGGAAGATGAAATTGCGCGGCGTTACCTCGTTGCGGAAGCTCTTCCCCATCTGCGCGATGCCGAACGGCACCTTCTTGCGGGAGACGGTCTGCACCTGCTTGAAGTTGGTGAAGATCGACTGGCAGGTCTCAGGGCGCAGAAACGCGACGGAGGCGCTGTCCTCGACGGGTCCGACGAAGGTCTTGAACATCAGGTTGAACTTGCGGGCGTCGGTGAGCTCGCCGCCGCAGCTGGGGCAGCCGGTGGGCGGCGCCTTGGGACCCTTTTCGGCGCGATACTCGTCGAGCTTGTCGGCGCGGAAGCGGGACTTGCAGGACTTGCAGTCGACCATCGGGTCGGCGAAGCTCTCCACGTGCCCCGAGGCCTCCCAGACGCGGGGGTGCATGACGATGCTGCTGTCGATGCCGACGACGTCGTCGCGGTCCTGCGTCATGCTGCGCCACCAGTGTTCCTTGATGTTCCTCTTCATCTCGGCGCCCAGGGGACCGTAGTCCCAGAAGCCGTTGATGCCGCCGTAGATCTCGCTGGAGGGGAAGATGAAGCCGCGCCGCTTGCAGAGCGAAGTGAGCTTCTCCATCAGGGTTTCGGTCGAGGTCGTGGTCATCTGTTCTCAGTCCCTTCTGCTTGCGGCCGGGCGATGCGCGGCACGGCCATCAGGAAGCCCAGGAGCGCCCCTTGCAGGAACGCCTGACCCGGGCGTGCCAGGGCCTCCGCGGGTGGGCGCGCCAGCTCGAGGAAGAGCCGGGCGAGCCAGGCCCAGAGCGCGCCGGAAAACGCCATGTTGTAGAGCGTCTGTCCTGCCGAGCGGCTGGCCGAGTACGAGGAGGCAAAGGTGGTCATATAGCCCAGCAATCCGAAGAATGCCAGCCGCGCCACCCAGGACGCAGCCGGCTGAGGCGCGGTGTCCGCGGCCGCCAGCGCCGCCGCGGCGAAGAGCGCCGCCCCCAGCGCCTCAGGACCCGCGGCCGACCACGGATCGAGCCCGGCGCCCGGGGAGCCGGGCAAACGCAGCCGGGCTCCAAGACCCACGCCGACAGCCGCTCCCAGCGGGCCGACGACGCCCCCTGGACCGCTCCCGGCCAGCAGCAGGCCACCCGTCACACACGCGCCCACAAGGGCCACCGCTACCGTCGCCTGCACGTGGGGAACAAGCTCCTCTGTCGCCGGTCGTATCGTTGGGTCCGGAGCCGCCTCGCCGGAAAGCGGCCAGGGATCGCAGGCCCCGGAGACTCGGCGATGATAACATGAACGCGTCCGGCGTGTCCCTTTCACGCTCTCCGACAGCGCCCGCGTCCAGCGCGGCTCGCTAGCGGAGAGCCCGGCGGGGCGGGCCCATGGCCCGTCCGATTTGCGGGCCCGATGCCCGCGAAGCACTCGAGCCATGAACCAATCCCGTCTTGCCCTCGCGCTGGCCCTGGCAGCGGCCCTCTCGCCGCTGCAGGCCGCTGCGCCCGCTCAGTCGCTCCTCGACTGGACCGACACATTTCTCCAGTTCGCGCGCGAGAAGGGCGCCCGCTTCGACACGCTGTCGATCGCGGTGGACACGGAGCCCGGTACCGCCAACGAGCGCGCGCAGGTCGAGCTGCGCACCCCCGAGCGGCTTCATGTCTTCGGGCGGCTGCTGGCGCTGGCGACTGGCCCGTCGGACAGCTCACGCTCCAAGGACCGCCGGTGGACCATCCGCTTTCCCGTGGCCGTGCGCGTGCCCACAGTCGTCGAAGCCCAGCTGACCGAAACCCCCGACACGGCGCGTGCGCTGGAGGCGATGGCCGCGGCCGTGGCCCGGACGGCTGGCATCCGCACGAGCCAGCTGCAGCTGCACCGGGCGAAGTCGATCCCGGAGCTGCCCGGCATGGCGCGCGTTCCCTTCAGCTTGACCCTGGCGGGCACCTCAGAGAAGGTCATCCTCGAGGCGGCCGCGACCCTGGCATCGCAACAGCCCCAGTTCTCGCTTCGGCGGGTCGAGGTCACGCCCGTGGGCGGCTCGACGCTGGCCACCCTTTCCGGCACGCTGCTCGTCAAGTCGCCACCGGCACCGGCGGGCGCTCTCTCGCGGCCTGCCGCCGAACTGGCCGCTTCGGGCGCGCTATCGAAAGCCTCGGGTCCTGCCCCCACGCTCTCGTGGAGCCAGCTGCCCCAGCACCTGCGGCTCCAGTTCGACTCCGAGGCCGCCAGCCCCGAGGCGGCCTGGCGCACGCTTGCCGCGCTGGTCGCCATAGAGGGGCTGGCCTCCTACGAGATCCTCGAGCTGCGCGCCGACACCCGCAACCGCACGCTTCTGAGCGGCCTGCTCTACTTCTGAAGCCGCGCGCCGCACCCGGCGCCGGGCTCGATCACGCCCCGCGGGTGACAGGCTCCTCGGGGACGTGGTAACATTGTCGCGCTTTCGATGAACTTGCAGAACACGCCCTGGGACTACCAGGAACACGATCGGATCATCTCGATCCTGGCCTGGGTCGTCGTCGTCGTCCTGGTGATCTACGCCAGCGTCTTCTTCTACAAGCAGATCACGACGTCTCCAGAGCGGCCGGTCCGCGACCCGGGAGGCCCGTCGCAGCCGACTGACGAGCCTGTTGCGGTCGCGCAGACGCCGACGCCCGAGACGGTTCCGCCGGTGCTGCCGGTCGTCGAGCCGCCGACACCTCCCGCGATCACCCGGCCCGCTCCGCCCGTGACGGTCGCCCCGCCACCGCCGCCTGTGCCGCCGGTCGCCGTCGTGGCGCAGCCGCCGCCCGTGGCCGTGGCGCCTGCACCGCCGCCACCCGTTTCGGTTCCAGCTCCGACGCCGCCGCCCAGGATCGTGTCGTCGCCGCCGCCCCCCCCACCGCCCGCACAGCCATCCGCTCGGGGAGAGCGGATGACCCTCAAGATCGGCAAGTTCCCCAGCGCCGGTGAGGCGGTTCGCACGGGCGTCGAGCTCGGCATCGATGGGCACAGCTTCACACCCGTGAAGGACCCTCTGACCAACCGGTTCACGCTGCACTTCGGCGAGTTCACCGGCTGGAAGGACGCCATCGCCGTGATGGACGCCATCAAGGCCAAGAGCGCCGCGCTCGACGTGGTGGTGTGGCCGATCCCCGCAGCAGGCGACGGCCCGTCCGGCTCGGAGGATTTCACGCCGTCGCAGCCGGCGCCCGCAACTCCCGCCCCCCGCCCGCAGCCGGCCAAGCCCGCGCCAGGCGCTGCTCAGGCCACGCCTGCCCGCCCCGCAACGGCCGCCCCCGCGCGTCCTGCGCCCGCGACGGCACCCGCCCGAGCCGCGGCGAAGCCCGCCGCCATCACCGGCGGAGCCGTGCGCGAGCCCGTGCGGACCAGCGCCCCGGCCGGCCCCTACGTCGTCCGCGTCGCCTCCTACCGGCTTCCCGGCAACGCCCAGAGCACCATGCGGGCCCTTGCGAAGGCCGGCTACCGGGCTTCCATGGATCGCACGACCGTCAACGGCGACATCTGGTTCCGCGTGCACGTCGGCGGCTTCCGCACCAATGACGAAGCCCGCCGTGCCATCCCCCGGATCGAGCGCTCCTGCGGCGCCAAGGTCGGCCCCGTCGTCGTAAAGCTCTAGCGAGAAAAAAAAACCGGGGACACACGACCTATTTTTTGAAAATAGGTCGTGTGTCCCCGGTTTTTTTTCTTCAGGCCCGGCGCAGGACTTCGCTCAGCGTGAGCTTGCGGTGGTCGCCGGGGAAGCGAGTGAGGGGGCGGACGATTGACGGATTGCGCAAGGGACGCAGCAGCGATTCGAGCGCCTGGTCGGAGCGGCCGATTCCGGCGCGCGTGGCCTTGGGGGCAGTGAGGGTGATGCCGGCCAGGGAAGGTGGGGGCGGCAGGCGCTCGGGCTTGGCTTCGGCCTTGGGTTCGGGCGCGGCGGCGGTAGGCGGCCTGGGGGGCGCCAGCTCGACCCGCGTGGCGAAGGGGGACGGGGCCGCGGGCCGGCCAGCCAGGACCTTGCGAGCCAGCTCCTTGACGAGCGGATCGGTGTCGAGCGCAGCGGCCTCGAAGATCGGCCGCTCCACGGCCTGGCCAAGCTGCTCCAGGAACACGACGGCGGCGCCGCGCACCAGGAAGCTGGAGTCGCCCAGCGCCCTCTTGAGCGTTTCGATGACCTTCGCGGACCGGAGCTTCCCGATGGCGATGACGGCCCCGAATCGGACGGCCGTCTTCGCGTCCTGCGTGAAGGTCTCGAGCTGTTCGAGCGCCGGAAGGCCCCCGAGGAAGCCGATGCCACGAACAGCCAGGAAGCGGCGGCGCTCCTCGACGGTGGCATCGCTGGCGATGGCGGCGAGACGTCCCAGGACCTCGCCCTTGCGCTTGGAGGGCGCCAGCTCCTTGACGGCTGTCTCCAGCTCCTCGATCAAGACAACCGACGGCTCCTGTTCCATCACCTGGCGGAACTGCGACTCGTCGACCGGTTCGGGGGGGGCGACAATCGGACCCTGCTCGAGCCTCAGCCTCAAGTGCTCGCGGACCGCGTCGAGCGCCTCGGGCTCAGAGCTTGCCGCCAGCGCCACGACGGCCTCTTCCCGCACCTTCCCGATGGAGTTCCTGTAGATTTCGAGGAGCAGCTTTTCCTGCCCCCGAGCAGCTCCCAGACCCCGAATTCCAAGCAGCCGGGCATAGTGCAAGCCGTTGAGAGCCAGCCTGCGGAACAGGTCGACGACCCGCTCGTCGGGCGAACCGATCAGGCCCTCGCAGGCAGCGTTCTGGACTTCGATTCGCACGTCTCTCGCCGCGGCCAGAAGCGCGTCGAGGTGCGCCGGCGATTTCTCTGCACCCAGCCGCTGCACGGCGATTCGGCGCACCTCGAAGTCGGGGTCTCGCACCAGGCCAGCCAGCAACTCGAGCGCCTCGGCGCCCGGGATGAGGCTCAGCTCGGCGGCAGCAGCCAGCCGCATCGGAACCTGTTCGCTCGACAGCCCCCAGCGCAGCCGCTGAAAGTCCGGTGGCCGCAGCTCGCCTGGCTTGCCCGGGCCTTGGGCCGCCACGGCCGTCGGCCCCACGCCTTCCGGCGCAGCAGCGACCGAAAGCGCCGGATCACTCGCCGCGACTCCGGCTGTCAGGGCGACCGGCGCCGGCGGCACTGTCGCCGGCCGAGCGACAGCAGGTGTCGGCTCGAACGTCGGGTGGCCGGCAATCTTCCAGGCCAGCCAGGCGATCGATCCGATCGAAAGTACGAGCTCCGAGACGAATAGGGTGTCCATTATCGAGCTTCCTTCCCATCATCCATCGGACAAGTCGAGCAGTTCCTTGAGACTTCTTGTCGCGAGTCCCTCGGAGAGTGCCGACCGTTGCGCCCGGTGGACGGCAGGCGTACCATCCCAGGTACACGAGAAAGGAGGTGATCCGATGTCTTGTTGCGACAAATCGGTTCGTGAGGTGGCTGACGTCTAGGGGTCATCCGGGGTAGTTGTCCCCGGGTGCAACGGCCGGGTCCCCACGATGCGTGCGGGGAAGCGGTCGGCCCCGAGGGCGGGCTGGCGCGACAGTGCGCGCCGGTCCCGCGGGTCCTTGCCAGCGGGCGAGGGCCCTGGACGAATCCCCATCAGCCTGCCGGCGGCGCGGAGAGCGATCTTCGCGCCGCTTTCTTTGGGCGGCGAAACGCAGCTCCGTGGCCACCGGAGGGTGTCTGGAGCAGGTCAGGAAGCGGAGTAGGTCGAGAGGAACGGCGTTTTCCCTGGCCGGGTCTTGACACGGTGGTCGGGGTTGGCGGCCAGGTGGCGCAGCACCCAGTGGACGGTCTCGACTTCCGCGGGCTCGCCGATGGCGAGGGCGAGCTCCTCGGAGGTGAAGCTCTTTGTGCGCTCAGCGCGCAGCCGCTGGAGGATCTTGCGCTGCAGCTCGATGACGGCCGCGGCGGCCTTCTTGCCGGCCTCCACACCGGGCTGGTGGTAGGCGTTGATGCCGACCAGGGAGGCGTAGAGGCCGACGGCGCGTTCATAGAGGGCGATCAGCCTGCCCAGGGTCATCGCGTCGACGTGATCGACCGTCACGGTCAGGGACTCGCGGCCCTTGTCCGCAAGCGCGCGCCGCGTGCCCTGCAGGAATCCGGAGAGGTAGTCGCCGGAGGTGACACCCGGCTCCACCTGGCTGGAGCGGCCGTGGCGATCCCTGAGGACCTCCAGGAAAGTGACGAAGAAGTTGTTCACGCCGTCGCGCAGCTGCTGTACGTAGGCGTGCTGGTCGGTGGAGCCCTTGTTACCGTACACGGCCAGCCCCTGTTCGACGACCTTGCCTTCGAGGTCGTGCTCCTTGCCGAGCGACTCCATGACCAGCTGCTGGAGGTAACGACTGAAAAGCTCCAACCGGTCCTTGTAGGGCAAGACGACCATGTCCTTGGCGCCCCTGCCCGCGCCGGCGTGGTGCCACATCAGGGCGAGCACCGCGGCGGGATTCTTGCGCGTCACCGGGACGCGCGTCGCCTCGTCCATGTAGCGAGCGCCCAGCAGCATCCCGTCCACGTCCAGCCCTTGCAGGGCGGCCGGCAACAACCCGACCGCCGCGAGCTCGGAGGTGCGGCCGCCGACCCAGTCCCACATGGGAAAGATTTGCAGCCACCCGGCGGCGCGGGCGTGACGGTCGAGCTCGCTTGCGTCCCCCGTGACAGCGACGGCGTGGCGCGCGAAAGACAGGCCGGCGCGTTTGAAGGCCAGTTCGGCCTCGAGCATGCCGTTGCGAGTCTCCTTGGTGCCGCCCGACTTGGAGATCACCACGACCAGGGTCCTGGCCAGTCCGCCGGACTGCCCGATCTGGGCCAGCACGGCGTCCATGCCGTCGGGGTCGGTATTGTCGAAGAAGAAGGCGCGCATCCTGTCCCTGGGCGACCAGAGGGCGCGCGAAACGAACTGAGGGCCGAGCGAGCTGCCGCCGATGCCGATGACGAGGAGGTTCTCGAACTTGCGGGCTCGGGGCGGGCGGATTCGCCCGGAGTGCACAGCGCGCGCGAAGCGCTTCAGATCGCGCAGGGCGGTCTCGATGGCCTTGCGGATGGCGTCGTCGGGCGCCCGCTCGGGGGCGCGCAGCCAGTAGTGGCC
>JACQZN010000029.1 GCA_016213845.1 Candidatus Wallbacteria bacterium
CGACTTCGACGGCGACGGGCAATTCGAGAGCTTCCAGGCCACCGACTCCACTTCCGTCGAGGCTTTCCGCCTCTACAACCAGCCCGGCAGCTTCCGCCCTGCCGTCAAGGTCGTCGACCCGTCGGGCAGCACCGCCCAGGCTTCGACGGTCTTCGAGCTGGCGCCGACGTTGCCGGCGCCCGCCGCGTTCGCCCGACCGTCCTCCGGGCGGGCCCCGCTCACCGTGAGGTTCGACCCGTCCAGCAACTCCGCGGGTGCGCCGATCGTCGCCTACCGCTGGGACTTCGACGGCGACGGGTCATTCGACCGGACCGTCGGGCCGCCGGGCGCGACGCTGTTCGAATACGGACAGCCCGGCCGATACGCGGCGCGGTTGATGGCCGTCGATTCGGCCGGCCTCTCCGCCACCACCAGCGTCGCGGTCGAAGTCACGGGCACGGCCAGTCCTCCCAGGGCGTACGTCGATGTCTCGGCGAATCCGCGCTCCGGCGCGGCACCGCTCGCCGTGCGCTTTCGCGCGACCGCTTCGGGAGGCGCGAGCGCGCCGGCCCGCTTCGACTGGAGATTCGGCGAGAGCCCCCAGGGCCCGGGCGGCACCCTGCCGGTCGACTTCACATCGTCCACGACCAACACGGCGGAGCACACGTATGGGACCGCCGGCACCTTCCGGCCCAGTGTCACG
This sequence comes from Candidatus Wallbacteria bacterium, assembly GCA_016213845.1. GTDB lineage: Bacteria > Muiribacteriota > UBA6191 > JACPRK01 > JACPRK01 > JACPRK01. Next base: position 683 of record JACQZN010000029.1, read on the forward strand.
ATCGTCGACAGCGCCGGCAACGCGGCGGCCGCATCCCTGGCGGTCAGCGTTGCCCCGCCCGGCGCTCCGATTGCGGCGGCTCGCGTCATGCCGGGCTCGGGCGCCACTCCGCTCGACGCGACCCTCGACTCGAGCGCGTCGACCGGCACCATCGTCCGCCGCCAGTGGTCGCAGTACGGCGCGGCCCTGGCCGACGACTTCGAGACCGACACGGGGAGCTTCACCGGCGCCGGCGGGTGGCAGCTCTCCGAGGAGACTGCCGCGTCGGGCCGCAGGGCCTGGAACGACTCGCCCGGCGGCCCGTCGGCGCCCACCGTCGAGAAGATCCTGCTCAGCCGGCCGTTCGACCTGCCGGTTGCAGGCTCGGCCGAGATCTCGTTCCGACACCGCTACGACCTCGCCGACTTCACAGACCTTGCCGTGGTCGAGATTTCCGCCGACGGCGGCCTCTCGTGGGGACAGATCTACCGCACGGTCGGCAGCCTCCAGGACTTCACGACGGTGCGGCTCACGCCGGCGACCAACCCGCAGCTCGCCCTGGCCACGGGCAAGCGGAACTTGCGGCTCCGTTTCCGGCTCACTCCCGACGGCAACTCCACGCTGGGCGACGGCTGGATCATCGACGACGTCGTCATCCGCGGGCGAGAAGCGGCCGTCTTCGAGACCGACGCCGGCACCCAGGCCCAGCTGCCCGTCACGTACCGCATCCCGGGCGCTCACACGGCGATGCTTCTCCTGACCGGCTCCGGAGGCCTGACCGCGACGGCCCTGACGCCGGTCGTGGTCAGCGACGGGGCACAGCCGCGCACCTCGCCGGTGATCTCCTTCTCGGTGGGTGCCAGCGAGCTCATCGCACCGGGCGAGACTTTCCTTTCGCTGTTCGGATCCACTCGCGGCAGCATCGTGCGCCACGAGCTGGACCTGGACGGCGACGGCACGTTCGACTACGCGAGCGGGCCCGGCTTCCTCAGGCGGTTCGCGTTCCTCTCCCCGGGCAGCTATACGATCCGCGCCCGCGTCACCGCCGACGACGGCCAGACGGCTGAAGCGTCCAGCCCGCTGCTGGTGCGGGGCCCGCCGCCCGTGGCGGCCCTGAGCGTCGCGCCGCTGCGCTGCTTCCTGACCACGGCCCCCACGTTCACCGTCACGGCTTCCAGCCCCGGCGGCTCACCCGTCACCGACGCGGCCATCGACTTCAACGGCGACAGCGTCTTCGACGCGAGCTCGGGCACCGTCCCGTTCACGACCAGCTTCACCTTCACTGCGGACGTCGACGCGACGCCGCGCGCGCGGGTCCGGACGCAAGACGGCGGAGAGACCATCGTGGAAGCACCGGGCCTGCTCGTGCGCTCGACGAACCGCTCGCTGGCCGATCCCAGGCTCTCCGCCACGAGCGGGCCCGTTCCCCTCGCCGTCCAGTTCGACGCGGGGCCGGCCGCCGCGCCGGGCGGCACCCAGATCCTGGCTTACCTGTGGGACTTCGACGGCAACGGCACCTTCGATTACGAGTCGCCCTCGTCGCCCGCAGTGATTCACACGTTCGTCTCGCCGGGCGTCTACCAGCCTCGTCTCGAGATCCACGCCGCCAACGACATCTCGAGCGCTACGGCGGCGACAATCCGGGCCGGGGCGACTCCGACAGCGATCCCCAGGGCGGTGCCCGTCGCGGGCGCCGCACCGCTGACCGTCACCTTCTTCACCGACGGCTCGCACCCCAACCAGACGATTGAACGTTACGAGTGGGACTTCGAGGGCGACGGCGTTTTCGACCGGCTGCTCGAGATTCCCGAAACCGTCAAGTTCATCTACGGGACGGCTGGCACCTATGACGCGCGGCTGCGCGTCACCGGCCGTAGTGGACGATCCTCGACGAGTACCGTGCGCATCACCGCCACCACAGCGCCCGAAGGTGCGATTTCGGCCTCGGCGGCGGCCGTCCCCGACTCGGGACCGGCGCCGCTGGCCGTCGATTTTTCGGCCAATCTGACCGATCCCGCGGCTCGCGTGACGCGCCTCCAGTGGGACTTCGATGGCAACGGCACCGTCGACCTCGACGCGTCCGGCGGCGGCAGCTCTCGCCACATCTTCACCGCTCCTGGAGACTATTTGGCACGCGTCATCATTACGGACGATCGAGGCCGCGCCGCCCGGCGCACGGTGAGAGTTCGCGCCAGCAGACCGCTGCAACCCACGGCGTCACTGGCCCTGTCGCCCCCCGCCGGCAAGGCGCCACTGCTGGTACAGCTCGAAGCGCAGGCCTCGACCCAGCTCGGGGCTCAGGCGGTCCGCTTCGAGTGGGACTTCGACGGCGACGGGACGTTCGATCGCGCCACCAATTCGGGCACAACCGAGCATCTCTATGCTTCTCCGGGCCGCTTCGAGCCACGCGTGCGCGTCACGGATTCCGGAGGCGACTCCGACGTTGCGCAGGCATTGGCAGACGTTCAGTTCGGCATCTCCACGAGCCACGAGCCGCCGGAGTTCGACCCTGCAGAAGGCGACGCGTTCACTATCCGCTCGGTGCTCGCGACAGCCGCCTCGATGACGATTCGATTCCACGATCGACTCGGAAAGGTCGTCCGGCGCCTCACCCCCGCCGGGATCCGCCCCCCCGGCGTCTACACCGACTCCTGGGACGGCAAGGACGGTTTGGGCAAGGCGGTCCCGTCGGGCGTCTATACCTACGCCATCGACTACGAGGCCGGGACCCTCCGCGGAACGCTCGACCCGTCGGCGGAGGTGAACGAGGCCCGCCTGGCGCTCACGCCGGAGTACGACCAGAGCTTCGACCCGGTCTCGGGCAAACTCCTCTCCGTGCGATTCAACCTGCCGGTCGTCGCAGAGGGGACCGCCTATGTCGTGGAGTTCTCGGGCGGCGCCGGCAACCGCGTCAAGACGCTCATCCACCGCGAGCCGCTCACGCCGGGCTCCCGGCTGCTCACCTGGGACGGGACCGACGACGCCGGTAACCTGGTCCCCGGCACCACCGGATACGTGCTCTCGCTCTTCCTTTTCGAGCTGCCGAAGAACGCGGCCATCGTCGCGGGACGGCCGGCCATTACGGACCTGACGGGCTCGCGTGCGGCCTTCAGCCCGGCCTTCAACCCCTACCGCTCCGAGGGAAGCGAAGCCGTCCGGGTGAGCTTCAGCATGTCGAAGCGCGCCGACGTCCTTGCGGTCATCTTCGACGAGCTGAACACGGCCGTCCGGACGCTCCGCTTTTCGGGTCTCGAGCGTGGACCGAACGGCTTCTTCTGGGACGGCCTGGACCAGGACGGCATGAAGGTGGACAGCGGTATCTTCCGGATTCGCGTGACGGCGACCGATCTCCTGGGGAACCAGTCCGTGCCGACCTTTCTGACCGTCCAGGTGGTGTACTGATGCGGCTTCGAGCCATGCGCCGACCGATGGCGCACTTCCTGGTGCTGGCCCTGCTGGCGCCGTATCTGCCGCCCCCCGCGTGCGCCTTCGACAGGACCTTCGACGCTGGTCACCAGGAGGTTGCCATCGACGGCGAGGGTTCCGACGGCGGCGAGGGCGGGGATGGCGGTGACCGGCGGCGGCGGCGCCGTCGCAGGCCGCCGTGCGAGGAAGGGACGAAGCCGCGCGCCCAGTCGCCGCACTCCGGTGAGCCGGCAAAGGACCCGTGCGGCGGGTGCAACCCGGGCAACTCAGGCTTCTTCGGCGATCCGGTCGACACGCGCACGGGCGACTTCGAGCACTCCCAGATCGACCTCACCATCCCCGCCCCCGGCTTCCCCTTGATGGTGGCGCGCACCTACCGCACGTTCAACAAGACCGAGGGCGCCTTCGGGAACGGCTGGTCGACCGGCTTCGACCAGTCGCTCCAGCTGGTCAGGAGCCCGAGCGGAAAGCGAGCGCTCATCTACCGTTCCAGCGACGGCGTACAGGCCCGCTTCCTCGAATCCGATCAAGACCCAACCCTTTTCGCGCCCGAGAACGGCGGCAACGTGCTCCTACGCTTTACCAACGGCAGCTACCTGCTGCAGCAGCCCTGGTCCAACTCCGAACGCTTCGACAGTCGCGGGCTGCTCGTGGAGCTGCGCGACCTCCACGGGAACGCTCTCGGCTTCACCAGGGACGACCGCGGCCGTATCGCGACCATGCGGGATTCGGTCGGAAGAAGCCTCGCGTTCACGTACACGGCCAGCAACAAGGTCGCGACCATCACCGACCCGGCCGGCGGCGTGATGCGCTACGCCTACGACACCAGCGACAACCTCGTGAAATTCGTGAACCGCGCCGGCCAGGCCGTCCGTTACTCCTACGACTCGAAAGGCCGATTGAACTCCGTCACCAACGCCAACGGCGTCACCTGGCTGACCAACACCTACGACTCGAAGAACCGCGTCATCTCCCAGTTCCTGGAGGGTGGCACCTACACCTACTCCTACGGCGACAACGCCACGACCCTCACCAACGCCCGCGGAACCCGGATTCTCTACCAGTACGACCTTTCAGGCCGGCTCGTGTCGATCTCGGACCCCAGGGGCGCGATCCGCCAGAGCTGGACCGAACAGGGGAGACTCGAAGGCTACACCGACCGCGACGGGCGCACGATCCGCTACGGCTACGACGGCGCCGGCAACATCACCAGCGTCTCCAACCGGCGCGGCGAGATCACTTCCGCCGAGTTCGACCCGCGCTTCAACACCCAGACCCGCCGGACGGACTACAACGGCTTCGTCTCGACCTCCACCTATGACGACCGAGGCAACCGTCTCACCCGCACGACACCCGACGGGACCACGCGCTTCGGCTACGATGCCCGCGGCTACCTCACCAGCGTCACGGAGCCCGACGGCGCAGTCACGCGCTTCGCCTACGATGCGCGCGGCAACCTGGCTTCGATCACGGACCAATCTGGAAACATCTCGCGCCGCGAGTACGACATCCTGGGCCGGGTCACGCGTGCCGTCGACGCCCGCGGCAAGGCCACGTCCTTCACGTACAACCCAGCCGGCTTCGTCCTGACGCAAACCGATCCGCTCGGCACCACCACGCGCTGGACCTATGACGCCGAGAACAACATCACCAGCTACACCGACGAGGTCGGCGCCACGACTCTCTTCTCCTACGATCCTTTCAACCGGCTGACCGGCATCGACAATCCCGTTGGCGGAAAGCTGCGCTACACCTATGACGCAATGGGCAGCCTGCTGGACACGATCGACGAGCGCGGCAAGCGCACCCGGCGGACGTACAACGCAGCGGGCCTGCTCGAGTCGCTGACCGACCCACTGGGACAAACCCGCCGTCATGCCTACGACGCCAACGGCCGGCTCACCGAGGAGACCGACGCGCGAGGCGTCACGACGCGTCGGGAGTACGACTTCGAAGGCAACATGACCCGGGAGACCGACGGACTGGGAAACTCCGTTGGGGTCGAGTACGACGGCGAGGGGAACCCGGTCCGCTGGACCGATCAGATGGGCAGGACACTGCAGTACACGCGCGGTTTCGAAGGCCGGCTCGTGAGCTGGAGAGACCCGCTGGGGCGCGAAACGCGCTACCGCTACAACAGCCGCGGCGACGTGACGAGCGTGACGGGCCACCGAGGCACGACCACCACCCTCGCCTACGACGCCCGCGGGCTGCTGACTGCCACGGTGAACGAGCTGGGCGAGCGCTCCGAGACCGACTACGGACCGACGGGTGAGGTCGTGGCCACGCGTGACGCGACCGGCCTGGGACAGCGCATCGAATACGACGACCTGGACCGGCGGGTCGCCACGGTCGATCCGAACGGCGTGCGGACCGCCTACGAACTGGACGGCGAAGGCCGGACCACTGCCTTCACGCGCGCCGCCGGCACGCCGGCGCAGGTACGCGACGAGTACGTCTACGACCTCCAGGGGCGAATGACGTCCTCGACGCGTGGGTCGGGTACGCCGGCCGAGACCACGGTGCGTTACGCCTATGACGCAGCGGGCAATCCCGTGGCCATCACCAATGGCCGCGGCAAGACGTGGCGGTTCGAGTACGACGGCAACAACCGGCCGATCCGCGAAACCGACCCGCTGGGCCGGATCCGAAGCTACCTCTATGACGCGGACGGCAACTCCGTCGGCGAGGACCTGCCCAGCGGCCGCAAGGTCAGGGTCGCCCTGGACGTCCTGGCGAGGCCGATCTCCACGACGTACTTCCTGGAGACCGGCGCCGTCGAGAGCATCGCGGAGCAGACGTACGACGCGGCCAGCCACATGACCGGCGTGGCGGACGCCACCGCGGCCGTATCGCAGACCTTCGATGCCGGCGGGCGGCTCCTGGCGATCCGGCACGCGCACGTCGGCAGCAGTCTGAACCTCGCGCACAGTCTCGACGGCTCCCAGGTGGAGGTCTCGATCGAAGGCACGGCCGAGTCTACGCAGAGCTACACCTATGACGCGCTCGGCCGGATGACCTCCATCCAGCCGCCCTCGGGGCCGCCTCTGACCATCCGGTACAACGCGCGCGGCCAGCGGGAGGCAATCGCTCTGCCTTGCGGGGTCACCCAGACGTTTGAGTACCAACCGTCCGGGTACATATCGTCCTTCTCCTACAGCCGGACCGATTCGACCACGCCGCTCACGCTGACTTTCACGGCGGATGGCCGAGACAACATCACGAGCATCGTAGACGCAGAGGGCACCCGGACTTTCACGTATGACGCGCTGGACCGCCTGGTGAGGGCCGATTACCCGGACGCGGGGTTTCCGTTCGAGGCGTTCACCTACGACAAGGCCGGGAACCGGACCTCCGTGACGACGGCGGGCGGCACGACGGTCTACGTGTACGACGACGCCGATCAGCTCGTCAGCGCTCAGGGACCGGGCGAGGTCTCTCGCACCTACTCGTGGACGGCAGACGGGCAGCTCGCCTCGATCCAGCGCTCCGGAGCGCAGGCGCCGGTGCGGTTCACGTGGAGCGTGAGCGGTCAGCTCCTCTCGGTGACCGGCGAGGACGGGGCCGTCACCACGCACAGCTACGAACCGCTGGAAGCGGCCGGGTATCGCTGGCGCACGGCCACGAATGGCTCGGAGAGCCTGCGGCAGCTCTGGGGTCCCTGGGGCAATCCGTACGCCGAGCTCGGATCGGACGGCGCGCTCTCGCGGCTGTTCGTTCACGGGCCCGGACCCGACCGGTATCACGGCCATATCGACCAGGGCGGCAGCCCGAAGTGGGCCATCACGGACCAGAACGACTCCGTCGTCGAGACAGTGAGCTCCGGCGGCGCGCGACTCGAATCGCGCCACTACACGGCCTTCGGCTCGTCGCGTGACGGCGTTCCCCCCGCTCACTCCCCTCTGGGCTTCGCGGCCAGGCGCGGCGCAGCTCCGGGGCTGCTCTACCTGCGCGCCCGCTGGTACGACCCCGAGACCGGCAGGTTCCTCTCGCCCGATCCCGTCCGGGCCCTCGACGGCTCCAACCGGTACTCCTACGCAGCCGCAAATCCCGTCCGCTACACCGATCCGCTCGGGCTGATCGCGCCGGTCGTCATCGGCGGGTACTTCCTGCTGGGCGTGCTGGCCGATTATGGAGTCAAGTACGCCACTCAGGACAAATTCAACAACTTCTCCGATTACTACTGGAACAGCGGCTACGGACTGTCCGACGCGGCCTTCGCGGGCGGCACGTCGGTGCTGGCGGGCGGCGCCGCCCGCGTCGTCACCGGCGCGGGCAAGCTCGCCTTCGCGGGCCGTACGGCGCTCGTGGCCACAGCCAACACCGCGGGCCAGACGTTCCACGAAGCCTACAAGGGCCAGACCGTCACGCTGAAGGGCACGGCGCTCCGATTCCTCACCAACAGCGTCGTCCACCTGGGAACGGCCGCCCTGACCCGGCTCTCGTCATCTGTGGGCGGGCGCTTCTTCGAAGGCGCCAAGGACCTATACTCGTACACGGACCGCGCCATCCGCAGCTCCGACTTCGCCTCCAAGTACGCGCGCGTCTGGGTCACCTCCGCCAAGGCCGGAAACTGGCTCACGAGCAAGTACAACCCGATCGACTACCTCCGCCGCGTCGTCCACCTCGGCCGGTTGTCCCCCCTGGATCCGAGCTACTCGACGTATGTCGTCAAGGCCGGCTCGGACGCCGCCAAGAGTTTCGTCCCGGCCGAGATCGGCATCGGCGATTTCTGGAAGTGGTTCGGAGGCCAGTACCACACCAAGATCGGCATCAGCGGCTTCACGACCCGCTTCGGTACGAAGATCCTCGACAAACCCTTGATGGCCACCGAGGAGCAGATCGCCGGCTCGATCGGTTACGATCGAGGCCTGAACGTCCCGTGGCTGTTCGTGGGCGGATTGGGGGCGCTCCTCACCTATGGAAACCAATCCCAGGGAGATACCCCCGCCAAGCCCTGCCGCTGAGCCCGCCCGGCCCAGGTTCGCGGAGCCCGAACCGGGCGACTTCGACATGGTCTGGCTCCATTTCGGCTGGGCTTTCAGCGTGGGGCTCGGCTCGGCTCTCACCAATCTCGTGACCGCTGACAACGCCCAGCTGTCCCGCTCCAAGCCGTGGGTCGCCCTGGCCGTCTGCGTGCTCATCACGCTTCAGGGCTGGCAGCGGGTGCGCCGTGAGACCCCGTGGCCCAGGGCCCGTGGGGAGTCGTTCACGGAGGATTTCAAACGCACCAAGATGGCGATCTGCGCTGCCCTCTCCGCCATCGCCTGGCTCGCCGGCGAGCTCGTGAGGTTCTAGGCCTCGCTGCTCGCCTTCCGTCGCGCTACTTCCAGACTTCGGACGTCGGGTCGAAGGCGACGGTCTCGCCCTTCGATGCGCCTGCCTTGAACGCGTACTTCTGGCCCTCGGTAACCAGAGTGAATTGACCCAGCTTGTCCGTGACCTCGACGCGCCCGCTGACGACCTTCACGGCGCACTGCCCGCCCGCCTGCTGCACGGCGTAGAGACCCTTCCATCCCTTGACGCGGATGCCGCCGAGCTCCAGGTCCACCCTGGGGCGGCCCCACTTCATGTCGAAGACGAGCTGGCCGGTCACCCCCGAGACGCGCACCGCGACCTGGCGGCGCTCCAGGTTCTCGATCTCGATCCCGTCGTAGGAGAACCCACCCTCCCCCATCAACAGGAGCGAGTTCCC
>JACQZN010000030.1 GCA_016213845.1 Candidatus Wallbacteria bacterium
GATGCTCGCCGCACAGCTCGCCATCGTCTCCTCCTACGAAGTCTACTGGGGCAAGCTGCTCTATGGCTCCGTTTACCTGGCCAACTGCGCGGCGATCACGGCTCTCTGGCTTGCACGAGCCCTGCAGTGGGTGGCTCGGGACCTGGGATACCGGAAGCTTGCTCTCGCGGCGCTCGTCCTCGCCTGCCTGGGGAACATGCGCTTCATGATCAAGCAGCAGGCCTTCGAGCAGATGCCCAGGCCGGAGAACACTTCGACGGCCGAGAAGCTCCGCCATCTCTGGTTCCTGTCGCCGGCCATCGAACCGGGCCACCTGCGGCTCAATTCCGGCGAGTTCGGCGCACCCGTGCGGGAGTTGCTCTGCCGGGGCGGAGACGCCGTGCCGATGGCGGCGGTCTCGGGAGCTGTCGCACTCGGAGCAGTGGCCCCGCTGCTTTTGCCAGGCGGGCTGCCCGCGCGGGGAATCGTCTGGCTGCTGGGGGCCTACCTGGGAGCCGTAGACTGGTCATGGTCCGCTGCCGCAAGAGTCCCGAGAGTCAAGACGTGGAGCCGCATTTCCTCGGTCGGGCACTCCGCCGTGCTGGACTATAGGCCGCTCTCGAGGCGCACGGGCCCGCGCCCGCTGGGACCGCCCGACAAGAGCACCTACGAGAGGGTCCAGTTCGTGAGCCACTTGCTGGGCGCCGAGGGAATCGAAAACGGGGAGCCCGTGGCCGACATCGTGCTGGAGCTGGAAGGCGGAGGAACCGAGAAAGTGACGTTGCGAGCCGGCGAGGACACAGCGGAAGGCGCGGCGCTGAGGCCTGAGACCCGGGGGAGCGTGCGCCACAACCTGCCCTTCGAGCAGATCGCCCACCAGTGGCGGACGCGAGACGGCTCCGCCAGCTACTACTGGGCCTACTCGTTCGTCCGGGAACACAAGCTGGCCAGGCCGGCGATGGTCACGAAGCTCGAGGTCCTTCCCCTGCTGCGCGAGGGCTTCGTGGTCGTGCCGCTCGTGCTGCTGGCCGGCGGTCGCGGAAGTGCCGACGCAGTCCCTGGAAACGAGCGACCGGACGGCCGGTCGGGGGAGCATGCGGCGCCGGCTGGTGCGGGTCACTGAGAGGCCGTCATCCGACGCCCAGGAGCTCCTCCTTCAGCTCGATCCAGGCCTTGACGGGAATACCGGCCCAGGTCGGCTCGCGGGGGACATGACACTCGCGGCACACCTGGGGGAGCGCTTCCCAGCGGCCGGTGAGAAACGCGCGGCGCAGCTCTGCTAGCGCGGGGCCGTTCCAGACCTCCTCGATGGTGCTGTGATTGAGATCCCCGACCGGCAAGCGGCCCTCGATATCGATACAGCACGGCACGGCCGTCCCGTTCCAGAGGATGGCCAGCCCGCTCCAAGGCGCCGGGCAACGGGTGGGCGGCCTGGGCGGCGCGGCATCGGGGGCGTCGAGCGCCAATCCGGCCCAGGTGTGGGGCGCGGCCAGCTCGAGATGGTCGAGCCCGGCTTCGCGCAATCGAGTGCGGGTGGCGTCCCAGGCTGACCGCAGCTGGTCACCGCCGTCGGCCGAGAGGTCGACGACGCTCATGTACGTGTAGGGCGTCCGGGAGCCGCGCTCCCGCCTCAGCGCCAGAAAGTCGACGACGTTGCCGAGAACGCGCTCGAAGCTGGCGCCCCGGCGAATGCGTTCGTAGGTGGCAGCGTCGAGCCCGTCGAAGGAGATGCCGAGCCATTGGAGGCCGCTCTCGAGCAGCAGCTCGCCGCGGCGGCGATCGAGGAGCGTGCCGTTGGTGAACATGGCCGTGGGCAGCCCGGAGGCGCCTGCCAGCCGGATCATCTCGGGCAGTCGCGGGTGCAGGAGCGATTCGCCGCCGAGGTGGAAGTAGACCAGGGGCTGGAACGATTGGGCCTCCGCGATGAGCTTCTCGACCAGGGCGAAGTCGATGCTGCCTCGCTCCCGCTCCAGGCCGATGCCGGTCGGGCAGTGGATGCACTTCAGATTGCAGCCGTTGGTCGGCTCGATCCAGAGATGCGTCGGGGGGTAGCCGAGGCGCTCGCGCGCGCGAAGGAACCCCTCGGCGGCGCGCGCAAGGTGCCAGAACCGGTGGAGCTTGTCGGAGACGGTGCGCACGAGATGGGCGGTCGGAGTGCGACGTATAATACGCCAGGCCAGGCGGCCCGCGGCGCACTCCGGCGATCCGGACGGCCGCGGCGGCGCGGAGCTTCGCAGCCGGGTAAGCGTCCCGTGGCCTTGCGCGAGAGGAGCGTGCGGCGTGGCGGATTTCGGATTGCTGGTGGTCTGCATCCTGGTGAGCGTCTCGGCCCAGACGCTGTTGAAAATGGGGGTCGACGCCCTGGGCGGAGTCCACCTGGCCAAGGGCGTGGCGGAGATCTGGCGGACGTTCACGCACCCGATCATCATCGGGGGGTTCGTCTGCTACTTCCTCGGCAGCTACCTCTGGCTGGCGGTGCTTTCGCGTTTCCCGTTCAGCCGGGCAAATCTCTACTTCAGCTCCAATCACTTGCTGACGCTGGCCATCGCAATCTTCTGGTTCGGTGACAAGTTCACGACGGCCAACATGGTGGGGGCGCTGATGGTCATCGGTGGGCTTTATCTGGTCTCGCTGAGGTGAGTGCCCGGCGCAGAGTCGTCGTCCTCGTGAACGACTTCGGTCCGCCGTGGGACGAGGCCGGGAAGAACAACGCTCGCGAGGCAGCGCGCAGGCTCGCGAGGCACCACGACGTCGTCTGCCTGGGACTGGGCGAGAGGGACGCAGAGGAGACGATCGACGGCCTGAGGGTGATTCGGAGCGCCAGCCCGCTCTACCGGAGTCGCTGGAAGCGGCTCTTGTACGCGCTCGGCTATGCCCGCCTGATTTGCCGGGCGCGCGGGCTGCTCGGGGACTTTCGACCCGAGCGTATTGTTTGCTTCTGGGAAACGGCGACCACGGCCTTGCCCGCGGCGTGGCTGCGATCCGTGCTGGCGCCGGAGGCTCGCCTCATCCAGGTGGTCTGGACTGATTCGTATGCGCTGCAGGCGGCGCCGGCGGGTATCTGGCTGACGGAGCACCTTCCTAACCTGCTGTTCAATGGCGAGCTGGCCACAGGCATTGCGATTCGACGGGTCGATTGTGTCGTGGCGACCAGCCGCTACCTGGCGGGGCGGATGCGAGTGGCGGGGGCGCGGCAAGTCTTCGCGGGGGGGCACGGGGTCGATCTCGAGCGGTTCGCGCCGGTAGACTCGGGCCCACGGTCCGAGGGTCCTCCGGTGGTGGGCTACCTGGGCCACGCGACTCATGCGAAGGGGCTGGAGGTGTTGCTGGAAGCCGCCGGGCCGCTCGCGGAGCGAGGGGAGCTCGAGCTGCGACTGGCGCTGAGCGACTCCCCCGAGGCCGAGGCGCTGCGGCGGAGCGTGGGGAGAGGCGTGCGGATCGAAGGCTACTGCGATCCAGGGGTGTTCTTCCGTGGCTGCGACCTGCTGGTGTTCCCGCGAGTCTCCTCGTACGGAACGGCGAGCTACCCGAACGCGATCCTCGAGGCGATGGCGTGCGGGCGGTGCGTGCTCACGACGCGACAGCCGGCGATCGAGGAGCTGGTGCGGGACGGCGAGACCGGGGCCTTGGTGCCGCCGGGCGATGCGGGGGCACTGCGGCAGGCCATCTCGGAGCTACTGGGCGACGCCGCGCTTCGCGAGGGAATGGGTGGTGCCGCTCGGGAGTGGGTGGCCCGGGAGCTCGGCTGGGAGCGGGCGCTGCAGCCCCTCGAGGCGGCACTGGAGCAGGACGGATGAGCGGCCGAGTGCTCTGCGTCGCGCGCGAGCAGGAGGCGATGCTCGACTGCCTGCGGCGCCACGGACGGCGCGGCATGCGGTTCCTGCACGTCGACCGGCACTGCGACATGCGGGGATGGGTCGTGGACCGGGCGGGGCGTCGGGGCGGCTGGCTCCACGGAAGTGGTGCGATCGACAGCGGCAACGTGCTGGCCCACGCCGTGGCGGAGGGATGGATCGAGAGAGTCGACTGGCTGCACGAACCGGACGCGGGGCGCGAGGACGACCTCGGCACGTTCCTGACGGTCGAGGAATCGGGCCGGTGGCCCTGGCGGCTCATGGGGAGCTCCGGGCCCGCCGAGTGGCGCCCGTTCGAGCTTTCGGAGTGGAACGACCCGTCGGCTCTGAATCGATGGTCGGGCGAAGGGCTGGGGCTCGACTGGGACCATTTCGCGCCGTTTCCGTGTTCGGAGCGGGCGGCGCGCCGGAGGATGCAGGAGTTTCTGGACGCTTTGCCGCGCCCGTGGCCGGAGCTGGTCTTCCTGTGCGCCTCCCCCGGCTACGCTTCGGCGCACCTCGGGCTCTTCGACGAGCTGGTCCGGGCCGTGCACTCGCTGCAGGGAGGGAAGCTGGAGCGGGAGGAGAGTGTCTGGGGGGGGCCCTGCGGTGCGCACGCTCTCGGCCGGGCGCTGACGGCCACGCGCAACCTTGCACGAGCGGCGGCGGTCGGTTGCAAACGGCTCGCCCTCGGGCCTGGTTGAGTCTTTCCATTCTGCGGGCCAGAGTGCGAAGATGGGCCACTCGACGGAGGTGCTCGTGACTACACGAACGACGCTGGTGAAGAACGCCCTGCTCGTGGCGACGCTGGACGACGCGGCGCGGACGGTGGCGGGCGGTGACGTCTACATCGAAGGCAACCGGATCGTCGAGGTCGGCAAATCGCTGTCGCGACCGGCGGACCGCATCGTGGACGCGGCGGGGTGCGTGGTCTTGCCGGGATTCGTCAACTGTCACCACCACATGTTCCAGACGCTGACGCGCGCGCTCCCGGCGGTCCAGGACGAGGCGCTCTTCGGCTGGCTCACGCACCTCTACACGGTCTGGCAGAACCTGACTCCCGAAGCCGTCGAGATCGGGGCGATGGTGGGAATGGGAGAGCTCCTGCTGACGGGGTGCACGACCACCACCGACCACTTCTACCTGTTCCCGCAGTCGCAACCTGGGGACTTGCTGGATCGGACCATCGACGCGGCGCGAACGCTCGGCATCCGGTTCCATCCCACGCGCGGGAGCATGTCGCTCGGCCGCTCGAAGGGCGGGTTGCCGCCGGACCACGTGACGCAGGACGAGGACGCCATCCTGGCGGACTGCGAGCGCGTGGTGGCGCGCTACCACGATCCGGCGCCGTTCAGCATGTGCCGCGTCGGACTGAGCCCCTGCTCGCCGTTTTCGGTAACCAAGGAGCTGATGCGGGAGACTGTGCGCTTCGCGCGCCAGCGTCAGCTGAGGTGCCATACGCATCTGGCCGAGACGCTCGATGAGGAGAACTTCTGTCTCGAGAAGTTCGGGAAGCGTCCGCTGGCGTTGATGGAAGAGCTGGAGTGGCTGGGGGAGGACATCTGGTACGCGCACGCGATCCATCTGAACGACGAGGAAATAGCGAAGATGGCGCGCACGGGTACGGGGGTCGGCCACTGCCCCACGTCGAATCTGAGGCTGGGGAGCGGCATCGCGCCGATTCGAAAGATGCTGGACGCGGGTGTTCCGGTGGGGCTAGGCGTCGACGGGAGCGCCAGCAACGACTCGAGCGACATGCTGGGCGAGCTGAGGAGCTGCCTGCTGGTGCACCGCATCGCCAGCGGCGTCGGCTCGATGCCTGCCGAGGCCGTGTTCCGGATGGCCTGCCGGGGCGGGGCCCGCGTCTTGGGGAGGGACGATATCGGGACGCTCGAGCCTGGCAAGGCCGCCGACCTGGTGCTCTGGGACGTCTCGGGCCTTGGTTTCGCCGGCGCGCTTCATGACCCGCTGGCCGCGCTGCTCTTTGCCGGGGACAGCCACATCGCGCGCGCCGTGATGGTCAACGGCGAGCTAGTCGTGGAGGACGGCCGCCTGGTCCGCGCCGACGAGCGCGCCCTGGCCGAGAAAGCGCACCGCATCGCGCGCGGAATGGTCGGAGAGGGAAGAGAGAAGACAGTAGTCAGTAGCCAGTAGTCAGTAGGTGGCGGGGCTACACTACTTCGGCCTTGGCGCTGCCCCCCCCCCCGCTCATCCTGAGCAGACCGCGCAGCGGGCGTTTCGAAGGGTCATCCTGAGCAGACCGCGAAGCGGGCGTGTCGAAGGAGCCCACCGGCAGAAAGAGGCCCGGGGCTTTCGCCCCGGGCCTCGCGTCTTTGCTACTGGATCGTTCCGCCGCCGCCGGTGCGGAATACCTTGTAGACCTGCACGCCCAGCTTGAGCGCGTTCAGGCTACCTTTCCGGTCGGAGTGACAGCTGGTGCAGGCGTTGTAGATCACGTCGGTCGACGCCGTCGAGCCGACGCCCTTGCGGGTCGGGTCCGTGTTTCCGTTGCCGCCCGAGAGCCACATGTTGAGACTCACCTGCGGGTCGATCGGCTGGAACGTGTGACTGGCGATGTCCCACTTCTCCACCGTCTGCGCGGTCCTGGGCATATGGCAGGCCGTGCAGCTGAACTGCGCCTCGGCGTCCTGGTGTGCACCTACGCCTCCGGTGATGTGGGTCCTGAGGCTTGCGACGCTCGTGAAGCGCTGGGTGGCGGCGGAAGCACTCGCCGAAGGACCGTGGCACGACAAGCAGAGGCTTTGCTCGTTGATCTGGCCGTTGACGATCAGGTTGCCATCGGGCAGCTTGAGGTTGGCCTTGTTCGAAGTACCGTGGGCGTCGTGGCACGCCCAGCAGGTGACGCCCGCGGCGAAATGGACGCTCGCCTGGAGGTCGTTGGCTTGCTGGTGGTGCTTGATCGAGACGCGCCGCTGGGTCGTTACCGGCACGAAGCTGACGTCCGCCGTGGACGAGGTGACCGTCCAGGTGGCCGAGTTCCAGTAGCGGTCGTCGAGGGTTGTCACCGCGTTCGAGAAGAACGTCGTGAAGACAGGAGCGGTCTCGAGCACGCTGTAAAGCCCGAGCCGGAAGACCCCGGTCTGCGCCTCCGTGCGGCTCTGCACGCCGTACTCGGTGGCCGCCGCTCCGTCGGGCTTGACCGCCGAGTTGCCTCTGGAGTGACACTGCCCACAGGTATCGAGCTTCCGGATGGCCGTGGCGAACTTGTCGGGATTGAGAATCTTGGTTGCGTCGCCCGTGCGGTAATGGCTGCCGCCGGGTCCGTGACACTTCTCGCAGCCGGTGTTCATCTCGGAGAACTTCGTGAACGCCTCGTTGGCCGCCTGGCGATACTCGACCTCGATACCGGTAGCGTGACAGGCCGTGCACTGGTACTCGAAGCTCTTGGCCTTGGCCGGAGTAGAGAAGACCTTGGTGGTGGTGTTGAACCAGTTGGTCAGGTTGTAAGTCTTGAAGCGGGGGTTCTTGGTCGGCCCGACCGGTCCGTACTCGCTCCACTGGATGGGGAGGATGTAACTGCTGTTTCCGATCTTGACCAGGAAGCGCTGTTTCCAGTCGCCACGACCGCCGCCGTAAGTGCGCAGCACGGTGTACGTTCCAGCGATGCTGCTGTCGCCATTCACGAGGGTGACGGTGTAGACGCCGTTCTGCTTGAGCAGCCGGATCTGCGCCGTTCCGAGCGCCGAGAAATCGGACTCGGTGGAGCGAATCGTGCGACCGACTCCCTCGGCACCGAAGTCGGCCACGACCAGGAACCGCGGATCGCGATCGTCGGCGGCGTCGATGTAGCGGATGCCCCTGTTATGCAGGGTCTTCTGCCAGCGGTTGTAATAGTCGGCATGGCAGGTCTTGCACTTCTGCGAGCCGGCGAACTGCGTCTCTCCGGTACCCAGGGCGCCGAGGACCAGCTTGAGGTTGCCATTGACGGCGCCGCTAGTCACGAGCACGGCCTCCAGCGAGGTCGTCTTGAAGGAGGGATGCACCGCAAAGAGGTTGTAGGTCCCCTTCGGCAGAAGCAGCCGGAACTTGCCGTCCTCGGCGGTCTCGTCGAAGTCCTCGCCCCGGTCGGCCATCACGCGGACGCCTTCCATCGGGACACCGCCCAGAGTGACGGTGCCCTCCAGGGTGCCGAGCTGGCCGGCGACGTTGGTCCCGACGGCCTTGCGGCTGCCGAACTTCGACTCGTAGCCGTTGACAGCCGCGACCAGCTTGCCACGGGCGCTCGAATCGGTCCGGACATCGCCCGTGCCGACGAAGAAATCGCCGCCAGGGAAGCTGGAGCTGTTATGGCAACCGACCGTGCTCGAAGCGCAGGAGTGCGGGATGACCAACCCGGCCGACTTGTCGCCGCCGTTGTCGGCCATGTCGAGGCTCTCCACCGGCTTGATGATCCGCTGCGTGTGGTCGGAGATGTCGTAGCGCAAAGCGCTGGAAGCCGTTTTCTGCATGTGGCAGGCGGTGCAGCGGCTGGCGACCGGTCCGCCGGAACCTGTCGGGTTGTAGCTGTGCTTGGTGTGTTCGGTGACCAGCTTGATGCTGGAGTTCGTCGAGCTCTCGCCCGGCAGCAGGAACCGCGTCTGGGCGCGGCCGTCCTTTCCGTGACAGCGCAGACAGAGCGCGTTGTCGTCGGTGCTTGCCAGGAGCTGGTGCTTGCGGCCGCCGGAGCGGTTGCCGTGCGGGTCGTGGCAGTCGAAGCAGGTGACCTGCGCGGCCTCGAAGCCGTGCGCGCCCCTCTCGTTATCCAGCCACTGCTGGTGGTGCTGGAAGGAGTGGACGTTGCGCGTGTACTTGGGATTCCAGTACTTGCTGGTACCCTCGATGTCGTAGGACGTGGCGAGCAGGTCGTTGCCCAGCCGGTACGGCTTATTGTCCGCGGTCCAGGGGTACTCGTACTTGCGCTGCGCGGTGGTCTCGGTAAGGCCGGCAACGGATGGAGCCGTGTAGATGCTTTCGCCGCGGATGTGGCACTGGCCGCAGACCTCGTTGGCACGAGCGTAGGAGAGCTTGTTGGTTCGGACGGCCGACTTGCTCGGATTGACGATGTCGTTGGGGTTCTGGGTGTCGACGTGCGGATAGCCGGGGCCGTGGCAGTTCTCGCAGCTCACCACGAGCGAGCTGTACTCGGCCACGTAGTCACCGACATCGCCCTCGCCCGCGACGGAAGCGGCGGCGTCGACCCGCTTGATGCCCTGCATCGTGCCGTGGCAGCCGAAGCACTTGCGCTCATAGGAGTTGTGCTGGGCCGGGCCGAAGACCTCGGTCAGCACGCCGTTGCGCGTGGCGTTGTGCTTGCGGACGTTGCCGCTGGCGTCGAACCAGTCGCCGACGTTGTACTTGACCCACTTCTTGGACGCGGCGGTCTCCTTCTCATTCCACTGGATGGGCAAGGTGTACCAGCTGCCGCCGATGCGGGTCTGGAAGCGCTGCTTCCAGTCGCCCGTGCCGCCGTGGGTGCGGAGCGCCTCGTAGGTGTGCTTGGTGCCGTTGGAGCGGTCGACCAGGGCGACGAAGTAGCGGTTCTCCGCTGTCTTGCTCAGCTCGATCTTGACCGGCTGGGTGCCGACGGCCGTGTCGGTGAAGGAGAGGGTGCGGACGTTCGAGCCCGAATCCGCGGAGAAGTCGGCGACGACGTCGAAGCCGTTGGCCTTTTCGACGGGATCGTTGATGTTGCGAATCGGCTTGGTGTGCTTTGTGGCGTTGAAGGCGTCGTAGTGCGACGTGTGGCAGGCGCGGCAACGGCCGGCCCCGACGAATGCCTTGGCGACCGGGCGGGCCGGATCGATCGTGTCGGTGTCCGCCGTGCCGAGGGGGTCGAGGGTTTTGAGTGCACCCAGCGAGGTGATCGAGTCCTTGAGGACAGGGACGTCCCGCAGGGTCAGCGTGCGGTAACCGGGAATGGAGATCGTGAAGGTGTAAATCGAGGCCGGCAGAGAAAGGCTGAAGTTGCCGGCCGCGTCGGTGCGGATGGAGTATCCGCCGCGGTCGGTGGCGATCGTGGCGAGCGAGGCCGGTTCGACCTTCGGAGCCGCGCCTGCCTTGGCGACCAGCTTGGAGACGTTGCCGCTGATGCCGCCGGTCACCGAGAGGCTCGCAGTCGGGTTGCCGATGCCATTGGCGCGCAGCTGGGCCAGCGCCTGCTCGAGCGACAGACTGGTCAAGGCCACGCTACCGGCCGTGGAGCCGCTCCCCCCGCCCCCTCCGCCACAGGACGTGCAGGTGACTGCAAGAACGACCAGCACCGCCAACAGGCTGTGGTTATGAGTTTGGCCTGAACTGCTGCTCGACATTTGCTCCACTCTCCTTGGGATCTACCCGCGGTAGGTACTCTAACGTCCCATGCGTTCGCGAAGACTCTAGTTGATGAAATGGGACTTGAACACTGCAAATTCGAGTCCAGCGTCAATGTGACGGGAAAGTTACAAGCATGATCGCTCCAGAAGCGGGAGTAGCGGCACGCGAGTGGCAGTTGGCCGGACACGTTCACCGCGGCCTAAAAGTCCCCCCTTGCCCCCAACAGTGACCCGGGTCGCCTGGTGACGCGTCCGCACGGCCGCGGGCCGGACTCGCTGGCTCGAGGCGCAACCGAGGCACACTCCTTGCGAGCCCTTGGGACGTGAACATTCCGCTGTCATGGAAGCTGGCTGTGATGGTCTCGGGGGTGGTCGTCGTCGTCAGCATCGCGATGGTGATGGCCTGGGCCGGGGCGCACGCCGGCCATGACTTCGAGCATCTGGGCGACGAGTCGGCGATGAACTTCGTCCGGCTGGCGTTGCTGAACGCCGTCTTCTGGACCGTTGTCGCGGGCGTCCTCTCCGCCGTCTACGTCCGGCGCATCACGCTGCCGCTCTCCCGCATCGCCGCCGCCG
Organism: Candidatus Wallbacteria bacterium; assembly: GCA_016213845.1. Taxonomy (GTDB): domain Bacteria; phylum Muiribacteriota; class UBA6191; order JACPRK01; family JACPRK01; genus JACPRK01. The sequence continues at coordinate 10,700 of JACQZN010000030.1, forward strand.
CGGCGCAGGTCGAAGCCGGCAACCTCGACGTCCGCGTGCCGGTCCCGGAGGGAGACGAGATGGGCACGTTCACGGCGCAGTTCAACAACCTGGTCGCCTCGCTCAGGAACCAGCGCTCCGAGATCGACCGGCTGGTGGAGGACCTGAACCGCGCCAACGCCAACCTGGCAGGCGACGTTCGGCGTTCCGAGCGGCTGGCGGCCCTGGGGACGCTATCGGCGGGCCTGGCGCACGAGTTGAACAACCTCCTCAACAGCATCGCCGGGTACACCTCGGTGATGCAGGTGGAGCTCGGGGAGCAGCACGAGCTGGCCGACGATCTGACGATTGTGCGGCGGGAGTGCCAGCGCGCCTCCGAGCTGATCTCGCGTTTCCTGATGTTCGCGCGGCCGGCGGCGCTCAAGCCACGGCCGGGCAGCGTGGAGGAGATCCTGGAGAGCTGCCTTTCGGTCCTGGCGCTGCCGATGCAGAAGCAGGACGTGCGGCTGGTGCGGGAGCTGGAAGAGGAGCTGCCCGTGATCGTCTGCGACTCCGTGATGCTCGAGCAGGCGCTCTTCAATGTCATGCACAACGCCGTCCAGGCCATGAAGCGGGGCGGCACGCTGACGGTGACCGCACGGCGCGTCCCGACGGAGAGGATTGCGATCTGCGTGGAGGACACCGGCCCCGGCATCCCGGAGGAGTTCCTGCCCAAGGTCTTCGACCCGTTCTTCACGACCAAGGGCCCGGGCGAGGGAACCGGGCTGGGCCTGGCGATTGCCCACCGCATCCTGGAGCAGCACGACGGCACCATTCACATCGCTAGCTCCGCGGGCGCGGGGACCCGGGTCGTGATGGAGCTGCCGATCCAGGGGAGACTGAACGAGGTGGTGGCGCTGTGACACGCGTGCTGGTCATCGACGACCTGGAGAGCGCGCGCAGTCTCTTCACGCGCTTCCTGGGCGCGGCCGGGTACGACGTCGACGCGCATGCCGGAGTGAGAAGCGCGCTCGAGTCCGTTCGGCGCGGCGGCATCGACATCGTGCTGACGGATCTCAAGATGCCCGGGATGGACGGCCTGCAAGGGTTGCAGGAGATCCACGCCATCGAACCCGAACTGCCGGTGATCGTGGTCACGGCGTTCGCCACGGTGGACACCGCCGTGGAGGCGATGAGGCTGGGGGCAGTCGACTACATCAAGAAACCGTTCGAACCAGAGGAGGTGAAGCTGCTCATCGAGCGGGCGCTCAAGCAGCGGGACCTGGCCCGGGAGAACGTGCAGCTCAAGGAGCGCATTCGCCGCGAGGCGCTGGCCGGCGTGGTCGCCCGCAGCGGACCGATGCGAGCGGCGGTCACGCTGGTGCAGAAGATCGCGCCCGCCGACGTCACCGTGCTCATCACGGGGGAAACCGGCACGGGCAAGGACCGGATCGCCCGGCTGATCCATTCGCTTTCGCGGCGCGCGGACCATCCGTTCGTCTCGCTCAACTGCTGCGCCATCGCCGAGACGCTGCTGGAAAGCGAGCTCTTCGGCCACGTGAAGGGGGCCTTCTCGGGGGCGAGCTCCGACCACCGGGGATTTCTGGCCGAGGCGTCCGGGGGGACGCTGTTCCTGGACGAGATCGGGGACCTCGCGCTGGCGCTGCAGCCGAAGCTCCTGCGGGTGCTGCAGAGCGGGGAGTACTACCCCGTGGGCAGCCACCGGCTGGCGCGGTGCGAGGCGAGAATCCTCTGCGCGACGAACCAGGACCTCGGCGCGCTGGTGACGCGCGGCGGCTTCCGCGCGGATCTCTTCTACCGCATCAACGTCGTGACGGTTCCGCTGCCGCCGCTTCGAGACCGCCGGGAGGACATCCCGGCGCTGGCGGCGGAGTTCCTGACGCACTACTCGGCCAAGTTCGGCGCAGGTCCGCTCGAGCTCGCCGACGACGTCGTCGAGTTCCTGCAGAGCTACCCGTGGCCGGGCAATGTCCGGCAGCTGGAAAACGTCATCGAACGCAGCGTGCTGGTCGCCTCGGGGAACTTCGTCCGGCGAGCCGATCTGCCGGCCGAGCTGCTGGGTGGCGGCGCGAACTTACCGGCCGCACAGGGCAACGGCTGGGAGGCCGCGCGGGACGCCTTCGAGAAGGCGTACTTGAGCCGGCTCCTGGAGGCCGCGGGCGGCAGCATCGCGTCCGCGTCGCGGATGGCCGGCGTCCACCGGGCCACGCTCTACAAGTGGCTCACGCGCCACGGGCTGCAGAAGGGAGGCGAGGCGTGAACGTCGCCGCGGCACGACTCGGGTGTCGCCGGACGGCGACACCGGCTCATGACGCACTGCGGCTGGAGCAGGACGTTCGCCACGCTCGCAGACGTCGCGTTCGGGCGACAGGGAAGATCGGGACGAAACCCATAAAACCCTTTATCGATGCGGCTTCTCAAAGTTGGCCCGCCGCGTGTACTGCTCATCGCCGTACCGGAGGTGAGCAAGATGCAGGAAGTCAAAGAGAAGAGCGTTTGGATCGGTGCGATGGTTGGTACGGTCATGTTCCTGGCCGCGGGACTGGTTCCAGCGCTGTTGTACGGCGGGTATCTGGGAGTGTTGATCGGCACGACGCTGACGGGGGCGCCCGTGGAGCAGGGCGGGATCGGCGGGTACCTCGTGCTGGTCGGGATGGCCATCGGGATGGTCAGCGTCTGGTTCCTGTTCGTGGTAGCTGGCTCGGCCGTGGGCGCGCTGTCGTCCTGGGCCATCGCCAAGCTCCACCGGAGCGAAAACGCCGCGTAGGCTCCGCAGGGTGCGGGCAGGCTCGCGGCCTGGAGGTCGAATCCTCATGAGTGCGCCGATGATGTCGCGGTCCTGGGTCCTGGGTGCGGTGGCCGTCTGGCTCGCCTTGGCGGGCCAGACGGCCGCGCTGGGTGAGGAAGCCAAGCCGGGGGCGGCCGCGTGTCTGGAGTGCCATGACACGTGGGACGCCGGCCGGCTCGACTCATTCTCCAGGTCGGCGCACGGGCAGCAGTCGTGTCTGGACTGCCATACCGGGATGGCGGAGTACCCCCACACGACCGCGCCGGCCGGGCCGTTTGCCTCCTGTGTCGGATGCCATGAGAACGCCGCCAAGGGATTCGCTGGAAGCGTCCACAGGATAGCCGGCCTCCAGGGTGTGAAGGCCTTCCAGAAGGACTGCAAGGCCTGTCACGGAGAGCCGCACGTCATGACCAAGCGTGCTCCCGGGCAGGAGCCAGAGGACGTCTGCAGCCGCTGCCACGAGAACAAGGCGATGCAGAGCCGCCTGGGTCTGCCGACCGCGGTCTGGAAGAGTTACGAAAGCAGCGTCCACGGCCAGAAGCGGATGCTCGGAAGCAAGAAATCGCCTGGGTGCGTCGACTGCCATGGCTCCCACCGAATCACGTCGCCCGCGTCCGCGGCCTCGGAGCTCAGCCTGGCGAACCGGGCGCAGGTCTGCGCGCGGTGCCACGAGGGCGCCACGCGGATGTTCTCGCTCACCTTCTCGCACGATCCGATCGACGACAAGCACGCGCCGGCGGCGACGCTGGTGAGCCGTATCTACTCGGCCTTGATCGTGTTCACGCTTCTTTTCTTCGGCGCGATGATCGCACTGGAGCTCTTCTCGCTGGTAGCCAGGAAGCTCTTGCGGCGTCCGCTTCCGCATCCGCATATCGACCCGGAGGAGCGTTTCACTCGCTCGCAGCGCGTGCAGCACTTCGTCATCATCCTGACGTTCGTCGCGCTGGTGCTCACGGGCCTGCCGCTGCTTGCGGGAAGCCTCGATTCCGAGACCCGGCTGCTGGCGCTCTTCGGCGGGGTCGAGACGGCCGCACTGGTCCACCGGGTCGCCGGCACGCTCATGATCCTGGCGACGCTCTGGCACATCGGCTGGCTCTGGGGGCTCAATGTCCGCGGGCAAATGCCGTTGTCGATGATGCCCGCGCTCGACGACTTCATCGAGTTCCGGGAGCAAGTGCGCACGTTCCTACTGCTGCGCGACGAGGCGCCCAAGCGCGCCGGCAAGTACGGCTGGATCGAGAAGGTCGAGTACTGGGCTTTCGCCTGGGGACTGGGAGTCATGGGCCTGACGGGCCTGATGCTCTGGTTCCCCGTGGCCGCCGCCGCCTGGCTGCCCAAGGGCGGTCTCTTCATTGTGCAGCTGGTCCACGGCTTCGAGGCGATTCTCGCCACCGCGTCCGTCTTCCTCTGGCACTTCTACCAGGTCCACCTCAAGCCCGGCTTCTTCCCCATGAACTGGACCTGGCTGACCGGCAAGGAGAAGTAGGATCAGCGGCAGCGACGAGGGGGCGGACTGCGAAGTCCATCCTTCGACAAGCATGTCCTGAGCATGCCGAAGGATGACCCTCGAGGTGCCTCAGCGGCTCCCCGGCTTTCGGCTCGCGGAGAGCTGGGGCAGCTTTTCCCAGCGCTCGGCGATCAGGGCCTCCTTCTTGGCCCTCGACCAGCCCTTGATCTGGCGCTCGCGCTCAAAGGCATCTTGACGCGACTCGAACGCGCACTGGTAGATCAGCTCCGCGGGCCTTCGCGATTCCGTGTAACCCGGAACCGCCCCGGACACTGGCTGAGCAAGCCTCAGTTCGAGATCGTCGGTATGCCCAACGTAGTAGGAGCCGTCCACGCAACGCAGAATGTAGACAAAGAACGGCCTCATGTAGGGTAGCCCACCTCGGCGGGCATCCTTCGATAAGCATGTCCTGAGCATGCCGAAGGGCTCAGGATGAGCGGATGGGAGGGTGGGGGTGGGGCACGGGCTGGGGCTGGGGCTGGGGCTGGGGCTGGGGCTGGGGCTGGGGCTGGGGCACGGATTTGCGCCCAGACGAAAACCCCCGGAGCGGTTGCCCGCTCCGGGGGGACGGATTACAGAGTTGCCGGCCCGCTACATCTTACGGGCTGGCCGCAAGACCGCGTTCGGGATGTCGTGTCCCGTCGCGAGCTTGTAGCTCTTCTGCAGCAGCTGGACGGTGTAGGCAGCGTTGTGGACGCCGAAGCTCCGGTCCTCTTCGATGAGGCGCCAGTTCCAGGCCACCTTCATCTGATCGGGGGTGAGCTTGTAGGCATACTCGGTCAACTTGTAGTGAGCCCAGGCGCTCTTGGTGACAACCGATTGAACGCCGTTGGTGGTGGTGGTGATGGTCACCGGTACCGTGGCGACCTCCATGGCCTCGTCGATCTCATCGAGCAGGCCGTGGACCTCGGTCTGGATGCCTTCGACCTTGCCGTCGCCGTCGTAGTCGGCGCGCGCGGTGCGATCGTAGGTGATCAGATCGGTGTGACACTTGGTGCAAGCCGGACCGACGTTGCTCTCACCACTGGCCTTCTTCATCTTCCAGGTGTGGCCGCCGGCCTCCGAAGGCGTGCCTCGGGGAGCGTCCGTGGCCATGTGGCACTCGACGCAGAGACCCTCGACGACGTTCTTGTGCTCAGAATTGGAGTACTGCTCGCCCGTGAACTCCGAGCCGTTGACGCCGAAGAGCACATCGGCCTGCGGGCTGTAGTGCATGCCGAGCCGCGAACCGTAGTTGTTGCCGCTGACAGCCGTTACGGTCGTGACCGGGATGGTCGAGGCCGACGTCCTGGCGTGGTGGCAGGTGATGCAGGTCGCGGAGGCGCCCGTCTTGGAGACGATCGTCTTGTTGTCGATCAGCGTGATGTCCCGGTCGAACACGCGCAGCTGGAAGTCGACGAGCGAGCCCTTGGGGCTTGCGTGCGGGTCGTGACAGACGGCGCAGGTGTGCGCCGAGGCGCCGAACCCGGTGGTCGTCTTGTTCGAATCGGCGACGCTCATCCAGTCCGTGGTGTTGCTCCACTTCTTGATCGTACCGGTGGTGGGGAAGGCCGACGTCACCGCGACGTAGGCCGGACCGTTGTGGCAGGCCGTACACCCGGCCCCGGTGCTAATGTTCGCTCTGCCAGCAGGGCTGGCAACGATGCCGTTGTGCTTGGCCTTGGCCAGCTCGGCCGGCTGCGTGCCGTGACACTGGCCACAGACAGCCGCGGAGTAGGTCTTGGCGATCTTCTGCTTGTTTCCGAAGTGGTTGGTACCAGGCCCGTGGCAGGTCTCGCACTGCTGGTTGCCGAGGGCTTTCAGCTCCGCCGGGAACGTGGTGTCGTAGTAGTTGAGCGGAAGAGACGCCGGGAACGAGAACCCGTTCGACTGGGCTTTCGCGTAGTCGTCGTCCCAGCCGCTGACTGCCGTCACGGTGGGATTGAATCCGACCGTCCGGCTCCGGAGCGTCGAGAGGGTGACTGCGCCGGCACGATTGAGGCGGCTCTTCAAGAGAGTCGCGTGGATCGTGCCGTTGAACGACGTGACCTTGTCGGGCAGGGAAGTGTCGGGGCCGTGGCAACCCGCGCAGTTGCTCTGTCCAGCGAACGTGCTGGCGTTGTACTTGATCGGGGCGCGATTGCCTTCCTTGACGGTGTAGATACCGGACTTGTCCGGAACCAGTTTCGGGAACCGAGTGTTGGCGCCACTGAGCTGGGCCGTCGACCCGGTCGGGCCTGTGAGCGTCCAGTTGTAGGACTGGGTGATCGGAGCGACGAAGTAGACGTGCGCTCCGACCTCACCGCTGGTCGTGCCGTTGTTGCGCCAGGCGCTGAAGACCTCGACGGTGTTGGTTGCCGTCAGTCCCAGGGAATCCTGGACGGTCAGTGTGAAGTTGTAGATTCCCGCGGCGTTGCTCGGCATTGCAACCACGCCGTACTCGGAGGCTGTGAAGGTGTACCCGGAGGCCTCGTAGATGCCGGCGATGCCGGTCGTGACGAAGGTCGGGTTGGCCGTGGTCGCGCCCTGAAGAGTGACCTTCTTCTTGTCGGAGGCAGACTGGGTCCACTTGAAGGTGGGGGTAGCTCCGTCAGGGTCGCTGGACAGGGCACCGTTGAGCGTTACGAGCGTGTCATAGCCGACGCCGAACTGGGCGGGGCCCGCGTTGGCGATGGGCTTGACATTGGCGGGCGTCACCGTCAGGTTCACGGACGACGTGGCGACGCCGCCCTGGTTGTCGGACACGGTGACCCGGAAGGTGTAGCTCCCGACGGTGGCCGGCGTCACGTTGGCAATCGCGGCGCTCGCGTTGTTGATGGTGAGGAGTGGCGAGGCGGGGGACGTCTGCTCCCAGAGGTAGGACGAAACCGTCGCGCCGTCGTAGAGCTTCTGAACCGTGACCCGCAGCGTGACGTTCGTCTGGACCGCCACCGAAGGCGTGGCGCTGGCTGCCAGGAGCGGCGAGGGCGCGGCGGCGGCCGCGACTTCCGGGGCCGTGTGCAACTGCTGCTGCTGGTTGACCGTGACGGTCACGTTGTCGGTGGCAGACAGGGTTCCGTCGCTCACGGTCAACGTGAAGACGTACGTTCCGGCCGTCGACGGCGTGAAGGTGCGAATCCGGCCCGTACCGCCCAGGGTGACGGTGGGGGCCGAGTTGGAGACCTGAGTCCAGGTATAGGTCAGAGTGTCCCCTGTGTTCGGATCGCTGCCGGCGCCGGTCAAGGTCACCTGGGTGTTGGTGTTCACGGTCTGGTCATTGCCGGCATTGGCCGTCGGGGCCTGGTTGGTGCTGGCCTGGGCGGTCACGGTGACGGTCAGCTCGGCCGAGCCGCGCTCGCCGAGCGGATCGGCGACAGTCAGCTTGAACACGAAGGTCCCGGCCGCGGCCGGGGTGAAGGAGGCCGACGCCGCGTTGGCGTTGGTGATGGTGACGCTGGTTCCGCTGACCTGGGACCAGAGGTACGAGAGAGCGTCGCCGTCGGGGTCCGACGCCTGCCCGGCGATCGTGACGGCGGTCCCGGCGACGCCGGAAACAGCCTGTCCGACGCTGGCGGTCGGCGCGCGGTTCATGCGGGTCTGGGTGGTGAGCAGCGTGCTTCCTTGCTCATTGGTGACACTCAGACTCTGATTCTCCGTCAGGGTGACGTTGGTGAACTTGGCGGTTCCGTTGGAGTCCGTCATGGCGGTGGCCGAGGGCTGCTCCTGGCTGAACACGGCCTTGGGGAGCGAGGCCAGGAAGAGCTTGACGATCTGATTGGGCGGAAGGCCGCTGACGATCAGATCGGTCTGGATTCCGGCCAGGGCCGGGTTGGTGTCCTGGGCCGCGGTGACGACCGCGGCGCCGCTGCTCGGGTTGAGCGAGACGGCCGTCGGGACGGTGGGAAGCGTGCCCGATGCAGCGCCTCCGGAGCTAGTTCCTCCACCACCTCCACCGCATCCACTGAGTCCTACGACAAGAGCTAGCAACAGTACTTGAAACAGGAGGGTTGAACCTCCCTTGGCAGCAGTCATGACGGGAACCTCCTTCCCAATCGGCGAGTGGTCCAGGTGGGGACGAATGTGCGTCCGCATTCGGCGCACCTACCGCAATGCCTGGACCAACTGAAAAATCACGTGTGACATTCCGCACAAAAGACGACGCCGCGGTGCGTCATGAGCACCGCGGCGTCATCCGGCAGGACTCAGCGACCGGCGGACTTTATCGGCTTCCCGTCGGCCAGTGCGGCCAGGAGGTCCGGGCGCAGGACCGTCATGCGCCTGCCTTGCTTGGAGAGAACCCCCCGCTCCAGCAGCTTTTTCAGATGCCGGCTCACCACTTCGCGGGCCGTCCCGATCGCCGCGGCCATCTCCTGCTGGCTCAAGACGCCCGAAATCTCCGTGCCGGCTCCTCCGGTGGCGGTCCCGTCTCGCTGGCTGAGCCGGATCAGGAGCCTGGCCAGCCGGCTGTCCACGTCCAGCAGCGCCAGGTCCACCGCCAGCTCCACGCAGCGCCTCCGTGCCCGGAACAGCATGTCCGTCACCACTTCGCGCAGCGTCCGGCACTCCCGCACCACCGACTGCCACGTCGGCCCCCGCACCCAGACGACGCGCGCGTTAGTGAGCGAGCTCGCCGAACAGCCGTGCGGCCCGCCTGCGACCTGGCCGCAGCATGATCCGATCGCGTCCAGGGGCCCCAGCACGTCCAGCAGGATCTCACGCCCCGCGCTCGAGCTGCGAAACGTCTTCACCCAGCCGGACTCCACGACATAGAACCCCGCCGGTTGCTCGCCCTCCTGAAACAAGAGCTCCCGCGCCCGCAGGTGACGACTGAACGCCACGCTCGCAAAGCGCGCCAGCTCCCGGTCCGGCACGTCTCTCAATCCAGGAACTCGTCTGAGGAAGCTTGCGATCTCCATGATAGTGGCGCCTCCCTTAGAGGGTCACCGTGGGCTGGTCCGGCGTGGGGGGCTCAAACGCGCAGGCCGGATCGTCGCCGAGCGGATCGCCCCAGCGCGCGTAGGCCCGGGCCCTGGAGCCACCGCAAAGATCGGCATACTCGCAGATGCCGCACCGGCCGGTGAACGCTGCGCTGCGGATCGACTGCAGTAGCGGGCTGCCCCTGTACACGTCGACGATACTACTCGACCGGATGTTCCCGAGCGAGACCGGCAGGAACCCGGCCGGGTAGATGTCGCCGTTGTACCCGACGAACACGATCCCCTTGCCGTCCCGGGTCCGGGCGCTCCGAATCAGCGGCTCCCCCACAGTCTCCCCCATCCCCTCAGCCAGCCGCCGGGAGAGCCGCCCGTAGAGCCGGGAAAGACCGTACTTCACGATCGGATCGTCCCCGGCACCGTCCGCGAGCCTCCACTGGCAGACCCGCCGGAAGAACGGCGCCTCCACCGTTCGCACGGTGATCCCGTGCCGTGACACGTCATACAGGAAGTGCGAAACCTCCTCGTACTCCCAGGGCGCCAGCTCCCTCACGTCGCTGCCGCGACCCACGTGGATCAGGAAGAAGACCTCCCAGATGCGAACCCCGATGCTCTTCAGCAAGCACGCCAGGTCCGCCAGCTCCTCCACGTTGTCCCGCATCACCGTCGTGTTGATCTGGAGCGTGTATCCCAGCCCCACCATCATCTTCAGAGCTTCGATCGTCTTGGCGAAGTGACCCTCGACCCCGCGAATGTTCTCGTGAGTCCCGGGCTTCGATCCATCGAGGCTGATGGACGCCGCCTTCACCCCCAGCTCCCGCATCCGGCGCGCGTTCTCCCAGGTCAGGTGCGGCGTCACGCTCGGCGAAAGCCCCACAGGCACCCCCCGACCGCGCGCATACTCCACGAGCTCGAAAACGTCGGGCCTCATCATGGCGTCCCCGCCCGTCACGATCAGCACCGGCGACGGCCTCCCGAAGCCCGAAAGCGTGTCGATGAACGCCTTCGCCTCGTCGGTCGTCAGCTCGCCCGGCATCGGCTTGTCGATCGCCTCCGCCCGGCAGTGCTTGCACGACAACAAGCACGCCCGCGTCGACTCCCAGAACACCAGGATCGGCCGCTCGTTGAAATCGAGCCTCCCCTCGGGCATCTCAACAACCGCGTCGGAACGCCCGTGCATGTGATGTGGGTGACTCATCGACTCTCTCCTCCCGGCTCGCGTCGTCGGAACGCCGGCTTCGGGTATTCGCTACGGGACTTCATGTCCGATAGTCCCAGCTCTGTTTGGAACGGTCAGGCTGTGCTGCAAGTCACGCGCCAGCCGATTCACCCGGACCGAACGTCCCTCCCCATGGCGCGAGTCTTGCGGCGCTCTGCGACGACAGTCACCACACGCAAACCCCCAGGAGATGCCCGCCATGCCCAATAGACACAATCCCCTCCGGCTGAAGGCGGCCGACATCATGGCCACCGAGGTCCTCACCGTTCCCGCCAGCATGACTCTCCACGGACTGGCTCTCCTCTTCTCCGAGAACAAGATCAGCGGCGCTCCTGTCGTCGACCGCGACCACAACGTCGTCGGCGTCGTCAGCGAGACGGACCTGGTCCGGCATCAGGCCACCGCCGGCGTCGAGGAGTCCGACGACTGGGCCTTCTTCCGCTCCATGGAGGCCGAGGACGTCGAGGCGATGGCCGACGGCTTCCGCATCGAGCAGCTCCCCGACGCCCTGGTCAGCGACATCATGACCACGCGCCTCATCACCGCCTCCGAGGACGACCTCGTCTCCACGCTTGCCTCCCAGATGCTCGAGCGACGCGTCCATCGCCTCCTCATCGTCAAGGACCGCAAGCTTCGGGGAATCGTCACCACGATGGACATGCTCCGCGTGCTGACGACCGCCCGACCCGACCCCTTCCACGAAAGGTGAGAATCCTTTCGGTCCGGCTCGGCTCTGACCTTACATGAAAGGGGACAACCTGTCCGGCGGCCGCCGGTGAGAACGTCCCTCGAGGTGATGCCATTGAGGTCCTCGCTCCTGGTCGCGGTTCTCGCCACCGCGCTGACGAGTTGCCAGCGCCCGCCCACTCCGCCGCCCCCCGCCAGTCTGCCGGTCCTGCGTGACGCCCGTGTGGAGGTCCTGCGCCTGCAGCCCGTCCCGATCACGCTCCAGGCCGCCGGTACGGTCGCCCCCCGCCGCCGCTCGGTGCTCTCGGCCCGAGTGACCGCCCATGTCACGCAGGTACTGGTGCGCGAGGGCGATCGCGTCCGGCAGGGGGCACTCCTGGCCAGCCTCGACGAACGCGACGCTCGCGTCGCCCTGGCCCGCGCCGACGCCGGCCTCGCCCTGGCCCGCGCCTCCCTGGCCGAGGCGCGCGCTTCGGCGAAGGTGGCCGAGCGCGCGCACGCCGCCGCCGCCGCCGCACTCTCACTGGCGACGGCCAGCTTCGAGCGCCAGCAGGCCCTCCGCGGCAACCGAGCTACCACCCCGCAGGAGTTCGACGAGGCCTCCTCCCGGCTCACATCCGCCGCCGCCGAAGAGCAGCGCGCCACCGCCTCGATCGGCGCCGCCGCTGCCCGCGAAGCCCAGGCCCTCGCCATGATCGCCGAGGCCGACGCTCAGGCCGACGCCGCTCGCACGACCCTGGAACACTGCAGCGTCCTGGCCCCCTACGACGCCATCGTCACCGCCCGCGCCGTCGACCCGGGCGCCCTCGCATCGACAGGCACGCCGCTCGTGACCGTCGAGGAAGAGCGCTACTGGCTCGAGGCCGCCGTCCCCGTCAGCGCCATGTCCGCCGTGGCTCCTGGCGCCGCCGTCCTCGTCTCGATTGACGCACTCGGCGTGACCACTCGCGCCCCGGTCGCCGAGGCCAACCCGGCAGCGTCGGGCAGCTCCCACACTTTCCTGGCCCGCGTCTCGCTCGACGGCGTGGCCGGCGTGCGCACCGGAATGTACGGCACCGCCGCCGTCGAGATCGGGCGTCGCCCGGGACTGCTCCTCCCGGGCGCGGCGGTCCTCTCGCGCGGGCAGCTCGAACGGGTCTTCGTCGTCGACGACACCGGAATCGCCCGCGCCCGGCTGATCCGCACGGCCGCCGCCGCTCCGGGCCTCTCCGAGGTCCTGACCGGCCTTTCCGAGGGAGAGTCCATCGTCACCTCCGGGGCCGCCGGCGCAGCCGATCCGTGCCGCATCGAGGGCGCGCGATGAAGTCCGCCCAGGGTGCGATGGAGGCGATTGTCCGCGCCTTCGTCGATTCGCGGCTCACGCCGCTGGTAGCGCTCTCGACGATTCTCCTCGGACTCTTCGCCATCCTGGCCACTCCCCGCGAGGAGGAGCCCCAGATCACCGTCCCCATGATGGATGTCTTCGTCGACTTCCCGGGCGCCTCGGCGGCGGAGGTCGAGCAGCGCATCTCCATTCCCATGGAGAAGAAGCTGATGGAGATCCCGGGCGTGGAGTACGTCTACGGGACCTCGATGCCCGGCTCGGCGATGGCCGTCGTGCGATTCTACGTCGGCGAGGACGAGGAGCGCTCCATCGTCAAGCTCTACAACAAGCTCCACTCCAACTTCGACCTCATCCCGCCCGGCGCGGGCCAGCCGCTGGTGAAGCCGCGCTCCATCGACGACGTGCCGGTCCTGGCCCTGACGCTCTGGGGTGAAGGCCTCGACCACCACACCCTGCGACGCGTCGCCGGCGAGCTCGACGACCACCTCAAGCAGGTGCCCGAGGTCTCGATGACCACGCTCATCGGCGGGCAGCGCCGCCAGCTGCGCGTGGTGCTGGATCGGGCGCGCATGGAGGTCCACGGCGTCGACCCCGCCTCGATCCTCGGCGCCATCCGCGATTCCAGCACGGGGCGCGCCGCCGGGAGTTTCTCCTGGCAAGACCGCGAGGTCAAGGTCGACGCGGGCGGGCGCATCCGTAATGCTGCCGAGCTCGGCTCACTCGTGGTCGCCGTGACGGCTGCCCGCGCAGGCCAGGGCGGCTCGGCAGGCGCCGCCCGCCCGGTCCACCTGCGCGACGTGGCCGCCATCGAGGACGGCCCCGAGGAACCACGGGACCTCGTCTACCACGGCGCTGGCGGCCGGCGCCACGCAGCGGTGACCATCGCCGTCGCCAAACGCAAAGGAGCCAACGCAGTCGATGTGTCCGAACAGGTGCTGGCCCGGGTCGAGGCTCTCCGCGGGAAGCTCCTGCCGTCCACAGTCCAGGTCTCCGTCACGCGCGACTACGGCGCGACAGCGCGCGAGAAGTCCAACGAGCTGCTGGAGCACCTGGCCATCGCCGTCGTCAGCGTCTCGATCCTGATCGCGCTTTTCCTGGGAGTGCGGCCGGCGCTGGTCGTGCTGGTGGCCGTCCCGACGACTCTGGCGCTGACGCTCTTCATCTACTTCCTCTACGGCTACACCATCAACCGCGTCACGCTCTTTGCCCTCATCTTCTCGATCGGCATCCTGGTCGACGACCCGATCGTCGACGTCGAGAATGTCGTGCGCCACTTCCAGCTCCCCGAGAACAAGGGCCGCCCGCTCCTGGAAGTGACCGTCGAGGCCGTCAACGAGGTCCGCAGCCCGCTCATCCTGGCCACCTTCGCCGTCATCTTCGCCATTTTGCCGATGGCGTTCGTGCGGGGCCTGATGGGGCCGTACATGCGACCGATCCCGATCGGCGCTTCGACGGCGATGCTCTTCTCGATGGCCATCGCGTTCCTCGTCACGCCTTGGGCGGCGCTCAAGCTGCTGGGCGGGGGCGGCGCGGGACACGCTCACGAGGTGGAGGAAGGGGCCACAGACCGTCTGTACCGGCGATTCATGGGAGCGCTGATCCGGCAACGGCGGCTCGGCACGGCTTTTCTGGCCGCAGTGGTGGTGCTCCTGCTTGGGGCGATGGCGCTGGTGCCGCTCGCCGCCGTGCAGGTGAAGATGCTGCCCTTCGACAACAAGAGCGAGTTCCAGCTGATCCTGGACATGCCCGAGGGGACGACGCTGGAGCGAACGGCCCAGGTAGCCTTCGAGCTGGGCGACGCCGTGGGGCGCATGCCAGAGGTCGTCGATTACCAGATCCACACCGCCACGTCGGGCCCGTACAGCTTCAACGGCCTGGTCCGTCACTACTTCTTGCGGGCCCTGCCGCACCAGGCGGACCTCCAGGTGAACCTTCGCCCCAAGCACGAGCGCGCCGAGCAGAGCCACGACATCGCCCGCCGGGCGCGGAAACTGCTGGCCCCGATCGCCGTGCGCAATGGTGCGCGCTTGAAGGTGAGCGAGGTGCCTCCCGGGCCGCCGGTGCTGCAGACGTTGGTCGCCGAGATCTACGGACCCAGCCACGAGCGGCAGGCGGAGTACGCCGCGCGCGTGCGAGACGTTTTCGAGAGGACCCCCGGCGTGGTCGACGTCGACTGGTACGTCGAGGACCCGCAGCCCAAGCTCGACTTGCGGGTGGACCACGCCAAGGCGGCGCTGGCCGGCATCTCGGTCACGCGCATCACGGACGCCGCATCGATCGCGCTGGGCGGGCTGACGGCGGGGCTGGCCCGGATGGAGCGGGAGAAAGAGGATGTCCCGATCGTGCTGCGGCTGCCGCGAGAGCAGCGATCCGGGCCGGGAGCGCTGGGTCGGCTGTCGCTGGCGTCGGCCGGCGGTGCGATGGTACCGCTATCGGAGCTGGTGAGATTCGCGGCCCTGGACGGGCGCGAGCAATCCGCGACGGCGCCAGGCCTGGAGACGACCGAACGGCCCTGGCTCTACCGCAAGAACCTGCGGCGCGTCATCTACGTGACGGCCGACGTCGCCGGCGAGATCGAGAGCCCGGTCTACGCCATCTCCGCTCTGGAAGCGGCACTGGACCGCCTGGACGGGCCGAGGGTGCCTCGCCTGGCCGCCGCGCAACCGTCCGGCACCGAGGAGCTCGCGCTCAAGTGGGACGGCGAATGGCACATCACCTACGAGGTCTTCCGGGACCTGGGGCTGGCCTTCGCCGCGGTGATGATCTTGATGTACATGCTCGTGGTCGCCTGGTTCCAATCCTTCGTGACGCCGCTGGTCATCCTGACGCCGGTGCCACTGTCGCTGATCGGCATCCTGCCGGCGCACTGGCTGATGGGCGCGTTCTTCACGGCGACATCGATGATCGGATTCATCGCGGGCGCGGGCATCGTGGTGCGCAACTCCATCATCCTGGTGGACTTCATCGAGATGCGACGCGCGAGCGGCATGCCGCTCGACGACGCGGTCGTGGACGCGGGGGCGGTCCGATTCCGGCCGATGCTCTTGACGGCCTCGGCGGTGGTGGTCGGCTCGGGCGTCATCCTGTTCGACCCGATCTTCCAGGGGCTGGCCATCAGCCTGATCGCGGGCGAAGTGGCGTCGACGCTGCTGTCGCGCGTGGCGATCCCGATCCTCTACCACCGCAGCCAGCAGGCGTAGGCGCGGCGCTGGTACGTTAGTTGCGGCTTGCGGAGCAGCGCGTCGAATCGGCCCGGCGCCCGTGCCTGCGGACTTGGAGTCCGACCGTAGACAACAGTAACAGCGGTGACCAGGAGGGGGCCGTCGTGCCATTCATCTGGGAAGGAAACCACTCGGACGTGAGGCCCGCGACCCTGGTGGGCCGGATCGAGGAAGAGGTCCTCTACGTGTTGCGCAACCGCGGCCGCAGCGAGCTGAGGTTCCTGCTGGTGCTGCTCGACGACGAGTTTCCGGAGGCCAAAGCGACCGACCTGGCGCAGGCCGTCGGCAACCTCATCGACCACGGCTTGGCCTCGGTGGGCCGATGCGACCACAGCACGGCCGATCACATGAGCTGCGGCTGCATCACGCTGGAGCTGGCGAACTGGCTGGAGGCGGAAGGGCCCCAGGAGCGCGAGTCGTGAAGGCGACCCGCCGGCCCCGTGGGGCATTCTGTCCTGATGACGCGCGTCATCGCGGCGGGGCACCGTTCTTGCGAGCAGGTTCACGAGGCGAGGGGAGTCCCCTCCGCCCGGACCTGTGAGCGCCGCAGGCCGGGAGGCGCCCATGACCATCAAGCGACACTTCTTCCTCAAGTCCTCGGCACTGGGAGCGACGCTCCTGGCGGACCCGAGCGAGGTGCTGAGCTTCGTTCACCTGGAGGCGCTCGACTTCGTGGACGACCTGCTCGGCTACTACCCGCCAGCGGACTGGGAGCAGAACCGCACGACGCGATGAGCGACCCGCGGACACATACTTCGCCCACGGATCGGCGCGCGCCCTCCACGGAGATCATGGAGGCGATGGCCTGCCACCACGCCTACTGGGCGGCCAGCTGCCTGCTGGGCTTTCCAAGGCCGGGACTCTTCGACGAGCTCTCGCGCTTCACGTTTCTGTGGGAGCTCGAGCTGGCGGTGAGCTGCTTGCCGCGCGCAGATCAGCTCAGGGACGAGGCCGCGGCGTTGACGCGGCACTGGAAGAAATCGTCCTCGAAGGATGCGTCGAGTCTGGAGGAGCGGTACCTGAGGGTGGTGGGCAAGGCGTCGCGCTCCAACGTGGGCTTCACGGAGGTCGATCGCGATCCGGCCGACTGGGAGCGACTGGGGCTCAAGCTGGGAGACGTGACGTCGTTCTACGCGGCGTTCGGGGTGCGCGTGCCTGCCGGCGAGAGCGAGCGTGAGGACCACGTGGCCACGGAGCTTGAGTTTGAAGGGTTTCTCACCCTGAAGGAGGCGTACGCGCTGGGCGAGGAGGACCTGGCGCACGCCGAGCTTTGCCGCAACGCCCGGCGGCGCTTCCTGCACGAGCACCTGGCGCCCGCGCTGCTGGCGTTCGACGAGCAGTTCCGGCGCGTCTGCGACGACGGGTTCTACTCGGCGGCTTCCCGATTCGCCGCCGAGCTGGTACGGTGGGATTGCCGGAGGCTCGGAATGACTCGCCTGGGCGGCCCGGGAGGCAACGGAGCGTGATCGATTCCCACTCCACACGACTGCTGTGGAAGCTGCTGGAGCGCCACTACGGCGTCCGCCGCCAGCTCGAATCGCTCGACGCCAGCGTCGACAAGAGCGGACGTTACAGTCCCGAAAGTGCCCGCGTCATGGCCGGCGCGGGCCGGCGGTACGTGCAGCTGATGGAGCTGGCCAGCCTCAAGGACTTCGAAGAGGAGGAGCTCCTGACCTGTCTCGGCGGCCCATTGCGCGGCCGAGTGCTGCTGGCCAAGCCGCACATCTCGGGCTCACTCAGGACGCTGAAGTTGATGGCGGAAGCGCTGGCGAAGTCCGCAGCGGCCCTCGAGGAGGGCCGGCGGGAGGCACACGAGTCCTCGTTGGGCCTGTGTCGGGAGTTCTCGCGAATGCTCGGCCACCTGATCGACCTGCAGGACGAGATGGTGAGTGACATCCTCGAGAGCATGCTTCGGCCCGAGCAATTGGGGGCGACCGCTTCTGCTCCTGGGCAACGGCCACTAGCTGCCGGAGACTCCTGACTGCGCGCGGCCCCTGACGAGAAGCCCGATTGCCCGGCAGCGCCCGGCGAGTCACCAGCGGCTCGAGGGCGGCTGAAGGTGAAGCGCGGCGCGGAGCGGCCGTGGACGGCGGCGGTTTCGGACTCCACCATCACGCTCTCCCACGGCTACGATCCGGTCGTCGCCTGCGACTGGGAGGGCCGGCCGTTGCACGTCGTCCGCTCGGGCAGGACCTATCGCCGTGGCCTGGGCGGGTCACTGCTGGAGAAGGGCTACAGCGCAGGCAAGCGCTGGGCCCGCGTAGAGACCGACCCGGTCCGCGCCCGCAACATCGTGGAAGAGGCCTTCGAGCTGGTCGAGACCGCGACGGCACGCGCACTGGCGGGTGATTCGCAGGCGCTCCTCAGCGGCCGCGGCACGCCCCGGGAGCTCCGAGAGCGGCTAGAAGCCTGGCGCGATCGGCGCTCCATCCGGACCCCCAACGACCTGGAGCGCGACCGGCGCCGCTTCGCGCAGGTCTGCCAGGTACCGCCGATCCTGCCGCCGGACCAGTACCGCGCGCTGGTCATCCAGGTCACGACGGGCTGTCCCTGGAACGCGTGCCGATTCTGCACGCTCTACACGGATCGACCCTATCAGGTGCTCTCGCCGGAACGGCTGCTGCAGCATGCGACCGACATCGCCGAGTACATGGGCGCCGGCCTCTCGTATCGCCAGAGCGTCTTTCTGGGCGACGCCAGCTTGTCGCGCCTCTCTCCCGACGCCGTGGCGCGGCGGGTGCGCTTGCTGTCCGACCTGCTGGAGGAGCGGACGCCCCGGCGGTCCTGGACCTTCCACGCCTTCGCGGATGCGTTCACTCCTGCAGCGTGGCCGGCGCGCTCGCTGGAACCGATGCTCGCGGCCGGCCTCCGGCGCGTCCACGTCGGGGTCGAATCGGGCAGCCAGGCCGTGCTCGACGCATGCGGTAAGCCGCAGTCGCCCGACAAGGTCGCCCGGTTCGCAAGGAGCCTCAAGGAAGCCGGTCTCGGACTGAGTGCCATCTTCATCGTCGGCCTGGGCGGCAAACGGCTTGCCGAGGAGCACGTCAACGGCTCGGTCGGACTGATCGAGCGCATGGGGCTCGGGCCCGGAGACCTCGTCTACCTATCGCCGCTGGTCGGTGCCGTGCCTCAGACGGGCGAGGGATTCGCCGATCTGGATCTGGCCGACGAAGAAGCCGCCTTTCGGACCCGCCTGGAACCTCTGCGCGCAACTCGCGAGTTCCGGGTTGCGCGTTACGATCTCCGAGAGTTCGTTTACTGAGGAAGGGGGGGGAGAAGCGGATCGCCAATCGAGGGCTTCGCCCCCGAACCCCCACCAAGGGGCCAATGGCCCCCTGGACCCCCATCTGAACTGCGAGCTCAGACCTTCCAACCAATGGATTGCTTTGCGAAGCTGGGGCGAGACGTGAGAAGTCCACCCAGAAGCACGGGCGCTCTCGACCCTGCGGCTCGGGCGCGGCAGGAGGCCTTTTACGCGAGCGGGCCTCGGTACGACGTGCTGGTCATCGGGAGCGGGATGGCCGGACTGACGGCGGCGTCGCTGCTGGCCGCGGCCGGGCGGCGTGTCTGCGTGCTGGAGGCCCACGACGCGCCGGGCGGGTACGCGCACAGTTTCCGGATGGGCGACTTCCGCTTCTGCGCCCAGGTCCACTACATCTGGGGTTGCGGGCCGGGTGAGCGGATCGACCGGTTCCTCGAGAAGATCGGGGAACACGAGACGATCGAGTTCACGCGACTGGATCCGGACGGCTACGACCACGTCGTGCTGCCCGACGGCTCTCGCGTGCGAATCCCATGCGGCTTGGAGCGGCTGGCCGAGCGGATCGACGAACGCTTCCCGGGCCAGTACGGGCCGGCTCGAGAGTTCGGCCGCATCCTCGAGCGGCTGCGAGCGGAGCTTGGCCGGCTGCCGCGCACCATCCGCTGGTGGCAGCCGCTCACGCGCGGCCATGAGTTCCTGGCGCTCCTCCACTACCGGAACCGGACGCTGGGACAGGTCTTCGACGAGTGCGGGCTTGGCCAAGAGGCGCGCGCCGTGCTCATCGCCAACTCGGGCAACTTCATGCTGCCGCCCTCGCGGCTGTCGATCCTCGCCTACACGGCCCTCTTCGGCGGCTACGACCGCGGGGCGTACTACCCGAAACGCCACTTCGGCCAGATGGTCGAGCAGCTCGCCGCGAGCATCACGCGCCGGCCAGGCTGCCACATCTACTACGAGACCGAAGTGACGCGGCTCGCCACGCGCGGGCGTCGGATCGAGTCGGTCACGACGGCCGACGGCAAGGATTTCCGCGCGCCGCTCATCCTCTGCAACGCCGACCCGCCTGGGATGGCGCGCCTCATCGGCCTGGAGAAGTTCCCCGAGAGCCAGCGGCGCGCGCTCGAGTACGAGTACTCGGGAAGCGCCGTCACCGTCTACCTGGGCCTGAAAGGCATCGATCTGCGCGAGTACGGCTTCGGGCGGCACAACACCTGGCACCTGGAGCAGTGGGATCTGGACCAGACCTGGGAGGAAGCACTGACGCAGGACTGGAGCCGCCCGTGGGTCTTCATGGCGACGCCATCGCTTTACTCCGATGAGCCGGGCATCGCCCCTGCCGGCGGACAGATCCTGGAGCTGGCGACTGCCGCGAGCTACGACTACTTCCGTGGCCTGCGAGACACTAACCGGGCCCGCTACGAGAAGGCCAAACGCCACGTGCGCGATCGCCTGATCGACATTGTCTCAGCGCATCACCTGCCCGAGCTCCGGTCGCACATAGCGCTGAAGGTGACCGGCACACCGACCACCAACGAAGAGTTCTGCCGGGCCCCCCGCGGACACTCCTACGCCCAGGCGCTGACGCCGGCCAACATGGGCCTCGGCCGACTGGGCAGCCACACACCGTTCGAAAACCTCTACTGGTGCAGCGCCGCCAGCGGCTATCCAGGAGTCAACGGCACCATTGGCACCGGAATGGAGCTCTACACGGAGCTGACCGGCGACGAGGTGTAGGGAGGGGGAAGCTCCTCTCAGGGGCTCCGCCCTCACGCATGCATGAATCTCTGAGACCCCGCACAAACACTGGATGTACTCCAATCCTCTCAGGGGCGTCGCCCCCGAACCCCCACCAGGGGGACCTGTCCCCCTGGACCCCCACTTGATGCGGGTTTTCCTGTTGTCGGCGCTTGCCAGAGAATTCTGGACTCGAGAGGTCTTTCGAAAGATCCCTGCATGCGTGAGGGCTCCGCCCCCAGACCCTGGCCAAGGGGCCAAGGGCCCTCCTTCGACAAGCCTGTCCTGAGCTTGCCGAAGGGCTCAGGACAGACTCTGGCCCCCCGCTTGGTCACGGGCCTGGCGTGCATCTCGAGGGTCCTCAGACACATTCGGTCAAGCCGACGAGATTGCCTCCGACTCCCGCTTGTCCTGGTGACTGCAGATCACCGGGGGTCCAGGGGGGTACTGCCCCCCTGGTGGGGGTTCGGGGGCAACGCCCCTGATTGGTCTCTGCTTTTCCCCAGCGCTTTCAACACACTCGCCGCGGCCTTCAGGCCGGAGCGGGCGGCGCCTTCTAGCCAGGGGCCGCCGAGCCAGTCGCCGGCGAACCAGAGGTTGTCCCGGCCTTGGATGGCGGGCAGGAGTTGGGCCAGGCGGGCAATGTGGGCGGCGGAGTACTTGGGCATGGCCTCGGGCCAGCGGGCGAGGTCGTGAGGGAGGACGGATTCGGGGACGGCGGCGAGGCCTGGGTGGAGGGACAGGAGCTCGCGTTTGACGGTGGCGAAGACGCGGGCGTCGGGTTCGGCCAGGAGGTCGCGGGCGGCGTCTTCGTGAAGGCCGGCGTTGGCGAGGGACCAGCCGGCGCGGAAGGTGCGGGTGCCTTTGACGGCCTCGTTGGTGAACTCGCTGACGACGGCGTTTTCGCACCTGGGGACGTAGAAGCAGTGGGTGGGTCCCAGGGTATCGGCGGGCACGCGGAAGGAGACGTTGAGCGTGGCGGCGTAGCGGACGCCGGACAGGAGGCGGTCGAGGTCTGGGGCGGGGCGGGACAGGATGCGGCGCGCGGCGGGCGCGGTGGTGGCGAGAACAATCTGGTCGAATGTGTAGGTACGGGAGTCGGTGGCGAGCTGGAATCCACCGGGTGAGGCGCGTACGTCGAGGACGGGCGTGGAAAGGCGGACGTCGAGTGGTTCGGCCAGCGCGCGGGGCAGCGCGACCATCTCGCCAGCGAGGTGCTGGATTCCGAAGTTGAAGGCAGGGTCTAGCATCTCGCCCAGAAGCGAAACGAAGGCCGCGGGACTGAGCTCGTCGGCGGCGTGGAACATCATGCAGGAGCAGAAGCTGTCGAGGATGTAGCGAGCGAACTCGAGGTCGATCATCCGGGTGCAATACTCGAATGCGTCGCCGGTGTTGAGCTCTTCGGGGGCGCACGAGAGGTCGAAGAAGTCGAGCCCGGGATGGCAGAGCCGGACACGGAGCGCGAAGAGCAAGAGGCGCAGCCGCGTGCGCAGTGACAGACCCGAGAGGCGCGCCACGTCGGCCGGCCGGCTCATGTTCATCGGGCGCCAGCGGCCGTCGCGCAGGAAGACGTGGGGGACAGGTCCGACGTCGACGACCGTCAGCCCGCAGCCAGCGGCCAGGCGGTGCACGAGGGTGTAGGCGTCGACGAGGAAGTTGGCGCCGATGTCGAACGCCAGCCCGTCGCGCACGCGGGTGCTCATGCGCCCGCCGACCGAGGGTTGGGCCTCGAAGACGACGACCTCGCATCCGGCCCGGGCGAGCTCGCGCGCGCAACTGAGGCCTGCGATGCCCGCGCCGATCACCGCTACACGGCTCATCTCCATGAACCTACGCAACCCGGGCGCCAATCCGGCGGGATTGCTTCCCGGTTGACAGGTGGGCCGGATGTCGTGTACATTCCAGACGGATGTAAACGATCGTTTACATCGACGAACGCCTAACGAGTCCTTACAGCCCAATTGCAGAGCCATTCTCATCGGTAGCTTGGCACACCAATTGCGGAGTTCGTCAGTCATCGTTTACCTTTAGATTGGAGGTCTCACGTCATGCAGCCCGATCCCGCTCCCGCAGGAGTCCTTCCGCGACTCCGCAACATCCTCCTCACCCTCCTCGTCGTCACCTTCAGCGGCCTGCTCTTCGGCGGCTACTGGATCTACAAGAACCGCGCCCCGCTCCCCAAGCTCATCGTCACCGCGAGCGGCGCCCCCTTCACCGACTCCGATCGCCTCCAGCGCGGACAGGACCTCTTCCGCAGCACCAACCTGATGGACTTCGGCAGCGTCCTGGGACACGGCGCCTATCTTGGACCCGACTTCACAGCCCAGGCGCTGGCCCTCTGGACGGCAGCCGCGCGGGACTCCTTGGCCCAATCGCGATACCACCAGGACTTCCGGTCCCTCTCGGAGCCCCAGCGCTCGGAGGTCGGAACCCAGGTGGCCGGCGCCTTCAAGGTCAATACCTATGAGGCGGCCACGGACCGCATCGTTCTCTCCGAGACGCTCGCCGCGGCCGCGGCCGCCGTGCGCACGCACTACGTCCGCTACTTCCGAGAGGGCGACATCCGCCGGGCGCTCCCGCCGCATGTCTTCGCAGGGGCCTCCGACGACGATCTTGCCACCGTGGGCGAGTTCCTGCTCTGGACATCGTGGCTCGCGGTCACACCGCGCCCGGGCGAGGCGGTCACCTACACCAACAACTGGCCTTACGCTCCCGAGTCGGGCAACACGCTGAGCGCGGCCTCCATTGTCTGGAGCGCCGTCAGCGTGGTCGGCCTCCTGGCGGGCCTGGCGCTGGTGCTTCTCATCTACTCGTGGCTGGGCTCCGACGACGGCGCCGAGAAGCCCGCCCGCTGGATCCTGGAGACCGACCTCACGCCCAGCCAGAAGCGGCTCGGCAAGTACTTCGTCGTCTCCGCGGCGCTGATGCTGCTCCAGTCGCTGTTCGGCGGGCTGCTGGCCCACTACTACGTCACCGGCTCTGACTTCTACGGCTTGCCGCTCGGCGACATCCTGCCGTTCCAGCTCGCCCGAGGATGGCATCTGCAGCTGGCCGTGTTCTGGATTGCGACTGCCTGGATCGGTATGGGGCTCTTCCTGGCCCCGATTCTCTCGGGGCGTGAACCGCGCGGACAGGCCCTGGGCGTCGACATCCTCTTCGGCGCGCTCGTCGTCCTGGTCCTGGGAAGCATGGCGGGGCTTTTCCTCTCGGTGCACGGCAAGCTCGGCGCCGCCTGGTACTGGCTTGGCACCACGGGCTGGGAGTACCTGGAGCTGGGGCGCGGCTGGCAGGTCGTGCTCGCCGTCGGTCTGACGCTCTGGCTGATCCTGATGGCCCGCGGACTGGGCTCTGCCCTCACTGCCGCCGGCGAGAAAGGCGCGCTGGCACGGCTCTACCTGGCGACCTCGATCGCCATCCCGTTCTTCTATCTCTTTGCCTTCGTCATCCAGCGCGGCACCCACATTACCGTCGCCGACTACTGGCGCTGGTGGATCATCCACCTCTGGGTCGAGGGGATCTTCGAGGTCTTCGCCGTTGTCGTGACCGGCACGCTTCTGGTCCGGATGGGGCTCACCACACACGCCCAGGCGCTGCGCTCGCTCTATCTGCAGCTCATCCTGCTCCTCGGCTCGGGGGTCCTGGGAACCGGTCACCACTACTACTGGATCGGCGCCCCGGAGGCGTGGATCGCCGTCGGCAGCGTCTTCTCCGCCCTCGAAGTGGTGCCGCTCACGCTGCTCCTGGTCGAAGCGGCCGCCCACTACCGGAAATCGCGGGACCCCAAGCTCTGCGGTCCGTACAGCGAGACGTTCCTCTTCCTGGCTTCGACCGCCTTCTGGAATCTCGTCGGCGCCGGCCTCCTCGGCTTTCTCATCAACCTGCCGGCAGTCAGCTACTACGAGCACGGCACGTTCCTGACGGCCACGCACGGCCACGGGGCGATGATGGGCGTCTTCGGGTTCCTGGCCATTGCCGTGATGCTCTTCGCGATGCGTCATCTCGTCACGGAGGACGCCTGGCCCCGCCACCTGTTCAGGCTCTCCTTCTGGGGCCTCAACATCGGCCTGGCCGGCATGATCGTGCTCACACTGCTGCCCGTCGGCTTCGGTCAGCTCTACGAGTCGATCCAGAGCGGCTTCGACGCCGCGCGCTCCACGGCCTTCTACGATCGCCCCTGGGTCCACACCCTTCTCTGGCTGAGAATGATCCCCGACACACTCTTCATCGTTCTCGGAGCCGTTCCGCTGCTCTACGGGCTCTTCCTGTGCTGGAGGAGGAGGGGGGAGTAGACAGTAGACAGTAGACAGTAGTCAGTAGACAGTAGTCAGTAGACAGTGGAGGCGGGGAGCGACCGGCGGAGCCCGGGAAGCATCCGTAGGCTCGGGCTTTGTACCCCACTGGAGCGCACTGGACGCTCGATGTGCAGAAGGGGTATCCGAATCCACTACTGGCTACTGACTACTGGCTACTGACTACTTCACGGAAACGCCAACACCCAGCTCGCGCGGTCGTTCTCTCTCATCTCGGCTGCGGCGAGCTGGGCGGCGTAGAGCCGCTCGGCGATGGTGTGGTTCAGCCAGTCGCAGACCCGGTAACCGACCGAGGGGTCGCGATTGCAGAGCTCTCGCAGCTTCTCGGCCTCGAGCGCCAGGAGCTCGACGGGTTCCATCGCCACGGCCGCCGCGGTCTTGCTGTGCGGCGGCACGAAGGCGGACCAACCGAACATCTCCCCAGGGCCCGCCGTGAGCAGAGTGACCGGAGCGCCTGTGGAACCTTCTGATTGGATCGCGACTCGACCCTCGATCACGAGGTAAAGGAGTCGATGGGTATCTCCGGTCGCGAAGATGACGGCGCCGGCCGGGCGCTCGACGCGGTGCGCGAACTTCGCGATCTCCTGGAGCCGGGATGCGTCCAGGTCCATGAAGCAGGGAGTCTTCCGGAGCTGAGCGATGAAATCCATGGAGATCCCCTCCCTGCGCCCGCCCCGATGACGAGGCGGGGCAAACCGTCGCGAGACCGGGCTCGCCGCCCGAGACTCACCGGCGGAACGGGGCGCTCCGCCTGCCTCGTTCGCCGCAGCATTCGTGCCGCCTCTCCGCCGCCTGCTGGCACGGGAAATGCGGCATCGACGCAGGAATACCCGGAGGTGTCCCATGACGCTCCTAGAAAATCTGGAAAAGGCCCCCTGCTTCAAGAAGATCCAGGAATCCGCCCTGCGGAAGATCCTCGGGATGTCTCGCACCGCCCACTACCCCGCCGAGGCAACCGTCTTCTCCGAGGACGACACCCAGCGGGACATCTATCTGCTCCTGGAAGGCCGTGTTTCCATCGAGCTCCGTCAGGAGGGCAAGCCGGACGTTCACCTGCTCACGGTGCGGCCGGGCGAGATCTTCGGCTGGTCGGGATTCGTCCCGCCCTACGTCAAGACCGCCACGGCCATTGCCCTGGACCCGGTCCGGGCCCTCGTCATCGACGCCCGCGCGCTCAGAGAGCTCTGCGAACGCGATTACGAGGTCGGCTACCGCGTCTGCGACTGGCTGAACGGGCTGCTCGCCGAGCGCGTCTGGGCAACCCGACCCTACCTCAAACACGCCACCGACTCCGGCGACAGCTGGTCGGCGGCTGAGATGCTCTGAGCGTCCGTCACGCACCGAGCCCGAACCCCAGTATTCAGGAGGCCCTGCCGTGCCCACGCTTTCCAACCGGACTCGCGCCCTGGGAACCGAGAATGCCTTCGTCGTCCTCAAGGAGGTCAAGACCCTCCAGGCCGCCGGCAAGGACATCCTCAACTTCTGCATCGGCCAGCCCGACTTTCCGACCCCGCCGAACGTCTGCGAGGCCGGCTGCCGCGCCATCCGCGAGGGCAAGACCGGCTACACCCCCAGCCCGGGCATCCCCGAGCTGCGCGAAGCGATCGCCCGAGAAGTCGCCCGCACGCGCGGCATCGCGGTGTCCGCCGAGGACGTGGTGGTCGGCGCGGGCGCCAAGCCATTCATCGGCTACTCGGTGCTCTCGGTGACCGACCCCGGCTGCGGCCACGAGATCCTCTATCCCAACCCTGGATTCCCGATCTACTCGAGCCAGATCGGCGCGCACGGCGCGGTTCCCGTCCCGGCGTTCCTCGACGAGGGCCGCGGCTTCGTTCTGGACGTCGATCGGCTCGCATCCCAGATCACGGCGAAGACCCGGATGATCATCCTCAATTCCCCTCAGAACCCCACGGGAGGAATCCTCGGACAAGCAGATCTCGAGGCAATCGCCGGGCTCGCTCGCAAGCACGACCTCTGGGTCTATTCCGACGAACCCTACTCCCGAATCGTCTTCGACGGCGCCTTCCGCTCGATCGCCTCCCTGCCCGACATGGCCGAGCGGACGCTGGTCGTCGACGGGGTCTCGAAGACCTACGCGATGCCAGGCTGGCGCATCGGCTACGCCGTCAATCGTTCGCTCTCTGCTGCGATGAGCAACTGGGTCACGAACACGGAGTCCTGCGCATCGCAACCCGCGCAGTGGGCCGCGCTGGAAGCGATCACGGGTCCTCAGGACGACGTGACGCGCATGGTCGCCTCGTTCCGCGCTCGCCGAGATCTGATCGCCGACGGCTTGAATGCCATCGACGGCGTACGCTGCCACAAACCCGGCGGCGCATTCTATGTCTGGCCAAACGTCACCGAGCTCTGCCACATCGTCGGCGCCGGCGATAGCGAGGAGCTGCGCCGGCGGCTGCTGCACGAGGCCGGCGTCGCCGTCCTCTCCGACGTCCACTTCGGACTGCCGGCACCAGACGGTTCACAGCACATCCGATTCTCGTACGCAGCGTCGGCGCAGGACATCACCCGGGCGCTCGACCGGATCTCCGCCTTCGTCGCCAAGGGCCGCGCGGGCGCCAGGAGGAACTGACCATGGGAGCCACCGCCAAGCACGACGTCGCCGCCCTCCAGCGGCTTGCCAAGAGGATCCGCGCGCTGACCCTCACCTCGATCCACGCCGCCGGCAGCGGCCACCCGGGCGGCAGCCTCTCGGCAGCCGACATCGTCACCGCGCTCTTCTTCGACGCGCTGCGTCACGATCCCGCCAACCCGGACTGGCCCGAGCGCGACCGCTTCATCCTCTCCAAGGCCCATGTCGTCCCCGTGCTCTACTCGGCGCTGGCGCTCACCGGCTACCACAAGCCTTCCGACGTCGTCACCCTTCGAAAGCTCGGCAGCCCTTTCCAGGGCCACACCGACCGTCTCAAGTGCAAAGGCATCGAGATGTCGGGCGGCTCGCTCGGTCAGGGACTGGGCGTGGCTGTCGGCGAGGCGCTGGCTGCCAAGCTCTCCAAACAGACACACCGCATCTTCTGCCTCATGGGTGACGGCGAACAGCAGGAAGGCTCCATCTGGGAGGCCGCCATGTCCGCCGCCCACCACGGCCTGGACAACCTGATCGCCATCGTCGACAAGAACGGTCTCCAGATCGACGGCAAGGTCGAGTGCGTCATGGACGTCGACCCGCTCGACGCCAAGTACCGCGCATTCGGATGGCGCGTGCTCAAGGTCGACGGCCACGACATCGAGGCCGTCCGCGACGCGCTGCGCCGGGCCCGCAAGTGCCGCGGCAAGCCCACCGTCATCCTCGCCCGCACCACCAAGGGCCGCGGAGTCAGCTTCATGGAGAACGTCGCCGGCTGGCACGGCAAGGCCCCCGACCGCGCCCAGCTCGACCAGGCGCTCTCGGAGATCAAGGCCGAGGGCTTCGACGGCGCCGCCGTCGAGGAGCTGCTGGCCGCCGCGCGCGAGTTCGGCAAGCAAGCTTCGGAGCGCGTCCGGCTGGCCCGCCCCCAGCTGGGCCGCAACTACTGGTGGAACGAGACCGACCGCATGCACGCACGGATGGACCTGACACGCGGCGGCTTCGGCAAGGCGCTCGCCGACCTGGGCTCCGACCCCCGCGTCGTCACGCTCAAGGCCGATATCAGCGACAGCATCAAGATCCTCGACTTCGAGAAGGACCATCCCGAGCGCCAGCCCAGGGCCATATCCCTTGGCATTGCGGAGCAGAACATGATGCAGGTCGCCGCCGGTCTGGCCCGCGAGGGCTTCATCCCGATCACCGGCACCTACGGCGTCTTCGCCTCGGGCCGCCCCTGGGACCAGATCCGCACCACCATCTGCTACGGAGATCTGAACGTGAAGATCGCTGGCGCCCACGGAGGCGTCTCCGTCGGGCCCGACGGCGCCACCCACCAGTCGCTGGAAGAGATCGCCCTGATGTCGATCCTCCCGCGCATGCGAGTGCTTGTCCCCTGCGACTCCATCGAGACCGAGAAGGCCACTCGCTTCGCCATCTCGGAGATCGTCGGTCCCTGCTACATCCGCTACGCGCGCGAGGCCACTCCGGTCATCACCCGGCCCGAAACGCCGTACATCTTCGGCAAGGCCAACGCCATCCGCTTCCGAGGAGAGGCCGACCAGTTCGCCGACGCCTTCGAGATCCGGCTCGCCTCAGAGATGCCCGACGAACGCGAGAAGCTCGCCATCCTGGCTTGCGGTCCCATGGTCGCCGAGGCGATGCGAGCCGCCTGGATGCTGAAGCAGGAGCGCGGGATCGAGACGCGCGTGCTCAACTTCCACACGGTCAAGCCGCTCGACGCCGACGCCATCCTGCGCGCCGTGCAGGAGATCGGGACTCTCCTCACCATCGAAGAGCACCAGGCCGGCGGATTTGGCAGCCTCGTCGCCGCGGCCGCCGCGTCCGGAAAGGACGCCGCCACCCCGCTCAGGATGACCATAATGGGAATGCCCGACCGATTCGGCGAATCCGGCGCTCCCTGGGAGCTCCTGCAGGCCTTCGGCCTCACCGCCGAGCACATCGCCGCGGAGGCGCTGAAGCTGATGGAGCGACTGTAGACCAGGTCAGGGAACCGGCCGTCTCGGGTGGAGAGCCCCCGAGCGGTTCGGCATGACGGGGCCCTGCGGGCTGGGGCTGGGGCTGGGGCTGGGGCAAGGGCAAGGGCTGGGGCAAGGACAAGGGCTCGGAAAGACCGTACCCCTTCCTGTCCAGTTGCTACTGTCCCCTCACGAAAGAAGGGCCCGCCGGCCACTCTGACCGGCGGACCCTCTCCATTCCCCCTGACTCCTGCGGCCTGAGGCCTGTCTCCTGAGGCCTCAAGCCTCAAGCCTCAAGCCTCAAGCCTCAAGCCTGCTCATAGTTGTTCCCTCGCTGGTGCTCCTGCTCGATCTTCTGGAAGGCTGCAGTCTCCTTCTGGACAGGAACGGCGATGGTCATGACGCGCTCGTTGCCGCTCAGATCACGGCTGGTGACTACCAGCCGATAAGTGCCCTCGCTGCGGAAGACGTACTCCACTAGCTGGCAGGGCGAGAGTGGTTGCGGGGCGGCGTTGTTGGTCTCGTCGACCAGCGTCCGCTCAGCTTCCATCGAGCCGTCGGGCTGGAAGACCTTCAGGGTCATCTTCCCGATCGGGTAGAGGATCTTCCCGCCCTTCTCGACCTCTCCCAGATTGTCCTCTGAGCAGATCTTCAGGTTCATCCTGTGGTTCTGGAGGATCGGCGGCTTCGTGCCGCCGCCCGTGATGTCCAGGAAGGATCGGCCCTGAGCGTCCGTCGGATTGTTGATGCCGGCGGGCGCCTCGCTGCTCCAGTCGTGGGCCTGGTTTACGTAATCCCCGTAGAGCCGCTGGGCGGGTGGTTTGGTGGCGTCGACCCGGCTGTGGGGCGAGTCGACGCTGTAGGCGGCCACGGTCGCGTTCGTGCCGGCGGGGATGTCATTGGGGACACCTGCGACCCACTGGCTCTTTTCGCTCTGATTAACTTGCGTCTGGGCCTCCTCGATCCCCAGCGTCGTGTTGGGGCGGATGTTGTCTACCGTGGAGAAGGTACCGCTGACCAGGACCTTCTCGTTGCCGCAGCAGTCGGCCGCGTTGACCTTGAAGAAGCTGTCCCGGGCGTCGACGCCGCTGTTGGGGCCGCCGTTACCCGCCTTGGTCTTGCCGCCAAGATCGGGCTGCTGCACGTCGGCGTCGATGCTGGTCTTGTAGTCCTGACCCTGATAGCTGGCGAAGCCGAGCGGCACCGACATCGCGCCAGGCGTCACCTGCAAGTTCGAGCCCTGCGCCGTGATCCCGATGACGCACTCGGCGCCCATCTTGTAGACGATCTTCGCCGTGTAGGGATAGCCGAACGCGCCAGTTCCCGCGTCGGTCTTCCCGTACTGCGACTGTACCTTTTCGGCGGAGTTCTCGTAGAGGTGATTGACGGCCTTGAGCAGGTTCCCTTCGAAGGCGATCGGCGTGTACTTCGGCAGCCACTTCGTCGTCGCGTACGGGTCCTCCGGATTGGCGTTGGCCGCGTCCACCGTGCCGACGTACGGGCCGTTCACGATCGTGGCTCCCGAGGCGTCCTTCGACTCGTAGGGAGGCACGTAGATGATGTAGCGATCGAACGCCGAGAGCTCGACGCCCCCGCCCAGCTTCTTGCCGTCTGCGCTGTAGCGGTAGCGGTGGCGAATCGACCGGCCGATCTCGAAGTTCATCGTGGAGGTGCTGTTGACGTCATTGGGGTTGTCGTTCTCGACGTTGAGGCTGGCCAGAAGCCCTTCGCCGCGCGACGGATCGGGGAAGCCGCGCCGCACGACGGCCTGGTTGTTCGCCTCGGTGACGCGATCGAGGGCCGGCAGGTCGATGTCGGCATTCGAGGGCGGCAGGTTGCCGGCCGCCGCCTTGATGCTCTTGGCCAGCTCCTCGGCTGTCGTCGGCATCGGCGGATAGTGGTCCTCGACGTAGATCTTCCGCTCGCCGATCTCGCTGAACTGGCCTGCGGAGGTGAAGCTGGCGGCGGGCACGGGATCGGCGCCGCCCGGGGCGCGCATGATCGTCGCCTTGGACAGCACGTAGACCTGCATCTTCTCCTTCTCGAAGCGGCCATCATTGGGATCGAAGGCTTGATGGCCGGGATCGAAGGCGACGTCGCCCGGCGGACCGTACTTCACCGACACGACGGCCGTGTCGGTCAACCGGAACTTTGCTGGCTGCGAGGTGGAGCTGATCGGCGCCTCGACCTTCTCGTACTTGTCGAGGAAGCCGCCCGACTCGAGCGTCGCCTCGTCGGTGATGCGAGTGCCGTCGATGTCGGGAACGCGGTTGTTCACGCCTTTGTCGGGGAGGCTGGCCTTTTTCTGGAAGTAGTAGGTCACCTTCATTGCGTCGAAGCGGTACCAGTTGCCCGGGTCGGTCTTGCCGAAGCGGTAGATCAGGTTGCCGTCGGAGTCCTTGCCCTCGGTGATCTGATTGTCGGCCAGGAAGTTGGGCTCGGCGACGCGCAGCCCAGGGCGCTCCACCATCGCGGTGCGGGCCTCGGTCAGGCTCGGGGCCACCAGCGGCTGCACGCCGTTGGCGGGGTTGCCGTCACGGTCCCACGCCAGCGCCGGATGCAGCGCCGAAGAGATCGTCGCTGCGCGGTGGTCGGCGATGAACTTCTTGACCTCGGTCTTGGCGTTGTCGAAGAACGCCTGGTCGGCGCTGCCGTCGGCCGGCAGGAGCGGCCAGTTGCGTACGGCGTAGTTCAGGTCGTCCTCGTTGACGTTTGGCGGCACGTCGTTGGTGAGGTCCGGCTTGCCGAACTTCGTCTGGAAGAGGGCCGAATCGCCCGGCAGCGCGTTCATGCGAAGCTGCACCGGCGAAAGCACCTGGTCGGCGTCGGCCAGCCCTGCCGCCGGCGGCGGGGCCTCTGCCCGGGCAGCACCCGAGAGCATCACTGCCAGCGCCGCGACCAGCGACGCGCCCGAAAGCACTTGCATCAGCGCGCTGCGCGTCGTCTCCCCCGTCCGGAAGGTTCCGATCGTCTGTCTCGTCATCATTTGCTCCTTCCCCTCAGAACATGCTCGCCTTCGTGCGGTAGTAGTCGTCCAGTCTCTGTCTCATCTGCTCCATCTCGCTGGAGTCCACGGGCTGCTCGATCGCCGTCGACTGCAGATCGTCGATCAGCCCGCGCGCGCGTCCCGCGAACGGGAACGCGGGCTCGAGCGCCAGCGCCGCCTTCAGGTGCGTGATCGACCGGTCGATGTCGCGGTGCGGCAGGTACTTCCAGTCGCGGTCGGCGCCGATCAGGATGAAATCCGCGTTGCGCCTGCCGCTCAGGAACACGCCCAGCGAGTAGTTCGCGTACACGTTCTGGGTGTCGAGGGCGACCGCGGCCTTGTAGAGCTCCAGCGCGCGGCTCATCTGGCCCTGGTACTCGCTGAACACGCCGCGCGCCCAGTGCGTCACGGAGCTTTGCGGAGCGAACTCCTCCAGCCGCGTCAGCACGGGAGCCGCCGCGAGGTTGTTGCCGTTTCGATAGTAGGCGTAGATGAGCGCGCCGTGGTATCGCGGGTTGTCGCGGCCGATCTCGACGGCCCGCTCGTACCATCCAATCGCCTTCGCCAGATGATTCGAGTCGCCTTCGTCCGACATCACCATGTTGGCCATCCGGAAGTAGGCCTCCGGGTCCTGTGGCGCCAGCTGCAAGGCCTGGCGGAAGAGCGGCTTGGCCTTGTCGAAGCGCTTCCGCGCTACATGGACGTCGCCGAGCCCGAAGTATCCGCGGACATCCTTGGGAGCGACTTCCTCGATCAGCAGCTTGTAGATGGCGACGGCCTGATCCTGGTTCTCGTCGTTGACGTGCGCGCGGGCCAACTCCAGGAGCACCTCCACGTTTTTCGGCTCTCGTCCGATCGCCGTCTTGAGGAAACCGAGCGCCGTCTTGGGCTCGAACGGCGGAGCATAGAGATAGGTTCGCGCCATCTCCACGAGCGCCGGCACGTAGGCCGAACGATCGATGGGTCCCTTGAGTCTGGCCCGGGCCTCGCGCACCTTGCCCGCCATCAAGTAGGCGCTCCCCAGCGCGGTGTCCGCCGCGTCGGCCTCGGGGCCGCTGGCCTTGGATGCTGCCGCAGCGAGGAGCTTGATCCCCTCGTCGGCCTTCCCGGCCGCTACGAGGTCGAGCCCTCGACGATAGGTCCCGCCATCCCCCGCGCTGCCGAGCGCCTGAGCCGCCACAGGCCCCGCCGCCAGCGCCGTCGCCGCCAGCAGGGCCACCGCCGTCAGACTGATTCTTCTCACCTCGAAGCCTCCTCTCGATCCCGGCCTCCCGAGGCGACCAGTCGCCCCTGCCTCACCAGGACCTTCCACTGGCCATCGCCGCGAGAGCGCCGATAGACCGTTCCCCGGGCCGAGCCCGCGTACATGTCCTCCGTTCTGGGGTCGATGTAGAGCGACCGGATGTCCCGGTCCTGGAGCCCCGCGCTCGCCCCGCGCGTCTCCCAGTCCTTGACCGTGCTGTAAGTGCCGATGCCCGACTCCGTCGCGATCCAGAGCACCCCTGCCCGGTCGACCGCCAGCGCCCGCACCGTGGGCGCCGGCAGGAGTTGTACCGGCGGCCTGTACCATTTGCCGGCCTCCGTCATGAAGAGTCCGCAGTCGCCAAATCCGGCCCAGAGCGAGTCGCCCTGGCGCGCCAGCGCGACGACGTTCTTGTAGAGCGGAAAGAGCTCGCTGCGCTCCACGCGCCAGCGGCCGCCGGCCGGCCGCACAGCCAGGCCCCCCAGGCAAGCGGCCCACGTCTGGCCACCGGGCAGCTCGAGGAGGTCGTTCACCCAGTCGCCCGCCAGACCGTCCGCGACGGTGACCGTGTTCCACGTGCGCCCGTCGAAGTGCGAGAGCCCCTTGCCCGTGGTGCCGACCCACATTCCGCCCCGGCCGTCCGGCTCGATCGCGTGATAGATGTTGTGTGCCGGCCCTTCGCCCGCCCGGATGGCGCGCCAGTTCTTGCCGTCGTAGACGTTGATACCGGCGCACGTTCCGATCCAGAGCTCGCTCCCGAGCGTGGCCAGGCAGTTGACGCGGTCCTCGAGCAGAGGCGAAGTCCCGGCGCTGAAGCTTTCCAGGGTGCTGTCGCCCAGCCGGAACAGGCCCCTGCCGTAGGTGCCGAACCAGACGGAGTCCCCGAACCGCACGAAGCACCGGACGACCTCGCGAAAGGTCTCCTTCGGATGCGTGACCAGCGTCGGCCCCTCGGGACCGGGGAGCCGGCGAACCTGAACGGCCAACGGTCGTGGCCGGGCGGGGGTCTTGGGCGGCGTGCTGGCCCGGGACTCGCAGACTGCGGCGGCAAGCGCAAAGGCGGCGGCAAGCGCCATGAGTGCGACTCGTTTGCTCCGGCGACTCCTCATACGACCTCTGGTACTCGCTGAGTGGAGGACACGCGGTGGTCCACGAGCTTCACGATGGACTTCGCCTGGCGAGGCTCCCGGTACGCCGTGAGCGTGCCGAACGGCACCAGCTCGAGCGAGGCGGGCATTCCGAAGCGGGTCTCCAGCCCCAGCCTCGCCCGCTCTGCCGCTTCCGGGCCGGCCGCGTAATCCTCAACGGTCGCCTCCAGCCGCCGCTCGTGCAGGTGGATCCGGTAGTCGCCGAAGAGCCCGTGGCGGAAGAGAGCGTCCTCGAACTCGGCTGCGTTGACGCGCTCGCCGCCCAGCACCGCGGAAAGCTCCCATCGCCCGTGCGGGAAGATGCTCTTGCGATAGCCGAACCGGCAAGCGCTGGGCGAGAGGGTCACCTGGTCGTCGAGCAGGTAGCGCACCATCGGGCTGGAGCGCTTGAGCAGGTTGGTGAAGACGAACCGGCCTGTCCCGAACTGGCTGGAGTGTTCGAGCGCCTCGTCGAGCACCTCGGTGTAGTACGAGTCGAGGACATGTTGTTCGCCGCACGGGCAGGCCAGCGCGAAGAACCCCTCGACGCAGGCGTACGTGTTGATCTGCACGAGCCCGAAGTGCTCCTCGATGCGGCGCTGCCGCTCGGGGCTGCAAAGCTCGGCCGTCGTCATCAGCACCCGCAGGCACGAGAGCGCGTGTTCCGCTCGATCGGGGTAGGTCTCCCGCGCCAGCCGGGCCCAGGACAGGAAGTCGAGCGGCGTGGCCGCCACGACCGACGGCCGAAGCCGGACGAGCGCGCGCGCGATGCGATCCGGTGTCGCCAGCGTGGAGCGGCTGCCGACGTTGGCGACCAGGGCGCCGCCGCTGGCCAGCACGTCGCCGAAGCTCATGCCGGCCACAGTGAATCCGAAAGCCAGCCCGTTCACCGCCGAGCGGTTCACCGCGAGCGCCTCGGCCAGGTGGGGACCGTAGGGCGACAGGTGCGCCAGCCGGCGCGCGCCCTGGAACTCGCGCTGCGTGTAGAAGCACGGCGTGGGGCTGCCGAGCGAGCCGGTCGTCTCGCCGTAGTACCGGGCGTCCGACCAGTGGTCGCTGCTCAGGAGATCGTACGGAGAGATGTCCCGGACGGATTCCTTACGGAGGATCGGGAGCGAGAGAAAGTCCCGCTCGTCGAGCCCGGCGTAGAATCGCCGGTAGAAGACCGTCGTGTACTTGGCGTGACTGGCCATGCGCTGTGGAGTGGTCGATAGGAGTGGAAGGAGCGCCCGGATGAAGCGACCCTTCATGCTGATTCCGTAGGGCCTGCGACCGCGGGTCCGGCGTTCGGGCAGCTCGTGTTCGCCAGGCTGATGCACTTCGCCGGAATCGGAACTGCCGGTAAGGATGCCCCTGAGGACCTTCACTCGTTGCATGGCAGCCTCCAGCGCCGGATGGACGTACCAGTAACGCGCTCCCTCGCCGCACGGGTCGATGCACCTGGCGCAGGCGATGCACGCCGAGCGAGAGAGGAAGCTTCCGTCCCCGAGCTGGATTCCGACCGGGCAGACCGCCACGCACCGATTGCAGCCGGTGCAGCGGACCGTGTCGTGCTCGACCCGGACCAGCGCGGAGCCGTTGAAGAGCCCGAGGGCGGCGCCCAGAGGGCAGAGCGCATGACAGAAGAGCCAGCCGCTGATGAAGACGAGCCCCCCGACGAAGACGAGGGCCATGGCAGCGTGGAAACCGACGACCGCCAGCGTGGTCCAGCTCGAAGCGAAGGCGCCCGAACCCGTCGTCGCGTAGTACGGCAAGAGCCCGAAGACGAGCCCCGACGGGCAGAGCGTGGCGCAGAAGGCGTGTACGCCCGGGTCCATTCCCGAATAGGCCATCCACGCGGGCACGGCGACCACGGCCGCCAGCACGGCGAACCTCAGCGCGCCGTGGCTCGGCTGGAGCCGGAAGCGGCGGAGCGAGACGCGCTCGACGATGTCGGCGATCATCCCGAACGGACAGAGCCAGCCGCAGACGGCCCGCCCCATCGCCGCTCCTGTCGCCACCACGCTCCCCACGGCCAGGAACGGGAACCGCCCTGCGAGGATACCGGACTGCACCGCCCCCACGGGACAGGCGCCGGTCGCCATCTCGCATGCCTGGCAGTTGAGGAACGGGAAGGAACCCAAGCAGCTCCTGGGGACGCCCGCCACCCCTGCGACGCGGAAGACGCCCAGGCGAGCCGTGACGAACGCCAGCCAGTACGTGAGCCAGCGATGCACGCCCGCGGCCACATCCGGGTTCCGCCAGCGCACGAGGAAGAAGAAGATCGCGAACACTCCGGCCAGCGCCACCAGCGGGTGCGCCTCGACTCTCTGCATCCCCCGGTAGACCTTGGCTGCCGCCAGGTCCGGCGTCCCGGTCCAGAGCCGCTGGACGAACCCGGGCTGCCCGGGGACGTCGAAGTCGCCGTAGGTCATCTGGCGCGCCAGCTCGCGACCGTCCCCCAGGAGGTAACCCGCCAGCACGAGCGCCAGCCCCGCGGCCAGCATCCGCCGCGCGAAGCGATTGTGTTCCCTCACGTCAGGGGCGCCCATCCCCCACCTCTCCGATCCGCCGGAACGCGCCGCCCCTGACCTCGGCGAGCAGCACCTTGCCGACCAGATTGCCCGTGCCGTCGAAGGTGATCGAGCCGGTCACTCCGGGGAAGTCGCGTGTAGCCGCCATCGCGTCGCGAATGCGCGCCCGGTTCGTTCCGGACTTGCGGATGCTCTCGATCACGATGCGGGCGGCGTCGTAGGCATGCGCCGAGAACGAGTCGGCCTCTCGCCCGTAGCGCTCCCGGAACGATTTCAGGAAGTCCCGACACAACGGGTCGTCCCGCTCCGAATCGAACGGATAGGTCACGACGGTGCCCTCGGCCGCTTCGCCGGCCAGCTCGATGAAGCCGGGCGCCACCAGACCGTCCCCGCCCAGCACCGGCGTGGCGAGACCCTCCTTGCGAAGAGCTCTTACAAGCCCTGCGGCCTCCCGATAGAGACCCCAGATCACCACGGCGTCGGGCGCCAGCCGCGCGACCTTGCGGGCCAGAGGCGTGAAGTCGGACTGGCCTCCGGCGAACGCCATCTGCAGCAGCACCTCCCGGCCCAACCGCCTGGCCAGGCTGCGGATCTCGAGGATGCCCATTCGCCCATACTTGCTCTGCTGATTGAGCAGCACGACTCGGCGGTACCCCTTCTCGGCGAACATGTGGGCAGCCAGCGCCCGTCCCTGCAGACGGTCGTCGGCCAGACACCGGAAGGCCCACGGAATCTGGACCTCGGTGATAGTGGGGTCCGTGGAGATCGAGGTGATCTGCGGCACCTCGCACTTGAGCGCAAGCCGCACCCCCACGTGCGTGTTGCCGCTGTGGACGGCGCCGATGATGGCTCGCACGCCGTCGTCGAAGATGAGCTTCACCATCGCGTTGGCGTTGGCACCCATGTCGAAGAGGTCGTCGCGCGGCACGACCACGAACTTGCGCCCCTCGAAACCGCCGGAATCATTGGCCTGCGCCACGGCCAGGTCGACGCCCCGCTGCATCTCGAGGCCGTAGTAAGCCGCCGGACCCGTCAGCTGGGCGATCAGCCCGAGCCGCACTTCCGGGCCGTCGCCTTCATCGGCCATCTCGCGGCCAGGTCCCAGGTAGAGATATGGCTCCTTCACGTTGTCGGTGAAGACGCTGGCCAGCCCTCCAAACGGACGCGTCGGCAGCGCGCGGACATCGACTGCCGGCAGCTCGAAGTCGGCCGGTCGCGCGACGGTGATCGCGCGGGTTCCGCTCAGGCTGAGCTTGTCGAAGCCCGACCCCGTTGATGCCAAGACCCCTGGTTGACCCGAGGGGCCTGCTAGAGAAACCCACGCCAAGGCCAGGAGCGCCAAGCCGACGAGCGCGCCGACCAACCTCCAGATCGGGTCGCGGCTCACTTCGCAGCCTCCTTCTCCTCGCCGAAGCTGAGGCCTCGAGCGGTCCCCACCCAGAGGCCGCGCCGCTGGCCGGTCGCCTCCGCAATGCTCCAGATGAAGTCGCTGCCCGGGCTGCCCTCGGTGGCCGCCACGGCCATGGGGACATTGTCCCGGAACAGGCGCGCCTCTCCCCACCGCCCGCCCATGCCGCGGTAGGTCACCCAACGGTCCGTGCCGTCGAAGTAGGAGAGCCCGGCATCCGTGCCGATCCAGCATCCCTGGCCGCTGGCCTTGACCGTGTTGACGAAGTTGCGAGGCAGGCCGCTGTTGGCCGTGCTGAAGGCTCGCCACCGCCGCCCGTCGAAGAGCCCCGCGCCGAAGTAGCTGGCGACCCAGACGCGCTCGCCGGCCTTGGACGCCGTGACGACCACGTCGCTGAGGATGCCGTCGTCGGCCAGCACGTCGACGCGGTTGTCGCCGTCGGGGTCCATGTGGACCTCCCAGTGGCCGGTCGCCCCGTCGCGAATGCAGAGCCCGCCGCCCCAGACGGAAAGGTAGAGCTTCCCCTCGGAGACCGTTGCCCCGTAGCACCAGTTCTCGTGGAAGGGGGCGTTGCGGTCGTCGTAGGTTACAAAGGCTCCGGTGCGTCTATCGAGTCCGCTGAGGCCGTTTGCCGTGCCCATCCAGACCGTGTCGCCCTGGACTGCGACGGCGTAGACCACGTCGTTGATGAGGCCGCTCGAGCTCTGCGTGAAGTTCTCGAACTTCCCGCCGACGAGGTGGCTGACGCCGCCGAAGGTGCCGATCCAGAGACTGCCGTCGGCCGGGTCCTTCGCCAGCGAGGTCACCGCGCGATGGACCAGGCCGTCGGCGGGGCGGTAGGCCTTGAAGGCCGTGCCGTCGAAGTGCGCGAGGCCGCCGGTCGTTCCGAGCCAGACGCCATCACCGTCCGGCAGCACGGCCCAGACGGTATCCGACGGGAGGCCGTCGGCCTGGCCCCAAGTCCGCCACTTCGAGAGGACGGGGGCGGGGAAGGACGTGTCTGCGTTCGGGTCGCACGTGGGTGCCGCCGGCAACAGGAGCAGCACGAGCAGGATCAGCACGCCCTGGGAGAGCAGCCCCAGGTGGAGCGGCATCGAGGCGCCGGTGCTTCCAAGTCTGGAGCTCATTGCTGGGGCACCTCCACGACCGAGGCAGGGATGCCCGTGACGTCGACGTCCAGGACCTTGCCGGACGGCCAGACGACACGGACCGAGTCGAGGGAGTCGCGCGGACCCAGTCCGACGTGGACGATTGGCGGCACCGACGAGAGATAGCCGCCGGCGGTGAGCTGCCGGCTCCAGGTCCGGCCGCCAGCCGTCACCTCGACGCGTGCGCCCGGGACGGCGCCGGCGCCGAGCGACAGGCGCAACGAACGGTTGGCGGTGGGTCGGGTGCCGCGCAGGATGCGCAGCGGCCGGTCCAGCGCGGTCTCGAGGATGTCGAGCGTCCCGTCGCCGTCCAGGTCGACGGCGGCAGAGGCGCGCCCGACGGCGCGCGACTTGAGTGCCGTCCCGGTCGAATCGGTGACGTCGCGCAGCTCGCCCTGCCCAAGCCCCTGCAGCACGCGCGATTCGGCCGGCGCCGGATGCGCGAAGCCACCCCGCGTCACGAAGAGGTCGTCTTCGCCGTCCGCGTCGAAGTCAGCAACAGAACAGCCCCAGCCGGGAGCGTTGCCGAGCGCAGCGGCCAGGCCGGACGCAACGCTCCGATCCTCGAAGGCCGGCGGCTGTGCCGGCCGGAAGAGCGCGCCGAAGCCACCGTCCGTCAGGAGCAGTCCTGGTCTGCCGTCCTCGCCTGCGCCGGACCAGACTGCGACACCGTGAAATCCGCTCCCCTCGCCTCCGGCCGGGTACCACAGGCCCGTCGCCGGTCCGGTCCGGGAGAACGTGCCGTCACCCAGGCCGCGGAAGAGCTCACTCTGCATGCCCTCGCACGCGAAGTACAGGTCGGTCTTGCCATCCAGGTCGTGGTCGAAGGCGAGCGCGCCCAGGGCCCGCATCGGCAGGTCCAGCCGCGCTGCGCGCGTGGCGTCGGTGAAGGTGCCGTTGCCCAGGTTTCGGAAGAACCTGGGCGCAGCCGGCATGTACGCAGCCGGAGCCGGGAAACCGTCGGGACGGTAGAAGACGCGCCGCTCAGCGTCGAGCTCGACGAAGGAGGGCAGCAGCAGATCGAGCTTTCCGTCCGCGTCGGCGTCGAAGAAGAGCGGTGTCGTGCCCCAGGCGGGTCCCTGCAGTCCCGCAGCGCGCGTGACGTCCTCGAAGCCGCGCCCGGCGTTGTTCCTGAGAAGGCGAGTGCCGACGCGGCCGGTGACGACGAGGTCGACGAAGCCGTCGCCGTCGTAGTCGGCGGCTGCCGCGCCGGAGGCCAGCGGAGGTCCCCAGGCCCCGGCGCGCGCGGTGACATCCTCGAAGGTGCCCGCCGCAAGCTGTCGCAACAGACGGCCCGAGCCGCCGGCGCCCGCCAGCCGGCCAGGAACCGGGGCGGCCAGGTAAATGTCGAGCCGCCCGTCGGCGTCGTAGTCGGCCACGGCGAAACCGGAGCCAATGGCGTCAGCGACACTTTCCACTCGGACTTCAGCCGGAGGATAGGGGACGAGATCGGCCAACGCCGAGGAGGTGACGTCCTCGAAGCGGATCGTCTCCGCGCCCGCGAGCAAGACCGGACCCAGGAGTAGGATTGCGACCCCTGCCAGCGGCCCGCGCACGCGCGTCACCTCGAGGTCGTCAGCGCCTCGTTCGCAGCCAGGGGCCGGAACCGGCCGTCCTGCACCACGGCCAGCTCGACAGCCGCCCGCGCATTCCCGGCCTCATCGAGCTCAAAGGAGCCAGCGACTCCTCTGGACGGAGGCATCCCGGCCAGGGCCGCGCGCACGCGTTCTCGATCGGCGCCGACCTCCCGTACAGCCCGCACCACGGCCATCGCGGCGTCGTAGGAGTGCGCCGCAAAGGAATCGGGCGGCGCGCCATGGCGCGCCTGGTACCGCTCGACGAAGCCGCGGGTCTCCGGGTTCGCCGCCGCCGGGTCGAAGGGATAGGTCACGACGGCCCCCTCGGCGGCCGCCTGGGCCCGCGCCAGGAAGGCCGGGCTCGCCAGCCCGTCGCCGCCGGTCACCAGCGCCCGGATCCCGCTCGCGGAGAGCGCCTTGGCGATATCGGCCGCCTCGGCGAAGAGCCCCCAGATGACGACCGCTTCGGCTTTCGATGCGGCGACGTCCTGCGCCAGTCCGTCGAAGACGGTCGTTCCGCGGGCGAACTCACGGTCCAGCACGAGTGGCAGCCCGCGCCGCTCCGACTCGCTGCGGATGACGCGCGCCCCGCCACGGCCATAGCGGTTGTCGTCGTGCAGGAGCGCAATCCGCTTCAGACTGCGCGTATCATACAGGTAGCGGGCCAGCGCCGCGCCCTGGAGCGTATCGTCGGCCAGGTTGCGGAAGAGCCAGCGGTTGTTCGTGCGCGTCAGGGCGGGATCGGTGGAGACGCTGGTCAGCTGCGGACATCCGGCCATGGCGGCCACGCGCGCGGCCACATGCGTGGAGGCGCTGTTGACCGCACCCAGGATGGCGACGACCTTGTCTTCGTGGGCCAGCTTCACGGCCCCGGCGCCAGCCTTGACCTCATCGCCGGCATCGTCGACGGCGACCAGTTCGAAGCTCGGCCCCGGGCCGCTTGCGGCGGCGTCCGCAAGCGCCAGCTCGATGC
This sequence comes from Candidatus Wallbacteria bacterium, assembly GCA_016213845.1. Lineage (GTDB taxonomy): Bacteria > Muiribacteriota > UBA6191 > JACPRK01 > JACPRK01 > JACPRK01. The sequence goes on from JACQZN010000030.1 coordinate 53,158, forward strand.
CGCGCCGGCAAGATTCCCCGTAAGGCGACGCGGGCCCCGTCAGGGGCCCGAGGAATCCGACGCGGACAACATGTCCCGCGAGTGGCGTCCCTCCGCGAAAAGTGCCGGCACCCTCCTGCGCGGGACCGGGCAAGGACCAGAAGACGGGCGCAGAGCTCGGGACCGGATTCGGTGCCTGCGGTGGCTGAAAGCCACTTCCGGTCGCCGGGCGCGCAACGGTGGGCGAGGCGACGGGCCGGTAGACCTGCCAGGGAGTCGGGCTTGGCGCCGCGGACGGCTCCATCACCGCAGGCACGGCTGCTGGAGCCGGCAGCGCGGAGGCCGCAGGGATCGGCGAGCCTGTCTGAGCACGCGGCCGATAGGATGCCCATGGTGAAGGAGAAACCGGCGCCTCCAAGGCGCCGGGTGTTGGAGAAAAAGACTGGGGCTGGGCCCACGCCGCCCTGGGCATCAATAGGGCGGCCGCGAGGCCCAGCCCCAGCAACCACGACCCGGACTCAGTCCTGCGCACGCGAGGGGCAGTCGCAGCAACAGGCGCCAGTGGCCGTCCTGCAATCCAGCGGCTGGGGGACGAATGAAGCAGGGTCGCTCCGATCGAACCCGTCCCCGGCATGTGCTCCGCTCCGGTACAGGGATGCTCGGGGAAGTTGTACCTCCCCGGGGCATCCAGCCCTGCACGCGAAGCACCGCCATGCGCGCTGGTCCGCAGCCAATCCGGCCCGGTGGTGGCGTAGGCCGGTGGGCGGTCAGAACGGTGAGTCCGGTGTGCTCCAAACACGCGCACGAGTTCCGCAAATCCGGTGCCCGCCCCGCGCCCAAGTGTGCGCTGCGTCACGGGGGAGGAGTAGCCAGTAGCCAGTAGTCAGTAGCCAGTAGGGGGAGTGGCTCATCACTTCAGCGTGAAGCTCGTCTCGGTGCCGCCACGGCATGGGGACTTCCCCGCCTCGATGGCGTCCAGCCGGTGATCGCCCGGCCTACTTCTCCCCAACGCCCTACTCGAGCTTCTTCGCCCTGCTCCCTACCACTACCTTCTACTGACTACTGGCTACTGACTACTGACTACTGGCTACTTCTTGTACAGCAGCGGACTCAGCTCCAGCCGCGATCCATGAATGAAGCCGGAGCGGATCATGTGATCGGCCAGCACCAGCGCGGCCATCGATTCGGCGACCACGGCTACCCTGGGCGTGATGTTTCGATCGAACCGCCCCTTCACCTCGATCGTCTTCGGCTTACCCGTCGAGAGGTCCACGCTCTGCTGCGGCAGCGAAATCGACGGCGTCGGCTTCACCGAGATCGTCGCCACCAGGTCCATCCCGGTCGAGATCCCGCCCAGCACACCGCCCGCGGTGTTCGAGCCGAACGTCAGCCGGCCGTCTTCCACGAGGATCGCGTCGTTGGACTCGCTGCCCGTCATGGCCGCGTGCCCCCGGCCCGCGCCGATGTCGATCGACTTCACCGCGCCGATCCCCAGGAGCGCCGCCCCCAGCTCCGCCGACAGCTTCCCGAACACCGGCTCCCCCAGACCTGCGGGCAACCCCGAGACAACCACGCGCACCCGCCCGCCGCTGCTCTCCCCCAGGTTCGCCAGCTCGATCGCCCGCGCAACTGCAGCCTCCAGCCCCTTGTCGTCCTCCACGACCATGCCCGCAAGCTCCACGATCCGGCTGCCGACCGAGACGCCAGCAAGCCCCAGCAGCTTGCGCGCAATCGCTCCTGCCGCCACGCGTGAAATGCACTCCCGGCCGCTCGCCCGGCTGCCACCCCGCCAGTCCACGTGCCCGTACTTCACGCGCCACGTGTAGTCGGCGTGGCCGGGCCTGGGCGTCTGCCTCAGCGGCTCGTAGCGGCAGGACTTCGCGTCCCCGTTCGGAATCAAGATGCTGATCGGCGTCCCGATCGTCCGTCCCTCGAAGATGCCGCTCAAGATCTCGGCCGCGTTCTCTTCCCGGCGACCCGTCCCGATTCGCCGGTCCGGAACGTCCCGCGAAAGCTCCCGCCGGATCTCCTCGACGCTCAGATCGAGCCCGGCCGGACAACCGTCGACCACCGCCCCCATTGCCGGCCCATGCGACTCTCCCCACGTCGTGACCCGAAACATCTTTCCAATCGTGTTGCTCACGGCGCCATCTCCAGGACGGCCAACCCCTTCCGCGTTCCCACGAAGATCCGTCCCCCGGCTTCCGCCGCTGTGAAGACCTCTCCGGAAGGCAGCGCCCCGCGCGTGCGGCCGGTTGCGCTCCCCTGACCGCTCACGGCCCCGGCCGGCAGAAGCTCCGCGCTCCGGTGGTAACGTCGCGCCAGACCGCTCTCCAGGATGAGCAGCCCGTCCGGCGTCCCGGCCAGAAGCGTCCGCCCCTCGCGCGCAGGCTCAACGTAACTCACCGGCCCCAACCAGGCGTCTCGCCAGCGCCACCCGTCGAACTGCGACACCCCCGAGCTCGTTCCTACGGCTATCGTGCCCCCGGCCTCGATCGCCACCGAAGTCGCTGCGTCGGACAGGAGTCCGTCGTCCGGCCGCTCGTCGGCTTCCAGACGCCCGTCCGGATCGCGCCACGCGGTCCACCCCTTCCCGTCGAACCGTGCCACGCCGCCCAGCCAGACGGCCACCCAGACGTTTCCCTTGCCGTCTGCCGCCACGCCCGAGATCCAGTTCTCTCCCAGCGGCGCCTCGCGGGTCGTGAACCGCCGGCGAACCCGCCCATCCGAGACTTCGAACAACCCTTCGTCGGTCCCGATCCAGGTGGTCTCGCCGTCATGACAGATCGTCCAGACATCGGCCGTAAGGGGCCCTCCCGAACTCGCCTCCACCCTTCGGAACCCGGCCCCTTCCATGAATGCCGGCCCGGCCGCCGTCCCGCACCATGCCCGGCCGCGCCCGTCCACGGCGACCGCCCTCGTCACCTCGGAGGGTAGACCCTCGGCCCGTCCGAACCGCGTCCAGCCGCCGCTCGAATCGAGACTGTAGAGCCCGCTCTCGGTGGCAAACCAGGCAAGCGACTTCGACGCATCCCAGGTCGAGCCGAAGATGGCGAGCTCCTGTGCTGTACCCGGAAGACGCACGTCCTGGCGGAACTGTCCCGGCCCTCGACTCAGCCACCCCGACGACTCCTCGGCGACGGCCAGCCCGCAGAGGGTGAACGCCGCCACGCAGAGCGCGCTCAGGGTTCTCAGGCCTCGCCGATGTCGTGCCACCACGGCCAGTCGGACTGCAAAGGTCGTTCCAGGACGGCTTGGCACTGCGATTGCGGATGGTGACCTTCGTGCCGATTGCGTTCACGAACCGCCGGGGAGGTCTCCTGCATCGAACCTGCGCCTTCCGTGTGCAGGCGGCCGGCTCGAGGGGCTGCGCGGCATGAGGCGCCCAATGGCACCCGCCCTGCGAGTTCTCGTCCTCAGCACGCGCCAGGCGGACGCCGCCGAGGCCTCACGCCAGCTGGAGAGCTCGTTTGCGCTGCAGATACGCCTGGCCGGCGATACCAAGACGCTGCAGGCGGCCTTGTCCGACAGCGCCTGGGACATCGTGCTGGCGGACCTTCCGCTTCTGGAGCCGGCGCTTGGAGAGCTCGCAGCTCGGGGCGCCGACATCCCGGTCCTGGTTCTCTCCCCCGCGCTCTCGGACTCCGAAGCCACCCAGGCCATGCGAGCCGGTGCCCGTGACTGCTTCGCCTCGGACAACCTGTCCCGGCTGCTCCCCGTCGTCGAGCGCGAGCTGCGCGACTCTCAGAGCCGGGACTGGCGCCGCTCCACGGAGCGCTCGCTTCGCGAAAGCGAGACCCGCTTCCGGCAGATCGCCGAATCGAGCCCCCATGTCTTCTGGCTGGTCTCGGCGACCGACGACGCCATCTACTACATGAGCCCGGCCTTCGAGAGGATCACGGGCCGCCCGATCGAGTTCGCGTACAGGGGAATCGACGCAGCGCTCACGGTCATTCATGAAGAGGACCGCGACGCCGTGCGCGCCGAGCTGGCGACAATGCGCGCCAATTCGGCCCGGCAGTTCGTGTGCCGGGTTGTGCAGCCGGACGGCGAAATCCGCACCACGCGTCACGTCGGCTCCCCCGTCCGAGATTCCGGCGGACGGGTCGTTCGGGTCTGCGGCATCTCGGAGGACATCACTGAGATGGTGCAGGCAACCCGCCGCCGGGAGACCGAGCACGAGACGGCTCGCATCCTGGCCACCAGCCCGACGATCGTCGATGCCGGTGAGCAGATCGTGCGTTCACTGCTGGCCTGTCTCGAGTGGGATGTCGGGGATCTCTGGACTGTCGATTCGACCACGAACGTGATGCGGTGCGCGGGAACGTGGGCCCGGCTCGGCGACGTTCCCCGGGAGTTGGCCCGTTGCTCCGACAAGCTCGAGCTGCCGCCCGGGCAAAGCCTTCCGGGACAGGTCTGGAAGACCGGCGCACCCCTGTTCATCGCGGACGTTCCCTCGGCGGATCTTCCTCGGAGCGCGGCCGCAGCCAAGGCTGGGCTGCGCGGCGGCTACGCCTTTCCGCTGGCCGATTCCGGGGCCGTCATCGGGGCGCTCACGTTTTTCAGCCGCGAGTCCAAGCCGCCAGATCCCGATGCCCTGCAGACGCTCGACTCGATCGGCCGGCAACTGGCGCAATTTCTCAGCCGCAAGCGTGCGGAGACTGCGCTTGCCGAACGCACCACTCTGGCCGAGCTGACGGCAGACGTGAGCCTGGCGCTGGTGCAGACCGAGACGCTCGACGGCATGCTGGCGCACTGCGCCCAAGCGGTAGCGAAGCGGCTCGGAGCGATTTCGGCTTGCGTCTGGCTGCGCAATCCGCAAACGAGCACCCTGGAGCTGAGGAGCTGCGCGGCGACCGACGGCGCGCCGCCAGAGCCGCCGTCCTTGCCGTGCCAGCTGCGGGCGCCACACCAGGAACGGCTTCCCGTGCTCGTCCATCTCCCGGGACCGAAGGCCGAGTCGCTTCCGTTTCCTTGCAAGAGCTGTCCAGGCGATGTCTTCCAGGCCTCGTTCCCGGTCGTGATCGAGGACGACCTGCTCGGATTCCTCAGCGTCACATCGGCCCGCCGCATCTCTCCGGGCACCTTCGACGGGCTGCTGCCGATCGCCGACGTCATCGGCCTGGGCATCCGTCGCAAGCGAGCCGACGAGGCGCTCAGCAAGAGCGACGAACAGCTCCGGCAGGCCCAGAAGATGGAGGCCATCGGCCGGCTCGCGGGCGGCATCGCGCACGACTTCAACAACCTGCTCACCGTCGTCGCCGGCAACGCCGACTTCATTCTCGAGGACGCCCCACCGGGCTCCTCCGTTGCGCGCGATGCGGCGCTGATCCGAGGCGCCGCGGACAAGGCGACCCGCGTGACGCGACAGCTCCTGGCCTTCAGCCGGCACCAGGTGTTGCAGCCGGTGGTCGTCGATCTGCGCACCACCGTTGCTGACATGTCGAAGATGCTGCACCGCTTCATCGGCGAGGACATAGCGCTGGCGCTGCCCGATCAGCCCGAACCCTGCTGCGTGCTGGCCGATCCGGGGCAGATCGAGCAGGTGCTGATGAACCTGGCCGTGAACGCTCGCGACGCGATGCCGGCCGGCGGGACGTTGCGACTGGAGCTCGCTCCGACAGAGCTGGAGGAGAGCGCGACCCCGGCGGGCTCGGAGCTGCAGCCAGGGCGCTACGTCAAGCTCTCGGTTGCGGACACCGGCTGCGGGATTGAGCCGTCCGTCCTCAACCGCATCTTCGAGCCGTTCTTCACGACGAAGTCCGTCGACAAGGGAACGGGGCTGGGGCTGGCCACCGTCTACGGCATCGTTCGGCAGAGCGGCGGATTCATCACGGTGAAGAGCGAGCTCGACGCCGGCACGACGTTCGACATCCTGCTTCCCCGGGTGGAATGCGCCCGGGTCTCAGTCGCATCCAAGCCGGCCAGGCCCGCGCGAGCGACTGCCGGCGGCACCGTGCTGGTGATCGACGACAACCCCGATATCCGCACCCTGGCCAAGCTGGTGCTGGGCCGTGGCGGCTACAAGGTCCTGGAAGCAGCTACTCAGGACGAGGCACTGGAGCTGGCCCGCAATGGCGAGCCGTTCGACCTCTTGCTGACCGACGTCGTGATGCCCGGGATGAGCGGCCCAACCCTCGCCCGGGAGATCGGCCTGCTGCGCCCCGCCACCAAGGTCCTGTTGATGACCGGATACACCGGCGACGTTCTTGCCGTCCACGGCGTCCTGGAAGGCGGCGGCCACCTCCTCCAGAAGCCTTTCACCCCCGCCGCACTCCTCGAGAAAGTCCACGACATTCTCGACGGCACCGCGTAGACATCTCGGCGCAGCTCGCAAATGGCCCGGGCCAAGCCTCTGCCGGCGCGCGCTTGCTCACGCCCCGTCGCCGGCCTTGGCGTCCAGGCTGGCCCAGAAGTACCACGTGGCGATGCTGCGATACGGCCTCCATGGATGCGCGATCTGCTCGAGCCGGACAGGCTTCGGCAGCTCCTCAAGGCCGTAGGCTCGCTGCACACCCTTGCGGAGACCCAGGTCGCCCACCGGAAGCACATCGGGCCGGCCCAGCCGGAAGATCAGATACATCTCGGCCGACCAGCGGCCGATCCCTCGAACGCTGGAGAGCGTCTCGATGACCGCTTCGTCGTCCATGCGCCCGAGCGCGTCCACGGGTAGCAGTCCGTCCGAGATCCGCCGCGCCAGGTCATGGATGGCCGCCGTCTTGGCGCCCGACAGTCCGGCGCTTCTCAGCTTCTCGACGGGCGTGCGCAGCACCTGCTTTGGCGTCGGCGGCGCCGAGCGCGGATAGAGCCCTTGAAACCGGCCGAAGATCGTGGCCGCCGCCTTCCCCGAGAGCTGCTGCGAAACGATGCACGAGGCCAGCGCCATGAAGGGATTCTCGGCCGGGTGCAATGCCAGCCGGCACGGCCCGACCTGCTCGATGACTGTCGCCAGCACGGGATCGGCCCCGCGCAACTTTCGCACGGCCGCCGTCCAGGTGGGCTTGGGCGAGTCGACTCGAGTCATCGTTCGTTTCCAGGAACGCGCGGGCCGGGCCACCACACCATTCGGCCGATCGCCTCGGCGCTCCCTGCCCGTCGCTCCGGAGTGTAGCAGCTCGACACGACTGGCGTAGGAAAACCGGGGACACACGACCTATTTTTTTAAAATAGGTCGTGTGTCCCCGGTTTTCCTGGGGCCTAGCCGGCGTCGAGCAAGCGCAGCAGCCCGTCGAGTGGGATGCGCAACTGCTCTGGCTCCTGCCTGGACACCTGTTCGAGCTCCAGGAGCGAGCGTTCCAGCAGGAAGTGCAGGAGCAACACGCGCAGCTGGTCCGGATCGGACGGCACGGTCCGGGGGGCCGCGTTGGCCAGATAGGAGTGGAGGTAGACGGCCGAAACCCAGTCCGCCCAGGCCCGGGCCCAGGGGATCATCGCGGGGACGTCGGAGGCGCGAACGGAAGACCTGGGCCCTCGCAACGCGGAATGGGCGGCGTGATGAATCGACTCCAGCATGGACGCCACGTCTCTGAGCGGAGATCGCTTCAGCCGCCGCTCTCCGGGAGGCCTGGAGGTGTCGCCTTCGAAGTCAACGACACAAAAGCTCTTTCCGGTATAGAGAACATGCCGCAAATCGAAGTCGCCATGAATCCTCGAGCGCACGGCTGAAATCCGGGGCCCTACGAGCCGACGGAAGTGCTCCAGCAGCCGCAACTCCATGGCCAGCAACCGGTCGGCGGCTGCCCGCACGTCGACGGAGAGCGAGTCCAGGGACTCCCTGAGCCGGCCGAGTGCCAGACTGGTCGAGTTTCTGGCGGACTGGTAGAGACTGCGCTGGTAGAGAGAGGTGAACGGTTCGACACAGAAGTCCGGGGCCTCGGTCTCGGACAGGGCCCGGTGCATCTCGGCCGTCCTGCGGCCCAGCACTCGAATCAGCTCGAGAAAGGCACCGACCTCGCGGCGGACCGGCCCGGGCACCTCGAGCGGAACCAGGCCGTCGAGCCAGCCCGTCGAGAGCGGACCCGGCACCGGCTCGGTGGATGCGGCCAGCACCCGTTCGAAGAACTGCCCGAGGTGACCCAGCGCCAGGCTCCAGCCATCACCTTCGCTGGGTACGAACGCTTGCAGCACCGCCAGGACCAGCGCCGGCCCCCGGCCCGCGACGTACTCCAGGTGGCCAGCCGTCGGCGGGACGTACGGGAATCCGGCTCTCTCTCCCAGAAATCGGCCCACCTCGAGATCCGGATTCAGTCCCGGCTCGACGCCACGGTAGAGCTTCAACAACGCCCGCCCCCCGTATGCGACGACTGCATACGACTGTTCGGGCACGCGAAACACGGACTCCCCTGGCAACTCTCCCCCATCGGTGATGGAGGTCAGCACGGACGTGCGGCTGCCCCGAAGCTCTCCCACCTGTCCGTGAATCCGTCTCCTCCTCCCCATCCAGAGCAAGAGTTCCTCCCGAACCCAGGGACAGTGGATGCCGTCGTAAAGGATAACGTCGCTCTTCCGGGTCAAGAATCGAACCGAGGCCATCGCGGAGTCCTGCGCCTGCTTCGAAGAGCGAGCCAGCTCCTCCTTCGATCCGCACGCGAGCACCATCCAGTGGACTCTCTGGCGGTCTTCCGAAGGTTCCCCGCCCACGAGCAGAAGGCAGGCCTCGCGGTCCTCGCGCCTCATCGGGATGGCGTCGAGGACTCTCACCTGCCCCGGGGAGCTGCCTTCTCCCCAGAACCAGGCGCCCTGGGCGCGGGCTGCGCTCACCACTGAGGCAAGCTCTTCCCATCGATCTTCCGACGTCAACTCCACCCAGGACCGGCGGACTTCGAGGACCGGCCCTGGGCCCCGCTCCGCCGCCGACGTCATCTCCAGGGGGCGCGGCGGCTCCAGCGCAAACCAACAGAATCCCCGGGGGCCGAGAGTCAAAGGATACGGCCGCTCCTCGATCCGGGGAAACCTCGTCTGACCGGAGAGCTCGACCGGTGTCCAGCCCGACAGCGCGGAGAGCTCCAGCTCGCACGGCTGCGTGAAGCGCGACAGGTTGGCCAGCACGAGCAGCTGCTGCTCTTCGTGACGCCGCAGGAAGGCCAGGACCTTCGCGTTCTTCGGGTAGAGCAGCTCCAGGGTGCCGCGGCCGAACGCGGGGTGGTTCTTTCGCAACGCCACCAGCCGCTTGACGAACCAGAGCAGCGAGTGCGGATTGGCGTGCTGGGCCTCCACATTGACCGCTTCGTAGTGGTACTCGGGATCGATGACGACAGGCAGGGCAAGCTTCTGGGGATTGGCCTTCGAGAAACCGGCGTTCCGATCACCGCACCACTGCATCGGAGTTCGTACGCCGTTGCGATCTCCGAGATGGAAATTGTCGCCCATGCCGATCTCGTCGCCGTAGTAGAGAACAGGCGTGCCGGGCAAGGACAGCAAGAGCGCATACATCAGCTCGATACGCCTGCGATCGTTGCCCAGCAGCGGCGCCAGGCGACGCCGAATGCCCTGATTCAGCCGGGCTCCGGGTTCCTGCGCGAAGACCCGGTACATGTAGTCCCGCTCCTCGTCCGTCACCATCTCGAGCGTCAGCTCATCGTGGTTTCTCAGGAAGAGCGCCCACTGACAGGTCCGCGGAATCGCCGGTGTCTGCACGAGAGCGTCGACGAGCGGGTACCGATCCTCCATCTGGGTCGCCATGAACATTCGCGGCATGATCGGAAAATGGAAGGCCATGTGGCACTCGTCGCCGCGACCGAAGTAGGCCACGGCGTCCTCCGGCCACTGGTTGGCCTCGGCCAGGAGCATGCGGCCCCGGAACCGGGCGTCGATGTGCGCACGGAGCTCGCGCAGCACCTCGTGGGTCTCGGGCAGGTTCTCGCAGCCGGTACCGTCTCGCTCGATCAGGTACGGAACAGCGTCCAGCCTCAGCCCGTCCACGCCCAGTGCGAGCCAGAAGTCCACGACCCGGAACATCTCCCGGCGCACTTCCGGATTGTCGAAGTTGAGGTCCGGCTGGTGCGAGTAGAACCTGTGCCAGTAGTAGGCCTTCGCGACGGGGTCCCAGGTCCAGTTGGAGCGCTCGAAGTCCTGGAAGATGACCCTGGCTTCCGGATAGCGGTCGTCGGTCTCACTCCAGACGTAGAAGTTCCTGTGTCGGCTGCGAGGCGGGGCGCGCCGCGCGCGCTGGAACCAGGCGTGTCTATCCGAGGTGTGGTTCAACACCAGCTCCGTGATGACGCGCATGCCCCTCCGATGGGCCTCCCGGAGGAACCTCTTGAAGTCCTCCAGCCTGCCGAGCTCCGGGTGGATCGACAGGTAGTCGGCGATGTCATAGCCGTCGTCTCTCAGCGGGGACGGGTAGAACGGCAACAGCCAGATGGCGGTTGCGCCGAGGTCCGCGATGTAGTCGAGCTTGCGGATCAGTCCGGGGAAGTCGCCGGCCCCATCGTCATCGGAGTCGAAGAAAGAGCCGACGCGGACCTCGTAGATGATGGCGTCGCGGTACCAGGTGGGATCGGCGTCGTGTGAATCCTGGGAGCTCAAGCGTCCACCCCTGTCGGATCTGGCGGAAACGGGGAAGGGTCTTCGAGTAAACTGGGAGGTAACACGGAGGCGACCTCAGGTGAAGTATCTGCTGGAAGGGACTGCGCGCGGGGTGCTCGAGGAGTTCGCCCGCTCCAACGTGCTGCTGGCGTTCGACTTCGACGGCACGCTGGCGCCCATTGTATCCAAGCCGGACACGGCCCAGATGAGACCGTCGACGCGGGAGCGTCTCCAGCAGGTCAGCCGCCGCTACCCGTGCGCCGTGGTCACGGGTCGCGCCCAGGCAGACGCGTTGCAGCGGATCAATCAGGTCGACGTCTGGGACGTCATCGGCAATCACGGTGTCGAGCCCGGGTCGGCCTGTGAGGAGTACCGAGCGCTGACGAGGGACTGGCTGAGCGAGCTCGAGCCGGTCCTGAACGCAGTGGAGGGCGTGCGGCTCGAGGACAAGCAGTACTCGCTGGCCGTCCATTACCGGGAGTGCCGCAACAAGACCGCCGCGGCCAGGCTCATCCGCGCCCGGACGGCGAAGCTGAGGGATTCACGGATCGTCCCGGGGAAGCTGGTGATCAACGTCGTACCGCGCTCGGCCCCGGACAAGGGCGCCGCTCTGGTGGCCGCCAGCGAGCGCCTCTACTGCGAGCGAATTCTCTATGTCGGTGACGACGTCACCGATGAGGACGCCTTCGGATGTGCGGGGCCGGACCGGCTCCTGGCTGTTCGCGTCGGGCGGACCACCCGTTCGAAGGCCCCGTACTTCATCCGAAACCAGCGCGAGATCGATGCGCTTCTGGACGTGCTGATCCAGGCGCGTCCGGGCGTCACCGAGGATGCCTGAGCAGGGCAGACTCTCCAGCGAACGATGGGCCAGCACGTACGAATCACCCTGCTCCTGCTGGCCGTGCTGTTCGGCGTGGCGTGGCTGGCGTCGGCCGCCGTCGGCCAGACGGCGCGCGACTGGTTTGAGAAAGACGTGCTCCAGAGGGCCGCGCTCGCCACGTCCGGCGCCCACGACAGCCTGGCACGCGGCTGGCGAAAAGGGGATCGCACGGATGTCGAGGCGCTGCTCACGGAGCTGACTCGCGACGATCGGCTCATGGCCGCCGCCGTATATGGACCGGACCTCCTGATGTTCGCGTCGACGGCCGAGTTCCCGGTCAAGCTGTTGCGCGAGCTCCTCGGCAAACAGGCCCGCGAGGCGGTCGAGGGACCGCCAGAGCGGTGGCGGCCGTGGCACGCCAAGGTCGATCTCGAAAACACTCACCTCCACGCATCCGCCTTTCCGATCCTCGAGGGACCGACGCCCCTGGGATTCCTGATCCTGGTCCACAACCTGGGCTACATCGAGCGTCGCACGGGGCAGGTGCGCATGCTGATGTTCGTGGCTTTCGCCCTGATCGCCCTGGCGGGCTCGACGGCCACGGTTCTAGCGGCGCGCCTCACCTGGCGGGGGTCCGTTGCTGCTTTCCGCCAGTTCTTGCGGGGCGAGGCTCCGGCTGCCGAGCTCAAGCCGCTCTTGCGGGACGTCCAGGAGCTCGTCGAGCGCATCCGCGCCGAGGAGGAGACGGATTTCGGCGGCGTCTGGACACCCGAACGGCTCAAGCAAGTCCTTGGCTCCAAGCTGCATGGCGAGAAGGTGATCATCGTCGCCAACCGCGAACCCTACATCCACTCGCGCCAGCCGGACGGCTCGGTGGTCGTGCAGCACCCCGCCAGTGGACTGGTGACGGCGCTCGAGCCGGTCCTCGAGGCCTGCTCCGGAGTCTGGGTCGGTCATGGAAGCGGCTCTGCCGATCGAGAGAACGCCGATGCGAGCTCGCGGCTTCGCGTCCCCCCGGGAGAAGAGCGCTACCTGCTCCGGCGGGTCTGGTTGTCGCGAGAGGAAGAGCAGGGCTACTACTACGGTCTGGCCAACGAAGGTCTCTGGCCCCTGTGTCACGTCGCCCACGAGCGCCCGTCGTTCCGCTCCGAGGACTGGAAGCAGTACCAGGCGGTGAACAGGAAGTTTGCGATGACCGTCGTCGAGGAAGCGGACTCCGACGATCCGGTCGTCCTGGTGCAGGACTACCACTTCGCGCTGGCGCCGAGGTACCTGCGGTCTCGCATCCCGAAGGCAACGCTCATCACGTTCTGGCACATCCCCTGGCCTGAGGCGGAGCGCTTCGGCATCTGCCCCTGGCGCCGCGAGCTCCTGGAAGGGCTCCTCGGCAGCAGCATCGTGGGTTTTCACACGCGAGCGCACTGCAACAACTTCATGGCGGCCGTGGACCGCTACCTGGAGGCGAGGATCGACCGGGAAGAGATCTCCATCGAGTTTCGCGGTCACGTGACGCACGTGCGGCCCTATCCGATCTCCATCGAGTGGCCGAACAAGAGGGCCAAGGCGAGCCCGCCCTGCGCGGACTGCCGGGCAAGCCTGATGGCCGAGCACGGCCTGGCGGCCGACGCCTGGATAGGCGTGGGGGTCGACAGGCTCGACTACACGAAGGGCATCGAGGAACGTCTACTGGCGGTCGGCAAGCTCCTGGAGAAACATCCGGAGGTGCGGGGACGGTTCACGTTCATCCAGCTCGCGGCGCCGAGCCGCACGGCGATACCCTCCTACCGAAACCTGGGCGAACGGGTTCAAGCCGTCGCCGATTCCGTCAATGCCGCGTACTCCAGGAACGGCTACCGGCCCATCATCCTGTTCCAGGCACATCATGAGCCCGCGTCGGTCTTTCGCTACTACCGGGGCGCCGACCTCTGCTATGTGAGCAGCCTGCACGACGGGATGAACCTGGTCGCCAAGGAGTTCGTCGCGAGCCGGGACGACGAGCAAGGCGTCCTGTTGTTGAGTCAGTTCACGGGGGCCTCGCGCGAGATGACGGGCGCGCTCATCGTGAACCCCTACGATCTGGACGAGGCCAGCGACGCGCTTTACAAGGCGATCATGATGGCTTCGTCGGAGCAGAGGGCCCGCATGCAGTCGATGCGTCAGTTCCTCTCGGAGTTCAACGTCTACAGGTGGGCCGGACGGATGCTGGTGGACGCGTCCAGGTTGAGACAGCGAGAGCGATTTGAAGGCAGGTTGAGCGATGAGCCGTCCTAGGAGTGTCGAACGATGATTCAGGTACGGTTCATTCTCGCCTGCTTCCTGCTGGCAACGGCGGCGCGCGCGCAAGGCCCTGGGGCGCCCCTTCCGACATCTGTGCCCCGGGTGCCAGGTGTCACCGGACCGGTCCAGGAGATCGCGGCGGGCGACGTGCGCCTCGAGATGGGCCGCCCGGTCCGGCTGAGGCTCCATCTGCAGGACGCGCCGCCGCTCTGGGAATGTGCCAGGACGCTCGTGCACGGCCTGGCGCCGGCAAGTCCCTTCGAGCCCGCGACATCGCCCGCGGCACCGCTCGGGGTCTTCGTGAGCTGGTCCGACCCGGTCTCCGGCCAGCGCACCGTTGCCGTCTCGTCGAGTGTCGCGGAGCTCTCCGTGGCGGCGGGACCTGAGCGTACGGCCTCCTACTACATCGTCTGGAGAGCCCACGACAACGGCTTCGAGATGCGAGTGCCGGCTTCGCCTGCCACGTTCAAGGCTCAAATTGTAAGGCCCCAACCGGCCATCGTGGTCGAGGCCACGGGCAGCGCGGAGGGCATACTGCTCGGCGATCGCATCCCCGTCAGGGTCAAGGTGGCCGAGCTGGATGGAATTCGGACCATCGGGCTCTTCTACCGGGCGACGCCTCCCGGCAGCTCGGCCGTCCCGCCCGGCAGCTATACGTCGTCGCCGATGGAGTGCTCGGAGACCGGCCCGCCCAGCCTCTGGACGGGGAGCATTCCCATGCCGCCGGACCCGGGCGCGACCGTCGACTACTACATCGAGATCGTCGATTCCGCGGGAAGAAACAGCTTCTACGGTTCCGCCGATCTCCCGCACCGCATCCGATTGCGCGACCCGGGTGACGAGAGCGCCCGATAGACTTCCGGCGGGGAACTCACGTCACGGGGACATCTGGTTGCTCCGAGCTGGTACGCTTCGGACGCCGGCCGCGGCACGGCGTGTGGCCATCACGTTTAAGTTGCTGTTCAAAATATTAGGGGCTATCCTCTGACCAGATGAGACCGATCCTGGCGTCGGAAAATCGAAGTCTTCTCCGGCAGTACGCCTGGTCCAAGGTTCTGCTCGCCTTCGACTTCGACGGTACGCTCGCTCCGATCGTGGCGGACCGGGACAGAGCCCGGATGCGCGACAGCACGCATCGCCTCCTGAAGCTGGTCGCCAGTCTCTATCCTTGCATCGTGGTCTCCGGCCGGGCTCGAGCCGACGTTCTACGAAGGCTGGATGGCGTGAGGCTGCGGCTGGTAATCGGCAACCACGGTCTGGAGCCCATGCGGGCCAGCGGAGACTTCGTGAGGACCGTCCGCCGCTGGGTGGCGATGCTGTCGGCTCGCCTGCGCGGGCTGCCTGGTGTCGACATCGAGGACAAGCGCCTGTCGCTCGCCATCCATTACCGCCGTTCACGGCGCAAGAAGCAGGCACTGGCCGCCATCCGGGAGGCCAGCGCCGAGCTTGCCGGTGCTCGTGCCATCGAGGGTAAGCTCGTCGTGAACCTGCTGCCGCCGAACGCCCCACACAAGGGCTTGGCGGTTCAGCGAGCCAGGGACAGCCTTTGCTGCGACACCGCCCTCTACGTCGGAGACGACGACACCGACGAAGACGTCTTTTCCCTGAAGGAACCTGGACAACTCCTGGGTATCCGCGTCGGGGTCTCCTCCGAATCGTCGGCACCCTACTTCATTCGGGGACAGGCCCAGATCGACACGTTGCTCCTGGAACTCGCGAGGCTGCGCGCGAAGTCCGGCCCCGTGCAAGGAGCAGCCCCGTGAAGGTCTCTCGGCCGAGCTGGCGCGGGTCTGGCCCAAGTGACGGCGACGGATGCGGCCATCGGTGAACAACCGCCTCAGCACCTGGACCGCAGGAAGGCGGTTCCGACCGCCGGGTCGCGAGCGTGCGGCAGGGTGAATCGGAAGGTGCATCCTTTGCCCTTGTCGCTCTCACACCAGATCTTGCCGTCGTGGGCAGCGACGAACTCCCTGCAGATGGCAAGACCGAGACCCCAGCCCGAGCTCCTGTCGGTTCCGACGGAGCCACGATGAAAGGGAGCGAAGAGAGACTCTCGCTCTTCTGGCGCGATCCCAGGCCCATTGTCCGAGACGTGGAAGTGAAGAAAGCCGTCCTCGGAGCCGTCGACGCCAAACCGGATCGTGTCTCTTTCGACCGAATACTTGATGGCGTTACCTATCAGGTTGTCCAGCACCTGAGTCAACATGGCGGGATCGCACCAGAGGGTGGCGTCGCCGGCCATCGGCTCTGCCACCAGGGTCTGCCCCCGGACAGCGGCCCGCTCTCCGAGATCCTCGGCGCAGTCTCTCAGCACCTGATTCACATCGACCTTCTGGTGCAGGGCTTCGACACGTCCCCGCTCGATGAAGAACCGGTCGAGCAGCGCGTGGGTCAGGCTCAACATGGTCCGGGACTTCCGATCGACGGCGTCCACGGCCTTCAAGCCGGATGGATTCAGGTTTGGCTGCTCCCGCAGCACGGAGACGGCCAGCCGGATCGTATTCAATGGGGAACGCAGATCGTGCGCGGCCATGGAGTAGAACTGGGACTTCATGAGATCCAGTTGTTGCAGGCGTTCGGCGAGCTTGTCGAAGCTCTCCAAGACGGACCGGGTTTCCGGCAGAGAGCCCGTCTCATGTCCGAGCCGGGTCTCCAGCTTGCCCTCGCCCAGCTCCTTGAAAGCGCCCTCCAGCATCGATAGCTGGCGGCCGAGCTTCCTGGCAAAAGTGATGGTCAATCCGACGACGACGACGCTCAGCGACACGAGCACTCCGAGAAGACGTTTCCAGTGGAGTTGCATCTGGCTCTGAATGCGCACGTCCTCGGACTGCAGCACGTCACGGAGCCGATCACCGGCGGCCTTGAGGATGCCGAGCTGTTCGGCCCCCTGGGCCCGAAGCTTCAGCAGGACCGCGCGGACCTGGGACAGTGAGCGTGCCGGGTTCTGGAACGCGGCCTGTTCCAGGAGGCGCTTGAACTCGCGGTTCGTCGACTGCCAGCGAGGCAGGACGACGAGCGTCTCCGGCGAGGCGGGAAGCGCCTCCAGGTCGCCCAGCTCTTCCTCGATCGACTCGAGCAGCTTGTGGTAGTGAAGGAAATCCGTCTGGCTCGGGAGGATCAAGATCTCGGCGGCGATCTGAGACTCCTCCAGCGCCAGGCGGTGCAGTTTCCGGACGCTGCGCGCCTCGACCCCCAGGCGAATCCTCTCGGCCACCCGTTCCGAGAGCCGTGAACCGATGGCGACGACGGCGAGCAGCGCCGCTGCATTGAGGGCGAGGTAAAACGCAAGCCGCGCCTTGAGCGCCATCGAACCTCCTTGCGGCAGGGCACTCGTCGAGAAGAGGCGAAGGTACGATACAGCCGTCTCACCGCGACCGCGCAAGAAATGCAAAACCGCTGCCGTCGTGGTGCATACTCAGGAGTGTCGCCTCTAGATCTCCGGTCCGAAGGGAGCTGTCCACCATGATCTCGAAATCTCACTCGTTCTCCAGGACACCGTTCACGATGGCGCTGCTGGCCGCTGGGGCCCTCGCGCTGACCATGCCTGCGCCAGCCCTTTCGGGTGTCTTCGACCCCGTCTCCTCGCTCAAGAAATCCGAGGCGGCCAAGGGCGACGGCTCCACCCGGGTGGAGTCGGCCGCCAAGGGCGAAAGCACCCGCGAGGCTTGCTTCCGAAACCAGATCTCGATCGCAGACGCGGTGATGCGGTGGAGCGTCATGAACAACTGGCGAGTCGAGAGCCTGGGCAGCCGGTTCTTCAAGCGGCTCGTCGACGAGTGGTACCTCGCCCGGATGCCGATCGATCCCGGTCAGGGCCCCGGGACTTCCGGCAACTACTTCCTGACGGCGGAGGGACTTTCGTGCAAGCGACACGGCCCGGTCCACCCGGGCCGCCTTCCCAGCGGTCGTACGTTGCAGCGGATCCGGGATAATCTCTGCTTCCGCTGGCAGTACAACATCTCGACGGCCGTGATGCGCTACAACCGGGCCAACAATCTTCGCGTCACCCAGCTCGATTTCACGCTCTTCATGAAGCTGGTGAACGGCAAGTTCCTCAGCTCCATTCCCGGCAAGCCCCCCTTCGGTGGCGAATCGTATCGCAACTTCTTCCTGACGGGCTCCGGACTGGGAGTCGCCTGCAAAGTCCACGGCCCGGCGCCCAAGCCGTGAGCGACGCCAGGGTCCCACGCTCCGGCCTCGATCTGTGCTAGAGAGTCTGACGAGACGACCACACAGAGGAGGATGGACGTATGGCGACAGCACTCCGACTCCTGATCGTGGCGGGTGAGCCCGAAGCGGACTGCATCCTTCAGCCGCTGGAGAGCGAGTACGACGTGACGTTTCGGAGGGCCGAGACGGTCCCCCGACTTCTGGACGCTCTCCGCGAACAGCGCTGGGACGTCGTCGTCAGTGGACATCATCCACCCGAAATCGACGGCCTCCGGGCCCTCGAGTCCGTGCAAGGCGCCGATCCGAACTGCGCGACCGTCCTCGTCATGTCTCCCGCGTCCTATCCCGAGGAAGCCGCACGGGCCATTCGGAGGGGCGCGGCCGCTGTGGTGCCTCCCGAATGCGAGCAGCTGGTCGTCTCTTGCGTTGCTCGCGAGCTTCGACGGCAGGCTGAAAATGCTTCGCATCTGGCGCTGAAGTCGGAGCTCCAGGAGAAGTCCCGCCTGGCCGAGCTTGCGTCCTCCATCACACTGGCACTGATTCAGGGTGACGACCTCCGCGCACTGGCCCAGCGGTGCACCGAGGTGCTGGTTCACTACGTCGGAGCCGCCTTCGCTCGCATCTGGACGGTGGACAACTCGCGCACGATGCTGGAGCTGCAGGCTAGCGCAGGCATGTACACCCACATCGATGGAAAGCATGCGCGCGTTCCGATTGGTGCCTACAAGATCGGGCGAATCGCTCAGGAGCGGAAGCCGCACTTGACCAACTCGGTCCAAGGTGACCCGAGAGTCGGCGATCCGGACTGGGCCGAGCGGGAAGGGATGATCTCCTTTGCGGGTCACCCCCTCATCGTGGAAGACGAGCTGATCGGCGTGATGGCGCTCTTTGCACGAAAGCCGCTGGGCGAGTCGACGCTTCACGCGCTCGGTGCGATTGCCGATACGGTCGCGCTCGGGATCAAACGAAGGCGGACCGAGAACGCGCTCCGAGAGCGAGACGAGCAGCTTCGACAGTCACAGAAGATGGAGGCCGTCGGAAGACTTGCCGGGGGTGTCGCCCACGACTTCAACAACCTGCTCACGATCATCCTGGGAAATGCCAGTCTGGTGCTCGATGGTCTCCAGCCGTCGGACCCCATCTACCCCGACCTAGATGCAGTCCGCAAAGCATCCGAGCGGGCGGCGGGACTCGTCAGGCAGTTGCTGGCGTTCAGCAGAAAGCAACTGCTGGAGCCGCGGCTGCTCAAGGTGAACGAACTGGTCACCAACCTCCAGTCGATGCTTCGCCGCACCATCGGCGAGGACATCGATTTCCAGACCCGGCTGACCGACGGCTCTACGCATGTCAAGGCAGATCCGGGACAGATCGAGCAGGTCGTGTTGAACCTGATCATCAATGCTCGGGATGCGATGCCCAGGGGTGGCCAGCTCGTGCTCCAGACATCGAACGTCGTCCTGAAAGAGGCGCTGGGAAGCCACAACCTCAGAGTCTCGGCCGGCCGCTACGTGGGGATTTCGGTCAGCGACACTGGCCGCGGAATGGACCCCGACACGATGAGCAGGATCTTCGAGCCGTTCTACACGACGAAGGAGGTGGGCAAGGGAACCGGGTTGGGCCTGTCCACGGTGCACGGAATCGTGGGGCAGAGTGGAGGAGCCATCCAGGTCGAGAGCACGCCCGGGCACGGGACCAAGTTTCTGGTCCTGCTTCCCGAAGAGGTTGCCTCCGACCGGAAGGACACCGTGGCCAGCGAGCGGCGTCCGCCCTCCGGAGGGAAGGAGACCATACTGGTGCTGGAGGATGAGGACTCCGTCAGAGAGTTCGTCGGAAGAGTCCTCGCGAGGCTTGGCTACACCATCATCGCAGCGAGTTGCGGCAGCGAAGCACTCGAGATTTGCAGGTCGCACGATGGCCCGATCCACCTCATCCTGAGCGACGTGATCCTCCCTCAGATGAGCGGTCCTGACTTCGTCGCCCAGGCCTCGCCGCTGAGGCCGGAATGCCGGGTGCTCTACATGTCGGGCTACACCGACGACGCGCTCGGACCTCACGGCGTCCTTCAGCCGGGAGTGTCCTTGATGGGCAAACCATTCACGCCGGAATCGATCGGCCAACGCGTCCGCCAGATGCTCGATGGGCCGTGCCCCGATGCGTCCCCCGCTCGGCCTTGACACCGGAGAGGACTCCAACGAGATAACGAGGACCGCTGGACCGCGTGCACGCACGGAGTCGCGACCATCGGCACACGACCTCCGTGAGACAGCCGGCCTCCCCGCCGCCTCACCTCATGAACGGCAGGATGAACGCAACTACCAGCGCCATGGCCGCGCCCGCCGTCCACCAGAGGGCCTGGGTGCCCAGCGTGCCCGCCACGGCCGCCTCGTTGTCAGTAGAGAGGATGAAAGGCTTCGCCCCCTCCGCGTCCCGTTGCAGGCAGAGCTGGTTTCGGTTACGCAGGACTCGGCCGATGGCGTAGAGGTCGGCGCCGACCGGAACGCCCCCGACGCGG
>JACQZN010000013.1 GCA_016213845.1 Candidatus Wallbacteria bacterium
CAGGCGTAGAAGTTGTGATCGGCCTGCACCACGACCGGCACACCCGCCGCGCGCGCGGCGATGCGGCCGAGGGTACCACCGAAAAAGAGGTGCGTCTGCACGACGTGGGGACGAATCCGGTGCAGTACTCCAAGGAGCTTGGCCCAGCAGACGAAGTTGGCCACAACGGACGCGATTCTCGGACGACCGGCCAGGTGCGTGACCGCAATGCCGGCGGCCTCGAAGTCCCCGTCCCGTTCGCCGGCACCGTGAAGGGCCACGACCTCGAAGCGGAACCCGCGCGGCGTCAGCCCCTGGGCGACGTCCAAGAGCACCTGTTCCAACCCTCCGCGCTGCAGTCGCGAGACGACCAGCGCGACACGGATGGGATCGCCCTGGGTCCCGACGCTTCGTCCCGCCATTTGACAGGCCCGGGCAACTGGGCTAAGATCCCTTTTCGAGAGATGCGAGCTTGTTCCGCGCCTTTCCCGCGTATTCTCCCTCGCGGTCGAGGCTGAGAACGCGAGCCCAGCACTCCCGGGCGGCGGCCCTATCGCCCTTCTGGTAGTGCAGGTTTCCGAGAAAGTAGTGATAGCTCGGATACCGGGGCCTCGCAGCGGTGAGGCGCTCGTAGTACTCGAAAGCCTTGTCTCGCACGCCGTTCGAGTAGAACATGAAGGCCACCCAGTCCATCAGCTCGATGTTCTGGGGATCTTCCAGAAGCTTCTTTTCGATGCGTTCGAGGTCGGCAGCGTCTGTCTTGTGCGCGTACTGGGTGGTTTCATCCATGGCGTGCGGCCTCGGAGACGAGGGAGGTGCGGATATCGCCACGATAGCACGGCGGCAGGACAGGCCGCGGGGTGAGCAACGCTGATGGACCCGCTGCGATACGCCGCCGACATCCTCGACAGTCTGACCAGCGGCGTCATGGTCGTCGAGGTGACTTCGAGGCTTGCCTACGTGAATCTCGAAGCAGCGCGCATCCTCAAGACCGAGCGCGAGCTGCTGGTGGGGCGACTGCTCTTCGACCTCGACGGGCTCTCGGAGCTCTTGCTGCTCATCAACCGCATTCGCGCGGCGCGGCCGGTCTCGACCCGCTCCTACCGCCAGTACGAGATCCAGGTGGCCGACAGCCGCGGCGACGCCATCCCCCTGGGGACCAGCATCAGCTCTCTGACGTCTTCGTCGGGGACGGTCGAGGGGTACGTCGCGGTCTGCAGGGACCTGACCGAGGGCAAGGCGCTGATGGAGCAGATCGAGCAGTCGCGCAAACTTTCGGCGCTGGGAACGATGGCCGGCGGCGTGGCGCACAACTTCAACAACATCCTGGGCTCCATTCTTGGCCGGACGCAGCTGCTGAGGCGCTCCAGCGACCCTGAAAAGATCCAGTCGGGACTGAAGCTGATAGAGCGGGCGGCCGTCGACGGCACGGCGTGCGTGCGGAGGATTCGCGATTTCTCGCGAAAGCGGGACTTCAACCCATCCTTCAACGACGTCGACGTCCGGGAGATGGTGAGCGACGTGCTGGCGTTCACGCAGTCGCGCTGGCGCGAGCAGGCGCAGGCCAAGGGGATCGAGTACGCCATCCGCACGCACTTCGACGAGGCCTTGCCGCTGGTGCACGGCGCGGCCTCTGAGCTGCGGGAGGTGCTGATCAACCTGGTGCTCAACTCGCTCGACGCGATGCCCGGGGGGGGCGAGCTCGACATCACGGCTCACGGCGACCGGGGGAAAATCCTGCTGAGCGTGAAGGACTCCGGGGCCGGGATGTCCGACGAGGTGCTGAAGCGGATCTTCGATCCGTTTTTCACCACGAAGGGCATGGCGGGCACGGGGCTGGGTCTGTCGGAATCGTACGCCATCGTCGTACGTCACCGAGGTCAGATCGCCTGCAAGAGCGTCGAGGGCAAGGGGACGTGCTTCACGATCACGCTGCCGCAGGCCGGCAGCCGCGACCTGTCGCACATGCCGTCACGAGGGCGGGTGCTGCTGGTGGACGACGACCAGGCCCGGCTGGACGTACTCGAGGACCTGCTGACGACGGAGCACTACAGCGTCGAGACTGCGCTCGGCTGCCGGGATGCGCTGGGCCGGTTCGAGGCGGGCCGCTTCGACCTGGTCGTC
Organism: Candidatus Wallbacteria bacterium; assembly: GCA_016213845.1. Taxonomy (GTDB): domain Bacteria; phylum Muiribacteriota; class UBA6191; order JACPRK01; family JACPRK01; genus JACPRK01. The sequence continues at coordinate 2,104 of JACQZN010000013.1, forward strand.
AGCGAGAAAGAGCTCCAGGAGATGACCGGGGATTCGCTCCTGGTGGAAGTCCGGCGGCTGGACCCGACCGTGCGCACCATCCTGACCGGCGAATCCGCCGGCGGCGATTGCAGCGCGGCCGATCTCTGCCTCTCGCGCCCGCTTCCGATCGAGGTGCTCTTGCAATCGATCGGCGACGTGCTGGAGCAGAAGAGGTAAGCGGAGCGGGCGGGGGGCAGGGATTTCCCCCCCTCTCAGCTCGACTCCGTCGGCCTGGGGATGGGTGCTCCGACGAGCGTGTAGAGCACGGGCAGGACCAGCAGCGTGGGCACGGTGGACGAGACCACGCCTCCGATGACGACCGTGGCGAGCGGCCGTTGCACCTCGGCCTCGAAGCCGTTGTTCGGCGGCACCTCGGGCAGCCCCACGGCCTACTTCGACGACACCTGGAGCTGGGACGGCACCACCTGGGCGCAGGAGCCCACCGCCGTCACGCCGACTGTCGATTTTCATGAGCTCCCGGCCCCGACCGATAGAGGTCATCAGCCTGGGGTCGAGGCGGGGGCAACGGGTGATCCGGCTCCTCGGAGCTGTCCCGGCAACCCCGCGCGAAAAGTGCCCCCCCTATCCTGTCACCGGCTTTCCGAGCAGTGGCTGCGCACGACGGACAAGTGAAGCGCCCCCAGGAAAAGCAGCGCAAGCGCGACCGCATAGGGATTCGAGGTGCGCAGCTCCGTCGCCTGCACGGCGACCAGCGCGACGCGCGCCCACTCGTGACCGCGCAGCAACTGAACGGCGGCAAGCACTCTGAGAGCACCCAGCGCCATCACGGCAAAACCGATGGCGCTTCCGGCCGAAACGATCGGCAGCGCCAGCCATACTGCGGCGACACCCGACGCTACGAATAGGGCCGCGAGGATCGCAACGGGGACCCTCGACACGGAGCGTGCCGCCGGCTTCACGCCCGACTGTCGAGACATGAACGCCAAGGGCTTGCCGCATTTCGGACACTGGAGCGTGCCGAGTAGGATGCTCTCGCCACACGCGTCGCAACTCTTCCTGCCCGCCAAGGCAGCTGGCACTCTGCGCCGCGAGACCGGTTTCGCAGTCGGCGACTCGCAGCGTCCAGCAGCGTCAGTGGGGCGATCGGATCCGACACTGGCGTCGCGAGCCGCGGCGGGCGGGGCCGGCGAAGGCTCGCCCGTCCGGGCGAGCAGGATCTCGGACCCAGGGCCGTCCGGCCCTGGACCCGCTGGCCCCGCAGGCTGACTCAGCACCATTCGAAGTTCGCCCGCGGCGATCTGCATCGCGCCGGTGGAGACGTCCATTTCCGGCTCCGGCGACCTCTCGCCGGCAGCATCGCGGGACGCGTGGGGGTCGCCCAGGAAGCTGTCCCAGGACGGACCGGATTCGCTTCCTGCGGAGATCTCGGGCCCTGGGCCCGGAACCGCCCGGGCCGCCGAAAGCTCCGCCAACCGGTGGCGTGCCATCTCGCGCACCTGGTCGTCGGGGGAGCCGGCGGCTCTCGAGAGTATGGGCTCTCCCGCGACGCCCATCACTTCGGCTGCGTACCGCACCGCGGATCGACGAACCCACTCGTAGACGCTGTCCACCATGCGCGTCAGCTGCTCGGCGGCCGCTTCCGGGCTCGCCGTCGCTAGCAGCTTCCCTGCCGCTCCGCGAACCAGCTCCGACGGATCGCCCACCGCGGCTCGGACCAGTACCGGAAAAGCTCCCGGCACCTTCATTCGGGCCAGGCCCTTGAGAGTCTCCAGCCGGACCGGCATCTCGGCGTCTTCCGCGAAGCGCGCGATCAGCTTCCCTTCGCTCGGCCCGGCAAGAAAGCCAACGGTGCGGACCAGCTTCGCTCGAAGCTCGGGACCTGCACCCGAGGCAAGTCTCCCGGCCACGAGCGGCAACAGATCCGTCCGCCGGGTGGCGGCTGCCGCCTCGAGAGCCCGCAGGATCGCCTGCTCGTCATCCCCCCGAAGCATGTCTTCCAGCAACAGCGGATCCGCGTAGCCCTCCCCGACGCCCGAGGTGCCGCTCATGGTCATCCAGGATCGTAGCACGCCACCACTGGCCGGCGCCGCCTGCTCCGAGACGAACGACCTCGGACGCTGCTTCGACCGAGTCGGGGTGCTAGACTTCCCCTCGGGTCGAGACCGGCACGGCGGGACCGCGAGAAATGGAGCAGACGACGGGAGCTTGCTGATGTCTTTGCTGAAGCTGGTCGCAGTCTTGGGCCTGCTTGCGGTGACGTACGCGCTGCAAGTGCCGACCCTCTCGCAGCTCCTACTTCAAAAGACTGAAGAGAGGCAATCTGTCGCATCATTCGAGGGCGAGCACCCGCCAGGCGAGCAGCCCGACGAGCCGACGTCCGATCGGGAGAGCGCCGAGATTTTCTCTCTCTCCGACGTCGGAGATCACGAGGAAGCCGTCACGAGAGCCGAGAAGCGACTCGACACTCACCGCAAGTTGGCTGGAGATCATCGAAGACTCGTCTCGGCCGATCTCTTCCTGATGGGGTTGGTGCTCAAAGCCAAGGGCGACCTCAATCGGGCGCGCTCCTTCCTCGAAGAGTCCGTGGAGATGCGCCGCGCCTGTTACGGTCCGGAACACCTGGCAGTGGCCCAACCGCTAGAGACGCTCGGTGACCTGGCCTACGAGTCCGGCGATTATCCGGCGGCCGAAAAGGCCTACTCGGGAAGCCTTTCCATCCTCGATGAATCGCTCGGGCCTGGACAGCGCACGACGAGGATTCGACGGCGCATGCGGGAGATGACCGCAAGGCTTGCCGCCCGAGAAGATCCGGCCGCCGCACCGCCGCCCAAGAAACTGAAGCCCTCGGAGCTCTGGGCGATCTATCCGACGCCGTTTCCCTGGGAGGCCGGAGCGGACGGCTATGCCTGGCGAGTGATGTACGACTGCCTCGCACTGGGACTCACAACGATGGCGTCGCAAAGGTGCGTCGATCCGTCGGAGTGCGAGCGGAGGCCGGAGTGGCGGAGAATGGCGGAAGGCGACCGCCGTCCACCCAGCCAGGAGGACCTCGAGCGCTTTCGCGAGGAGCTCGGTCTCGGGCACGTGCTGGTGCCCAGCGTGACGGCCGACAAGACCGGCTTCACGCTGCGGCTCGCGGCGGCCCACGGGCCCGACGGCGGCCCTCTGACGACTCCATCCGTCCTGGCCAAGGCCTCGCTGCCCCTGATGGAGCCCGTGACCGCGGCGGCGGCGACGCTCCAAGCCGCCCGGACCGCGCTCGAGTCGCTCGGAGCTCGTTTCGATGCCACGACCGCGGCATGGCCATCGGATTCCACGACACTCCCACCGCCCGTGGTGCTGCTCGAGAGGCTCCAAACACGAGCAAAGAGATGGGCATCTGCCCCGCGCGACTCGACGGCGCTCGCCGCGCTCGCCCGAGACTACTCCAGTCTCGGCAAGTTCCTGACGTCCGCCGGCGTCTCGCCAGGACCGCGCCTGCTGATTCGAGGGGCGGCCCTGGCGGCGCTTGCGGGATTTCTATCGCCGGACTCGCCGGTCACGCGGCGCGCTCGCGCCTACACCGATCTGCTGGCCAGACACTCGGCCTCCGCCCGCGTCGTTCTTGGCCCGCTGCTCCCGAGCGGAGATCCGGAGGCCAGGGCGATCGACGCGGCCTGCCGTATCGACATGAAAGCGCTCGACCAAATTCGCGGCCATCCGTTCATCCACCGGGATGCCTACGCGCGATCCCACGAGTCCATGGAAGGCCGCAAGCTGGTCGAGTTGCTGGAACAGGGGCTGCCGCTGGCCTTCGTGCTGGCCGGCTCCAAGGGGCACATTCCGGTCGGCGATGCCAAGCTCTACACCTCTCTGTGGGTCGCTGCCGAGGAGGACGAAGCCTTTCCGAAGATCGACGGCGCGAAACAGTCCGAGATGAAGAACAAGGCCGTCTCGGACTGGGGTACCGCCTTTCTGCGGCGCCGCGCCGATCGCCTGCCCAAGGCCAGGGCTGCCGCGCCCGGCATTGCCCTCGTCTCGCCCGAGCTGCCGGGAGATCGCCAGGACTCGATCCGCCGGGAGCTGCTGGTTGCTCCTGCGGTCGAGTACGCCGTGATGGCGATGCAGATGTGGGGCGTGGTCGAAGAGGCCAAGGCGATGCTCGAGGGCGCGCAAGCCGCCGTTCCGGATTCGCGCCTGGTCGCCAGGAGGATGGCCCAGTTTCGCGAGCTGGACAGCTCCGGCCAACTGACCGGATGGCACTCCAGCTGGGAATCGCCCGATCCCGCGGACCCCTGGCTCGCGAAACCCGTGCAGGCCATCTGGAACAAGCGCTGGGGGAACGAACCCCATCGATTTGCGCGGTTCTGTTGGGACCTGGGTTCGGTCAGCGTGGAGCTGGTGGACCAGCAGTTGCTCGCCCAGGGAGATGCCTACAGGGGCTCGATGGACCCCTATCTCGCGACCGTGGAGAACGAGCTGAAAGTCGATCCGTGGAACGGTTGGGAGTGGGCGACGAAGATCGGCTGGGAAGGCAAGGCCGGAGCGAGCGAGCAGGTGCAGTCCACGCTCCAAAGGGCCAGCGCCCTGCTCCCGGAATCCGAATCCATCCCGCTAGCGGCCATCGAGCAGGCCCACACGCGCGCCAACATCCAGCAGGCGATCCGGCTGGCCGAGGAGGCCGATCGCCGGCTCAAAAGTACTTTTCGCCTCCTCGATAAGCGGCTCGAACTCGCTGTACTGGGTGACCGTCTGGGCGAGGCAGCACGCCTGGTGCAAGAGGTGAAGCAGCGGCGGTCGGATCCGATTCCCATAGCCGTCGCTGCCGTGAAGGTCGCCGAACGGATGCTCGACCTGGGCGCCATCGATCAGGCGCGCCCGCTCGTGACGCTGGCGCGAGCCACTGAGCAATGGCAAGGCTCGGTACTGGCGCTCACCGGCCGATTCGCGATCCTCGAGGGCAACACCGAGGAGGGAATCGAGTGGTTCGAGAAGCTGGAGCAACGGTATCCCTCCGGTGGCCGCACTACCTTTCAGCTCGTCACCGCCTTGGCTGAAGCTGGCGAGCTCGAGCTGGCCGCGAAGTATGCGCAGGCCATGCCGGCCGCCGTGCTGTCCGAGGGGCCTGTGATCAGCGAGCTCGCCCACGTGTTCATGGCATTCGGCGACGTCGCGCGGGGAACGTCCTATTTCAACCATCTCAAGAGCACCCACCCCGATCAGTACGGCTCGTCCGCCACCTATCTCGTCGCCGACGCGGGAAAGATGGGCCATCCTCGGACCTCCAAGTCGGTGCTGCAGCTCCTTGAATGGGTGCGGCGCTCCAAAGAGAAGGAGAACACCACCATCGCCGACGACCTGAACTTCAATCCTAACCCGGAGGCAATCGAGGCATTGCTCGACGGCACCACGTTCCGGCCAATGGCCCGCCGGTATGCCCGGTGCTTGGCGCTCCGAGGCCTGCTGGATCTCGACATGGACGCAGAGCCCTCGGAGGCCCAGATCGCCAAAGTGCGCGCTCAGCTGCTGGCCTGGTGGAGCCGCTCCAAGTCGACCTACGCGGCCTCCCGCTTCCACTGACCGCCGAACGGGCCGGCAGGCGCTCGCCCTGTCACCACCGCCCCCCCTTGGACCGCGCTCCCGCCCGCGGACGCGTGAGCATCGTTCCAGACCATGACAGCCCTCGCTGCGCGCGCCGACGGCGTCGCGCTCGCGCTCAGCCTCCGAGATGCGGCGCCGGGCCTCCTCGATGGCACCCTGATTGCGATTCCGCGTCGGCGCACGGGATGAAGGGTGCCAGGATGACGGCGACCATTCCCCGTAGCGCAACGAAGGCCGGCACGGCCTTCGCCAGGGATAGCGGCTTCATCGGAAGTCTGCCGGAGTTAGCAGTCGCTGCCCGCAAGATCGGGGGCAGCGTTCGCCCGCGGAGACTGGCAGCGCAGCCGGCCAACCACAACCCCTGTCGCCAATTCGTGAGCGACCTGTTGAGCGAGGCCTGCTCGATGTTTCCTATCCTGATCCCTCAAGCCTCACTCCCCAAGCCTCAAGCCTCAAGCCTCACTCCTCAAGCCTCACTCCCCAAGCCTCAAGCCTCACTCCTCAAGCCTCACTCCTCAAGCCTCAAGCCTAATCCCATCGCCTCAGCTCGCGATAGACGGTATCGCGCTGGACAGGAATGAAGCCGGCTTGTCGGATGAGTCCGACGAGGTCGTCGCGGGGGACACCGGCGGCGCTGGTGGCTCCGGCGGCGTGGGTGATCTTTTCGTCGACGATGGTGCCGTCGATGTCGTCGGCGCCGAAGTGGAGGGCGACCTGGGCCAGCTTCATCCCGATCTGGATCCAGTAGGCCTTGATGTGCGGGAAGTTGTCCAGCAAGAGGCGCGAGATGGCGAGCGTGCGAAGGTCGTCGAACCCGGTCGGTCCAGGCAAGTTGGCCAGCTGGGTGTTCTCCGGGTGAAACGCGAGCGGGATGAAGGCCTGGAAGCCGCCGGTCTCGTCCTGCAGGGCACGCAGCCGCAGCAGGTGATCGACCCGGTGGCGAGGCTCCTCGACGTGGCCGTAGAGCATCGTCGCGTTGGAGACCAGCCCCATCTTGTGGGCCGCGCGATGGACAGCAAGCCAGTCGTCGGCGCCGATCTTGTGGTCGCAGATCTTCTCGCGGACCTCGTCGGCAAAGATCTCGGCGCCACCGCCCGGAAGACTGTCGAGCCCCGCGGCCCTGAGCAGCTCGAGGGTACCCTCGATGCCTTTGCCGGTCAGGCGGGCTAGCCAGGCGATTTCGACGGCGGTGTACGCCTTCAGGTGCAGCTGCGGAAAGGCCTGTTTGAGCGCAGTGAGCAGCCCCGTGTAGTAGGTCCACGGCAGCGACGCGTTCATGCCGCCGACGATGTGGAGCTCGGTGATCGACTCACGCCCCAGGGTCTCGCGGGCGCGCTCGACGGCGTCCTCGATGGAGTAGGTGTACGCGGTCGCATCCTTCTTGGTGACGCCGAAAGCGCAGAGCGTGCAGCGGGCGTAGCAGACGTTGGTCGGATTGAGGTGGCGGTTGACGACGAAGTAGGCGACGCGTCCGTTCTTTTGCCGGCGAACGCGATCGGCCAGGTAGCCGATGGTGTAGAGCTCGTCGGACTCGAAGAGCCGCATGCCGTCCTCGAACCCGAGCCGCTGCCCGGCCTCGACCTTCTCGATGATGTCCTTGAGCTGAGAGTTTTCGAACACGTCTGGCGCACCTCCCGGGAAATCAGGAGGTGCAGGATAGCATCGGAGCGCAAGAATGGGAATCGGGAACGTGGGAGCGGGGAGGGTTCCGGCAAAGTTGCGAGCCCGGAGGCGGAAAACGGGGACTGGCTCTCACGCATGGACAGATCTCTTGAACTATCTGTCGGATACGAATGGACTGAGCGCATCCGAAACACCCAAAAGCCGCATAAAAGGGGGTCCAGGGGGCCTTCGGCCCCTTGGCGGAGGTTCGGAGGCGGAGCCTCTGAGTGGAATGCCTTGAGTGAGCATTGATGCTGGCTCTCAACGATCTGTCAATGACTGAGGGACTGGCTCCGGAAGCCCGCTTGAAACCTGGCAGTCGCTTCGCCAGAGTTGAAAAACCCCGCCCCGGCGAGGCCGGGGCGGGGTCTGTAGTCGCTTGAGCTGAGCGGGTGTCAGACCATGCGCACGTTGGCAGCCTGGGGGCCCTTGGGACCGTCGGTCACCTCGAACTCCACGCGAGCGCCCTCGGTCAGGGTCCTGTAACCCTGGCCGGTAATGGCGGAGTAGTGAACGAACACGTCGGAATCTCCCTCGCGTTCGATGAAACCGAAACCCTTCTTATCGTTGAACCACTTGACTTTGCCCTGTGCCAACTTGCAGCACCTCCTCCCCTGGCGGGGAACTTCTTTCCCGCTGGGGGATATCACGGATTAAAACACCTGGCCCGAAAGACCTGTCCAGGTCTCGCGGGCCCGGCGGATAGTATCACAGCCCCTGGATCGAGTCAACGGCCCAATTCCGGCCGCCATCTGGCTCCGCGGCCGCGTGGCCTCGGACACCAAACATCCGGCCCGGTTGTATGCAGCTCACCGCTTCAGGAAGATGACGGCGACATCGTCGCGGAAGACTTCCTGCCAGTTGGGGCTGGCACCCAGCAGGGCGGCCAGGCTCTGGCGCTGTTCCAGAAGGGCTATCCGGACACCGCGGCGCTCGAGAACTCGCTCCCAGTCGGCCGAGAGGTGCCAGACGCTCAGAAAGTCCGCGAAAGCGCTGTGCTTGGAGTAGACATCGACCCGGCCGTCGACGAAGACCGGGTAGGCGGGCAGGTGGAACATCAAGTAGCCGCCGAAATCGTAGTCGTTGAAGAGGCGGCCGGGCGGGCGCTGGCGCTCGAGAAACCGGACGGCCCCCTCGGGGAAGCGGCCTGGGGCGACGCGAGGCGTGCCCGTGAGCGCCACCGTCCCGCCCAGCAGTACGGCCAGCGCCAAGAGCGGCCCGAACGTGCCCGAATCGAAACGCTCCAGCTTCCGCCGCAAGCGGCCGCCCCAGCTTGGCTGCTCCAGGCATGCCGCCACATGCGACACCAGCGCCGGCCCCAGGAAGGAGCCGACCAAGAAGCTGTTCCTGACTCCGGTCAGGATGAGGTGCACGCTGGCCATCGCAAAAATCCCGTCGGCCAGCCCTACCGGCGCTTTCGAAAAGACCCCCACGGCCACCAGCACGAGCAGCACGGCCTCGAGCACGATCTGGCGCTGGAAGTTCGGCGACGCCCATTCCTCGATCTGCCGCATGAACGGCGAGGGCGATGCGTACTGCAGCGGATAGAGGAGAGTCTCCACGCCGTACGGGTTCGCCAGGGTCGCGAATACGCAGGCCGCCAGCACGAGCGCCGTTCTCAGGATTCGCTCGCGCAATCGAGAGACCGCTAGCGCCTCGTCCTGGCCGTCGACTGGCCCCCGCCTTCGGACCAGATGCCAGAGATCCTCGACCAGAAAGGGCCCGAACGCCAGTAGCCCCAGCACGAAGCCGCCGTGCAGGTTGGCCCAGAGCGCCGCGATGACCGCCATCCCCCACGGCAGCGGCATCCCGCGGTAGCGCTGCCGGTTCAGCCAGTACACGAAGAGGTTGAGGAAAAGGATCGTGAAGAGATGCGGCCGCTCGAGTGCGACGTTGTTCGCCGACACGGCCGCCGCCATCAGTCCGACCAGTGCGGGCGCCCCGCGGCCGTGCCCGCGGACCGCGAAGGTGGCGAGCAACACCCCCATCGAGGCCGTCATCATCACCGCCTTGAAGACCACCAGCGCGTTGACGCCTCCCAGCAGCCACAGGCCGTAGGACACCACCGCCGCCAGCCACTCGTGGTAGACCCAGGCCTCCCCGGGCACCGTGTGGCTGAACACGTCGACCGAGAGGACCTGAGCCTTCGACCACATTTCCCGACCCGCCGCCAGGTGCAGCCAGACGTCGTAGTCGACCACGGGGGTGAGGCTTCCGAGGAAAAAGAGCGCTAGCAGGACCTCGCGGAGCCCGGGAAGCGCCGAAGCGGCGGGTTTGCCTGCGGAGCCCTCGGCGGCCGGTCGGAGGTCACTCATGAGCTGCCCCCGGTGGCCGGGCGCAACCGCTCCCAGACCTCGGAAGAGGCATCGCGATGGACTTGGCGCCACTGACCGGTCGTGGCGAGAACGGTGGATAGGGGATGGCCCAGCTCGAAGACGCAGAGATCGATCTTGCGCTTGTCGAGCACCAGGCGCCAGCCCATGGCCAGCTTGAAAACAGCGAGGTACTCGGCGAAGACGTTCTCGTCGAAGTACATGTCGGTGCGGCTGTCGATGAAAACCCGGTGGCGCCCCTGGAGCTTCCAGATGAAGTAGCCGCCGAAGACGAACTCGTTGAGCATGCGCACCTCGCCCGGCGCCCGGGAGCGCAGATACTCGACGGTCTCGTCGGGGAAGTAGCCGGGGGAAATGCGCGGCTGCTGAACGAAGACGACGTGGCAGGAAAGGGCGAACACGAAAGCTGCCAGCACCAGCCCTCCGCCGCCGGCGCGGGCGGTTCGCTCGAACGCGCCGGAGAGCCGCCAGCCGGCCGAGAGCCTGGCCAGCCGGTCGACGGCGACGGGGAGCAGGAAGAGGGCGACGAAGACGATGTTGCGCTTGGACTGCAGGAACAGGTGCAGGCCGGCGAGCACGAACAGAGCCTCCGAGGGCCGGGCGCCGAAGCGTGCGAACAGGGCCAGCGCCGCCAGCGCCAGAAGCAGACCCTCCATCGGCCGGAACTCCCGGAAGTCGGGCGAGGTCCACTCGGTGATCTCTGCGGCGAGGGTGCCGTGGCCGGCGTACTTCAGGGGGTAGACCAGGAGCCACAGCCCCCGCGGGTTGAACAGGCAGGCTGCCAGGCAGAGAGCGCCGATCCGCACGAGCCTGCGGAGCGCGCTGGCGCTACCCTCCCTCCCGGCGGCCGCGTCGAGGGCGATTCCCAGACCGTACATCGCGAGCACGGCCAGGCCGATCACGACACCACCGTGCAGGTTCGCCCAGAGGAGGAACAGCGGCGGCAACCAGCCGAGGCGGTCCCGTCCCCCGCGAGACCACTCTTCGAGCGCCAGGACCTCGAGGGCCAGGAACAGGTTCGTGAACATGTGGGGGCGCTCGAGAAGGTGGTAGTGAACGCAGACGGTCGCGGCCAGCAGTCCAGCTATGTGACCGAGACCTCGTCTCGGGTCCGCCAGGGCGAAGAGCCGGCCCAGGGTCATGAGAGTAAAAAGACCCATCAGAGCCTTCCACACCAGAAGCCCGTTCTCGCCCGCTGCGCGCCAGACGCCGTAGAAGAAGATCTCGGCCAGCCATTCGTGGGCGAACCAGGGCTTGCCGTCGACCGTGTGGGACCAGTGGTCCGTCCTGGGGATGATGGCGGTCTCGACGATCTCCTTGCCGGCGGCCAGGTGCCACCAGATGTCGAAGTCCCGCAGTGTGCCGATCCCGGCCCAGAAGGCGATCGCCAGCACCAGCATCGCCGGCGCCGGCAGCCACCACCGTGGGCCGTCCGGTCGATCTTCCGTCACGACCCGCCTTCCGTGTCGTCGGAGCGGAAGCCGAAGACGTCCTTCATCACGCGTTCGCGCACCAGGGTTCGTGACATGGCGTTGATGGCGCGGCCGAGGATCCCGATCTCGTCGCCGTAGCGCCACTCCAGCTCGCCAGGCATCTGGCCGCGCTCCAGCTCCTCGACGTGGCGCCTCAAGAGCGAGAGGGGCCGGGCGATCCTCGAGGCGAACCACGCCCCCAGCATCGCCGACACGATCCAGCAGAGCGCGGTCAGCATCGTCAGGCGGGTCTTGAGCTGCTCCACCCGGCGGAAGGCGTACGACTCGGGGATGCCGATCGCCAGATGGAAGCCGAGCCGCTGCACGGGCGCCAGCACGATCAGCTCTGGAGCGCCGGTAACGGTGGTGGAGCCGTGAACCGTCAACGCGCCCCCGCCGCCTTCGATCCCCTCGACCCCGGGCATTCCCGAGGCGAGCGCGGCGGGCGCGTGGGAGACGCCGGCGATCGTGACGCGGTAGGGCCGCCCCTTGAGGCTCTGCTCCGGGTCGGGATCGATGCTCACGATGGTCCCCTCGGAGTCGACCAGCGTCGCGTAGCCCGCGCGGGCGCCGGCGCGGCTGAAGGTGCGCCAGTCGCTGAAGTCGACCAGGGCCGAGAGGTAGCCGCCCGCGTTGCCGACGGGCGTCAGGAGCAGCGCCTTCTGCCCCCGTTTGGCCTCACGGAAGCGCCCGACCACCACCGAGCGGCCCGAGCGGGCCATCTCGGCCACCGGCTTCTCCAGGCCGGGGATCGACCGCTGGTCCTTGCCCTTCCAGTCCGGGTTCTCCGGCGAGGTCACCGTGCAGACGCCCCGCGAGGTGAAGTACCAGACGTCAGAAAAGACCCTTCCGCTCCAGATGCGGCACTGGTCCAGCACCAATCGCATCTGATCGGGCGGCAGCTTGGAGAGCCCCGGGGAAGCTGCCAGGCTCTCCAGGATCTTGACGGCGCGGTCCATCTTCCCCTCGAGCGACGCCCCCAGGTAGCGGCTGAAGAAGCGGCTGCGCTCCAGCACCTCCTCACGCGCGGTGCCCTCCAGGGCCGCCAGCGCCAGCGACGCCATCGCCGCGACCGTCACCGTCGTGAGCGCCAGCGACGCCAGCACCACCTTGTGCTTCATCTTCAGGCCGTGGGCAACTTCCATCGCCATGGTTCATGCGGCTTCCGGCCGCGCCTCCTTCTTAGACGGCCGGCGCCGCTCGATCACGGCCGCCAGCGCCTCCGCCCGACGGGCGACCTCCGAGGCGACCTCGTTCTTCAACAGCTGCGTCACGTACCGCTCCGACAGGTCCAGGAGCGCCACGCCCGCAGCCTCCCGCAGCTCCGCATCGTCGTCACGTACCAACCCGAAGAGCGCGTCGAGCGACGGCGGCCGGCCGTGGTCGGCAAAGTACCGTTCCGCAAGCTCCCCCCACGCCCGCTCTTCCGACTCCAGCACCGGAACCAGCGGCCGCGACAGCTCTGCCGGTACCAGGTTCTCCAGCGCCTCCAGCGCCCGGGCCCGCGCCACCGGATCTGCCTCGTCCAGCGACAGGGCGATCGGACCGAAGCTCTTCTCGGGATCGAACACGTCGAACGTCGCCACCAGCCCCCGCACGGCCCGCCGGGCCCGCCGCGCCGCCGCCTGCGCCAGCCCCATCACGGACGGCAGCCCCACAGGCGCCACCCGAGCCAGCAGCGCCGCACACCAGACGTACCGGTAGACCCCGTCGATGCCCGCCTTCCAAAAACGACGGAATGCCTCCGGCGGCTCTTTCCAGTCCGCTCGCGCCAGCACCGCCGCGGCCTTCAGCCTCAACGACTCCGACGGCAGCTCCAGCAGCGCAAGCGCCATCGGCCGATCCACATCCTCCCCCAGCACCTGCATCGCCTCCAGCACCTGCAGCCTCACGAGAGGCTCCGCATCGGCCAGACCCGCGGTCAGGCTCTCCCGCCCGCGCTCCAGCGCCCGCCGCAGATAGTGCCGGATCCGCTCCCCGCCCGCCGAGTACGCCTCCAGAAGCTCCGCGATCCCCCGCTCGTCGCCCCCGCCCAGCTGGGCGAAGATGTCGTCCCACCGCGCCCCAACGCGCTCCAGCACGGAGGCTGCGCGCGCCCGGATCGTCTCGTCGGTGCTCGCCAAGAGCGCCGACACCGGCTCGGAAAACCGCGCGTCGCCCGTCTTCCCGATGCAGTGCAGCGCCGACTTCACTCGCGCGTCGCCCAGCATCCCCACCAGCGCCTCGGCGCCCCTCGGATCGCCCAGCTTCCAGAGCGCGTAGGCGGCGTTGGCCGCCACCCGGCCCGCAGGCGACTGGAGCATCCCGGCCGCCGCATTCAGGAACCGCATCACGAAGTCCCGCCCCGGCGACGGCTCCTCGGCCCCGGCGCTGGGCCGCTGCCCCGAGAGCGACGCCGCCACCGCCGAGAGCGTCTCCTCCCCCGAGAGCACCCGGGTAGCCAGGCTGGTCAGCGCTTCGAGCGTGTTGGCCCGCTCGCGGTCGGTCGCAGTCTCCAGGCCGCGCAAGAGCTCGGGGAACAGCCGCCGCGCCTGCTGGCCGCCGATCCGCCGGAGCGCCGTGGCCCGCACGCGTTCGTCGGCATCGCCCCTGAGCACCTCGCGCAGCCGCGCGTCGACCCGCGAATCCGCCGTGCGCGTCAGCGATCTGAGGGCGGACACACGGATCTCCGGGTCGGCGTCCCGAGACAGCTCCAGCAACGTCTCCACCGCGCGCTCCGGCGGGACGTGACCCAGCATCTCGATCGCCAGGATGCGCACGGCCGGCGCGCCAGTCAGCGAGGCCCGCACGAACGGCTCGGCGTCGCCGCGGCCCACCCTCTTGAGCGCCGCCATGAACACCGGCCGGTCCTCCGGGGCGGCGCGCGAAAAGGCAACCAGAAGCGGGTCCGCCAGCCCCTCGCCGCCGGTGCGCGCCAGCCCGACCACCGTGTTTCGGAGGACGCGCGCGTCGGTCTCCTCGGCCATCATCGCCAGCAGGAGCTGACCCGCCATCCGGTTGCCGATGCGCCCCAGAACGAACGCACCGGCGCTGCGCCGGGCGGGGTCCCGGCTGGAGAGCAGCTTGCGAAGCGCCAGGAGCGCGGCACGGACCTGCCGGTCGTCCCCGATGCGCCAGAGCGCGAGGATGGCGTTGGCCCGGACGCGCACCTCGGGGTCCTCCAGCGCGGGCAGCAGCCGCTCGGCGTGGCGGCGGTGCGGGAGCCCGCCGAGAATCTCCACCAGGTCGGCGCGGATGCGCGGCACACGATCCTGGAGGAAGCCGAGCAGACCGTCGACGATGCCGGACTGCTTGAACCGGCCGAAGGCGCGCAGGAGCTGGGAGCGGACGCGGTCGTCCTGTTCGCGGTCCAGGCGGGCCACCAGCTCCGGGAGCACGGACTCATCTCCGAGGGCTGCGATGCCGCGGACGGCCTCGATGCGGACTTCCGGCGACGGGTCCTCCAGACCCTGGAGCAGGTAGGGGACCGCGGCGCGCGTGCCGAGCCGGGCCAGGGCCGCCAGCGACCCCTTGCGGACCTGTGCGGCCCCGGCGCCCGGGAGATGGGCCGGGCTCTCGAGGGCGGGCCGCTGGGCGCCCCGGAAGTGCTCGACCAGGAGGTGGAGGTAGGCGCGCCTGAGCCCTAGGGCGACGATGAGGAAGAGGACCGCGGCGATCAGGATGACCAGATCGATGCCCTGGGGGCCGAGCGGCACGACGCACCAGAGGAGCGCCGAGGCGCTGACGGTGCCCACGGAGTAGGCGATACCGTCGCAGGCCAGCATGGCCGCGTCGCGTCTGGGCTCGTCGACGGCGTTGAAGAGGACCTGGTAAAGGGAGCCGTGGAGGGTGCGCTGCAGGAAACGGCCGGTCAGCTTGGCGGCGACGCCGGTGTGGAAGCCGAAAGACGCGACGAGGGCCGAACCGTAGCCGATGGCGGCCAGCGGCGTGACGAGCAGCGCGAAGCCGACACCGAGGGCGGCGATGACGCGATGCGTCACAAACATCTGGGAGAGGAAGGCCGCCATGTTCGACACCGAGCGGAACATCCCGAAGAAGCCGATGAGCGCCGATTCCTCGGGGAACCGCGCGTCGCAGACGCGATTGAACTGGTAGTCGACCAGCGTCAGGATGGCGATCTGCGCCAGCACGAGGAGTCCCAGGCTCCGGACGAAGCCGTTGCCGAACGCATCGCGCATCCGGACCAGGCCTGCGGCCGGCGAGTCTGCGGATTCTTCGGGGGCGGGCACCGCCGCGGCGTCGCGAGCGCCCGCCAGGAAGACTGCCAGGTAAAGAAAAGTGAAGGCCGCCGTGACGCCCTGGTACTCCGTGGGGCCCCAGCGGGCCGGGAAGAGCTGCAACGAAAGCCCGCCCAGGATCGACCCCGCCAGCCCCGCGCCCGTCAGGAGCGGAAAGACCCGCTTGGCCTCTCGAGTCGTGAATCGACGGTTGATGACCAGCCACAGCTGGATGCGAGCGATCATCACGAACACCGAGACCGCAGTGAAGTAGAGGTAGAAGACGGGCGTCACGTTCCGCTCGAGCGGAGCCGCGATAGCCAGCATCAGCCCCCCGAACGCCAGCGGCGTGGCGATGGCCAGCCGCCGGCCGTCCCAGCGCCCCCGAACGAGCGCGTAGATCAAACTGGCGCTGGCGGAGACGACCGCGGACAGTAGATAGACGCCCGGCAGGTACTGGCTTCCGACGCGCTTGAGGAAGAGCCCCTCGGCGGTGCTGGTCGCCAGCAGCACGACCGCCTCCTGCAGGAAGGTCAAGAGGACGAAGGGCCAGGCACGGGAGCTGAGCAGCATTCCGGAGATAGCCTAGCGCCTTTGGGCGCCGAGTTGAACTCCGGAGTTGGGGCGGCCCTTTTCCGGTTTCCCTCCGGCCGATTCCTGCTAAGATGTGCCATCCACGAGGAGGATGCCTTGGCCCCCAGCAACGAGTTTCTGGCAAATCCGGACTTCGCGGAGTTCGATCCGCGGACGCTGGTCCCGAAGGACTGGGACTTCCGGGTCCTGGACACATCGGCTCCTTTGAGGGAGAGGTGGCTGTCCCACCACCGGATCGGCCACGAGGAGCGCGCTGGCCTGGCGGTGCTGGCGCCCGGGCTCCCGACCCCGAACGGCATGGTTCCCGAGGGACTCGGGCAGTGGGTGACCCTGCCGCCCCATGAGCCCAAGCCGGCGCTCGGACTGGGGCTGGGGCTGGTCTCCACTTCCGGCGGTGACGAGACGTGCGCGGGCGATTTTCGCGTGATGGTCGAGTCGGAGAACGGACAGACGCGCGAGCTCTTCTGGGGCCGGCTAGACAACGCGCTCTGGCGCGACCTGACGCTCTCCCTGGCGCCGTATCGCGGCCAGACGGTTCGCGTCATCGTGGAGAACGTGAGCGAGTCGCTCCTGCTGGTCGACTACGTGCGCGCGGGAGGCGCCCAGCAGGCGGGAAGCCGCTGGACGGTCGGCCGGCTCGAGCTGGAGATTCAGCGAACAGACCCTTATCTCATCGAAACGGACGCGGTGCTCAACGAGATCGGCGCCGACGGCAACGGCCAGAACCTGCTGCTGGCGCTGGAAGGCGCGAGCTGGGGCCGGGAGGTCCGGGCCGCCGCGCCCTATGCCTTCGGCGAGCTGGTGGCGACCCAGGAGCCGCGCTACGCCAAGTGCCGCCGGGCGTTTCACCTGGTCACACTGGCCGAGCCCGCGCAGATCCGCCGCTCCATCCTGCACCGCGCCTTCGATGCGGCGCTGCGGGCCGTGCGGCGCCACCAGATCCAGTCGCTCGTGACGCAACCCCTGCTGGTCGGAGCGCACGACATCCAGGAGGCCGAGATCTTCGCGACCGACTTGATCCGGCAGCTCCTCGAGTGGCACCAGACCCACGCGCCGCGCCACTTCACCCGGTTCACGGTCGCCACGCTCTTCCATCCGATCGAGCTGCATGATCTCTATCATCGCGTCTTCGAAGCCGCCGTGCGCGAGCAGGCAGAGGCGCAGCCCGACTCGGGCTCGCAGGAGCTGATCCGGCTGGCCGGCATGGCCAACCTGGTGAAGTCCCGGCTGGGCGAGACCGCAGCTCCCGACACGGTGGAGCACGTGGAGGACCTGCTGGAGGCGCTCTGGCGCTGGAGCGGAAACGCGCGGGAAACTCTGGAGCGCGTACTGGACGAGGCCGGCCTCTCCGAGCGACAACTCCTGGAGGCGCTCACCGCTTCGTACCGGCGCGCCGGCCGCCTGGACGACGCCGCGATGCGCGCCTACGAGCGACTCTACGAGCTCGACCCCGCCGCAGCCGACAACGTCCGCGCCATGGCCAGCGGCTACCGCTGCCGCTTCCGGCTCGACGGCGAGCGCACGCGCAACGCCTACGAACAGGTCTTCAGGGCCGACGCCTCCGACGAGGAGAACAACCGTTTCCTGGCGGCCCAGTACATCCTGGGCCGCACACGCGACAGCGCCTCGATGCGAAGCCTGGTCTTCGAGCGCGTCGGGCTCGGACAAGGCTCGCGCGGCCCCGGGGGGTCGTTCGGCCCACAGCCTCCAGCAAGGCCCCTGCCGCCCGCCGAGCCGTTCGTCCATCCCGCCGACCGACGCGAGACAGCCCCGCCATCCGGCGAGCTGCGCTCCGAAATCTACGCGCCCGCCGACGCGCCCCCTGCCGAACCGGACCCGGCGGAGCCAGTGGAGCCAGTGGAGCTATCGACTCCTGAATCGCTTGCGGTCGAGGCGGAACCCGCCGCTGACAGCTCGCCGCCCGCCCCCGAGCCCGCCGGAGACGACTCCCGCCCCGCCGAGCCCGCCCTGCCCTTCGGCTTCGGCCCCGTGACAGCCCGCCCCCCGGCCCCCGCCGCGCCGGACACCGACTCCGTCGACACCGACGCTCTACTCCGGCGGCTGGCCGCGGAGGTCTCCGAAGCCCGCAAGCTGGCCGGCGACGACTAGCTCCCGTCGTCGACGAAGACGACCTCGTCGTCGTCCTCGGCGGGCTTCTTCTGTTCGGGCGCGGGGGCCGCCGCGGGCGCCGGCTCCATGTCGACCACCTCGTCGGCCAGGAGAATGCCGGTCTCCTCCTCGAGCTCCTCGGCCAGGCCTGCGGAGGCCACGGCCTGATCGATCGAGATCTCCCGCAACGGGATGACCGGCTCGGGCGAAAGAACAACGTCGTCGGCCGGAGACATCCGGGCCTCGAAGCCGCGCTCGCCCAGGTCCAGCGGCACCGATGCGCCTCCCGTCGCAAGGCGTGACTTGCTGCGGTCAAGGACTCGCTTCAGCGATTCGATGTCTTCGGAGGAGAACCGGCCAAAGTCGATGACGACCGATTCCTTACCAAGCTCCTCGGCGAAGAGAGCCGAGAGCTTGCGCAGCTCCTCTTCATCGAGCGAATCGCGCGCCGCGCGGAAGTCGGAGAGCCCGGAGAGCACGCGCTCCAGCCGGCCGTGGACCTCGTCGACTTCGATCTCGAGCACCCGGCTGGCTCGCGCCGCCGCCAGGAACCGGTCCCGCAGTCCCGAGAGAAGCTGGAGTCGCTCGCTGGCGGCCAGCATCCGCACCAGCACGTCGTTGGCGCGGGCCGCGTCGGCCGCCCAGACGCCGTCCAGCTCGGATTTCAGCGCGGCGCGGCGCTGCTCGAGCGCTTGCTCGACCTGCCCGAAGACGCTTTCCCAGTCGTGAGTCGAAGCCATCGGCCCTCCCGTCCTCGTTCGAGTATATATGCACGGGAAGCCCGGGTTGTCATGCCGCATCCCTGTGCTACACTCGCAGGCGCCATGACGAACCCCGAGAGCGGCAGAACCAACAGAATCCTGGTCCTGGGCGGCGCAGGCGCGATGGGCACGGAAGCCACCCGGGACCTCTCCAAGACGTCGCGATTCGCCGAGATCGTGATCGGCGACATCGACCTCTCCAGGGTCGAGAAGCTCGCGGCTTCCCTGGAGGACCCGCGCGTCAGACCGATCGCTTGCGACGTGTCGGATCACGCCGCCATGGTCGGCCTGATGTCGGGTTTCGGCACCGTGCTCAACTGCACGACCTACCACTTCGGGCTGGGGCTGACCCGCGCGGCCATCGAGGCCCGCTGTCACTACCTGGACCTGGGAGGCCTCTACAACACACCCAAGCAGCTCGAGCTGGGCCCGAGCGCTGCCGAGGCCGGTGTCGCCATCGTGCTCGGCTGCGGCGCGACCCCGGGCATCACCAACCTCATGGCCCGCCACGGCGCCGATCGGCTCGACCAGGTCGACGCCGTCCACATCGCCTTCGGAAGCTTCCGCGACCTGGCCCCATCCCCCGGCCTGCTCGACACCATCCTCGACGAGTTCGGCGCGGAGACCGTCCGCTTCTATTACGAGAAAGGGAAGTTCATCGAAGTACCCGCTCTCTCCGGCGAGCGCGTGGTCGCCTTCAAGCCGCCCATCGGCCAGCAGGCGACCTACCTGGTCCCCCACTCCGAGACCCACCACCTGCCGAGGTTCCTCCCCCGGCAACCCGGGCGAGTCGATGTGCGGGGGACCTGGCGTCCGGAGATCATGGCGGCGCTGAAGACCTTCCATCAGGCCGGGCTCCTCTCCAACGAGAAGGTTCCCCTGCCGGGCGGAGCGGAGATCGGCGCGCGAGCCTTCCTGCGCACGCACTTCCTCAGGACGCCATTTCCGGCCATCAACACCGACTGGGCATTCCTGCTCAACGTCGAGGTGGTCGGCACCCGGGACAGCCGCGCGGTACGGCGCGTCTACAACACCACCCATCCCGGCACGGACCGCTGGGGCAAGTCCGCCACGGCGCGCGTCACGGGCATCCCCGCCTCGATCGGCGCGCAGCTCGTCGCCTCAGGCCACTGCAAGGGGACCGGCGTGCTCTCGCCGGACGCCGCTCTCGACCCAGCGGAGTTCTTCGCCGAGCTGGCCCGGCGCGACATCTTCGTCCACGAAGAAGTCCACGAAGAGGCGCGACTGTAGTCGAGGGGTTCGGCCCACCCGTCCGCAAGCCGAAGACCGCGCCCACCGAGCCCAAAACCGAGGGGTCGATCGGCCGGTTTTGTCCATGTTTGACATGGCGATCATGCGCGTGAATACTGAAAGAAGAAGCACTCCGTCATGACACGCGCCGCACCAAGGAGGTCGCCATGATCCGCGCCGCAGCATCCGTCCCCGCACTGGCCCTACTCGCCGCTTTCGCCTCGTCGGCCTGCTTCGCAGGCACGTCCATCACCGTCCAGACCGACCTGCCCGCCACCGTCACAGTCGACGGCAAGACCGTCGGCAAGACGCCCCTCAAGGTCGACGTCCTCTACCCGGGCGAACGAAAGGTAGAGGTCCACAACAAGGCGACCGGCATCTCTTACACCTACAAGGTGATGTCGCCCGAGTCCGGGATGAAGAGCCGCCTCATCAGCTCCTCCTTCATGGGCGCCGCCCCCCTCGCAGGCCCTGTCGTGAACCAGGTCACGCTCGCCGCCCCGCCTGAGCCGCTCGCGAAGCCCAGCTCCGACGAGCGCCGAACCCGCGAGAAGGTCCGCATCCGCAACACCATCCTGGGAGGCGGTCTCGCCAACGCCCTGTTCAACCACGGTCCCCACCGCCACGGCGTCTTCGTCGGTCTCTTCTGGCTCGGCGTGCTGAACGAGCTGTTGCACGCGAAGTAGAGTAGCGAGTAGTGAGTAGCGAGGGGGGGATGGATTCCCCCCACCACCCGGAGCTTGCAGCGGCGAGGGCGCTGATTTAAACTCTCTGGCGGGTATGCCGACGTTCAAGTTCACGGCCCAGGACAGCCAGGGGAAGATGTACACGGACACCGTGTACGCCGACTCCCTCGTAGCAGCCCGGCAGAAGCTGCTCAAGATGAACGTCAACCCTCAGACGATCGCGCTCGACGAGGGCGTGGCGAAGGCGTCGGGGGGCTGGCTGACGCGCATCAGCCACCACGAGATGCTCACGTTCTACTCGAGCATCTCGATCGCCATCAACGCCGGCGGCAGCTTGCGTGAATCCCTGCAGGCCTTCGCCGACCAGACGACCAACGCCAAGCTGCGCATGCTGCTCGAAGATCTCGTGCGCCTCATCGAGAGCGGCAAATCCTTCTCGGACGCCCTGCGGCAGCACACGCAGTACTTCTCAAACGACTTCATCAGTCTGATGGCCGCGGGCGAGAAGGCCGGAACGCTGGCCGAGATGCTCAACAGCTACGCGCACTACTCGGAGAAGCAAGCCAAGATCCGCGCCAAGGCCCGCGGAGCCGCCATCTATCCCTTGGTGATGCTCACCATCGCCGCCGTCGTCGTCATCATCCTCACGACCGTCATCTTCCCGAAGTTCATCTCCAGCTTCAACATCCCCTTCGATCAGCTGCCGCCTCTCACCCAGTACGTCAGCATCGTCAGCCAGGCGTTCATCGGCCACTGGCTGGAGCTGCTCCTGGGCGTGCCGATCCTCTTCTTCGCCGCCGGCTGGTGGGTCAACAAGACCCCGCAGGGCACGAAGTTCATGCACTGGTTTCAGTTCAACGCCCCGCTCTTCGGCGGCTTGATGAAGAAGTTCTACGTCAGCCGCTTCGCCCACGTGCTCGGCGGACAGCTCAAGGGCGGCGTCCCCGGCCTGTCGGCCCTCAAGGTCGTCCGCGACGTGACCGACAACGTCTACTTCCAGAAGATCATCGACGACGTCATCGACAGCATCCGCTCAGGCGGCACCTACGCGGCCCCACTCCGCAAGCACCCGGACGTGATCCCGCCCGTCGTCGCCCTGATGTTTTCCATCGGCGAGAAGACCGGCTCCATCGCAGAGGTGCTCGAGAAGATCGGCAACTACTACGACGACCAGGTCTCGGCCACCACCGAGGTGCTGGTCAGCCTGATGGAGCCCCTGATGATCGTCGTCATGGGCGTCACCGTCACCATCATCGCCGTCTCGATGTTCTTGCCCATCTTCAACATGACGAAGATGATCAAGTAGGAACCGCTCCCCCTACCACTCCTGGTTGACGGCGCTCACGATGTAGGAGGAGTGGGTCGACGCCCCCGGGCTGGCGGACAGCCGGGTCGTCACCGTGATGATCTGGCTCACGGCGACCGTTGCGACGGCGCTTTGGCCGAAAGTTCCCGGATTGGCGGGGTTCTGGATGTAACTGCGGCCGGTACAGGTGAGCAAGTAGGGTTGCGTGTAGCGGTAGGTGCAGTAGGACGTGACGATGAGGCCGCCGCGGCTGCGCGTGTCGGCGGCGTTGAGTTTCTGGGTCTCCTGGAACGTGAGGGGAGAGGCGACTTCCCAGGGGGTGAAGCAGGTTGCCGTGATGGGACTGGCCTGCGGCCCCACCAGGGGAGGCGAATCGAGCAGGCCGTTGGTCGGGCTGACATCCTGAGCCACGGGGGCGGTGCTGGTGCAGGCGTGACAGAACTGCGCGCCCGCCTGGTCGACCAGATCCTGCCACCGGATACCGAAGGGCGCCTGCTGTCCGTACGGCACGGTGGTGGCGCCGATCATGCCCTCGGCGCGCGAGTTGATCGCCCGGAGAGCCAGGGTGAAGCTCGTGGCGTACATGGGCGGGTTGGAGGCGCCGATCGGCTGGCTGGGATCGAGCGCGACGGTGGCTAGCCGGGTCGTGAGGTCGGCCGTGCCGGCGGCCCACGCGGCGACAGGCTGGGCCGGATCATTCAAGCGCCAGTAGATGTTGCACGGGTGCACAGGCGGGTAGTTGCCGGAGCGCTGGTAGTCCCACGTCCCGAGCGGGCCGGGATCGGGCGGGGGCGTGGGCGTGTGATCGATGATCGTGATCGGGCTCGTGATGTCGCCGTTGGCGTCGCGGTTGTACTGAGCGACGGGATCGAGGAGCTCGCGCACGTAGGCCGTGCCGTATCGAATGCCCGAGTCGGCGGCGTGCTGCGCCAGCCTGCGGTACTGACTTTCCTTGGCCAATTCCATCAGCGAGCTGCCCGTCGACTGCAGGGAAAGGCCGATGGTGGCGAGGATCACCAGCACCGACAGCGCATACATGAGCACCATGCCGCCGTCGAGAAAGAACCGCCGAGGAATTCTCATCGGTTACCTGCCGCTCCTCGGATCGAGCCTCACCGAGAGCTGCGTGGCCGAGTAGAGCAGCTGTCCTCGGGCCCCGCCCGGAGGGCGGGCGTAGATGTCGCACTGGTACTTGCGAGTGCTATCGTCGATCTTGGCTCCCATGACGACCAGCTCCTTGTCGTAGAGGAAGTCCTGGTGCGCCGGACTGAGCGCCGCGCCGTTGGGCGGACCGACCGTTCCCGAGTTGCTGCTGAGGAACTGCGTGGAGTTGGAGCTGGTGAGCGTGTCCGAGATCGAGACGGTCTTGAGGCCGAGCGTCGGGCTCGGGTTGTTGTTGAGCTTGTCAATCTTGAGGGCCGACGGCAGCGACGTCGCCTCTGGGTAGTTGACGTACCAGTCGAGCTGCTGATTGGCGATGGAGGCCGCCTCGGAGTTCGTGCGGCCCGCGTCGACCAGCGCGCTCGAGGAGCTGAGACTGGCCGTCACCAGCACCGCAGCGCTCGACAGCACGAGCATGCCGACCAGCACCTCGACCATCGAGAATCCGCCGCGAGGCCAGAAGGCATGCCCGGTTGCAGCATCATTCATCAGCCTCGGCCTGCTTTCAGGTACTCCACCGTCCAGGTGGTGCCTCGGGAGTACGGGCCCGTCGACGTGTTCGGCCAGGGGTTACTGCTGGCCTTGAAGCCGCTGACTCCATAGCCGATGATCTCCGACTTCCTGCGGTTGGTCTCGGAGCCGACCCAGGTGCCGACGTCGGAGTTCGTCATGAGATGGAAGTTGTCGGAGCCTGCAACGGCCTGGAAGGTATCGCCATAGGGGACCGTCGGGTCCTCGCCGATCTTGTTCTCGTAGATGTAGAGACGCTCCTGGTAGTAGTAGATGACGCCGGACCAGGACGTGACGGACGACTGAAAAGCGGATTTGAGGTAGTTGAACGTGATGACGTTGTTCCCGGCGGAGACGGTGTCGGGGCGGACCTTGAGGGCGCTCAGGTTGGGCTTGCGGAGCGCTTCGTTGACGCGGTCGGACGTCAAGGTGGAGGTGTAGAGGTTCTCCCGGACGTCACGCACCACGTTGTAGTTGACCATCGACGTCTGGTAGAGCATGCCG
The DNA here is from genome assembly GCA_016213845.1 of Candidatus Wallbacteria bacterium. Lineage (GTDB taxonomy): Bacteria > Muiribacteriota > UBA6191 > JACPRK01 > JACPRK01 > JACPRK01. The sequence continues at coordinate 26,232 of JACQZN010000013.1, forward strand.
ACGCCCATCATCACCACGGAGCTGACGATGCTGGCGATGAGCATCTCGACGAGCGTGACGCCGCTCCTGGTGAGCCGTTCAGAAATTTCGCTGGGTGCCGGACGCATCGATCGAGTACGGAGTCGCGGTGCCGGTGTCGCAGAGGGCCGAGAGCTCCACCGTCCCGTTGTCACGAACACGGAGCCGATAGAATCCCATGTTGGGGTTCTTGATATCGAATGAGTAGGCCTTGGAGCTGCCGAAAGTCTCCTCGATCAGACTGCTGACGACGCCACTGCCCGTCATCAGGCGGCCCTTCGAGTCGAACTGGATGACGGTGTTGTCCGACAGAGGGAGCTGAGTCCCCGGAAAGGGAGCGCCGTGGAGCGTCGTCTCCTCGTGCAGGTTGACGATCGCCGGCCGGATCGAGATCCGGTTGGTCTGCTCCGATTCGGTCAGCGCCGAGGAGAGCGAACTACCCAGCGTGGGACGGCTCAGCTCGTTCAGGTCGCGGTAGTTGTTCTCCATGACGCTGTCGCTGTCGCTGAAGAGAACGAAGCACCAGGGCGTGTCGTTGGACGTCGTGAAGGCGGTGATCGACTGCCTGTCCGTGGAGAGCTGTCCCCGGAAAATCGTGACGCCGTAGTTTCCGGTCCCTCCGCGAGCCATCGCCAACGCCCGGGCTTTGCGAATGGCCTCGAGGAGGTTCTCGGCGTCCCGCCTGGAGCGGAAGTAGCTGATCTGGGGCGTGATGATGCCGGCGCCGAAGGCCGCCATCCCGCCGACGATGACGATCGTGACCATGATCTCGATCAGCGTGAACGCCCGGCGAGACCGAGGGCGCGCCCTGGCCTCGCCGGATGCGTCGAGCCAGGCACGGGCGGAGCCCCGAACGGCATCCTGCGTCCGGGACTCGCCAGCGCCCGGCCCCACAGACAATCGGTCTGCAGCCGGCACGGCCAGGACCTCAGTGATGCGAAGTCTTGTCTGTGCCGTCGGGGCCGACCTTGGTCGTCAGCGACTCGGTGCCGCCCCACTGCAGGCAGACGACGCCGCGGCGGTTGTTGTTCAGCGCCACAGCCGAGTTGACGTCGCTCACCCACATGTAGAGGTCCGTGCCCGAGCGCGAGACCGCGCCGATGCCGCCGTTCTGGCTGGCGTGCTCCGGGCACATGAAGACGTTGTCGTCGCGGATGTAGGCCGCGATGGCGCGATTGTTGTTGTCCTTGGCCGTCGTCGTCGGCGCGTTGGTGTTCAGCTGGCTCGGGATGGTCCCGCTCGTCGCCGTGATGTCACCACCGCCGTTGAACTTCATCGTCACCTTGCTCGCCTTCGTGATGGCGACCTTCTGGCTCTCCCAGACACCAACGCCCTTGTCGACGCTGGTCTGGTTCGAGATGCACGTGCTGCGTCTCGAATCCGTCGTGAACTCCGTGTACTTCGAAACTCCCATCGTCGCCAGAACGCCGATGATGACGATCACGACGAGGATTTCAATGAGTGTGAAGCCCCGGCGCGCCCCGATGCGAATGTGCCTGGTCATGCCACGACCCTCCTGAGGGTTGTTCGCCGGACGGTCGCCGGCTTTTCGGATCCATTCTTGATGCAATGGGCATACCAGCTTCACCGCGGACCGCTCTTGCCCGCTCCAGGCTCGGAAGCCGCCCATGGTCAGTCAGGGGCACTGTCGGCTTTTCCCGACAACTCCACCTGGAGGCGTCGGCTCAACCATCCACCGCCCCCCCCCCGGCGGAATCGCTCCCTACTCTTCCCGGTCCAGCCCCAGCTCGGCCACGAGCTTGCCCAGGTCCTGGCGGTTGTAGCCGATCGCCGCCGCCGTGCGGGAGACGTTGAACCCGTTGCGCCGCAGGTGGTGCAGCAGGAACTTGCGATGGAACATCCGCACCACCTCCGCCTTGGCCGTCTTGTAGCTCGTCTCGCCAGGGGGAAACCCGACCTGGTACCCCTCCCCCCTCGTCCCCAGCAGTGCCTCCACGTCGATCGCCCCGACCTGGCCTCCTTCGGTGACGATGAAGAGCCGCTCCACGATGTTCTTCAGCTCCCGCACGTTCCCCGGCCACTCGTAGGCCGCCAGCGCCTCGACGGCCTGAGCAGTCACGGCCTTGGTCTCCTCCATCTCCCGGTTGAAGTGTCCCGCAAAGTACTCGACCAGCTCCGGCACGTCCTCCCGGCGGCTCCTGAGCGGCGCTACCTCGATCGGGAACACGTTCAGCCGGTAGAAGAGGTCCTCCCGGAATCGCCCCTCCTTCACCTCCCGAGCCAGGTCGCAGTTCGTCGCCGCGATCACCCGCACGTCCACCTTCACCACCCGTTCGTCCCCCACGCGTGAGAACTCCCGCTCCTGCAGCGCCCGCAACAGCTTCGGCTGAAGCGCCAGCGGGATCTCGCCGATCTCGTCGAGGAAGAGCGTGCCGCCGTGAGCCAGCTCGAACTTGCCCCGCACCTCCCGCACCGCTCCCGTGAAGGCTCCCCGGGCATGGCCGAAGAATTCGCTCTCCAGAAGTCCCTCCGGGATCGCCCCGCAGTTCACCACCACGAACGGGCAGCCGCTGCGCGGAGAAAGCCGGTGGATGCTCTGCGCCACCAGCTCCTTGCCGGTCCCCGACTCCCCCTGGATGAGCACCGTGGTCGAATCCCTCGACGCCACGCGGTCGATCAGCTTGCGCACGGCCTTCATCGCCGCGCTCTGACCAATCAACTCGTGGCGCGACAGGAGCTTCAGACTCAATTCCTTCAATCGCCCCAGCGACTCCAACTGCCGGAACACCTTCGCCCGGATCTCGGGCCACGGCGCGTCCTTGAAGATGTAGTCCGAGACCTCCTTGTAGCGGATCAGCAGGTTCACGGCGAACGTCTTGCTCTGACTCGAGAGCACGATGGTTCGGCTTCCGGCCGAGCTCGACGCCACGTACTCCAGCAGCTTCACGCCGGCCTCATGGTCGAGCCGGTCAGCGGCCGCATCGTCGGCTCCCACCGGGAAGATGACGTCCAGCAGCAGGAGGTCGGGCTTCAGCCGGTCGACCTTCTTGATGGCCTCCTTGAGCGTCGAGGCGAAGTGGAACGTCGCCAGCTCCCCGGATTGCCTCGCAAGCTCCTCGCGGATCTCGTAGGCGTAGTTGGCGTCGTCCTCGACCACCAGGACCGTCAGCGGCGTCGTCATCAGGGCCTCATTCCGTCATCGTCGGCAGGTTGATCTCCACGCGGGCGCCACGGCCGTGGCTGCGGTTGGCGACGGCCAGCACGCCGCCGTGGCGCTCGGCCAGATGCATCGAGGTCGAAAGCCCCGTCCCCGCCCCGCCGGGCTTGGTCGAGTACCGCTCTCGGGCGAGCCTCTCGGCCAACCCCTCGGGGAGACCCGGCCCGTCGTCCTCGACCACCACGGCCAGATAGCGTCGATCGCCTCCCCGGCGCAGACCGAACGTCACCGCCTGAGCGCCAGCCTCCACGGCGTTATGGACTGCGTCCTCCAGGATCGTTTTCAGATCGTGCCGGAGCTCATCGGGCCGCGCCGTGCGCACGGTCCAGCCGGCCTCCCCGGCCTCCTCGAAAGCCGTCTGCGCGACCCCGCCGGCGCCCCGCGAAACCAGCTCCACCAGCTGCGCCAGATCGACCTCCAGCGTCTCCAGGAACCGGGCAATCCCGACCGACAGCCCGACGAACTGCTCCGAGACTTCCGAGAGCAGCCGTCCGGCCTCTACCTCGGAGAGCTGGGCGATTCGCGCGACCTGCCCGCGCAGCTCCTGGAGCTCCAGTCGCTCCACCTGCTCCATGAGCGCCGTCAGCTCAGGCACCGCCCGCGCCGGCGTCGCGGGCCGCTGGCGGGCCTGCTCCTCCAGCGCCGCCAGCATCTTGTCGACCTCCAGGAGATTGGCCTCCCGGCCGAATATCGACACCGCCTTGCCGGGCTCGCCGGGGAACCGCTTGATGACCGAGAACTTGCTTTTCAGCCCGTGAATCCAGTGACGGTGCACGTGCTCCAACCAGCGCACGCAGTTGGCCACGGCCGTCCGCTCCCGCTCCTCGGCATCGAGCCTGAGGACGGTATCCAGGACATCGACTCCGCGACGGATCTCGGCGGTCGAGGCTCCGGCCTCCAGCAACATCTGGAGGCCCTTGGCCGCATGCTCGATGACCGGAGACGCCGGCCCGCCCGGCGCGGCCAGCTGGGCAAGAAAGGCGTAGGGCACCGTCGCCGGCGCCGCGGGCATCGAAGCCAGCCTGAGCTCGCCCCGGTCGTTGGCCAGCACGCGCGACGGTTCGAACCCGCCCGTCTTCTCGGCGAGCTCGACCAGGCGGCGGAGCCACTCGACCCGCTCGGACAAGGAGACGCCGGCCAGCTCGGGTAGCGGCCTGCCGTCGAAGGACTCGACGCAGAAGTAGGGCAGCCTGTCCTTGCGGATGTCGTAGACCTTCAGGATGCACGGGTGGTCCCAGGCGGCCAGCGCGCGCGCCTCGCTCAGGAAGGCGTCAATTGCGGCCTCGTTGGCGTGCTCGGGTTTCAGCGCGCGCAAGACGACCTGGCGGCCCAGGTCGCGGTCGAGCGCCTCGCAGACCACGCTCTGCCCGCGGTCCTCCCGCACGGTCAGATCCGAGTAGCGCTCCGAGATCGCGCCGTCCAGGAAGGAGTACGCGGGCGCCAGCCGACGGGAGCGCTCCAGATCGCCGATCTCCTGCAGCTGCTGGCTCACGTCGCGGAACCCGATGTCCATCAGGAAGAGCTTGAGGAACTGCTCCTTGGCCCGGGCCAGGAACGCGTGCTTCTTGTAGGCGAGCGCGATGTTGTAGCGCTGGTCGCTGGTGAAGAAGTCGGCAGCAAGCTCGCCCTGCAGCCGTGAGGCCTCGTCGAAGCGCCCGAGCTCGAGCATGGCCAGCAGCAGGTGGTAGCGAGCCGACCTGTGGAGCTCGAGGGCCTCCTGCCCCACGCGGGCCAGGTAGGTGATCGCCCGCTCCCACTCGCCGGCCTCGAAACAGAAGAGCCCGGCCTCGTGGAGCCGCTCGGCCGTCGGGTCGGTCCGCAGGACTTCCTCCATGAAGGTGTAGATCTTCGCCGGGTGCGCCGCCTGGCGTTTGCTCCTCTGGATCAGATGCCGCAGGATCACCGAGAGGATCACGCCGACCACCAGCACGAACGCCAGGAAGTAGGTGAAGATCGGGTTCCCAAGCGGTGGTCGGACTCCCGTCGGCGGCACCCAGGTCAGCACGACCAGCCAGGGCGCCAGCACCAGCGCCGGCCAGAAGGCGTATCGGATGTACTGCAGGGCCTGCTTCAACCGTCCGGGCTCCTCGCTACTTGCCCCCCGCAACACGCCATCGACTTCCGGAGGACCTGAATCGGCCAACCGTTGCCAGCAGCAGCACCAGGGCCACTCCGATCGCCAGGCTCCGGTAGAACCGGGCCACGACCGGCGGGTCTTCCCACCAGCGGGGTCGGAAAGGCCTGGGCGGCTTGCGGTCGAAGGTCCTGCTGCCTTCGGTGTGATCGTGGCCATGCTCCTTCGCTTCGAGCGGAACCGGCCGCACCGTGGGTGGCTGCACGCCCAGTGCAGAATAGATCTCGTGCGCGGAATCGAGGCGATTGGGGTGCTCGAGCCAGCGCAGGGCCCGGGTGCGATCGCCGGCACGGAAGTAGTTCACGGCCAGCAACCCGGCCAGCAGGTCGGTGGCGAAGACGAACCCTCTGGGGACCTCTTCGGCTCGCAGGCGGCGCCTCAGCTCGTAGGCCCGCAGCAGGTAGGGGATCGCCTCGGCGGGCCGGTTGAGATCGGCCGAGTGGTGGACGGCGATCTGGCCGAGCAGCTCCGAAGTGAGGGGATCTTCCGGGTTGAGCTCGACGCCCGCCTCCAGGAGTGCCAGCCCTTCCTGGTGCTTCGCCAGGCCGTAGATCAGGTGGTTGCCGCCCAGGCTGAAGGCCTCGATGAAGTGGGGGTCGAGGTAGGTGATCAGGCCGTAGAGGGGTACGATCTCCGTGTTGCCGGCCATCGTGATCCCGACGGCACCGTCGCCGAACTGGACCTTCTCGCCCTCGTGCACGTAGCGATCGATCTTGAGGTAGAGCAGCCGGGAGAGCAGGCCGCGCGCCTGGTAAGAGAGATTGCCGAGGAAGGAGCGGAGAAGCCCGGCCGCAGGTCCGGCCACGGGCTCCGCAGGGTCGTAGGAGTCGAGCGCGCGATCGAGTCCCCAACCTGCAACCAGGAGCGGCAGAAGAAGCGCCAGCCACAGGGGCGCGACGTTCCGGAGCCGGTTCATCCTAAAGCTCCCTCGACTCCAGTACCAGGCAGCTGGCCAGCAGCGCCGCCGCGGTGTAGACGGCGCCGTAGACCAGCAGAAGCCCCAGGAACTCGGCCGGCACGGCGTACTGGTGCACGACCACGAAGCGGCTGTCGAAGTGCGAGAGGTCCGGCAAGAGCGCCAGCAGCGCGCCCGCACACGCGCGCAACCACCCGGGAGAGCTGGCCAGGAACGTGCCCGTCACCCAGTCGGACAGGTGCGCCACCACGTACACGAGCAGCGCCCCGAAAAGCGTCACCAGCCGTGACGCCAGCACGGACAGCAGCATCACCAGCGCCCCGTAGACGGCCATCTCGACGACCACCAGCCCCGCCCCCGCCAGCAAGTCCAGGTGCGGCCGGCCCGAGTAGAGCCAGACCAGCGCGAACATCTCGGCGATGAGCGGCGCCAGGTTCCCGACCAGCAGCGCCACGAGCGCCAGGTACTTGCCAGCGACCACCTCCCGCCAGCCGGCCGGCTTGCTGACGATGAACTGGATGCCGCGCGTCTCCAGCTCGTGCGGCAAGAGATCGCTGGCCGCAAACAACGCCAGCAGGAAGCCGAAGGTCGCCAGGACGAACATCGAGACGTCCTTCAGGAACTTCACCTGGACCCCGGTCTCGAAGAAGGAGACCGACCCGCCCGCCCCGACGAGGACGGCGGTCACGATGAAGAAGACCACATAGAGCCGCTCGCGGAGCGCCTTCTTGAGCGTGAAGCGGGCGATGGTGAGCGCTGCGTTCATCGTGAGTGGTTCACCGGCCTCAGTCCCGGTCGCTCTCGGCGTCGCCGCCGACGTGGCGGAGGAAGATCTGCTCGAGCGTGAGGCCGGGGTGGCTGGCCTCGAGCTCCGACAGGCTGGCGTCCGCCACGAGCCGGCCTTGATGGAGAATGGCGGCTCGATCGCAGATCTCCTGGGCGTCGAGGAGCTGGTGGCTGCTGAAGAACACGGTGCCTCCGCCGGATCGATACTGCCGCAGAAGCTCCTTGAGCATGGCCCGGCCGACCGGGTCGAGGCCCGTGAAGGGTTCGTCCAGCAAGAGGAAAGCCGGGTCATGGAGCAGCGCCTGCGCCAGCCCCAGCCGCTGGCGCATCCCCTTCGAATAGGTGCCGACCCGCCGCCCCAGCGCTTCCGGCGCCAGAACAACCCGCGCGGCCGCCGCTGCCGCCCGCCGGGCCCGCTCGGTGTGCGGCACTCCGTAGAGGCACGCGGCGTACTCCAGGACTTCCGACCCGGTCAGGTAGTCGTGATAGTGCGGGCTCTCCGGCAGATACCCGCAACGGGCCAGCGCCCGCCGGTCCCCCGCATCGAACCCCAGCAGCCGGCAACGGCCCGCCGTCGGACGGGCGAACCCGAGCAGGATGCGGTTCGTCGTCGACTTGCCGGCGCCGTTCAACCCGAAGTACCCGAGGATCTGCCCCGCGGCCAGCTCCAGCGAGATGCCTCGCAAGACCTGACGGCCGCCGTAGGACTTGGTGACGTCCTCGAGGACGAGTACGGAGTTCAAGCTAATCTGAGGGTGACACCGGGAACAGGGAGCTCCATTCTCCCACACCCGCCCCCCTTCGCGCCGCGCGCTTCAGCTCGCCGGGAAGTGGTGCTGCACGCACTTGGGGCAGTACCAGCTCCCGTTCTTCTTCTTGAGCCCGCGGGCCATGTCGAGCTCGCCGCAGGCGGTGCACTTGACGGAATCGGTGAACAGCGTGATCTCCATGCGACTTCCTCCCGGGCGCAAAGCGCGTCCTACTCTCCTCAGCTATCGGCATTCCTGGCCGAGCCGGCGGCCCCCTTTTTTCGCGCTCTCCACTTGTCATGCTCGATGCGACCTGCTATCCTTTCGCGCTCGCCTTCAATGGCCCGTAGGGAACACGAGAGCAAGGCCCGGGAGACGAGCGCCGGCGTCCGGACGGCCTGGAACGTGAGCGGGAGAGAACCCCCGCCCCCCGGAGAGACACATGAACCACCTCAGGCCCCTGCTCGGTTGGTCCCTCTCCCTCCTGCTCCTCGCCCCGGCGCTCGACGCCTCACCGGCCGCCCAGCTGTTGCGCGTCTATTACAACAGCAAGGCCGACGTCCGCGCGCTCGCCAACTCGGGCGCCGACATCGTCCGCCACGGAGACAAGTGGCTCGAAGTCGTAGTTCCCTCCGATGACGAGGTCTCCACCCAGGCCGCGGCCGAAATCCAGCGCGTCCTGGCCCGGTTCGACAAGCGCGAAGTCCTGGTCAAGGACCTCGACACGCTCCTCGACCCCTTCCGCGCAGCTCCCGACCTGGGCGTCTACCACACCGTGAAAGAGGCCCACGACGAGCTGGCCGAGTACGCCGCAAAGTACCCCGAGATCTGCCGCACCGAGTCGATCGGCAAAACCTTCGAGGGCCGCGACATCGAGGCCCTGATCGTCGGCCCCCAGGGCGCCAAGGCCGCCGGCAAGCCCAGGTTCCTCTTCTGCGGCGCGCACCACTCGCGCGAGTGGATCTCCATCGAAGTCCCCCTCGCCCTGGCCAAGAAGCTCGTCACGGGCTATGCCACCGACCCGGCCGTCAAGGCTCTCGTCGACAGCCGCGTCACCTGGATCGTCCCGATCCTCAACCCCGACGGCGTCACCCACTCCCAGACCCAGTACAAGATGTGGCGCAAGAACCGCCGCAAGCACGCGAACAATAGCTTTGGCGTCGATCCCAACAGGAACTACGGCTACAAGTGGGGCGGCGCCGGCGCCAGCACCTGGCCCGACAGCGACACCTACCGAGGTGCCTCCGGCTTCTCCGAGGCCGAGACCTCCGCCATACGCGACCTGGCCCGCCGTGAGAAGTTCGCCGCGGACATCAGCTTCCACAGCTATAGCGAGCTCGTGATGTGGCCCTGGAGCTACTCCGAGGAACACATCGCCGCCCCCCGCGAGGCAATCTTCAAGAAGTACGCCCAGGCCATGGCCGAGCTCAACGGCTACACCGCCGAGAAGAGCAGCGACCTCTACCCCTCCAGCGGCGACTACGACGACTTCATGTACGGCGAGACCGGCGCCCTCTCCTTCACCATCGAGCTCGGGCAGACCTTCGTCCCCAGCGAGAGCGAAGTCCCCGAGATCACCGAGAAGAACGTCGCAGCCTGCATGTTCATGCTGAAGAACTGCGAGGACCCGTTCCCCCGAATGGCTCACAACCCGCCGGCCGCTTCGGAGCCCTCCGGGTTCCCCGTCGAGGTCAGCCTCAACCGAGAGCTCTGGCCCGATGAGAACGTCTCCAGCGTCTCGGCCGTCTACACCACCACCGACGGCGCCATCCAGTCGACCGACCTCCCCGCGGTCGCCGGCCAGACCACAATCTTCTCCGGCAACCTGCCGGCCGCGGCCCGGACGTACCACTTCGAGTACACCTCCGCCAAGGGCGAGACGGTCCGGTGGCCGCCGTACCGCGACTTCGAGGCCCCGCCGGCCTCGGGCAAGGGCCGCTGAGAACGGCGCAAGGGAGACCGATTTTTCCCCGAGCGGTTTCCCTCGCCCGCCCGCCTTCCGATAGAAGTAGTTGATCATGTCCAGAAAACTTCGCGTCGGAATCATCTATGGCGGGCGCTCCGGAGAGCACCTGGTCTCTGTCGCCTCGGCAACCTCCCTCGTCGACTCGCTCGACCGCTCCAAGTACGAGGTCGTTCCGATCGCCATCAGCCGGGAAGGCCGATGGTTGGTCGCTGCCGAACCGGCCCGCTTTCTGGAGGGCGGTGTCACCGTAGCTGCGCTCCCCGCAGCGCCGGCGGCGCCTGACGAGTCGCGGCTGCCCGTGGCGGCCGCCGACAAGAGCGTCGTACTGGCCGACGTCGTCGGCGACTCGCTGGACGTGGCCATTCCCCTGGTGCACGGCACGTACGGTGAGGACGGCACGCTTCAGGGGCTCCTGGAGATGGCCGGTGTCCCCTACGTCGGGGCGGGCGTGCTCGCAAGCGCCGTGGGCATGGACAAGATCGTGATGAAGAAGCTGCTCGCCGCGAGCGGGCTGCCGGTCGTCGACTGGCTCGGGTTCCGCAAGACGGAGCTCGAGACCGAAGCTGCCGTGCGAGCAGCCGTCGGGGCGATCGCTTCGAAACTCGGCATGCCGTGCTTCGTGAAGCCGGCCAACGGCGGCTCCAGCGTGGGCATGAGCAAAGTGAAGGACCCGGAGGCGCTGCCGCGTGCGCTCCAGGCGGCGCTGGCCTACGACACACGCGTCATCGTCGAGCGCGGCATCGCCTGCCGCGAGATCGAGTGCAGCGTCATCGGCAACGCCCAGCCGGAAGTCTCGGTGCCCGGCGAGATCACTTACACGAGCGAGTTCTACGACTACGAGACGAAGTACACGCCCGGCCGCATGGAGCTGGTGGCGCCCGCAAACATCGACGCCGAGACCACGTCCCGGATTCGCGCACTGGCGGGCGAAGCCTACAGGGCCCTCGAGTGTGAGGGGATGGCCCGGCTCGACATGTTCATCGAGAAGCCCTCGGGGAAGATATTCGTCAACGAAATCAACACCATCCCCGGGTTCACCGCGACGTCGGTGTTCGCCAAGCTCTGGGAGGCCTCCGGCGTCGGGTACGCAGCACTTCTGGACAAGCTGATCGGCCTGGCGCTCGATCGGTACCGGGAACGCCGCGACCTGGCCGGCCTCAGGTAGCCGCCGGCTCGGGGGGCCGGTACAGCACCCGCTGCAAGTCGGCGAGGAGCACCTTCAACAACGCCGCGGCCGGCAGAGCCAGCAACAGTCCGTAGAGCCCCGCCAGGTCCTGCCCCAGCGCCAGCGCGAAGAGGATGGCAATCGGGTGGAGCCCCACGTGGCCGCCCATGATTCTCGGCTGCAGCACCAGGCCATCCAGCGCCTGAACGGCCACGAACAGGATGGCCAGACCGCCCAAGGCGCCCGCTGCGTCGATTGAGAAGCCCCAGCGCACGAGCGCGATGCAGGCCGCTGCGCCCACGCCCAGCGCCGCCCCCAGGTACGGCACGAAGCAGGCCGCCCCCGCCAGCGGCCCCAGTAGCGTCGCATACGGGATGCCGATCACCGCCAGCCCCATTGTCATGACGGACCCGTAAATGATGCAGATCAGGAGCTGGGCCCGGATGTAGCCGCCCAGCGCCCGATCCAACCGCCCCACGAAGTCCTGGAACCAGTCCTGGTAGTCGTCGGGGATGGTGCGCGCCACCGCGCCCAGCAGTCGGTCCCAGTCGGCCAGCATATAGAAGAGCAGGAGCGGCACGACCGCCAGGCTGGCGCCGGCTGCGAAGACGCCGACGGCCAGCGAAGCCAGCGCCTGGAGCTGCCGCCCCAGGAACCGGGCCAGGGAATCGGCCACCGTTCCCATCGCCCCGAGCGTATTGGAGTCGGCCGTCAGCTTCTCGAGACTCTCGCGCACCAGCGGAATCCCCTCGAGCTTCGCCTTGTACTCCAGGGCCACCTGCCGCACCAGCACCTGGTACTCCGCCGGTGAGCGCGAACCGACCGAGTCCGCCAGGGCGTACAGGTTCGAGGCGGCCGAGACAATGAGCGGGAATCCGAAGAGTGCGACCACCGTCACCAGCCATAGGAAGAACAGTGAAACAGCCGCCGCCCGGGTCCCGGCGGAGCTCAGTCCCAACCGGGAGGTCAGCCGGGCCGGGATGCGCTGCATGACGTGCTGGATGGCCACGACCAGCGGGTTGAGCAGATAGGCGAGCACTCCCGAGAGCAGAAAGGGCGCCAGCACACCCGGACACCGCCACGCCACCAGTAGCGGCACGCCTGCGAGGAGCGCCATCGCCACAGCCGACCGCCCGGGCAGCGGCAGCTCCAGCACCGTCCGTTCGCGCGACTGGGTCACCGGCCGCCGCGCCTCCCGCGCTTGCCGCGGAACTCCGCTGTCCTGGCTCTGTGCATGGCGCCGACACCATAGCACGGTGCCCGGCTGCTCGCTTCCGAGCTCATTGCCCCTAGCCAGGGCGCGCTCGGGCTGGTATAGTTCGGGGCTCACTTTCCGGCGAATCCCAGCTCCCCTTCCGAAAGGAGTCCGTCGATGCGACCCGCTTCTCTGCTTCCGCTGCTGCTGGCCCTCGTGGCAAGCACGACCGCTTCCGTCCTGGCCTTGGAGCCCTCGGCAACGAACGCCGCGAGGACGAAGGCGAGCCCGGCTTCCGAGGCCGTCGGCATCCGCGCAGAGAGTGTGGCGGCCCTGGAGAAGCTGAACTCGGACTCCACCACTCCCTGGGAGGTCCGGTGGGATGGCGCCACTGGCCTGCCCGCGCGCATCTATGGCGGCTCCACGGAGCCGCTAGGCGCCACGCCGGAAGAGGCCGCGCGCGCCTTTCTGAAGCGCCATTCGGCCGTGTTCGCCATCGCCAGCGCCGATCGGGACCTGCGGACCATGGAGATCCGCGAAAGCCTAGGCGGACGCCACGTCCGGTTCCTGCAGCACCTGCGCGGCCTGCCGGTGTTCGGCGCCGACGTCAGCGTCCACATGGATCGCAGCCTGGCCGTTCACACGGTCAACAGCGCCTACGTGCCCCTTCAAGGCACCGCCGACATGGCGGCCACCGTCACCCGGGAGGCCGCGCTGGAGCGCGCCCGCTCGGCGGCTCGCGTCGAGGGCGAGCTCCGCGCGCCCGCTTCGGCCGACAAGGTCCTCTTCGCCAGGGACGGCAAGGCCGCAATCGCCTGGCTCGTCATGCTCCCCGCACGCTCTCCGCTCGGCGACTTCCAGGTCGTGGTCGACGCGAGCTCCGCGGAGGTCCTGTCGCTCGAGAACCTCATCCGCCACGCCGAGGCCAAGGCGAAGGTCTTCAACCCGAACCCGGTCGTCGCGATGAAGAACAACAGCTTCCGGGATGGCAATGACGCAGACAACTCCGCCTGGGCCGGCGCTTACAAGGAAGTCACCTTGCAGGGACTCGACTCGAGCGGCAAGCTGCGCGGCCAGTTCGTCGACGCCACGCTCGGCACCCTGGCCGAGGAAGAGCCGCAGGCCGGCCCGTACAACTTCACGCGCAACCAGAAGCCGTTCGAGCAGGTGATGGTCTACTTCCACATCGATCGCGCCCAGCGCTACATCCAGAGCATCGGATTCACCAACATCAACAACCGCGTGCAGCGTGCCAATGCGCACGGCACCAATGACGACAACTCCTGGTTCAGCCCGGCCACCAAGGAGCTCACCTTCGGCGACGGCGGCGTCGACGACGCCGAGGACTCCGACATCATCATGCACGAGTACGGGCACAGCATTCAGGACAACCAGGTGCCCGGTTTCGGCGGGCGGGGCGAGGCCGGCGCCATGGGCGAGGGCTTCGGCGATTACATGGCCTCGACGATGCGCGCCGACCTCACCTTCCAGCGCGAGTGCGTGGGAAGCTGGGACGGCGTCGCTTACTCCAGCGACAACCCGCCCTGCCTGAGACGGGTCGACAGCACCAAGCATTACCCCGAGCAGATCGAAGGCGAAGTCCACGCCGATGGCGAGATCTGGAGCGCCAGCGTCTGGCAGCTCTGGAACAAGCTGGGCAAGGCCGTCACCGACAAGCTCGTGCTCGAGAGCCACTTCCACCTGTCGCCGCAGGCCAAGTTCGCCGACGGCGCCAACGCCATCCTGCAGGCCGACAAGAGCCTCTTCCAGGGCGCGCACCTCAAGGAGATCAAGCAGGTCTTCGTGGCGCGCGGAATCCTCAAGTCGTCAGCCAAGCTGCGCATCAGCCTCAAGGACAAGGCGACCGGCAAGCCCTGCGCGGGCCGCGTCAACGTCTCCGGGCTGCAGGCGAGCCTGCAGGTGCCCGCGGGCGGCCTGCTCGAGGCCGAGATCGCGCCCGGCGCCTACACGATGAGCGTCAGCTCGTTCGGATACCTCACGCAGGACGGACGCGCCGTCGAGGTGCAGGAAGACCAGACCGTCGACGTGGAGTTCGTCCTCGAGAGCGCGCCCAGGTTCGCGGTCACCGGCTCCGTCAAGCGGGCGGACACGGGCGAGGCCGTGAGCGCGCGCATCTACGTCGCTGACACACCGATCGAGCCGGTGCAGACCTCCGGAAGCGCCGGCACGTTCAGCGTCGAGTTGCCCGCGGGTAAGTACACGTTCAAGGCCGTGGCGTTCGGCTTCCGCGCGTCGGTGCTGGCCGACGTCGAGATCGCCGGGCCCCGGTCGCTCGAGTTCAAGCTGGCCTCGTTGCCGCCCGTGCTGCTGGTCGACGACGACGACGGTGCCTCGGTGGAGACATTCTTCAAGGCCGCGCTAACGGCGGGCCAGTTCGACGTCTGGACCGTCAAGAGCGACGGGCAGCTCACCGACGACGGCCTGCTCGGCTATCCGACCGTGGTCTGGTTCACCGGCGCGGACTATCGGCAGACTCTTTCGGAGCAAGATCAGGCGCTGATCAAGCAGTATCTCCAGGCCGGCGGCCGGCTGATGCTGTCGGGCCAGGAGATTGCGTACTCGCTGAAGGACACGAGCTTCCTCAAGGACGTGCTGGCGGCGGAGTTCGTGGCCGACGCTGCGTCCGTCCGCAAGGTCAAGGGCGCCTCGATGGAGTTCGCCATCGAAGGCGGCGACGGCGCTAACAACCAGCAGTATCCGGACGTGGTGAAGGCGGCAGGAGCTGGCTCGCGCGAGTACTTTGCCTACGACGGCGACGCCTCGGGCTCGGCGGCGCTGGCGCTCGTGCGGAGCGGCGCAAAGGCGCTCTACTTCGCCTTCGGTTTCGAGGCAATCGACACGGCGGCCAACCGCGCCAAGGTGATGAAGCTGGCTCTGGACTTCCTCAGGCCGACTCTGGCCGAACGCGCCAGCCGGCTGGCTGCGATGGACGCCATGCGGCAAGCCGCACCCGCCGCCGAGCAGACTCGCTGGATGGCGCTCGAGGAGAGCTACGAGAAGCTGATCGCAGGCGAGCTCGCCAGCGCAAGCGCCGCCGACCAGGCCCGGCTTCGCGACCTGCTTGCCAGGCCCGCGATGGCCAAGTTCCGCATCCTGCGCACGGCCGGCCAGTAGCCTCGGGAGTAAGGAGTCAGGCTTCAGGCTTCGCGGCCAGCGCCGCGGCGCCGGCGGTGGTTACGCGCTGGACGGCTTCGGCGAGCGGCATGCGAAGCAAAGCGCCGGCGGCGCGTTCGTGTCCGCCGCCGCCGAACTGGCGGGCCAGCTCGGAGACGTCCAGCCAGCTCTTGGAGCGGAAGCTGATCTTGACCGAGTTGGGAAAGTCCTCGAAGAACATCAGTGCAAGCTCGACTCCGTCGACGGAGCGCGGGTAGCCGGCCAGCGTCACGGTGTCCTCGGCCGAGGCGCCAGTTTCGCGGAAGACGTCCGGCCCCACGGCCACCCACGCCATCTTGCCCGCGGCGCCCAGCTCGAGGGTCTGCAGCGCGCGCGCCAGGAACCGGATATGGTGCGCGGGATTGCGCTGGTTCAGCTCGATGTTGACCCGGTCGGCGCTGACGCCGTGCTCGAGCATCCGGGCCGCCAGATGCAGGACACGCGCCGAGGTATTGGAGTACTGGAACCCGCCGGTCTCGGTCACCAGCGCCGCGTAGACGGCCTGCGCCATGGTGAAATCGAGCTCGACGCCGGCTGTCTCGATCATCATCTCGTAGACCATCTCGGCCGTTGCGGGGGCGGTCACATCCAGCAGGGCCACGTCGGCGAAGGAGCTGGCCGACTTGTGGTGGTCGATGCAGACGCGCACCAGCGACAGTGGCTCCAGCATCTTCCCGAACCCGTCGAGGCGGTCCCAGGCGCTGCAGTCGAGGACGAAGAGGACCTGACGGTCGGCCAGCTCCGAGCCTCGCATGCCGGACTGCCAGTGACGGATCTCGGCGGCCGGGTCGAGGAAGGCGTAGCGCGCGGGCGACGGCGACGGCATCCAGATGCGGACGTCCTTGCCGAGTCGGCGCAGGGCGCCCGCCAGCACCAGTGCGCTGCCTATGCCGTCCCCGTCCGGGAAGAGATGCGAGGTCAGGAGGAAGCGGTCGTGGCGGCGGATGACATCGAGGATTGGCCCGTAGTCTCTCATCGCGCCCACTATCGTCCATCCGCCGCGCTCGGCGCCAGCACCTCGAAGCCGCCCGCCGCGCGAGCCGGCTCGCGACCAAAGCGCACCCCGAGCGTGTAGCGGCCCGGCGCCAGCGCCGTGTCGCTCCCGATCGGCGGCAGGGTGAAGTCGAACGTCTCTTCCAGGAAAACTCCCGGCGCCACGCGCGCGGCCTTGGCCCGCAGCATCCCCAGCGCATGGAGCTGCCAGCGGAAGCGCGTCGTCCCGAGCGGGATCGGCTCGGCGGAGCCCTCCCGCGTCACCACCAGCCGGATCAGCGTATCCAGCGCGGACGGGTCCAGGAGCCGCCAGCGGTAGACGAGCTTCGCGATCTCGCCGGCGCGCACGCGCGCAGGCCGCATCTGCAGCGACCTCAGCTCCGCCCCAGGGAAGCTCGCTTGCGGCCCGCGCGGCCAGTCCGCCGGGAGCGTCTCGAAGATGCCGGGAGTCCGGCGGCGTCTGAGCCGGAACGCTGGCCCCACGGCCTCGCGCTCGAAGCTGGAAGTCAACTCGGGTCCCACGAAGGTAGCATAGAGCGGCAGTCCGTTGCGCAGAACCGCCAGGAGCTCGCCTTCGAGCGCGAAGCGGCCTCGCGGGTCGCCCAGCTCGACGCCGATCCTCCAGCAGGCCGCCAGCAGCGCCAAACCGTCGTGGCGGACGTCCACGTCGGGCCGCATCCCACGCATCGCCGTGGCATAGTCGAGCATTGTCGCGGCCTGCCAGCCGGCGATCACGACTGCGCCCGGCTCCAGACGCGAAAGCACGTCTCGCGCGTAGAGGTTGCTGGCCTCGTAACCGCTCTTGTCGACCCGTTCGTAGTGAGTGATCACGAGCACTACCGGCAGCGCCAACAGCACCCAGCCTGCCCGCCGCCATGCCCGGGACGTTTCGGCCGCGGCCACCCCGATCCCGACAGCAAAGAGAGCCATCGCCGGGCAGAACATCGTGAACTTGTCCACCGCCGTGAACGCCAGGTAGAAGCTCATCTGAGCAACCGCCCCCAGACCGATGGCCACCGCGGCAGCCCGCCGCCGCTTCAACAGCAGCAGCAGGCCGGCTGTCGCCAGGATCGCCCCTGGTGCCGTGAAGTCCTGGACCAGGCACTGCCCCAGGTAGCCGATCTCGGAGACCATGAACGCAGGCTCGAAGCGGTAGAGCTCCTTTGGGTAATGCCGCAGCGTCATGTACTCGAGGAGGTCGGCGGGTCGGGCCAGGTCGATACCCAGCTCCTTGACCCAGAAGCCCGGGTGGCTGGACACGTGGCAAGCAATGGGGAAGTAGAGGTAGAGCACGACGGGAGCGCAGAAGAGCGCGCCCATCGCTCGCCACCGCGCAGCGGCAACTCGCCTCATCCGGCGATCGAGGAACAGTCCCAGCCCGAAGGGGCCTGCCACCAGAACCGAGGCCGGATGAAGCGCAAAACAGAGCCCCATGCAGAGCGCGAAGACCCGAGGCCGTCTTGCGACCAGGGCCAGCGCGGTCGCCAGCTCCATCGCCGCCTGCGCCACGTAGACCTCGGCGATGCAGGACATGTACCAGTAGGTGAACGACGCGGCCAGCGACCATGCCGCGACCAGGGCGGCCAGGCGGTTCCCGGTCAGCCTTCGCACCAGCGCGAAGGCGAGCGCCACGCCCGCGGCGCCGAGCAGGGCGCTGGCGAAGTTGACCCCGGCGGCGGGCTCGCCCGGGAAGCAGGCGGCCAGCGCACGCGCCACGATCACGTAGAGCGGGTACCCGGGCGCGTGCGGTACGCCCCCGGTGGGCACGATCGTGGCGAGCTCGGCCGAATCGAACTCGCCGTAAGCGGTGCGGCAGAACGTGAGACTGTAGAGCGCCAGGGCCGGCAGAGCGGCCAAGAGGAGCCATCCAGCCTCCCGCGGCGCGGGGAGGCGCTGCGGGCGCTCGCCCGGCTCCTGGCGGAAAGTCACGGCTTGCCGCCGGCGGGTTTCCTCAGGGTCTTGAGCCGTTCCTCGAGCCAGCCGACGCCGGCCCCCAGGGACTTGGCGCGATCGCAGTGCTGGATGGCCAGGTCGTACTGCCGGTTGTGGTAGTAAGCGACGCCCAGATTGTTGTGCGCAGCCCCGTCATCGGGTCGCTCGGCCACATCGCGCTTGGACTTCTCGATCTTCTTCTCCAGCGCCGAGCGGTGCTTCTGCTGGACGCTGCCGATCAGCCGGATCGCCTCCGAAAGGTGATCGCGCAGTGGGGTGTTTTCGGTCAGCTCGGCAGCAGCCTTCAGGGCTGGCAGAGCCGAGGAGTCCCGCATCAGCCCCAGGCCGATGGCGCTTCCTGCGCGAACCAGAGACTCGGCGTCCTCTTTGAGGGCGCGCTCCAGGTGCGGCACCGTGCCCGGGTCGCGGATTCGACCCAGCGCGACGGCCGCGGTATGCCGCGACAACGGCCTGGTATCCTCCGCCAGCATCCGCACGAGCGTCGGGACCGCGTCTTTGACGCACAACTGACCGACGATCCACGCGGCGTTCTGCCGAACGTCCTCGTCTTCGTCCTCCAGCTGGTGGATCAGCACCTCGAAAACCACACTTTCACTTTAACATGGCGGGCCTGACCGGCCCGAGCGGTTCGACCTTGTTGAAATCGCCTGTAACCCTATCGTATAGTCCAACCGCCCGCCCGACGCGGCGTCAGCCAGCCAAGGAACACTCGCCATGCAACAGACCGCAACTCCCCGCGTCCTGATCGTCGATGACGAAGAGGACCTCTGTCAGTACCTCAAGCTGATGATCAGCAAGAAGGCCAACTACGAGGTGGACATCGCCACCGACGGCGCAGCGGCTTTCGAGAAGATCAAGGGCGAGCGTTTCAATCTCGTCATCAGCGACATCAACATGCCCAAGATGAACGGCATCGAGCTCTTGAACAACATCAAGAACTACGATCCCGACATCGAGGTGATCATGCTGACGGGCAAGAGCTCACTGGAGACCGCCGTGCTCGCGCTGCAGCACAATGCCTTCGACTACATCGAGAAGCCGGTGGAGTCGCGCAAGCTGCTGGTCGCCATGGGCAATGCCCTCGGCAAGCAGCGGCTGAACCTGGAGCTCAAGTCGGTGCTGGATCGCGTCAGTCGCGAGCGCAAGGACCTCAAGGCCAAGCTGGAGTCGCAAGCGGCAGACCTGGCCCGCAAGGAGCGCCTCGCCATCACGGGCGCGGTCGCCGCAACCCTGAGCGGCGAGCTGATGGGCCCGGTCGACGAGCTGGTCCAGAAGCTGGGCGCCATCTCCGGCCAGAAGGCCGATCCGGCGCAAGTCGCGTCCATGGTCGCTGCCGTGCTGCCTGCCGCTCAGCGCGTGCAGACCATCCTGCGAGACATCGTTAGATTTGCCGAGCATTCGAAGATCGATTCGCGTCCGGTCGGCGTTGCCGGCCTGCTCCAGAAGCTGATTGACCAGCACTCGGAGCTGCACCCCGAGGTCAAGTTCACCGTGACCGGTCAGGCAGAGGGGCTGTCAGTGGCCGGCGACGAGGAGAAGCTGACGAGCGCGTTCGGCTCGATCATCGAGAACTCTTGCGACGCCATGGACAACCACGGCGAGATCGTCATCGACGTTGCGCTCGAAACTTCCGGCGGCGAGCGCCGGGCTGTACTCCGGTTCCGCGACAGCGGCCCGGGAGTCCCGGAGGAGCACCGAGAGAAGGTCTTTCTCCCCTTCTTCAGCACGAAGGGCAACCAGGGTTCGGGGCTGGGCTTGACCATCTCGCGGCGGGTCGTCGAGGACCATCGGGGTGAGCTGCGGATCGAATCGTCCGGCGGCAAGGGCGCCTGCTTCGTCGCAGTCCTGCCCTGCGCGTAACCGGAGCTCACGGGAAGCCCCGGCTTCGCTTGCGACGCCGGGTTCGTGTTGCGCTCGCCACAGGAAGCCCCCCGCCCCGAACGGCTACTCGCCCGGGACGGAGCGCGCAGTGGGCTCCAGCGGAATTTCGGCGCGCTCGGCGTTGCTGGTGACGACCAGCACCAGCGGCTTGCTGCTGGAGACCAGCCCGCTCACCGGTCGCCGCATCGTGATGGGCAGTCGAACGGTGGACGGCGCGTGGCGCACTCCCGGGATGGTAGCGACGATGCCCGAAGACGGGGACATGAGAGCTGCCGAGCCGCCCTCGAACCGCCAGCGCACGGTGCGCGCGTCGGCCAGTCCGCCGTTGGTGAGCTCCAGAACCATTACGCGCTCGGGGGACTCCGAGGCGGCCTTGCCGCCCGGTGGTGGTGGCGAGACGGGTGAGAGCGAGGCCCGGACCCATTCGCCCGCGGCACGTGCGACATAGAGACAAGCGCCGGTGGCGATCCGATTGAGCACCTCCAGCTCCGGCTGCTCCGGGAAGAACGTGCGCCCGAGCTCCATCTCCATGCTCAGGATGCGCCGCATCCCGTAGAGCCAGTCGTCGTGGCGGCCGCTGGAGTGGTAGCCCAGCATCTCGCTGACCGTGCCCCAGGGGTAGCCCGTCTGCTCGGAGAGCTCGCGTCCCAGGCTCGCGTACGCTGTCCGGTCCTCCGGGCGGCGTTCCGGGTATCCGTACGGGGTGAGGATGTACTGGCCGTAAGCGTGAAAGCTGAGGCTGGCGGCAGGTGCGACGCGGGTGACGAACGCGCCGAGCGCGGAGGTCTCGGGCTCGCTGAGCGGGGCCTCGCCTCGATAGATGGCGCTGGCGGGGTTGTCGCTTGAGCCCAGCCCACTGGCCCAGTAGAACGGGAAGTTGCGATTCAAGTCGACGCCGACCCCACCCGATGCGGGAAACCGATGCCGGTTCTTGCGCCACCAGGCGTCCGTCGAGAGGACGTACTCCCGGCCGTCCGGGTTGAGCAGCGGGACAATCCAGAGCCGGCGGGTGTCGAGCAGATGGCGAATCTGCGGGTCGGTCGCGTGGCCCTTGACGAGTCGATGGATGAATTCGGTCAAGACTTCGGTCGTGGCGACCTCGCGGGAGTGGACGCCGCCCAGGAAGAGAGCCGCGGGGGCCTGCCGCGAATCCGCCGTCGCCGAGAAGACGCCGACCGCCCAGAGGTCGTGGCCGCCCAGACCGGCGCCCTTCTCCCAGCTATCGCCGAAGTCTTCCAGCCGCACCAGCCTTGGGTGCTCCGCGGCAAGCATCCGCAACTCCTGGAGCATCTCGGTCTCGCTGCGGAAATGCCCGCGGTCGGGCGAGGCCGCGACGCGGCGCATCAGCCCCTCCGGGTCCTTCTGCACGAACTCGAGCCGAAACCCCTGGCGGCCGAGCGTGGCGACCTCCTCCTGGCTGAGCAACGCGTCCGTGAAGCGCCCCTTGAGCGAGAGCACCGTGCGATAGGTGTCCGCCAGCTTCGCTCCGCTCTCGGGCTTGCCGTCGAGCCAGATCCGGTAGAGATCGGAGGCCGCCAGCGGCGTCGCGATCCCAAGGGCGATCGCGAAGGCGAGGATGCGGATCATGGCAGTCCTGGATCATAATCCGCCGGCGGTCCCGGCGCCAGCGGCTGCACGCCTCTGGGCGGGCCGGCGTCAGATCTGGGGAAAGGCGGCCGCCGGCCGCGGCGGGCGAGAAGACTCGTGTGTTCCAAGTCTCGCGCTGCATTATCATGTGGTAGTGAAGGTAACGCCGAGCCGGGCCCGATGGGAGGTCGCCCGCCCCGGGCGGCAAGTCCGGATCAGGAGGACCTGGTGTACCCCAAGGCGTTGCTACTGAATGCCAGCTACGAGCCGCTGAGAGCGATCGGCTGGCAGCGGGCGCTCATCCTCGTCTTCCAGGGAAAGGTGGACGTGCTCGACGAGTACGAGCAGCTCATCCACAGCCCCAGGCGGAACTACCGGCTGCCATCGGTCATCCGGCTGCAGGCCTTCGTGCGCACCCAGTTCCGCCACGAGGTCCGCTTCTCGCGAGAGAACATCTTCGCCCGCGACCGCTTCGTCTGCCAGTACGACGGCCACCGCCACCCGCGCGAGCAGCTCACGCTGGACCACGTCATCCCGCGCCACAAGGGTGGCCGCACCGACTGGGACAACATCGTGACCTGCTGCATCCCTTGCAACCGTCGCAAGGGCTCCAAGCTCCCGTCGCAGATCGGCTTCCGGCTGCTGCGCCGCCCGGCCCGGCCCAGCTGGCAGTTCAGCCTTCGCCAGCTCCTCGGCGTGCGCGACGTCCCGCCTTCCTGGCGCGCTTACCTCTACCCCCTGGGCGACGCCGGCGCCGCCCCCGAGGACGAGTAGCGCGACCCGGCCGCCTCGCGCCGCCTCGAGGCGCCGGGCGAAAATCCCGTCGAAATCCCGTGGCGTCTACCTGTACCGGGTTTTTCAAGAAACCCGGTACAGGTAGACGCCACGGGATTTTCTTGAGGCGCCGGGGCGGGGTGTCGATAGCAGTAGGGAGGGAGTGGCCCCACGCCATTCCGTCCATTGGGCCGCCATTCATCGATGCCTGGGCGATACATCGCGATACTCCTGGCCGCGCTCCTGGCGCCGCACGCCGGCGTGCGCGCGGAGCCGATCGTGGTCGGCAAGCTGGAGGCCAGCAACTACAGCCTGCCCAACGTCGTCGCTCAGGCCCGCTGGGAGATCGACCCGGAGGGCGTCCTGCTGGCCGAGCAGCCGAACCCGGAGCTGGTCCTGCCCTGGCGGACGGCCGTCCACGCGACGGGCGCGAAAGTCGACATCGAGTACACGGTTCGCCTCTACTCCGACCGTGGGTTTCCCGGTAGCGCCGACGAGGACTGGCAGCTGGAGTGGCAGGACAAGCAGTGGATCAAGGCCCGGGGCCGCGACGCCTCGGGGGGCACCGGCCACGACAGCTCGGGCGTGTTCGCCTGCGCCGTACCGCTCAATTACGCCGCCCCCGTGCGCCGCTACAAGGCGCAGGTCCGCCTCAGGGTCGTGAACCAGCTCGCGAGCGTACTGGTCGTGAAGCCCTCGCAGCACGAGGAGACCACGTCGGAACGGACCTTCTTCGCCGCGCTACGCCCGCGTTGGAAGGAGAGCCGCCATCAGATCGATTCGCTCATCCGCGCGCTCCTGCTGGCCACGGGCCGGATACGCGGCGTGGAAGCCTGGCGGGAGTACTCGGCCCAGGTGCGCCGGGCGGCAGACGATCCCCAGGAGGCCCGGAAGTTCGACGCCAAGCGTATCGCGGACGTACTCGGGAGGCTCGGGCGCGTGAGCTCTCGCCAGGTGTCCGATCCAGAGCTCCAGGAAGCAGCCCGCTACTTGGTGCAGGAAGCGCAGCGCCTCTCGGGAACTCTCCCCGACAAGGGCGGCATGCGCTTGAAGACCCCGAAGGGTGGCGGCGACTACCAGGCGGTCGCCCAGGAGCTGTCGGTCCGCGCCACCGAGCTGGCCTCGGCCGTGGCGCCGCTGGTCTACCTGAAGACCTACGAGGCGGTCTCGAAGGCTTCGCGCCTCGAGGAGCGGCTCGAGTCGATCCAGGAGGCCACGTCCATCGAGACCAAAGCGCTGCAGTCACTCTGGATGGTCTCGAGTGCGGTCGACCTGGCGAGCGTTCTGGAGCGCTACCAGGCCTCGCTTGCCTCGGAGCAGAAGGCGATCGCCGCGCTTGGCCGCGCGCTCGAAAGCGAGCTGGGTCGTGACTACAAGGCCCGAGCCTGGAAGAAGATCCAGTCGAGCCCCATCTTCAAGAGGCGCCTGCCCGCTCGCGCCCCCGGCGACAAGGCCGCGGCAGCCGAATTGACTCGAAGCATCTTTCAAGGACTTTACTACTTCCTGAAGGCGGAGCGCTACCGGGTCGCCGTCCTCGCCAGCGCAGCCGCGAGCGGCCTGGCGCCCATCCGCGACATCAACCGGATGCGCCTGCCGGACTTCGAGAGCGAGGTGCCCGACTACCCGATCGACCTGCAGGTCCGACCGGAGCAGACCGCGCAACTCGTCGAGCGAGGTCAGGTCGCCGAGTATGCCCTCACACTGCGCCACGCCGGGAACCGCCCCCGCGAAGTGCGCGTGCAGTACGCCGCCGTCGCCTTCCCGGGCGGCTGGCACCGCAGGCTGACCGACACCGGTTTCGCGCTCTCGCCCGGCCAATCCCGCCGGGTCGTCTATGCCGTCGCCACACCCAAGGCCGCCCAGGAACCGGACAACGTCCGCTCCGGCCTGCTCATCTACTACGCCGACCAGCCCGCCAACTCGCACCGCCTGGAATTCCTCACGCGGATGACCGTCGGAGGCCGGCGCCTCGACGTCCAGGGACCGGCCTGGGACAAGCCCGACCGCCTGCACGTCCAGTCGCTCGACCGCCACGACCGCATCTTCCCCGGCCAGGTCGCCACCTATCGCTTCCTGGTAGCCCACGACGGCACCCACCGCCGCGGCGTGAAGGCCCGCATCGTCAATCCACCGCCTCGCGACTTCGTCGTGAAGCTGAGCCCGCCCAGCGCCGTGATGGTGCCCGGCCAGCAGCAGGAGTTCCTGCTCAAGGTCTCCGCCCCGCTCACCGCTCGCAACTCCTCTCACGTCAACTGGGAGGTCGTCTTCGCCTACGAGGACGAGCTGACCGACCCGGAACGCGTCCACCTGCGCACGACCTTCACCGGCTTGACGGTCCTGAGTTCCAAACCCGTGGTGAATGGCGGCAAGGTCGCGACCTACCACCTCCCGGCCGGGCCCTCCGAGCAGGCCTTGGTGGTCGAGAACCGCGGAAACGAGGCCGACACCTACGACCTCTCGATCGTCGACCCCGCCGAGGGCTGGTTCATCGACTTCCCGAAGAACCACGTCATGCTCTCGCCCGAGTCTCCGCGCGCACGTCTGGCCTTCCGCGCCTCCCCGCCGCGCGACGCAACCGGCGGCGCGTTCACGCACGTCGGCATCCGGATGGCCAGCGCCAACCACCCCGAGGTCGTCACCACGGCGACCATCACGCTCGTCAAGTCGGGACGCGGACAGGTGCTGGTCGCTCCGGTCGCAGGCCGCATCCTGATCGCGCCCGGCCAGACCCGGGACATCGCCTTCTTCGCGCGCAACCGCAGCGAGGACGCCGTCGACCTCGCCTTCCGGCCCGACCCACGCAACCCGCTGCCCGAGGCGCTCGACCTGGACGAGGTCCCGCTGGTGCGGCTGGAGCCCGAGGCCGAGCTCGAGATGACCGGCACGGTGACCCTTCCGGAGGGCCTCGACTACCGGCCCGGCCAGGTCATCCCGATCGGGATCGCCGGCTTCGACAGCTACGGCGGGAAGATCGTCAGTGGCCACGCGGACCTGGTCGTGGCGCCCCGCTACGGGATCGAGATGCGCCTCTTCCCAAGCGACGTGCGACGCTCTCCGGGCCTGATGGTGGCCCGCCTCTCACTCCGCAACACGGGAACGGTCGCCGAGGAGTACGTCCTCTTCCTCGCGGGCAAACGCCGCACCTGGGGGCGCCTCTCGCGCAACCGCGTTACGCTCGACCCCGGCCATCATACCCAGATCACCCTTTACGTCCGAGTACCGGCCGACGTGCAGCACGGGCAGGTCGCCCTCCTGGAGATCCAGGCCAAGTCCGTGCACGACTCCTCGGTCCGCGCCTTCGTGCGCGTGGACGCCGCGCCCTGACCTCCGCCTGACGGGAGTGACCTCGATGAGAAAGCTGCTCTGCACAACACTCGCCCTGGCCGCCGCATGTGTCGCGGCCGCCGGACCCGCCTCGGCGCTCGACCGCTATCGCCTCCGCGTCAAAGGAGCCGGCGACTACATCCAGGAAGGCGACGAGTACGCCAGCCAGTACCGTTTCGGCCTGGCCTCCGAGGCCTACAAGATCGCGATCAAGAAGGACCCCGCCAACACCGTCGCCTGGGCCAAGCACCGGGAAGCGATGGAGAAGGGCAAGGCCGTCGGCGACCTCATCCGCCGCGCCCAGCGCCACCTGAAGGCCGGCGAGTTCGAGGATGCCTCCCGGCTCCTGCAGCAGGCAGTCAAACTCAACCCGAGAGACGACTCGGTCTGGTCGCTCTACGAGAGCGCCCTGCGCCGCAACCCCAACGTCGTCGTCATCCTCGACGAGCGCGAGGCCTGGGAGGCCTTCAAGAAGGGCAAGTCCTTCCTCGACGGCGGACGCCTCGAGGAGGCCAAGCTCTACTTCTCACGCGTCCAGCAGACAACCCAGGACAGCTCCCTCGCCTACTACGCGGAGAAGTACCTCGCCAAGACCGAGGGACTCCTCAAGCGGAGCTTCCCCAACGAGCAGATCCACATCGAATGACCCGACCGGCGACCGCCGAAGGACCGGCACGCATGACCCCATCCTCCTGCCTCCCGGGCGCCCGCACCCTTCTGGGCGCGGCGTTCGTGGCCTTCGCGCTGGCCTGCGCACCCTCGGCACCGGCTTCCGGGCTCGACGTCTCCGTGCGCAAGGTCGAGACCGACGAGTTCCCGCGCGTACGCGTCCTGTTCGACGTCAAGAGCTTCGACAAGCTCCCCTTCCGCAAGCTCACGACTGCTGACGTGCGCCTCGCCGAGGAAGAGGTCGCCATCCCGAGCTTCGAGCTCTTGCCCTACCGGTCCGGCGTCAGCATCGGCCTCGTCGTCGATTCGAGCGGAAGCGAGTCCGGCACGCTCGCCTACCTGAAGGAGGCCGCCAATCACCTGGTGGAGCAGCTGGCGCCTTATGACGAGATGGCGGTCATCAGCTTCGGGCGGGTCGTGAAGCCGCTGCAGCAACTGACGTCCGACAAGCGCCTGATGCGCGACGCCATCATGAGTCTCCAGGCGTACGGTGCCTCGGCCCTCTACGACGGTATCGCCGTCGGCATGCACGAGTCTGCCAGCGGGATCGGCCGCCAGGTCGTGATCGTCGTGAGCGACGGGCGCGAGCAGGATTTCCCCCACAAGCGCAAGCGCCTCTCGCGCGATACGGCGCCGCACCTGATCGCCGCCGCGCGCCACCACGGCATCGAGCTTTACACCGTGGGCGTCGGCAAGAAGGTCGATCACGAACTGCTCGAGCACCTGGCGCGCCAGACGGGCGGCCTCTATCTGCCAGCTCCCAGGGCACAGTCCCTGCGCGAGCTCTTCGCTGCCATCGCTCGGTCCTTCGAGAGCGGCTTTCAGGCCGTCTACGACTCGCCCAACATCCGCGAGGACAAGATGACCCGCGGCGGCCTGGTGAGGGTCACCTTCCAGGGCAGGAGCGGCGCGGCCCCCTACCGGTACACGATGCGGCCAAAGACCCAGGTCTCCAGGCTGAGCATTCAGCGCACGGCCGTCTGGAAAGAGAAGTTCGCCCGGCTGCGCGTCTACACGCGCGGAGAGAGGGAGACGTGGCTCGAGATGGAGTTCGCCCTCAAGGACAGATCCGGCAAAGTCGTGCGACAGGGCAGGACCACGCGAGACGGCTACGGCTCGGCCCTGGGCGGCGGAATGCCAGAGCTCCTGGAGCTGGAACCCGGCAGCTACACGCTGGAACTGCGGCAGCCCGGGACCGACCTGGTCTTCGCGCACCCATCGATCGCGCTGGCACGAGGGCGCAGCACAGACCTCACCTTCAACTACTCCCGGCTCGTTTTCCGCCGGAATGGCTCTCTCTGGTACGACACCGAACACGCCCTGGGCGAGACCTCCGATCTGCTCGATCTGACGATCGAGGACCTGGCATCCCACAGGGTCATTCGCACGGGACCGATGTCGGTCTTCGAACGGCCGCGGAACCTGTCGGTCTGGCTGGAAGACGGCGCGTACCGGGTCCGGCTCGACAACCACCTGGGAGAGGCGCGAACCGTCCCGCGTGGGGCGAAGGGGCGGCGGCCGCCCGCTCCGGCGCCGGGCGTCGAGGCAGCCGTGCTGCGCAACGCGCTTTCGGCCGAGGTGCTGGCCAGGGGCGGCGACGTGCTCTTCTTCGACGTGGCCTACGATGACTTCCTGCTCGATCAGGACCCGCGCCGCGTGCCCGACGAGCTCGCCGAGGGACCTCGGCAAGGTGAGGAGCCGCCCATGAACGCAGGGCTGGCCAACTCGGGCGACCCCGAGCTCGACGCCCTGCTGGCGGGGCTCAAGGGCCGGCATGGCGCCGAGCCGCGCGAGGAGCTGGCTCCCGAGAAAGTCGGCGCCCGGGAGATCGGACGGGCCCGCTCGCGCCGCAACGCCCGAGTGAAGCCCAGGGCATTGCCGAACACCGCCCACGATCGGGACGCCAAGCCGAAGCCGGGCCGCAAGGCTGCGCCCGCCCCGGCCGTTCCTGCGACTCCGGCAAAGCCGAAGGCCAAGTCGGCCTCGGAGAATCCGGTGGTACCGCGCACCGGGGACACGGCGACATCCGCAGGACTCGAAGGCTCCGGCGGAGCACTCGACTCCCACGAAACGTCCCAGATGCCGGACAGCGGCGCGAAGCCGCCGGCCCAGGAACCCGGACCTGAACCGGCCGAGCTGACTCTGGTACCGCTGGAGCCCCCACCCGGCATGCCGGAGCAGCCAGCCTCGCGGCAGGCCGACGAGTCGAAGACCGGAGCTACCGCGGCGACCGCAGAGTCGGGCTTGCCCAGGTCTGAAGCGAAGCCGGAGCTCGGGGCAGACGCAGACTCGCCGGCCGACAGGGCGCTGGCGCGGCTCGCCGCAGAGCGCTCGGAGCCGGCGCGACCCAGCGGTTCGGCTTCGAGCCGGGACGAGAGCGACGGCAGCGTCTACGTCTCACCGGCGCTGCGTGAGGTAGAGGAAGCGAAGGCGTCGCGGTCGAAGCCAGCTACCGTGAAGCCGGCACCCCAACCGATGCCGACGCCGCCGGCCGCGCGACCCGCTGCATCGGAGCCCGCCCTGATGTCATCGATCGCGCCGGAGCTGCGTCCCGCGCTCGATCCCCTCCAGGAAGAAGAGGTTCGCTCGCGGCTGGAGAGCCTCCGCTCCCGTGCCAAGGCGCGCCGGACGGAGTCCCCCGCTCCCGCTGCCGACGCCCTGGCCCGTCTGGAGCGACTGGCAGGAAAGTAGATCGGCTGGCGTCAGCCCACGACGACGCGCACCAGCTCTTCCAGGGACGTCAGTCCTTGGGCCACTTTGACCATGCCGTCCTCGAAGAGCGTCAGCATTCCGTCCTGGCGCGCCACGCGCAGCAATTCCTGGGAGGTGGCCTTGGTCATCATCGAGTTGCTGATCGTTTCCGACACCTTCATGAACTCGAAAATTGCCAGACGGCCTCGGAAGCCGGTCCCGTTGCACTGTTCGCAGCCACCGGCCTCGTAGAACCGTAACCCCGCGGGCACCTGGGAGCCCAGGCTCCGGAGAATTTCCGGCTTGGGAGGCTTCTGGACCAGACAGGATTGGCAGAGCTTGCGCACCAGCCGCTGAGCGACGATTCCTGAAACCGAAGAAGCGAGCAGGAACGGCTCGATGCCCATGTCGATCAGGCGCGCGAAGGCGCCCGCGGCGCTGTTGGCGTGCACGGTGGAGATGATCATGTGGCCGGTCTGGCCAGCCTGCAGCGCGACCTGAGCCGTCTCGACGTCGCGGATCTCACCGACCATGATGATGTCGGGGTCCTGCCGCAGGATTGCGCGCAGGCCGACGGCGAAAGTGACCCCCTTCTTCGGATCGATCTGCGCCTGGTTGATGTCCTCCAGGTCCTGCTCGATCGGGTCCTCCAGGGTGCAGATGTTGCGCTTGGCCTGTTCGGCTGAAAGGATCTCGCGCAGCGCGGCGTACATCAGGCTGGTCTTCCCACTTCCCGTCGGGCCCGTGAAGAGGATGATTCCCTGCGGCGCGTGCAGCACCCGCTTGAAGCTCTCGAGCACGTCGGTCTGAATTCCGAAGTCGTCGAGGTTGTAGATCTTCTTGGTCGACCCCAGGATTCGGATGACGATCGTCTCGCCATGGAGCGTGGGAAAGACCGAGATGCGCATGTTGTGGTTGCGCCCTCGAATCCGGGACGAAACACGACCGTCTTGCGGTACGTCGGTCTTGGAGATGTCGAGCTGGCTCATGATCTTGAGCCGGTTCACCAGGGCCTGGTGGATGTTCTTGGGCACCGTCGCGACGTCGGTCAGGATGCCGTCGACGCGGTAGCTGACCTTCATCAGCTTGGCCTTGGCCTCCAGGTGGACGTCGCTGGCTCCGAGGAAGATGGCCGTCGAGAGCACCTCGTCGACGATGTCGATCACGTCGGGATCGGAAAACGAGCTCTTCTCTTCGATGCGGTCCTTGATCAGCCGCCGGACCATCGGGTCCTCCGGATCGAGTTGCTCGTAGTCGGGCCGGTGAAGCGTCTGCACCCCCGCAAGCTCCGCCCTCCCAATGGAATGGCGCAGCCAGATCCGCCCGCCCAGCGCACCCAGGGACGCAAGAAGCATCAGCCCCGAATGAGTCGAAAACGGAGGCTGCGCGCTCAGGCGCGCCAGCGGCCCCATCCAGTCGGGCAGCCCCCCCGCGACCAGCTGTGGAAGCGCCAGCCCCCCCAGCACCGCCGTCGCGATGTCGAGTGCCCGGTCCTTCGTGCCCCCTTCTTCGAACACGCCCGCCATGTTAACACCGTCTCCGGGCGCCGCCAACTCCGCGCACCCCGCCTCTCGCGGACGCACTGCGACTCGGGATAGACTTGCGCGGCCACCATGCTTCGCCTCGTCACCTTCGATCTCGACGGCACGCTCTACGCCAACTCGACGTACGTGCCGGGCCTCATCTGGCGCTGGTTCACGGCCAGCTTCGCCTCAGCGCCCTGGACGACTCTCAAGCGCGTGCGCGCCGCCCGGCTGTATCAGAGGGCCCGCGAAGGCCTCAGGGCACGCGGCCAGGTGACGGACCTCAAGGCCGAGGCCTTCGCCGAAGCCGCCCGATCGAGCGGTTACCCGGAAGCATTCGTGCGCGAGACCATCGACACCCTCATCTACGCGAACTCCTTCGAAGGCTCCGCCGCGCACGTCTTCCCCGGCACCCACGAGACGCTGGTCGTCCTGAAGTCGCGTGGGCTCAAACTGGCCGTCCTCTCCGACTACCCGGTCGATGCCAAGCTCCAGGCGCTAGGCCTGGCCGACGTCGGCTGGGACCTCCTCATGTCCGCCGAAGACGTCAACGCCCTCAAACCCCACCCCGCCCTCTTCGCCGAAGCCTGCGCCCGGCTGGCCGTCGACCCCGCCGACGCCCTCCACGTCGGCGACCGCCCCGACTGCGACACCGCCGGCGCCCGCGCCGCCGGCATGAAGACGCTTCTCTTCCGAGGCGAAGGCCGTCCCCCCCGACCGGGTCCGCGCGCCGACTACGAAGCCGCCAGCTACGCCGCCCTGCGGACGATCGTCGAAACGCTGGCGGGAGTCGGGGGATAGAGCAGAGGAACGGAGTCGCCGGCTGGGGCGCTGCCCCAGACCCCGGAAAGGGGGCACTGGCCCCCTTCACCCCCGTCTGATTGCCCAGGGTGGGGCGGCGTGCTTCGCCAGGGAACGGCGCTTTCGCCGGTAAGTCGCGGTGCATGTTGCAGTCGGCATGCACACGATTTGTCTCGTGGCCTCCGACCGTCCGGAAAGACCCCGCGTCACCTCATACCCGCAAGACAGCGGGGGTCCAGGGGGCCACTGGCCCTCTGGTAGGGATTCGAGGGCGACACCCCCGACTGGATCTTCTCAGGCCGCTCCACGCAGTCCGGCGCCGAGCACTTCGAGGGCTTCGTCGAGCTCGGCGTCGGTCATGACCAGAGGCATCAGCATACGGATGACGTTTCCGAAGGTGCCGGCGGTGAGGATGAGGAGGCCGTGCTCGTAGCAGTACTTCTGGACGGCCTGGGTCTTCTCCTTGGCGGGGGTGCGCTTCTGGCGGTCGGTGACCAGCTCGAGGCCGATCATGGCGCCCAGGTTGCGGACGTCGCCGATGAGGGGGGCGCTCGCTGCAAGGTCGCGGGCCCAGCGGGTGACGCGATTGCCGATGACTTCGGCGCGCGCACAGAGGCCGTCGCGTTCGACGAGGTCGAGGACGGCCAGGGCGGCGGCACAACTGACGGGGTTGCCGCCGTAGGTGGTGCCGAGCCCGCCGGGAAGGGCGGCGTCCATGATTGGGGCGCGGCCGGTGATCGAGGACAGCGGCATACCGGCGGCCAGCGACTTGGCGGTGATCAGGATGTCGGGGTCGAGCCCGAGCTTCTCGCAGGCGAAGAGCTTGCCGGTGCGTGCGATTCCGCTCTGGACCTCGTCTGCGACGAGCACGATGCCGTGCTTGGTGGCCAGTTGGCGCAGGGTCTGGAGGAACTCGGTCGGGGGGACGACGAAGCCGCCTTCGCCCAGGACCGGCTCGACGACGATGGCGGCGATGCTGGCGGGGTCGACATAGCGCCGGAAGAACTTGTCGAACTGGTCGGCGCAGGCCATCTCGCAGCCCGGGTACTCCTTGGAGTAGGGGCATCGATAGCAGTACGCGTAGGGCGTCCGGTAAACCTCGGAGGCGAACGGCCCGAAGCCCTGCTTGTAGGGGACGACCTTGCTGGTCATCGTCATTGTGAGATGAGTGCGGCCGTGGAAGGCATCCTCGAAGACGATCACTCCCGGGCGGCCTGTGAAGGCGCGCGCGCACTTCACAGCGTTTTCGACGGCCTCAGCGCCCGTGTTGGCGAAAAACGTCTTCTTCGGGCCGGAGATGGGAACGAGCGCGTTGAGACGTTCGGCGAGGGCCACATAAGACTCGCCGGGAGCGACGTGGAAGCATCCGTGGAGGGACTTGCCGGCCTGCTGGCGAATCGCCTCGACCACGGATGCCGGCGCGTTGCCGACGTTCAAGCAGCCCAGTCCGCCGGCGAAGTCCAGAAAGCGGTTTCCATCGACGTCGGTGACAGTCGCTCCGGAAGCCTCCTGCAGGAAGATCGGGAGGTTGTGATACGGCCCGCGCGGCACAGCCGCCTCGCGGCGCTTCATCAGACTGACGGAGTTGGGTCCCGGAACCGGTGTCTTGAGCTCTATCGCGGCGTTCGGCATGGCGCGGAGTATAACACTGGAAGAAAAAACCGGGGACACACGACCTATTTTTTCAAAATAGGTCGTGTGTCCCCGGTTTTCCGGTTTTTTACTGCTTGCGCTCGATGCGGGCGCCGAGGCCGTTATCGCAGAACTTGGCCCCGCGCTCGTTGAAGTCGCCCTCCGCGCCCTCGCCGGGATAGCCCTTGTAGACCTTGGGCTGAGAGGAACTGGTGGTCTCCGGCGTGGCGCCATAGCCGAGCAACATCGTATTGGCCGGCTTGACGGTCCAGGCAGCTTCGGAGCCCTCGAGCAAGTCGATGTACATGGTCTGGCTGATCGTCTGTCGCTGTGACGCATCGGCCGTTGGATCCGCGGTGCACTTGAGCACCATGATTCCGTCGACGGCCTTTGCCACGTCCATAGACCAGGTGCCAAGCTTCGCGGCGTCGTTAAAGGTCACGCCCGCGGCGGTGCCGGATTTCCTGCTCGGGATGTTGGAGTCGGTAACGAGCAGTATCTGCTTCAGATCACCGGCCCCAGAGTAAGGCTTCGTAAAGCTCAACGTAATCTTGTGAACGTTTGCCTTCGGGGACGAGTACGGTCCGTCCAGCTCCGCCTTGCGCAACTGGAGAGACGGCTTGAACTTGAACACCTGATCGACGTCGCCGCCAGTAGCTCCACCCGGCTGAGCGTCCGCACCGTAGCTCCAGATGATTCCAAGATTGGCATCGAGCAGATACTTGGAGCCCCAGGGGTCCTTGGGAATCTCCTGCATCGTCTGGCCGAGGATCTGATCGAGATTCTCACCCGTGAGCGCCCGATACCGCGACTCGTAGAGATTGATGGCATTGCGGATGGTGTCGAGGTCCTGCTTGGCCTTGGTCACCTGTGCCTCAGAGAGATTGCTCTGGAAGTACGGAACGGCAACACCGATCAAGGCGGCGATGATGGCCACCACGATCAGAAGCTCGATCAACGAGAAGCCACTGCGGTAGTTCCTGCGATTCATCCCGTCCTCCTTGGCCGGAGCCTTGCGCGCCTCCCGGGGCGCGCATTCGACACAGCGTCAGGTTATAGCGACCCGGTGATCCCCTGTCAAGGAACCTCGGCGCTCGAATGGGATTACCGCAGAACCGTAACGAGAGTTCGGAGAATCTTGGGGGGAGGAAGATAGAAGGTGGAAAGAGAGTAGTCAGTAGACAGTAGACAGTAGCCAGTAGCAGCGGAGCATGGCCGACTCTCCTGGCACCAGGCCACACTCTGCCCCGAAGCCCGATCCTCGAGCCTCACCCCTCACTCCTCAAGCCTCAAGCCTCAAGCCTCAGGCCTCGAGCCCACCCCTCACATCGCGCCGAGCTCGCGCTCCAGAGAGCGCGCAAGATCCTCGAAGCTGCGGCTGCTCAGGACTCCGGACTTGGGCGGAACCGGGCGGGAGGCAGGCGAGGCAACGACCGGCTTCTTGACCGGCGCGGGAGACTCCTTCGTGAGGGCGTCGAGCCGCGCGATGAGCGCCTGGTCCCGCGCCGCCATGCGCCGCGACACCGCCGGGACTTTCCGGGGCATCACAGGTGACGACTCGACTCCACCTGTCCGGTTGTCAGTCCGTCCGCTCACCCGCGCGGGCGCGACCAGACTCGACACAACCGCTTCGGGTGCAGGACGCAGCGGCGCCGACGGGTGCGGTTGCCGGGATGAAGCCAGCTCCGGCTCATCCTCCAACGGCGCTGGACTCGCGCCCAGCTTGCGAAGCCGCTCGATGACCTCCCGGTCGGACGGCACGCGGCTCGACGGCATGATTCTCTTCGGCCCAGCGGGCTTGGCCGCGGCCTTGACCGTCACCGGTGCGACACGGCGCGGCTCCGCCAGCTCATCGGCTTCGTGTTTCGTGGCCCGGCTCGCAGCCCTGGCGACCGGGATGACAGCTCGCACGGCGGCTCGCGCAACATCACTTGCGCCAGGTCGCGGCCTGGGCGCCGTGGGCTTCACTGCCTGACGCGGCGCAGCAGCCGCGCGCTCGCGACGCAGCTCGTCCAGCATCTGGTGATCCGGGGCCGCAGTCTTCGCGGCCTGGGCCTTCAATCGCTCTGCCCGGAGCTCGCTCAAGAGCTCATGCTTCCCGCCACGAGGCTGCACAGCGGCGTTGGTGACCTTTCGATACTGCCGGACCACCGGCCGTTCGGCTTTCGCCAGCCGCTCCAGCCGCCGGGTGGCCGTCTCGATCCCGGTCGCAGCAGGCCTGACGATCTGCGCGCCGACCGCGCCGGGTTGCAGGCGGGCCTTCCTGGGACTCCCCTGCCCAGCGGGGGCGGCTTTCGCCAGGTCCGAGATGCGCTTCAAGGCCGCCAGGTCCTCCCGGGAGACCGCCTGCCGCCGCATCGCTTCACGGTGCTGCTTCACGACGGCCTCGAGGGCCGAGCTCCGCGGTCCGTCGCCATCTGCCTCGTCGTCCATCCCATCGTCGGCGCGACGCGCGCCAGGCATCACGATCGAGGGCCGCCGGCGAGCAGCCTTCTGAACTGCGAGAGACTTCTCCAGCTCGACTTCATCGGTCTCCTCGGCGCGCGCTGCCGCGGGCGCCGCAGCGGCAAACTTGGCTCCCGCGCGGCCCGCCTTGACGGCACCGGACGCACGCTCACGCGCAGCCACCTGAGCGATCGCCTCCGCCGCCGGCTTGAACTCCTTGCTGACGACCTTACCGCTGGCGTCGTACACGACCTTGGCGGAGCCCTCCTTGCCCTCGAGCACGCGCGTCGTACGGATCTCTCCGCCCTGGACGCCCCCAAGCTCCACTAGCGGCTCCAGCGCCAGTCGTGTCGGCGCCGCGGGGGCCACCGGACCGCCCGCGGCGGAGGCAACCGCCTGCGCCTCGGGGGCCGCCGCAGCCGGCTGGCTCGCGCTCGACACAGCGGTCGAAGCCTTGGTCGCCGGCGCCGCGGACTGCGAGCTAGTGTCGTACACATCGGGTCTGGGGGCCTTGTCCTGGAAGTCCAGGATGTAGGGAGTCAGCAGGAAGACCAGCTCCGAATCGGTTCGCTCGCGCTTCTTGTTGCGGAAAATCTTGTCGAGCAGCGGCACCTCTCCCAGCAGCGGGATCGGCGTGTCGTCGCTGTTCAACACCTGGTTGATGAAGCCGCCAAGCACGACGGTCTCGCCATTGCGAATGCGTAGCTTCGTGGTCGAATCCTGAGTGGTGCGATCGACTCCGAAACTCTTGATCTCGAGCACCTTCGTGACGCTGATCCGCATTTCCAGCGTGACCGAATCGTCGTTGTGAATCTGCGGCGTGACGTTCACCTGGACGCCGATCGGCACTTCTTGCGTGTTGAACGTCGTCTGCTGCTGGCCCGGCGTCAGTCCCGTCCCGAGCGTGGTGGCGGTGCTCTGGATCTGGATGTTTCGGATCTCGCCGATGTTGATCGTGGCCGGTGTGTTGTCGATGGCGCGCACCTTCGGGCTCTGCAGCGTCTTGGCTCCCGTCTTGGAGATCAGGTAGTTGATCTGCGTGCGGGTCGGGAACACGGCCGGCGGCCCCTGGTTCTGCGCGGCGATGCGGTCGATGTCCTTGATGCGGTCGAACTGGTTCACGGTGATGCTGTTGTTTGTGAACTTGAAGCCGAACTCGCGGTTGAAGCTCTCGCTCACCTGCAGGAACGACGTGTCGATCAGCACCTGCTTGGGCGCCACGTCGAACTTGTCCACCAAGTTCCGAACCAGCTTGAGGTCCTCCGGCGTGCCGTAGACCATCAGCGCTCGCGCGTCCTTGTTGTAGGAGATGCCGATCGCCTTCATCCGCTCCACGATCTCCGAGCTGAGAGTCCGGTAGAGAAGCTGGAACTGCGTCACATCGATGTACGAGAGCTTCACGCTCTCGAGAATCTTTGCCGAGGGCACGTCCAGACGGCCAATGATGTGACCCAGCAGCCGCAGGTTCTCGTCGGTGTCGAAGGCGATGAGCGTGTTCGACTCCGAGCTGTAGGTCACGTTCTTCAGTCGATCCAGCACGCTCTTGTTGAGCTGCAGGTACTTCACGACCTCCTGGACGTTGGTGTATCTCAGCCGGAAGGAGCGACTCTTCTTCACGCCGAAGTCGGCGGAGGCCGTCTGGCCGACGATGAAGATGGTCGTTTCGTTGAAGTGCACCGCCCGCAGCTTGTGGATCTGGAGGACCAGCTGGACGGCCTCTTCGATGCTCATCTCGCGCAGTACGGTGCCGACCTTGAGCTGCTTGAGCTTGGCCTCTTCCGGCATCACAAAGGTCACGTCCAGCAGCGATCCCACCAGCTGGAAGAAGTCGTAAACGAACAGATCCGCAGCCGCCTCCGGGGTAGCGCCCTGCAGCTCGATCTTCTTCTTCGCCGCAATCGGCAGGGTCGGGAAGTCATTCAGGAAGAGCTCCGCGGCCTCGTCGGCATTGGCGTCGGACCCGGCGCCCATCGGAAGCGTGATTCCCAGAAGGCAGGCCAGCGCTACTAGCAGCAGCTCTCTCGGTTGTCTCATGAAGCCGTCCAGCTCCTCCGTCCGCTTCGTGAAGCGCTTCTCGTGCACAAGTCGAACAAGAACACGCATCGCCCTGTCGACTCTGTATCTCGTATCGACAGGAGCGCGCGCTCCGTCCAGTGCGCGGTCCTCCGGACCCGCCCGTACAAGTAGCGGGCTGGGCCCCCTACCGCGCGGAGCTGCGCGCGGGCTCAGGGCAGCACGAGGCGCTGAACGAAGGCCAGGCTCTTCGCCTGGCCCTCGATCCCGACCAGGACGACTTTCCCCTTGTCCGCCGAGGCTACGGCTACCTTTCCGTCGGAGTGGTAGAGCCCGGGCTTCAGCTCCGCCTTTCCGGTGCTGCGATCCTTCGACCAGAAGAAGAGGACGTCTCCCGGAGCCAGCACCTTCCAGGCGTTCTCCCGGAACTTGCCACGCTCGACCAGCTCGTCTGCGGCCAGCCTCTTGCCAGCGGACCTCAGGCTCTCGGATCCATCGGGGAGCGACATCCGGATCGCCGAGTAGACGTGGAGCACGAGCCCGACCGGGTCCAGACCCTGGGCCGCAACGCGCCCCATCCTCCTGTACGGAATCCCCAAAGTCTCATCGATCGCCCGGCGCAGGCGCCACCGGCGCACGTCGCCGGCCGTCACCGAGGCTGCCCGCCCGCCCACTGCCGCGCCGCCCTTGGCCGTGAAGTACGCGGTCGTCGGCGGCGTCGCCTGTGCGGCCCCACCGGCCGTCGTCCCGGTCAACCGAGGAATGTCGACCTTCAAGTCCCCCAGCCGGCTCATCTGGCTCGGCTGCGATGCCGCGCTGACCCCACCAGTCGCTCCGGTTCCCGAGGACGGTGACGGCGTCGTCGACACGGCCGCTCCGCCCGTGTTCTTGGACGTGTAGCTCGTCTGCGCCGCGAGCGGCGCGGTGACAGTTCCGACCGAGAGAAGAAGCGCAAGGAAGAGAGTGGTACCGATTCCTGTCGAGGGCCTTGTCCTCGAGCTCCCACCCAAGGGCCATGGGCCCCTGGGAACCCCGTTGCAAACGGCTCTGGAGACGGTCGAAGGCCAGAGCCGAAACCGAGGGGCAGGAGGATTTTCGGAAGATTCGCGCATGGATGAGGGCGAAGCTACGACACGCAATGGGTGCGATTCTCTAGCTCTGGGCCCCGGGGTACATGCCAAGTCCACTCTCAGAACAACGAGCCTCGCTCCAGAGATCGGTAGGCCGGTGTCTGGCGCAGAGCGGCCAGTTCGGGGTTGTCGAGAGCCCGGCGGACGGAGTAGCCGAGGTTGATGGCGTCGATCATGTGGCGGACGGCGGAGTCGATCTTACCGACAGCGGCACAGGCTTCGGCAAGCCACATTCGGACCTGGGCGTCATGGCCGTCGGCAGCGAGGGCCAGCTCGTACCAGCGGATGGCGTCTCCCAGCTCGCCCGACTGGCGGTAGGCCTGGGCCAGGAGGAGCCAGACCGCGGGCGTCGCGGTCCCGGGAGTGACGAAGAACCGGCAAAGGAGCCCGACGGCGTCCGGGGCGGCAAGGTCTTGCTCCTTGCCGTGGCCCCTCGAGGCGCCGCAGGCCGGGACGGTTCCCAGGATTGCCTGGACGAGTCGGATGGTCTCTTGTCTCCAGATGGAGGACTGGGTGGCGTGGTTGTCCACATACCAGACGGCGATCTTGGCGGCGACTCGGAGGCGGCGTTCCGAGATGAGGTCGGAGTAGAGGCTCAGGAGCTTCTCGACGATGCCCTGGCGTCGGGTCTGGCTTACGGAGCCGGCGTAGAGCTTCGTGAAGAGGAAGAAGGCGCCGTCGGCGTCGCGCTCGGAGGCGCGGAGGTCGGCCAGGGCCAGGGCCCGGTTCTCTGCATCGCGCACAAGCGGGGAGAGGGCCTCGGAGAGCGCCGGCGAGGAAGCTCTGAGCCTGAGCTCGCGAATCCGCTCCAGGACAGTGCTTTCGCCGGGAGCCGCCCGACCGCCGGTGCGGTGGGCGTCGGCCGCGAGGTCGATCGCCTTCTGGGCCTCGGACTCTCCCCGGGCGTAGAGGTCGACGGCCCGAGCGGCGTCCGCGGCGGTCGCATGGCCCGCGGCAGCGTTCTCGATGGCGGTCAGTGCCTGGTCGTGCCACTGGGTCGCCAGCTTCTGCCAGTCGGCGGCGAGGTCGCCATAACGCTTGGCGGCGCCTGCGTGGTCGCCCAGTTCCAGCAGCGCCTGCGCGGCCTCGGCCTTGCCTGCCAGGCCGGCCTGTTGGCGGGCATCCTCGAAGACCAGGTTGATGGAGCCGCCGGGCCTGGCCGCCGGAGGCCGTGGCGCAGGCGCCTCCACGGCGGGCGTCGCGCTGGTCGGTGGAGTGGGGGGAGCTTGGGCCAGCAGGCAGGGCGCCAGCACTGCGCTTGCGAAGAACGGCGTCAGACTCCGGCAGAGCCTTCGGATCGGCATCATCTCGCCGGACTCCATAATCCGCCGTCGGGCCGATGCCAACCGACGGCCCCGGGTCGCGGTCCGCTACTTCTTGCGCTCTGTTATGGGGACGTAGTCGAGCTTTCGCTGGCCCGTGTAGACCTGGCGGGGGCGGGCGATCTTCTGCTCGGAGTCCTGGATCATCTCGAGCCACTGGGCCAGCCAGCCGGAGGTGCGGGGGATGGCGAAGAGCACGGGGAACATGGCGACGGGGAAGCCCATCGCCTCGTAGATGAGGCCGGAGTAGAAGTCTACGTTCGGATAGAGCTTGCGGCTGACGAAGTATTCGTCCTGCAGGGCGATGCGCTCGAGCTCGACGGCGATTTCGAGGAGCGGGTTCTTTCCTGTGACCTCGAAGACCTCGTCGGCCATTTTCTTGATGAACTTGGCGCGTGGATCGTAGTTCTTGTAGACGCGGTGGCCGAAACCCATGAGGCGGCTGCCCTTGCCGGACTTGACCTCCTGGATGAAGGCGGGGACGTGGTCCTTGGAACCGATCTCCTTGAGCATCCGCAGAACGGCCTCGTTGGCGCCGCCGTGCAGGGGTCCGTAGAGCGCCGCGGTTGCGGCGGCGACGGCGCTGTAGGGATCGACCTGACTGGAGCCGACGCTGCGCATGGCGTTGGCGCTGCAGTTCTGCTCGTGGTCGGCGTGAAGGATGAAGAGTACGTCCAGGGCCCGCTCCAGGACGGGATTGGGCTTGTAGGGGCGCTCGGTCATCCGGAACAGCATGTTCATGAAGTTCCCGGAGTAGGAGAGCGAGTTGTCCGGATAGACGTAGCGCTGGCCCAGGCTGTGGCGATAGGCGAAGGCCGCCATCGTGATCATCTTGGCGATGAGCCGCACGATGTCGAGGTGACGCGTCTCGGGGTCGTGAACTTCCTTGGCGTCGGGGTAGAACGTGGAGAGGGCCGCCACCGTGCTGATGAGCATGCCCATCGGGTGGGCGTCGTGGTGAAAGCCGTCCATGAACTTCTTGACGTTCTCGTGGAGCAACGTGTGGTTGTTGATCTCGAAGGTCCACTGCTCCAGCTCGGCCTTGGTGGGCAGCTCGCCGTTGACGACCAGGTAGGCGACTTCCAGGTAGTTGCTGCGCTCGGCCAGCTGCTCGATCGGGTAGCCCCGGTACTCGAGGATGCCGCGATCGCCGTCGATGAACGTGATCTTGCTCTGGCAGGAAGCCGTATTGGTGAAGGCCGGGTCGTAGGTCATCAACCCGAAGTCCTCCGCGTCGGTCCTGATCTGGCGCAGATCCATCGCCTTGATGGTGCCGTTCTTGATCGCGACCTCGTAGGTCTTGCCGGTGCGGTTGTCCGTGATCGACAGCGTCTCTTTGCCCATTGCTCGATCCCTCTCGCGTCCGTCCGGAGGCTTCCTGCCTCCTTCCCCGGGCCGTCATGCCGGGGAGGCCGCCGACAGGTTAGCACGCGCGCCCGCGGGTGGGAAGCCCATAACGCACTGCGGCACGACGACTCCGGTGCTCACGGTCACGGTCTGCAGACTGGGGGCCGGAGAGTGCCGCACCGGGTCCGGCATCCGCCGTTGCGGCCAGCGATCTATACTGGCCTCGATGAAGCTCAAGACCGACAATCGCATCCTCCTGATCGACGACAAGGTGGGCAACCGGGTCCCCTTCCGGATGGAGAAGATCCAGAACGCCATCCTGAAAGCCGGCCGCAAGGTTGGCGGGTTCCAGGCCGACGTCCACGACGGCATCAACGCGTGGCTCTTCCTCGGCAAATCCGACGAGGACATCGCCGAGTTCCTCACGCACGACGTGATGGGCCGTCTCAACGCCAACCCCCAGTACCTCACCCCCAACACCCCGGCTCCGCTGGACGAGATCCACCGCATGGTCATCGTCACGCTGCGGTTCTGGGGGCTGCGAGGTGTTGCCGACGAATACCAGTTCTACTCGAGCGGCCGACTCTGGGTGCGCCGCGGCGCGATGCGCGAGAGCGACTTCTCTCAGGTGCCGTACCCCGAGCAGCTCGTCGAAGAAGCTGCCGCCTGGAATCGGCGGATGCGCACGGACACGGTTGCAGGCATCAACGAATGGGTAGCCACGGGCAAGCTCCCCGAGCTGATCGGGGCCTCCATCGACGAGTACGGACGCCAGCTCCACGACGCCGCCGACAAGTTCCTCTCGCGCAAGGGCATTCGCATCTTCATGGTGACGGGGCCGTCCAGCTCGGGGAAGACGACCACCACGCACAAGATCACGCAGCTCATACAGGAACGCACGGGCCAGAAGTTCGCCGTGTTCAGCGCCGACAACTACTTCTACAGCGTCGATCAGCACCCGACGGACCAGTCGGGC
Source organism: Candidatus Wallbacteria bacterium (assembly GCA_016213845.1). Lineage (GTDB taxonomy): Bacteria > Muiribacteriota > UBA6191 > JACPRK01 > JACPRK01 > JACPRK01. The sequence continues at coordinate 68,574 of JACQZN010000013.1, forward strand.
GACCGTGACTACGAGCGTGCGCGGGCCTACGAGATCCCGTTGATGCGAAACCACATCTACGACCTGCTCGAGGGCAAGGTCGTCGACACGCCGATCTTCGACTTCAAGAGCGGCCGCCGGTCGGGCACCGAGCCGATGCAGCTGACGAGCGATCAGGTGCTCATCATCGACTGCCTGCACGGCCTCTTCCCCTACATCACCGCCGGCATCCCCGACGAGAAGAAGTTCAAGGTCTTCCTTTTCAACGCCAACCGCGTGCTGGAGGACGACGGCAGCTCGGGCCGCGCCATCCCGTTCACGCTGGTCAACATGTTCCGCCGGATGCTGCGCGACACGAAGCACCGCAACAAGGACATCCGCTCCATCCTGGGCCACTGGCACTACGTGCGCGACGGCGAGCTGACCGACATGCTCCCCTTCCTCCGCACCGCCAACGCTTTCGTCAACGGCGGCCTCGCCTTCGACCTCCCCATCCTGCAGCACTACCTGGCCGGCCAGTTTCCAAGGGCCGATCAGCTCCCAGAAGGGATGAGCCTCGACGCATGCCTGAGGTGCGCGGAAGGCAATCGCGTCCTGGACTCGATCACTCCACTGACGTCAGACCCAGAGTCGCTGATTCCCGGCGACTGCCACGTGAGGGAGTTCATCGGAGGCCTGATGCTGGCGATTCCGCATCAGACGTGAGGGGTGAGGCTTGAGGCTTGACGCTTGAGAAGTGAGGCTTGAGGTGTGAGGGTCAGGCTTCAGGGATCAGGCTTCAGGGGTCAGGGGTCAGGCGAGTGTCTGCGCTAGGGGCAGGAGGGTCAACCATGCGCCGGCTCTACTGACTACTGGCTACTGACTACTGACTACTCCCTCCCACTTCCAGCTCGTCCAGGCCGGCAACCACGGTCGGCACCAGGAGCTCCTCGGCGGTGAGGCTTCCGTGGTTGCTGACGAGCTGATCCAGGTTGCGCGCTGAGGCCTGCTGGCGATCGAGGCCGACCTCCAGATCGAGATAGGCGCCGGCCTGCAACACCACGACGCGGGCGCCCAGCTCGTCCTCGAGAAAGCCGAGTGGCTCGTCCGGCTCGCGGCCGGCCAGCTCGCTGGCTTCCGCCGACGAAAGCACCACGCCCAGCCCCTCGACATCGCGCGCCAACGTGTCGGCCAGCTCGGCAGGAGGATCGCCCTGGCCGTAGAGGTGCATCACCCTTCCGGAGTGTCCGAAGCCATGGGGCCGGCCGGCAATGGGGGGCTCGCTCCAGTGACCGTAGAGCCGCTGCCGATCGAACGGAAGCCTCCAGGCCTTCGCAGGCTCGAACAGGCACTGCCCATGATCCGAGGCCAGCGCGAAGAGCGTCTCACCTCTCGCCTTGTCCGACATGCCGCTGACCATCCACTCGAGCGCGCGCTCCAGCTCTGAAAGCTGAAACGCAAACTCGGGGGAGCGCTTCCCGAACACATGGCTGGCCCCGTCGATGGCACTGGTGTAGAAGCTCACGACGGCCCGATCTTCGCGTTCCAGCAGCCGCCGCACCTTGGAGAGCCCCTCGATCATGCTGTAGTAGCCCACCCGTTGCACGTTCGAGGGATAAATGAAACTGGAGAGACCCGAGCCGAGGAGCTCGCGGGCCGTGACGTGAAAACAGGGCACGGCCCCGACCGTACGACTCGAAAGCAGGGACTGGGTCCTGGTCCAGCTCGTCACGTCGACCCCGCAGTCGGGCAGAGGCACGCTCTGCCCGTCGAGCTTCAACGTGAGCATATCGACGATTCCCCGGGCCTGGCGACTCCAGACCTTGTGGCCGAGAATGCCGTGGCGGGCCGGGGGAACGCCGTGGAGAATCGAGCTGATGGCCGAGCTGGTGATGCTTGGAAAGACCGACGTCACCCATCCACCGCGCTCGGAAACCCATCTGGTGAGGAGGCCGTCCCGCTCCAGCAGATCGTCGAAACCCAGGGAATCGATCAGACAGAAGAAGAGCTTCTTGTAGGTTCGATCGGTCGCGAGGGAATCGGGCAGCCGGCTCGCGAGGGGCCCCGGATCGAGCCCGATACGCTCGAAGGCCGTGGGGAGGATGCCGGCGATGGAGCGATCGCCCCGCGGCCGGAAGAGCCCGGGCCCGGGGCCGGGAGAAAGACCAGAGACAGCGTCGGACCAGGAGAGGGACATGGAAAGGCTTGAGGCTTGAGGAGTGAGGCTTGAGGCTTGAGGCTTGAGGAGTGAGGCTTGAGGCTTGAGGGATCAGGCTTCAGGTGTCAGGCTTCAGGGATCAGGGGGAGGGCTTGAGGAGTGAGGCCCGAGGGGTCAGGCTTCAGGTGTCGGGAGTCAGGGATAGGAGTGAGGGGAGAGGCTCGAGAGTCGAAAGGCAAGGCCTGGCCGTCCTTCGACAGGCTCGGGATGAGCCCGGGCCAGGGCCAGAAGAGCCCGCAACGCACCGCCCCTGCTGACTACTGACTACTGTCTACTGACTACTCCCCTCCGCCTTCTCGCTTCCACCTTCCACCTTCTACCTTCTCCCCCTACGGTATCTCGCACGACACCGCGCCGGCGGCGGCTAGGTAGGCGCGGTTGACGTAGTCGATCAACATGCGGTTGCTGCTGAAACGCCAGGCCAGGGTGAGGATGCCGCGCTTCATCCGCTTGACCCAGCGAGTCGGCACACCGGCCTCGTCGCGGTCGTAGAAGAGCGGGACGACCTCTCGCTCCAGCACGTCGGTCAGGCACTCGAAGTCGTGGCGGCTCTGAGTGGGAACATCCGAGAAGACCTCGCCATTGCCGATCGCGAAACCGTTGGTGCCGTCGTAGGCCTCGGCCCACCAGCCGTCCAACACGGAGCAGTTGAGGCCGCCGTTGAGCACGACCTTCTGGCCGCTGGTGCCGCATGCTTCCAGCGGCCGCAGCGGGTTGTTGAGCCAGAGGTCGACGCCCTGCACCAGGTGGCGCCCGACGCCGATGTCGTAGTCCTCGACGAAGACGAGCTTGCCGTGGAATTGCTTGTCGCGAGTGGCCTCGACAATCTCCTGGATGAGCCGCTTACCGCCCTCGTCCTGAGGATGGGCCTTGCCCGCCATGATGATCTGAACGGGACGCTCCGGATCGTTGAGCAGCCCGGAGAGCCACTCGAGATCACTGAACATCAGCGTGGCGCGCTTGTAGGTCGCGAACCGACGGGCAAACCCGATGGTCAGCGCCTGCTTGTCGAGCAGCCCGTGGGCCGCCGCGGCTTGCTTGGCGCTCTCGCCGCGGATGCGACCTTGCTCCTCGACGCGCCGGCGCACGAACTCGATCATCCGGTGGCGCATCAGCTGGTGCGCCTCCCAGAGCTCGTCGTCGGGCAGCTCGGCCAGTCCGGCCCAGGCCTCCCGGGAGCCAAGCCCCGTGTGCCAGTCCTTGCCGATGAAGCGCTCGTAGAGCCGGAACATCGTCGGCGCCAGCCACGACTGCACGTGGACGCCGTTGGTCACGTGGCCGATCGGCACCTCGCGCTCGCGGCGGTCCGACCAGAGCCGGTTCCACATCTTGCGGCTGACATGCCCGTGCAAGGCCGACACGCCGTTGGCATGGCGCGAAAGCTTCAGGGCCAGCACGGTCATCGTGAACGGCTCCCGCTCATCGGACGGATTGACTCGCCCCAGGCTCAACAGCTGGGCCGGCGTCAGCCCGAGCCGCACCGCCAGCCACCCGAGGCTCTCCCAGAGCAGCTCCGGCCCGAATCGATCGTGACCGGCCTCGACGGGTGTGTGGGTCGTGAACACCGTGTGCGTGGCCGCGTCCCGGACGGCCGCTTCAAAGTCCATCCCGTTCTCTTCCATCAGCCGCCGCACCCACTCCAGCGGCGCGAAGGCGCTATGCCCTTCGTTCAGGTGGAGCACGCCGGGCCGGATCCCCAGCCGCCTGAGCGCAATCATCCCGCCGATGCCCAGGATCAGCTCCTGGCGGATGCGCATCCGGCTATCGCCGCCGTAGAGGCGAGTGGTCAGCGTGCGGTCCTCCTCGTCGTTCTCCGGTACGTCGGCATCCAGCAGAATGAGCGTCGCCCGCCCCACCGACGCCTTCCAGACGGCGGCCTTCAGGGGCCTCGGAGTGGTCGGCACCTCGATGACGATCGGGTCGCCGTCGCGATCCGTTGCCCGCCGGATCGGCAGCAGGTCCATGTTGGTCTCGCGATACTCCTCGCGCTGCCAGCCGTTGGCGTCGAGCCGCTGGCGGAAGTAGCCCTGCGCATAGAGCAGCCCGACGCCCACGAGCGGCACGCCGAGATCGGATGCCGTCTTGACGTGATCGCCGGCAAGAACGCCCAGGCCGCCCGAGTAGATCGGAAGCGACTCGTGCAAGCCGAACTCCGCCGAGAAGTAGGCCACCGGGTGCACCAGTAGCGTTCCGGCGTGGGCGTTGCCCCAGGTCGTCTCGTTCTTCAGCAGCTCGTCGAGCCGCCGGACGGCGTAGTTGATCCGTCCCTCGAGGTCCAGCTCCTTGGCTCGGAGATCGATGTCCGAAGGCGACAGCGCCTTCAGGAAAGCTTCCGGATTGTGGTTGGTCTGCCGCCAGACCGCCGGGTCGAGAGAACGAAAAAGCTCGATGACCTCCGGGTGCCAGGTCCACCACAGGTTGTTGGCAAGATGCCGGAGCTTCTCATGAAAAGAAGGGAATCGGTCCACGGGGTTCCTTCCACCGGCGGGACCGCCGGGGCGTGCCTCAGTTTCGGAGGCCGTTGTCGATCAGATCGATCGTGGTGGGAGGCGTCGTGGTGAACGTGTCGAAGGCGCTAGCCTGCATCCACCAGCGGTCGCGCTGCCCGTCGCGCACGAACCTGGGCGCCTGCACCGGCGAGGTGAGAGGGTCGAGCTGACGCTCCGAGACGTATCCGGGGTCCACCAGGGGCGTATCGAACGTGAGGTTGGTGGGGATGTCCATCGGAACCTGCCTCCTCTTGCCGCGCTCGCTCCTCGAAGCCGGCTTCACCGTTCGGGCTGGGTTTGAGGAGCGTGCAATTCTGATCCCCGAGAGGCGAAATGTCAAGGGGATCGCGCGCCCTTCCCAGGGCAACGGCAAAGTCGTCGGAAAGCGGGTACAGGTACCGGAGGCCCGGCCGACCGGATGACTGCCAGGTTTCAAGCGGGCTTCCGGAGCCAGTCCCTCAGTCATTGACAGATCGTTGAGAGCCAGCATCAATGCTCACACAAGGCATTCCACTCAGAGGCTCCGCCTCCGAACCTCCGCCAAGGGGCCGAAGGCCCCCTGGACCCCCATTTTATGCGGCTTTTGGGTGTTTCGGATGCGCTCAGTCCATTCGAATCCGACAGATAGTTCAAGAGATCTGTTGTCCATGCGTGAGAGCCAGTCCCCGTTTTTCCCCCTCCGTGCTCGAGACTTCGCCGGGACCCTGGCGCCCTCCCGTTGTCGAATCCGGTCGGGCGTGCTAAATCTGGATCGCCCCCCAAGAGCCAACAATGAGAGACGCGGCGGTCTACGACGTATTGTTCTTCAGCCCTGACCGGGCCTTCGCCGCGGCCTTTGTCGAAACGGCCAGCGAATCCTACCTTCTCCTGGTCGCCGAGACCGCCCGGCAGCTCGAGACGGCACTCGACAACTTCGCCCTCGACCTGGTCCTCTTCCACGCGGAGTCCGAGACCGACCTGGCACCGCTGCTCGACGGCCCGGCGGACCGCGCGCTCCCCCCGACGATCCTCCTCATCGCGCCGATCCTCGTCCAGCAGCGCGCAGTCAGCGAGCGCCTCCTGGCCCGCGGACTGAACCAGTTCATCCCGCTTCCCCTGGAAACCGCCGAGCTCGCCGAGCGGCTTACGCACCACTTCGCCCGACACCCCAAGCCCCCTGAGCAGCTCCAGTTCAAGCGGCTCTACCGGGCCGGCGAGCCGATTTTCCTCGAAAACGAGGTCGGCCACGAGTGCTTTTCCATCGTGTCCGGCCGCGTGCGCGCCTGCCGGGTCATCGACAGCCACACCCTCCACGAGGTCAACCAGCTGGGCCCGGGCGAGATCTTCGGCGAGATGGCCCTCCTGCGCGCCGCCCGCCGCTCCACTTCGGTGCTCGCCATCGACGACGTCATCGTCACCGTGACCACGCGCGAGAACTTCGATCGCGTGGTCCGCACCGATCCCGAGTTCGTCGGCAATCTCGTCGGCGTGATGCGCCACCGCATCGAGGAGATGGAGAGCAGGCTGGCGCTCCCTTCCCGGCCTGCGAGCCCAGGCCGCAAGCCAAAGGTCCGCGGCGTGGCGCTCGAAGGCGGAAAGCGCCGCTCGTTCCGGGCCGGCGAGGCGCTCTTCGTGGGCGATGAGGCCGCCCACTGCTGCTTCGTGCTCGAATCGGGCCGCGTGCAGATGCGCAAGACCCCGAAGGAAGCCAACCACTCGCCTTCGCTCGGCCCGGGTTCGCTCCTCGGAGAAGTCGCCCATGCGCTCGGCCGCCCCTACGGCGAGGCGGCCGTCGCCCTCGAGGACTGCGTCTGCCGGGTGCTCGACCAGCAAAATCTCTCCGCCCTGGGCGACGCGGCCCCCGCCCTCGAGCTGCGGATCGCACAATCGCTGGCCGCTCGGCTCGAAGAGCTGCTGGTCAGCCTCTCCGCCGCCCAGCTCCACGAAGTCTTCTAGCCCCGACTCCAGATGACTCAGACCCTCATTCAGAAGCTGCGCGATTCCGGACTGGTGCCCGCCAGGGAGCTCGACGAGGCCGAGCGGCAAGCCGCCGCCATCCAGGGCTCCGTGGTCCACGCCCTGGCCGGCCGAGCCGACGTCCCCTTCGAGCCGGTGGCGATGCTCGTCGCCTACCACCACGACCTGCCGTTCGCCCACCTGGTCCCCGACCGTGTCGCCTCCGACGTGCTGCGGCAGATTCCGCTGGCACGCTGGACCGAGTTCCGGGCCCTCCCCATCGAGCAGAAGGGGTCCGCCGTGCAGGTCGCCGTGGCCGACCCCGAGGCGCTGGGGGACATCCCGTCGGTCCTCCAGAAGAGCGAGCTGACGGTCGAGCTGGTGGTCGCTCCGTTGCCCGAAATCGACGCCGAGCTCGTGCGCAACGAACGCATCGCCCTGGGGGCCGTCCCCCAGGAGGACGCAGTCCTGCTCGAGGCCGGCGGCAACCAGCTCGCCTTGGCCCTCACCACGGCCGATGCCCCGAGAGCCGTCGAGATCCTGGTCGGCCTGGCCGTCGACATGCAAGCCTCCGACATCCACATCTCCTGGGAGTCCGAAGGCATGGTCGTGCGGTTCCGAAAGGACGGAAGCCTCCGCTCCCTGCGCCACAAGTGCCCCGAGACCGACACCGCGCGCGTCATCTCTGCCTTCAAGGTGCAAGCCGGCCTCGACATCACGGACAAGCGCCACGCCCAGGACGGGCGCACGCGCCTGACCTTGCACTCGCGCAGCCCTCAGCTCTCCGTGCTGGCCCGAGTCGCCACGCTTCCCTGTCGCCAGGGCGAGAAGCTCGCCATCCGCATCCTCGAATCCGGCGCCAAGTTGATGGAGCTGCCGGAGATCGGCCTCACGAAGGGCAACCTGACCAAGGTGCGCGAGGCGCTCAGGTTCCCCAACGGCCTCTTTCTGGTCACCGGTCCCACGGGAAGCGGCAAGACGACCACCCTGTACGCCGCGCTGAGACACCTCGCCCACGACCAGGTCTCCGTCTTCACCATCGAGGACCCGATCGAATTCGAGCTGCCGGGCGCCTACCAGTCGCAGGTCAACGAGGCCGCGGGGATCACCTTCCCCTCCCTGGTTCGCGCCCTTCTGCGACAGGACCCCGACATCATCTTGCTCGGAGAGATCCGCGACGACGAAACCGCCCAGACCGCCCTGATGGCGGCGCTCTCCGGAAGGCTCGTGCTTTCGTCACTTCACTCCAACAGTGCCGTCACGGCGGTGACGCGCCTCATCGACATGGGCGTCGAGCCGTTCGTGCTGGGCTCCTGCACCCGGGCCATCATCGGCCAGCGGCTGGTCCGCAAGCTCTGCCATTGCAAGCGCCCCGTCTACCGGATGTCCGAGCGCCACGTCCGCATCAAGGAGGCCCTGGGGCTCTCCGGCTCCAGCCTCTTCGAGCCCGTCGGCTGCCCTTCCTGCTTCTTCACGGGCTTCCACGGCCGTGTTGCCGTCCACGAGCTCCTCACCTTCGACCGCGAGCTGGCCGACCTGGTGATGGCCAAGGCGACCTCGACGGAGCTGCTGGACGCGGCCCGTAACCGCGGCTTCAAGGTCATGGCCCACGACGGATTCTCGAAAGTCTTCAGCGGCCTGACGACCGTGGCCGAGGTCGAGCGGCAGGTCGGCCCTGCACCCGGGCTCGAGGCCTGACCCCGCGAGCTGACACGCGGCGGGTGGCGTCATAACTGCATGACTGCCATCGACGGGCAAATTCTGCCCCGGGAGGTCGCGGGTGCTCGAGAACTTGATACGCCTACCGGCTCGGCTGCTGTTGCTGACAGCTCTGGCGCTCTCGGCTGCCGGTTGCGGCGGAGCGGGCGGCGAAGGGCCGGCCGAACCCGCATCCGCAGCCGCGCCCGCGGCGCCGACCTCGGTTAGCGGCGCCGCCACCAAGGGCCCGCTCCTGGCGGGCTCGACGGTCCGCGCCTTCGCCATCGTCGCAGGAGCTCGTGGCGGCTCTATCGGCACGGCCGCTACCGGGCAGTCGGGGAGCTTCTCGATCACCATCACGGACACGGCCTACTCCGGCGATATCCTGCTCGAAGCCAGCGGCAACTTCGTGGACGAGGCGACGGCCGTCACGGTCAACACGGGGGCCACCCCGCTCAGGGGTGTGGCGCTCGGTTTCACCAGAGGCGCTCGCCTTTCGGGCGTGCAGTTGACACCGCTGACGGACATCGCCGTGAACCTGGCGCTTGGCCGCGGAGGCCTCACGAACGAAAACCTGAGGCAAGCCCTCGCCGACGTCGGCGCGAAGTTCGGGATCGAGTCGCCTCAGTCCACGGTCCCGGTGACTCCCACTCGCGAAGCCCGCGCCAGTACCGGAGAGCCGGAGCGCTACGGCCTGCTCCTGGCCGGCCTGAGCGGCGAGGCCCTCCTGAAGGGGCTGCCCGTGCTCACCCTGGTGGCCGCGATGAACGCGGACGCCGGCGACGGGCGGTTCGACGGCACGCTCCAGGGCCAGCCGATCACGCTGACGAACGTCCGAGGCGAGATCGTCGTCTACAGCGCAGCCTCGCTCACCACCGAGCTGGCGGCCGGAATCGACCGCTTCCTCGCCTCGCCCGGCAACACGGGGGGGTTGAACGCCGACGACCCGCTGCCCGCGACCGTCAAGCAGCCGCTCGGCACTGCGAACCGGCCGCCGCTGGCGCTGGCCAGCGTCTTCCCTGCCGTCGTGACGACCGGGGAAGCCGTGCGGCTCGACGGACGAGGCTCCAGCGACCCCGATGGCGGCACGCTCTCCTATCGCTGGACGCTCAGACTCGACGGCTCGGCCATCGAGCTCTTCGGCGAGCGGAGCCCGGAGGCGCTCTTCGTGGGCACGGAGCCCGGCTCCTACACCGTCACGCTGACCGTGACCGACGGGGCCGGGTTGGCCTCGGTGGCCTCCGGCCGCTTCCAGGTCAACACACGTCCGCCCGGACCGACACCGGCCGCACTTAGCTTGGGAACGCCCTCGGCCAACGCCGCAACCGTCGACGCGGGCCAGTCCTTCGTGCTGACGGTGCCGGTCTTCAACGCGGGCCAGACGGACGCGCGCGCCGCGAGCCTGGCGGTGTCGATCCCGGACCCGCGCATCGTGGCGGCCGCGCGCGCGGGCAATCCTTCCGTAATCCCGGCCGGAGGCTCGGCCAGCTTCGTCTTCGACGTGCGCACCACCACTCTGGCGCCGCCAGGTTCCCTTTCGGCCAGGCTCGAGCTCGAGGCCGTCGACGCCACCAGCAGACGCGCACTCGGGGACGCCAGAACGGTGACTCTGCCGGTGCTGGTCCGGCTGCCGCCGCAAGCGCCGGCGCTGGTGCTCTCCAATCTGCGAGCGCCGGCCTCGCTCTCGGTCGGTCAGTCGACCACGGTGTCGGTCGACGTGACGAACCCCGGGACGCAGGCCGCCACGATCACCGACGCGCGCATCGCCTTCGACGTCCCGACCATCGCCGGTAGCGTCAACCCCGAGGGTCCGCGCGAGGTCCAGCCGGGCCAGACGGTCCAGCTGACCTTCACCGTGGACACGCGCCTCGACTCGCTCACCGGGCCGCGCAGCTTCAGCGTCTCGGTGTTCGCCGTGGGGAGCGCGAGCCGGCTGCCGCTGGCCTCGACCGCGCCGGCGCCGGGCCTGCTGCCGCTGTCGGGCCAGGCTCTGCTTACCGTCACCACGCTCTCGGTCACGCCAAGCCAGGTCAGCAGCGGCACTCCGGTCGACATCTCGGCCGTCGTCACCGCGGGCGGAAGCGTCGCCTCGGTGGTCCGCCAGGTGCGGCTGCGTATCGGCGACCTCATGCTGACGCCGTCGCCGAACCCGGCCCCGGTGACGCTGGCGCCGGGCGCGACGATCACGTTCGCCTTCCGGATCGACTCGAGCACTCTGCCGAAGGACGTGGGCATGGGCGTGGAGGCCGTGCTCGACGCGACCGACATCGCCTCGGGGCTGCAGGTGCCGGTCGTGCAGCCGTCGCCGGCGCGCGTGTTGCTGGTGCAGGTGCCCGCCGCGTTGCGCATCGAGACGTTCCTGCCGACGCCTCGATTCGTCTCGCAGGGACAGCGAGTGCGGCTGCAGATGATCGTCGGAAACGACGGGTCGGCGCTGACTACCGAGACCAGCATCGCCATCACGATGCGCCAGACGACGGGCACCGACGTGACGGGCCAGTTCCGCATCACGCCGGTCGGCCCCGCACCGACCGTCATCGCCGGCCACACGCGGCTTCGCTACGAGTTCGACGTCATCGTCCCGGCGGCGGGACTGCTGGGCCCGGTGACGGTATCGGGCGTGCTCTCGGGCAGGGACGGCAACTCCCGGGCGGCGCTGGTAACGCCGGCCTCGACGCTCGACTGGATCCTGCAGACGCCGGCGGACACGGCCATCGGAGTGCTCGCCATTCCGGCGCTGATGTCCCAGGGGCAGACGGTCCGCGCGACGTTCACGGTGACGAACAGAGGGCAGGCGACGGCACGAGTCGTCACGGCCGGGCTCGGGTTCGTGCCGTCGCAGGGGCTCGCGATCGCGCCGCGTCCCAACCCGCTCTCGATCCCGGGGCTCACGACGGTGACCTTCCAGTTCGACGTCACCTCGACCTCCTCGACGCTGGCCGGTACGCGCACGGCGCAGACGACCGTCACGGTGGAGGACGTGAACAGCGACGACCGTCACTCGCGCAACATACCGGATGCGGGCCTGCTGACCGTCCAGATCCCGGCCAAGCTGACGATTGTCTCGGTGCTGGGAGACCGGCCGGCCAATCTAGGGCAGACGGACAACCCCGTGACGATGCGAATCCGCAACGACGGGCAGGCGACCGCCCTGATCCAGAGCGCGACGATCACTGCCGCCGAGAACGGCTTCAACCCCAGGCGACTGACTGGCCTGCCGGTGACTCTGCCGGGCGGCACGGAGGTGTTCCTCTCGTATCTGGTGGATGTACCCGCGGGGGCCACGCTGGGACGGTCATCGCTCTCCGGGCAGGCGATCTTCTTCGACACCAACACGGCGATATCGTCGGTGGTGCGGGACACGGGCGGCGGGTTCATCCTGGTGCAGAGGCGATCGACGCTGGCGACGGGGGACGTGCTGGTGGCGGCACCGGCGGGCATCGACCGCGGGGGATTGCCGATGAGCCTGGACGTGCTGATCCGGAATGGGACGAGCGATCAGGCGACGTACTTCATCGATTCCATCTCGCTAGCGTTCTCGATCGGGGCGTCCGACGTGTCGACGCAGTACACCGTGGCGGCGCCGTCGGGGGTGACGATCACGCCGGTGGCGGGGGGCACGACGGGGACGTTCACCTTCCAGGTGTCGGCGTCGCTGGCGGCGACGAAGCTCAGGGGGGTGACGATCGCGGCCTCGGTGGCGGCGCACGACGCCAATGACCTGACGGCCAGCGCCAGCGGCGGGGCGTCGTCGTGGGTGGTGCGGGACGCGGCCGATGCGGTGCGAGGACAGTCCGGGTTCACGGGCGGATTGCGCAACGCGGGCGGCGTGGCGGGGGCGGGGACGATGGCGCTGCCGCAGGCGGTTGCGACCGACGGCGTGCGAGTGGCGGTGAGCGACCTGGGCAACAACCGGGTGCTGCTCTTCGCCTCCGATCAGGACGTTGCGGCCAGCGCCGTGATCGGCCAGCCGAACTTCACGTCGACCTTGGTGACGCGGCCGACCAGCGCAAGCGTGCGGGCTCCGGCTGGGCTGGCGTTCGCGGGTACCCGGCTGCTGCTTGCGGACAAGGGGAACAACCGGGTGCTCGTCTACGACGACGTGCTGGCGTTGATGGCGGGCGAGACGACAGCGGGGCTGGCGCTGGGCCAGGCGGACCTGGTCTCAGGCGACGCCAACCGGACGACGGAGCCGGTGAGCGTCCCGGACGCCACGACACTCAACGGACCCAGTGACGTCGCCGTGTCCGGATTTGACGTGGTGGTCGCGGACACGGGAAACAACCGCGTGCTGATCTACCGCGACCTGTTCACGATGCGGACCGGCGCGGCAGCGGCGGTGGTGCTGGGGCAGGGCGACTTCGTCTCGAACCGGCCGAACCGGGGAGGTGCGGTCGGCCCGGACACGATGAGCTCACCGGTTTCGGTCGCCGTCACGGGCAGCAGGCTGCTGGTCGCCGACAGTCTCAACCACCGCGTGCTGGTCTGGAATGACATCACAGCCATCTCGAGTGCGCAGCCGGCGGATTTCGTTCTGGGCCAGGCCGATCTGACGAGCGGCCAGCCCGACCGCGGCACGGGCGCCCCGAGCGCGCTCGGGCTCAACACGCCGTCGTCTGTGAGGCTGGCCGGCACCCGGCTCTACGTGAGCGACTCGATCAACAATCGCGTGGTGGTGTACACGCGGTTCCCCGAGGTGGCCGCCAGCGGCGCCGCCCCTGACGAGCTGCTGGGCCAGGGCCTGTTCACGCAGAACTCCGCAGTCGGCGTGCTCTCCACTCGCGACGCCTTCTCGATGCTGCTTCCCGGGCAGGGCGCGGGTCTTGGCTCGTCCATCCTGCTGCTGGCCGACCAGCTGAACAACCGCGTGCTGCGCATCCCGCTGCCGTGAGGCGTGCGCCCGCTATACTGATTCGCGATGAACTTCTATCTCATCCCGGGCGATAACGAGGCGCCGATCACCCACGTGGCCATCTCGGCCGATTCGGGGCGAGCGCTCTGCGGTACTAGCGCCGGGTCGCTGCTCTGCTACGCGCTCGACGGCAATCCACCCGAGGAGCTGGCGCGGCCCAGGCCGGCGAGGCGGATTGCGGGGTTGGCGTTCGCGGGACGCGGGCGCGAAGCCATCGCGCTGGCCGGCACCGGCCGCGACTCGGGCGACATCTTGAAGGTGCATCCAAGCGGCGGCGTCGAGCTGCTCTACGCGGATGCCCCGTTCGAGTTCGGCGGCTTCGCGATGAGCGCGGGGGGCGACTTCGGATTGATCTCGGCCGGCGGTCAGCTGCTGAAGTACTTCTCGGAGCAAAGGAGCTACCTTCCCGTGGAGACCCCGGAAGGGCTTTTGCTCGGAGGGATCGCCTTCGGTGGCGCCGATGGCCGGGCCGCGGTCGCGGGCGCCTGCCAGGCGGGCGGCTTCGTTGCGCGCTACGAGCCGCGCCCCGAGACCGGGCGGTTGGCCTTGGTCGATGGCATGGTTCTGCCGGCGCTGACGGCGGTCGCCTGGGAGCCGAAAGGGACCGCCTTCCTGGCCGGGGGGCGCCCCAGGCAGGACGACGTCCCCGAAGCCGGAGCGCTCGCCTGGGTTGCCGACGGCAAGGCGCCGGAGACTCTCCCTGGGCCGCGGGCCGCGGTCGTTCACGGGATCGCCTTTCACCCGTCGGAGCCGTGGGCGCTCCTGGCGACCGGCCCAGCCGTCCCGACAGAAACCGGGGCGCGTCTCTACCGCTTCGACGCGCGGACGCGCGCGCTCGAATCCCTCTACGAGGGCCCCCCGGGCGCCGGGGCCTTCCTGGCGGTCGCCTTCAGCCCCGACAGTGCCCGCGCGCTCGTGGGCACCGAGTGGGGCCAGCTGCTGGAAGTCAGCTGCTGAGAGCTACTTCTCCCACTTCTGGCGGGCCCGCCGCGGCCGCCGATTCTTCGCGGGCTCGGGGGGCGAGCGGCCGATGACTTCGGACAGAAACGCCAGTTCGAGTCGCAGGAAGCGAGTGTCGCGCTCCACCAGCTGGTCCACGAGAGTCAGATAGAGGTTCAGCTCCCTCTCGGCACCCGCGACCCGGTCGGGATCGGCATAGGTTCGCGGCTCCACGCGCCCGCCGGCCTCGAGCACCTCGTAGGGGCCGCGGATGTCGTCGCTGCCCGGCGGCCGGCCGCTGCGCGCCAGCCACGCCTTCGCCTTCGCCCGGAGCTCTTCGCGGCACTGCTGGAGCCGATTCCGGAGGTCGCCCATCACCTCGAGATTCTGCCGGCCAAGGTCGATCGTCGACTCGAAGCGGTCGGCCGTGAAGCTGGCAAAGTCTCGGGCCGAGTAGACCCAGTACAGGTTTCGCAGGTTCTCGCGAGCCAGGGCCACGTCCTCGAGCTCGTCGGAGATGCCGCCCGCCCGACGGTAGAGGGTGCGCGAGTCGGCCTCCGTCCTGGAGCGGACCCAGAACGACTCCAGCCGCTGGAGCGTTGCCAGCCTGTCCTCCCACACGGCCCCGAGATCCAGTCGTGTCGCATGCTTCTGGAAGTGCATGTCGTCGACCTCGGCCAGGAAGCGGCGCGTCTCGGGATCGGTGAGCACCTCGCGGGACCGCGCGACGACATCCGACATGGCCCGGCTCAGGTTGTCGAGCGTGGCGCTGCGGTCGTCGGAGCGCAGGTCGGTGTCCAGGCGCAACAAGGCGCGATAGAGCTCGGCCTCCAGGCCGGTCACCTGGGCGAAGCCCTTCAGGATGCGGAGCATGTCGTAAAGCCGGCAACGCGCCAGTTCGACCTCTCCTCTCCAGACACCCGGCCCAGGCTCCTCCTCGTCCCCCTCCCCCATCACGCCTCGATAGACCAGGGTCAGCTTGTTGAGGCCAGAGCGGACACCGTCCCGGGCGCCTGCCTCGACCCACGGCGTGCCGGCCTGGGCGTCGATTCCTGTGCCCTCGTCGAGCCCGATGCGGCCGCGCCCGTCGACGCGGCTGACGAACCTCCCGTTGACGAAGAGCTCGAGGTAAACGAGCCGCCCTCCGCGATTCGACCGCAGGCCGCGGCCATCTGGCCACACGCGGAACTTGAGCTCACCGCGCGGGCAGAGCACGAACGACGAGGCCGAGCCGTCGGGCTGCGAGGCGGAGATTCGCCAGTGGTACTTGGCGAAGAGCCGGTCCGCCGGCCGGGCACTGGCGGCAGCCGCACCCAGGAAGGCAGCAGCGAGCGCCGCCCCGATCGCGACCCAACCCGGCCTCTTCACGGAGCCCCAGTATCGCCGCCGCCGCGTCCCGGCGCAACCGTAAAGTCGTGGCCCAACGGGCTCGAGGCTCGAGGCTCGAGAAGTGAGGAGGGAAGTCGTCAGACATCGCCCTCGTGCCTCAGGGATCAGGCCCCAGGGATCAGAAGTCACCCTCAAGCCTCAAGCCTGCTCCTCGAGCCTCGAGCCTAAAACGTCCGATCGCCGGTGATCTTGCCGCGCGCCATGTCGATGCGGGCGGCGGCCTTGCGGCCGATCTTGCTGGCGGGCGAAAGCGTCTGGGCCTTGCGCCAGGAGACGATGGCCTTCTCGCAGTCGCCCATCTTGAAGTAGCAGTTGGCGCTGTAGTAGTGGGCCGTCGCGTTCTCGGGATGCAGTTCAATCAGACGCCTGTAAAGAGCTATCGACTCCAGGAACCGCTCGTTGGTGTACATCATGAAGGCCAGCCAATCGAGCAGGCTTGCGTTGTTCGGATTGCGATCGAGCATCTCCCGGATCTCTTCGATCGTCTGCTGAGAGCCTTCGTCGTAGCGCGTCAATCGCGCGTCCAGCTTTTGCTGCACGCCGCCGGAGGCTGCCGGCGTGCGACCCGACGCCCGGAACATGAGGCGCAGTTCCTCGCCCGGCTTGCTGGCCGGCGGGATCATGACGCGATCGAGGGGGTTCTTCTTACTGCCGTCCACTTCTCTACCACCTTGGCTTCTAGCTCATCCGTCCGCCCGGATGCTCCGTTCCTTCGAAAGCAAGCGTGGTGCCACTCTTTTTGTAGGCTCGGCCGCTACCCCGATCGGCCGGACCTCCATCAGTATCTTACATCACAATACGTTGATTGTCCGCAATTGTATCATGGCCGTCCGCCGCGGCCGCCACTGCCGCCCTTCGGCTTGAAGTTCTGCAAGTCGTAGACAAAGGGGAGCGCGTCTTCGTAGCTGATGGAGCGGTTGCCGACCAGTTCCATCAGGCTCGCGTCGAAGGTCTGCATGCCGTCCTCGGAGCTGGCCTGGATGACGCTGTAGAGCTGCTGGGTGTTGCCGTCGCGGATCAGGTTTCGGACCGCGTGGGTCGAGAGCAGGATCTCCAGCGCCGGGACACGGCCACGACCATCCTGCCGGATGAAGAGCCGCTGCGAGAGGATCGCCCGGACAATGAACGCCACCTGCCGGCGAACGTGGGTCTGCTGGTCCGTCGGGAAGAAATCGATGAGCTGCTCGACGGTCTGGCTCGCATTGGATGTATGGAAAGTGGACAGCACCAGGTGTCCCGTGCCCGCCAGGGTCAACGCCGTCGAGATGGTCTCCTTGTCCCGGAGCTCGCCGATCAGGATGACGTCGGGGTCCTCGCGCAGCGCCCCGCGCAGCCCCAGCGGGAAGGAATGCACGTCCATTCCGACTTCGCGATAGCTGATGAGCGAGAGAACGTTCTCGTGGACGTATTCGATCGGGTCCTCGATCGTGATGATGTGGCGGCTGAAATGCCGGTTGATGTAGCCGATGAGAGACGCGATTGTGGTCGATTTGCCGCTTCCCGTCGGACCTGTGACCAGGACCAGTCCGTCGGCGTAGCTGCCGATCTTCGCCATCACCCAGTCGGGCAGTCCGAGCTGCCGGAACGCGGGGATGTCGGGGTCGATGTAGCGGCAGGCAGCCTCCAGCCCGCGCGTCTGCTTGTAAAGATTGAGCCGGAACCGGCAGCCCGTGGTCACCTCGTAGCTGCAGTCGAGCTGGAGGTTTTCGAGCAGCACGTGCTTCTGGTGGTCGGTCAGGATCGCCGATACCAGAGCCTTGGACGCATCGGCCGAAACGGGCGGGAAGTTGGTCTTGGTGAGTACGCCGTTGATCCGCAAGACGGGCGGCTCGCCGATCTTGACGTGCAGGTCGGAGGCGCCGCACTTCTGCGCGTGCAGGAGGATCTCGTCGAAACTCATCGGGTAGACGCCCTGCGACGGCGCGTCGAAGAGCGACATCGCGGGCTTCTTGGCGACGGGGCGAGGTACTCCGGCCGACTCGGGAGCGGCCGCGACGACCTCCTGAGGCGAGGCCGGAACCGGCAAGCGCAGCACGGCCTCCTTACCGGCGTTGGGCGACTTCAGCAGGTCGGCGACGGTGACGGGCGATTGCACGCGCAGCCGCTTCAGGAGCGCCTCCCGGTCGTCGGGCTTGGCGCGCTTGATATCGGCCAGGAGCCTGGGAAGGCCCGCGTGGGTGAAGGTCGAGAGGACCTTGTCGGTCCAGTGGGCCACGTCCCCGTCGGCGTCATCGACGTGGGCCAGGAGCGACTTGAGCGCTCGGTCCCCCAGCCTGGCCAGCGCCTCGCAGGCGCGCTGCCGCACGATCCAGACATCGTTCTTGAACGCCTTGATCAGATCGTTGACCGCGGCCTCGCTTGCGATGCCGGCCAGGCTCTCGACGGCGTGCGCGCGGATGTTCTTCTGCCCGTGCGTCAGGAGCCTCGCCACGAACGGCTCGGCGGCGTCGTCGCCCATCTTGCCCAGCGTCGTCAGGGTCCAGTACAGGCTCTCCTCGTTGTCGCTCCCCAGGTTGTCGAGCAGGAACTTGAGCGCGACGTCGCCCATCCGCACCAGGTTGTCGCTGGCGATCTTGCGGATGATCCAGGCCTCGTCCTGAAAGCAGCGGATCAGCAGCCGAGCGGCCGCGGCGTCCTTGAGGCCGCCGATCGTGAGCACCGCCGAGTAGCGCGCCGACTTCTGGGGGCTGGCGAGATACTTCTCGAGCAGTCCGACAATCTGCGACCCCAGGATCTCGCGCAGGATCTTCATCGCCCAGAAGCGGATGTCGGCGTTGTCGCTATCCAGGACCTTCTTGAGCTCGGGGACCGCGATCTCCCCCATCCCCTCGAGGATCTCGGCGGCCTCGGCGCGGTAGTACCAGCTGTCGTGACCCAGCATCGAGATGAGCGTCGGGATGACGACCGGATGGCGGATCTCCTTGAGCGCCGCCAGCGCGTAGGCGCCCTGCTGCTCCTCGGCCGGGTTCTTCAGGATCTTGGTCAGCGGTTCGACGGCCTTGACACCCATGACCTTCGCCAGGATCTTGAAGGCCCAGAACTTCTGATCGGGCGTGCCGTTGTTCAAGAGGTGGCGCACGGCCCCCACGGACTCGTCGGCGCTCTCCGCCAGTACGCGCGCAGCCTCTTCGCGCGTGGCATAGTCGGGGCTGTTGAGCATCTCGACCATCGCGGGGATGGCGCGGGCCGTGTGGACCTTGGCGAACGCCTTGATCGCGAACACGCGCAGCTCCGCCGGGCACCTCGAAAGGAAGTCGAGCAGCATGTCGGCGCCCTGGGCGCCCAGGCTTGCCAGCGACTGGATCGACCAGTAGATGGCGTTGTCGTCGCTCTTCGGATCGTCGATGACCGGCTTCAAGAGCGGTAGCGCGACTTCGGCGCCGAGGGCACAGAGCTTCTCGGAAGCCGCCTTGCGCACGTCCCAGAAGCGGCTCGAAAGCCCGCGAACGAAGAGGCTGCCCCGGTCGGCCGCCGCGAGCTTTTCAGCCTTGTCCAGCACCTCTTTGGCGCGCGACGCGGACGGCGCAGAGAGCAGTCGCTCTATCTCATGGGCAAGGCGGACTTCCGCGGGCACGAGCGGGAGTCTACCAGACTCCCTGCGCCCAGGTCAGCCTCAGCTCACACGCGTCTCGGTCAGCTCCCCGAGCGACAGTCCGCCCCGCCAGAGGAACCAGAGCCCCAGGAAGATCGACGGCAACACCGAGATTGCCCAGAGCACAATGGCGAAGCTCTTGGCAGAGACCGTCCCCACGTGGAGCAGCTTGAGCGAAGTCTCCACGGCCACATGGAAGACGCCGATGAAGCTCGGCGCCTGAGGCAGCGCGATCGCGAAGGCCGTCACCACGAAAATCATGCAGGCCCCCAGCACCGAGATCTCGATCTCGAAGGCGAAGGCGAGCACCCAGTTGATCAGGCCGATCGTCAGCCAGAGCAGCAGGGACAGCGCCGAGATAGCGGCCATCTCGCCCCAGCCGGAAAGCATCCCCAGACCTTCGACGAAGTTGTCGAGCGCAGCAGAGATGTGGTGCGCCAGTCCTCCCGGAAGCCGCCCAAGCACCGGCGCCAGCGCGATCTTCACGCGGGCCGGATACAGCCGCAGCAGCACCAGGAACAGGACCGCTCCCGCGATCACCGCGGCGAACAGGCCGCCGAACATCCGCAAGCTCTGCAAGGTCGCGGCGTCTTCGCCTCGCGCGGGGAGATAGAGCAGCACCAGCACCATGAAAACGAGGATCGAGAGGACGTCGAAGATCCGTTCGACCACGATCGTGGCGAAGACGCCGCTGACCTTCAGCCGCTCCGTCCGGGCCAGCGCCGCCGCCCGAACGATCTCTCCGACACGCGCCGGCAAGAGATTCGTCGCCATGAAGCCGATGCTCATCGCCGAGAGCAAGCGCCCCATCGGCACGTCTCTCATGTGGCGCACCATCAGCTTCCAGCGCAGGGTCCGGATCCAGAGCCCGAAGAACCAGACAGCCAGCGCGGGGAGCACGTAGATGTAGTGCGCCTGGGCCAGCGAAGCCGTCAGCGCCGACCAGTCTACGTTTCGCAGGAAGAGATAAAGGAACGCGATGCTGACGCCCAGCCCGACGAGCGCGATGGGGCTGGGGCCTCTTTTCAGGGCCCTGGGCGGGGTCGGGCGGGTCGCCAGCTCGGCTGCGGTCTCAGTCAATTCCAGGGTTTCCAATCGCTCTCCTGCGCCAGGGTCCGGCGTCCGGTCGGCAGCCGCGTCGCACGGCCTCGCTGCTGCTCAAGCAACATCCGGACCAGCGCCCAGGGGCGGCGAGCCCTCAGGCTGCCGCAGTCGGCGTCTCAGCGGTCGCCGACGGCTGCGCGGTCGCCGCCGAGTAGCGCTCCATCCGGCTGAACAGATAGGCGACGAACTGTTCGAGGGTCGCCTCCAGCGCCGGGTCGCCCAGCCGGGCCGCCGAAGAGAGCGCGGCGGCCGCGTGGGCACGAGCCTTCTCGACGCAGTAGTCGTACGCGCCCGATCGGCGGATGTACGCCGCCACGCGATCCGCTGCCGGCGGCCGGGCCTCGGGGAAGTCGAGCAGCTCCCGCCCCTCGCTCTGACCCAGGCAGTAGATGTACGGCAGGGTCATCTTGCCATGCAGCAGGTCGTTCTGAATGTCCTTGCCGAGCGACGACAAGGTTGCCGTCACGTCGAGCAGATCGTCGAGGATCTGATAGCAGTAGCCGATCTGCAGGCCGAACTCCCGCGCCCGGTCGATCTGCTCGTCGGAGGCCTTCGCCGCCAGCGCGCCGATCCGGCAGCACTCGGCAAAGAAGACGGCGGTCTTCAGCTCGATGATCCGCAGGTAGTCGGGCTCGTCCAGGTGGCGGTTGCCGAAGTTCTCCAGCTCCAGGAGCTGCCCCTCGGACAGCGACGCCGTGATCGAGTAGAGCGCCTCGATCATGCGGGGGTCATTCTCCTGCGCCAGCACCTTCAGCGAGCGCGACAGCAGCAGGTCGCCGAGCAGCACCGCCTCCTTGTTGCCCCACTTGGCGTTGACGGTCACGCGGTTGCGGCGCATCCGTCCCTTGTCGACGACGTCGTCGTGCAAGAGCGACGCGGAGTGGACCAGCTCCGTCATCGCCGCAAGGCCGGGCGCCCCGGGCGGGGTCGAGCGGCGGTGCAAACGCGAAAAGGCCAGCACGAGCGACGGCCGGATGCGCTGCCCCAGCGTCGAAAGGAAGTGCTTGGCCATCTCGCCGATGAAGGGCGAATCGACCGACAAGTTGTCGCCGATGAAATCGGTCGCCACCTCGAGGTCGGACCTCAGATGTTCGAAGCAGGGAATCAAGCGCGCCCTCCGGGCCACCACGCCGGTCGCGGCGGGGCCCACAATTATAGCCCGCTGTCGAGCGCAGGTAAAGAAGAGAATGGGAACGGGATGCACGCGCAGAAGGTGGGAGGGGGCATCACGCCGTAACCGGTCGCCCGGACCCTTCGATAGGCCCAGAGAAAGTGCGGGTTGCCGAGAACCCACTCTGAGCCGGAATTGTGGTTCGACAAGCTCACCACGAAGAAGAAAGTGACCCATGAACCGCGCCCGCACCCAGGGAAGCGGCAGAAATGGGGGGCGCTGGCATCGGGATTGCGGCTCACAGGAGTTCGGGCAACCCTCATGAGCATCAAGAGCCGCATACTGCTGCTGGTCCTGCTGGTGGTCACCGCGTCGACGATTTCGCTCGGCGCGCTGGCCTTCCGACGCGGCGGCGAGGCGCTGGAGCGCTCCATCGGAACGGCGCTGGCCAACGCAGCGGCGGAGACCCTCGACAAGGTCGACCGCGAGCTGCAGGAGCGCTTCGAAGACATCCGCCACTGGGCGCGCATCAAGTCCGTGGTCAACGCGGCGATCGGCGAGTTCGACGCCGACTGGCGCGTCCTATCCGACTTCGATGAGATCCGCAAGACCTACCCGGGCATCCCCGGCCTCTTCGTCGTCGACGACAAGGGGCGCGTGCAGGCCGCCACCGACGCCGGCCTGATGAACCGGCCCCTGCCGCCCGAGCTGGCCGAGCTCGATCGCCGCCGCACCGCGGCCACACGCTATGCAGGCCCCGCCCGCTCCGACACGCTCAAGTCGACCGTCATGCTCCTCGGGGCTCCCATCGAGTGGGCCGAGGCGAAGCTGGCTCCCGGCAGCCTCCTGGCGGCGCTCGACTTCGCCAACGTCTACGCAATCCTCGAGGCCGTGCGAGTCTCCGGCGACAGCGCCCCGTGGTTTCTGTTGCTCGATTCGTCGGGACACGCCATCGGCATGCCCCCCATGCTCCGCGCCTCCCACGGGACCACGCCGCCAACGCCTCGAGAGCTGGGGCTCGACCTGGACCCGAACGCTCTTTCGAGTCCACGTGGCTACCGGGTCGTCACCGACCCCGCCACCGGCCAGCGCGACCTCGTCGGCTTCGCCCGCTCCCGCGGCCACGGCACGTTCCCAGGCCTGGGATGGACACTCCTCTACCGCGTCTCGGGCGCCGAGGCCTTCGCCAGCATCGTCGGCCTGAAGCGCGAGATGCTGCGCGTCGGCGGCGCGCTCGCGCTGGCAGTGACGCTCCTCGGATTCGCCATGGCCTTCCAGCTCGTGCGCCCCCTGGAGAGCCTCCGCGACGCGATGCAGCGCGTCCAGGGCGGCCACTTCGACGCCGAGCTCACGCTCCGGGCCTCCGGCGAGATCGCCCGGCTGGTCGACGCCTTCAACTACATGCTGCGCGGCCTCCGCGACCGGGAGTTCCTCCGCGACGTCTTCTCGCGCCATGTCTCTCCCGCCGTCGCCCGGAAGATCCTCTCCGAGCGCGACGCGCTCAAGCTCGGCGGCGAGCGGCGGCGCGCCACCATCCTCTTCACCGACATCCGCAGCTTCACCACCCTCTCCGAGCAGATGCCCGCCCACGAGGTCGTCGCGCTCTTGAACGAATACTTCGCCGAGATGGTCGGCATCGTCTTCCGCTTCGACGGGATGGTGAACAAGTTCATCGGAGACGCCCTGATGGCCGTCTGGGGCGTCCCGTTCGACGTCCCCGACGCCAGCGCCAAGGCCGCCTTCGCGGCCCTGGAGATGCAGTCCCGGATCAAGGCCATCTCCGCCGATCGCCAGGCGCGAGGCCTCCCCGCGGTCGTCATGGGCATCGGCTTCACCACGGGTGACGTCGTTGCCGGCAACATCGGCTCGCCAGAGCGCATGGAGTACACCGTCATCGGCGACGAGGTGAACATCGCCAGCCGCATCGAAGGCCTCACGAAACAGTTCGGCGCCGACGTCGTCATGAGCGAGAGCGCCTATCTCGAGATCTCGGAGATCTGCGTCGCCGAGCCGCTCGGGCCGGTTAAGGTCAAGGGCCGTGAGCAGCCGATAACTGTGTACAGACTGGTCTCCATGACAGTCCGCCCGGAGGACCTCAGGGGCCGCCCCTCCTAGCATGACGCGCCGGCCCCGCTGGAGGGCCGATGTTCAGGAACCCGGGGGGCTATCCGTGGCGAATCGCCATGGTGGCCGCCATGGCGCTCGGAGCCCTCGCGGCCCCGGCCGCCCGAGGCGCCGGCATCGAGCGGGAGATGCGCGTTGCCCAGGAGAAGCTATACCTGTCTGGCCTCAAGAGCTACAGCCCGGACGCCAAACGCTCGGGTCTGGCCGTCCGACCCGCGCCGCCCCGCAAGGCAACGTCTTCGGCGTCGCGCCCCGCCGTGGCGCCAGCGACCCGCGCGGCCGATGTCAGCCTCGAGCTCGCCCGGCTCAAGACCGAAGTCGCCTCGCTCAAGGAGGCCCTCGGGGTCCAGGAGGAGCTGGCCACGGCCTCCGAGCGCGAGGCGCCCAGACTCCAGATCACTAGCTGGCTAGACCTCGACTTCGCCCACGAGACCCGCAAGGGCCGCCCGGCCAGCTTCGACGCCGAGCACGTGTACTACATCTTCAGCAGCCAGGTCTCTCCCGAGTGGAAGGCCTATAGCGAGATCGAGTTCGAGCGCGGCGCGGAGTTGAAGGGGGGCGGCGGTGGCGACGGCGAGATCCTCGTCGAACAGGCCTGGGCCAACTACAACCGCAGCCCCTACCTGGGCCTGCGGCTTGGCAAGTTCCTCACCCCGTACGGTGTTTGGAACCGCAACCACTGGGACCCCATCACCGAGACCAGCGCCCAGCCCTTCACCTTCCGCAACGCGCTCATCCCGGTGAACCAGACCGGTGTCTCGGCCAGCGGCTCCGTGCAGCGCGGCCGCGCTGAGATCGACTACGTCGGCTTCGTCACCAACGGCCGCGGAGCCAAGCCCCACGCCGACGACGCTAACGGCAACAAGGCCGTGGGCTTCGACCTCTCGGCCGGGAAACCTCGCCGCTGGAAGGTGGGCCTCTCGGCCTACCGTAACAAGAACGACGCCGACGGCGACCGCCTGGAGAACATCGGCGTGCTCTGGTGGACTTTCGACCGCGGCCGCTGGCACGCCCAGGCCGAGTGGCTCCGCCACGGCGGCGACCGCTCCATCGACGCCTTCTACCTGCAACCGTCTTACAGGCTCGACCGGAACTGGAAACTGGTCGGACGCCTGGACACCTGGGACCCCGATCGCACCTCGCCGGCCTCCCTGCGGCAGACGGAGCTCCTGCTGGGCGTCAACCGCCGGTTCGCCGACAGCGTTCTCGGGAAGCTCGAGTTGATCCGCCATGAGGACGACGCTCCTGGCGGGGCCTCCTACAACCGGATCGGTACGTCCCTCTCGATCCTCTTCTGATGCGCCGCCTAGCGATACTGTCGCTCCTGATGGGCGCCCTCGTCTCGGACGCCGGCGCCGCTGCGCTGGTCGTGGTGGCGCACCCGGCGCTGCCCGCGACCGACGTCCGGATGGAGGAGCTCTCGCGCATCTTCCTGGGGCGCTTGCAGCGGCTGGGAGGCCTGCCGGTCAATCCCGTGAACAAGGAGGCCGGAAGCCCCGAGCGAGCGCTCTTCGACAAGCGCGTCCACCGGATGGACGACACCGCCATGAAAGAGCACTGGCTGGCCGCGCGGATCAAGGGCGAAGGCCAACCACCGCGATCCTTCCAGAGCGACGCCGCGGTCCTGCGCTACGTATCCACCGTGGCAGGGGCGATCGGCTACGTGTCCTTTCCCCTGACGGCCGAGGGCGTCAAGCCGCTTTCGATCAACGGTGTCCCCGCCACCGAGCAGACCGTGGCGGGCGGCAGCTATCCGTTGCGCGGTCCCTGAGCGAAGGCCACCGCGTCCCGCGCCCGCAGCGCGAGCGTGTCCCCTAGGCAAGGCGCGGAACCGGCTGCCAGCGCCAGCCGCAGCTCGGCCCCGCCGCTGGCCACGCGGCAATCGACCCGGTCGCCCAGAAACGTCACACGAGTCACCTTCCCCGAGACCAGGCCGGTCGTCTCGCCGGGGGCGACCTCGAAATGCTCGGGGCGGATCACGATGTCTGCGCGCGTGCCCGCGGCCACGGCCCCGCGGCAGTCGACGACCGGCTGGCCCGCCAAACCCGAGAGCCGCACGCGGCAGCTTTCAGACCCGGAAGATTCGACCACTCCTTCGAGGACATTGGCCAGGCCCAGGAACCCGGCTACGAAGAGGTCGGCGGGGTGGCCGTAGAGCTCCGCCGGCGGGCCGACCTGCCGGATGCGCCCCTCCCGCATCACGATGATGCGGTCGGACATCGCCATCGCCTCGGACTGGTCGTGCGTCACGAAGACAACCGTCACGCCCAGCCTCCGCTGCAGGTCCTTGATCTCGAAGCGCAGCTCCTCGCGTAGCTGGGCGTCCAGGTTCGACAGGGGCTCGTCCAGCAGCAGCACCTCCGGCTCCATCACCAGCGCCCTCGCCAGCGCCACACGCTGCTGCTGGCCGCCAGAGAGCTGGTGCGGCTGGCGGCCGCCCAGGCCGCCCAGGTGTACCAGCTCGAGCATCCGCGCAGCCGCAGCGTCCCGCTCCTGGCGCGACACCCCGCGCAGCTTCAGCGGATAGCCGACGTTTTCGCCGACCGTCATGTGCGGCCAGAGAGCGTAGCTCTGGAAGACCATGCCCAGCCGCCGCTCCTCCGGCGCCACGAAGACGCCCCGCGCGGGCGCGCTCACCAGCCGGCCGCCGATTTCCACCTCGCCGCTCGTCGGCTCGTCCAGCCCGGCGATCATCCGCAGGGTCGTCGTCTTGCCGCACCCGGAGGGGCCTAGGAACGACACGAACTCGCCGGAGGCGATCTTCTGATCGAAGCCGGTCACCACAGCGTGGGTTCCGTAGGAGCGGCCCAGCGCTCGAAGCTCCAATGTCGACATCGGGTCCACCGACTCCTTTGGTCAGATTCCGTAGCGGCCGCCGCTCAACCGTCGCACCAGGGCATTGGAAAGGAGAATCACGGCCACGATCAGCACTGCCAGCACGCTCGCGGCGGACGGGTCCTCGTAGCTCTGGAGCTCGAAGAGCATCGTCCCCAGGGTCGGCGTATCCGGCCCGAAGAGCAGGATCGACATCGTCAGCTCGCCGAAGCTCGGCATGAACACCAGGAACCACGCCGCCACCAGGTGGCCGCGCACCATCGGCACCAGCACCTCGAGGATGGACCGCAGCCTCGAAGCGCCCGAGATGCGCGCCGCTTCCTCCATCGACGGATGCACCTGCTCGATGCCGGCCGCAGCCATCCGGTAGGCCAGCGCCAGGTACTTCGCGGCGTACGCCGCAAGCAGCATCCAGAGCGTGCCATAGAGGTTGATGCCCCAGGCGCCCGTGTACGCGAGGATGGCTCCGATGGCCAGGACCGTCCCCGGCGCTGCATACGGCAGCCACGCCAGCGGCGTCAGCACCCAGCCCCAGCGAAGCCCGCCGCGCGCCTGCATCAGCGCAAGAGTCCCGCCGACTCCGACCGCCAAGGTCGCGGCGCTCGCGGCCAGCAGAAAGCTATTCCGCAACGCCAGACCAGCCTCGGGCCGCCGCAGTACGACCCAGTAGTGGACCAGCGACAGGTTCTCCCAGGAGAATCCTCGCCCGACGTTCTCCATCAAGGAGCTGATCAGCAACGCCAGGATCGGGAGGAACGTCGTCAGGCCGAAGACCGCGCCGACGCCGGCCAGGGCCGCCGTCCGCCACCGGCCCAGCGCCACGGGCTTGCGACCCGCGGGTCGTGACCCGGCCGAGCGAGAATCCGAGCCACTCGTGCGCTCCGCCAGCGGGAAAGCCAGCGCCGCCAGCAACAGAACCGCAGAGAGCGCCGTCGCCTGCCGGAATCCTCCCGTCGTATGGAGGTCGATGTAGCCCTTGATACGCGTCGTCAGCACCGAAACCGGCGGGCGCGCAGACGGGCCCAGCACCGCCGGCACACCGTAAGAGGCGCACGTCCCCAGGAAGGCCAGGAGCGCGCCGCCCAGCGCGGCCCGCCGGACCATCGGCCAGGTGACATCGAGCCAGACGCGAACCGGCCCGGCGCCCGAGACGCGCGCGGCTTCCTCGAGCGCGGGATCGATCCGCTCGACCGCCTCGGCCACGGCCATCAGCACGAACGGCGAGAAGAACACCCCTTCGATGAAGATGATGCCTTCGAGCGAGTAGATGCTCACCGGCAGGGCGGGCGCTCCGAGCCCCTCGGTCAGCAGCCGGTTCAGCCATCCGGCGCGATCCGACAGGAGGTAGGTCCACCCGACGGCTCCGATGTACGCAGGCACCACGTACGGCAACGCCAGGAGCGACCGCCAGCTCCGAGCGCCCGGCAAGTCCGTCGCCGCCACCAGCCAGCCGAGCGGCACTCCCAGCAGAAACGCGATGGCCGCCGCCCCCGAAGCCACCGTGAGCGTTCCCTTCAATGCGGACCAGTTCGCGGCGCGCGAGGCGACCAGCCGGTAGCTCGCGAACGGATCACCGCCCTGGAAGCTGTGCTTCACCAGGAGGGCCAACGGCAGCACGCAGAAGTAGAGCAAGAGCCCCACGGCAACCGCCCCCACCAGCGCTGCCGGCGATGCCCACCCGGACCGCGACGGCTTGATTCCGGCGGTCTGGTGTCTCATCCGGTTAGACATGGTCGGACCGGCTCGGGCTTCGCGAGCGTCGAGCTCGCAGGAAGGTTTGGGCGTCCCTGGTGCTCCATCTTCATGCTCCTGTTCACTCGAACATGATCTGGCCGAACGTCTCCTTCAGGGTCTCGCGCTCGGCCGTCATCTCACGGACGAACTTCGTATCGAGGCAACGGCCCATCGCCAGTAGACTCGTGAAGGGCGCCGAGCCTTTCGGACCCGCGATACCGGGGTCGGCCGGATACATGTAGCCTTCGACCATGGCGCGCTGCCCCTCGGGGCTCATGACGAATCGGACGAAGCGCTCGGCCGCGACGGGCTGGTCGGTGCCGGCGACGATGGCGATGGGGCTCGGAATCACGACGGCGCCGTCGCGCGGATAGACGATCTCGACGGGCGAGCGATTTTCGCGCGCCTTCAGCAGGTTCTCGAGCAGAAGCACTCCGACCGGCCGGTCGCCCGTCTCGATGCGCCGCAGCACGGCGCTGTTGCCGCCTTCCACGACGACGTCGGAAGCGCGCAGTGCCTTGAAGTAGTCCCAGCCCAGCTTGTTCGAGAGCATCGCGACCGTGGCCAGAGCGGTCCCCGACTTGAGGGGGTCGCCGATGACGACCTTTCCCTGCCACCTGGGCTGGGTCAGCTCGGCGAAGGTTTCGGGCGCCTGGTCCGCACTGAAGATCTGCGCGTTGTAGCCAATCACCATCACGGCAGCGCGGCTGGTCAGGTACGCGCCCTCGGGGTCGGTCAGGGCCGGCGGTACCCGCGAGGCCTCCGGCGGCCGGTAGGGGCGCAGGAGGCCCTCTTCCTTGAGGGCCTGGTACCAGAACGGATCGGCGGTCATGAGGATGTCAGCCGGTGTCTGGCCGCTGGCGAGCTCGGCGGTGATGCGGGCCGCGACTTCCTCGCTTCCGGCCTTGTACCAGCGCAGCTTCACGCCCGCCATCGCAGCCTGCGCCTGGGGAGCCAGCTTGTCGAGCACTTCTCGGTAGATGGAGGTGTAGATCCAGAGCTCCGGCTCCTTCGGCTCCCCGCAGCCGGACAGCGCCAGGCAGCCGGCGAGCAGGAAGAGCGCCGCCGCGCGCTGAAGGCACGCGCCGCCAGCCGCAGAGTTCACGCCCGGCTGCTCCTGCGCGCCAGCACCCAGTCGAGCAGCTCGACGAAACCGGCGCCTTCGCGGCCTCGCGTAACAAAGGCCGGGGGCGTCGCCAGGCGCCCCAGAACGCGCTCGATGTTGGCCACTCCGACCGACAACGGAAAGACGTTCGTGTCGAAGAGAGTGGCGTCGGTTTCGGAATCGCCGACGGTCAGGACCTGGCCGTGGTCGACCGCCGGAGTGCGGGCAGCCAGCCATCGGGCCAGGGCGCGTCCCTTCGTATGGCCCGGCAGCTTCACGTGGACGTGGATGGAGCTGGCCGAGGTCTCGAAGCCATGCCGGGCAGCGACGCGATCGATCGCGCTGCGCGTCGCCGCCGACAAGCCGTCGACGAGATAGGCATGATCCGTCAGCCGCGCGAAGGTGTCGCCCGAGGTGACGGCTTCGGGTGCCTCGTGCGCGATGTCGGCGTGGCAGGCCGCCAGCCGCTCGCGCAAGTGCGCGATGTCCTGGTCCCCCGCCGGCAGGATCTGGCAGGAGTCCGGCCCGGCCAGCACGCCCCCGTTCTCGCCGATCACCGCATCGACGCCCGGCAGGTACGCCGCCAGTGCCATGACGAAACCCGCCGGCCGCCCCGTCACGACCACGACGGAGAGCCCGGCGTCCCGGGCGCGCTCCAGCGCATGAAGAGTGCGGCCGCTTAACCGTGCCCCCAGGGTCATCGTGTCATCGATGTCGGAAGCGATGACCCGCAGGGCGCTGCACTCGCCGGCCGTCAGCTCCTCGATCGGACGCATCGCCGCATCGTATCACGTGCGCTGGAGAGCGGACGGCGAGAGGCAAGAAGAGGGCGGGTGGAGGGGGAGTAGACAGTAGACAGTAGTCAGTAGGTAGCGGAAACAATGGGGCCCTGACTGTCCGGGCGGGGGTCTTTACCCATCCCGAGCTGCCCAAAGTTGGCCAGGCCTTTCATTCACGCCTGACTCCTCAAGCCTCACTCCTCAAGCCTCAAGCCTTGTGCCATCGGGCCAGGGCGAAGCGCTGGCGATCGCTCAAGCGGTTCCCGAGCTGGCTCATGGTGATGGCCAGGTTGAACATCCACTTGATGCCGTTGGTGAACCAGATCCACTTGGAGGGATGGAGCCACCAGAGGTACCACATCCGGCGCAGGCTCAGGTAGAACCGCCAGTAGGCCTTGCGCTGGTAGGCGTTGAGGTCGATGCCTGTCGCCTGGGTGTAGTAGGTGTGCATCCCGTGGTAGGTCCAGCTGCCGTCGAACTCGAAATCGGTGTCGCCGCGAGCGCGCACCTGGTCGGCGAGCTCCGTGCCTTCGAAGGGGACGACGCAGAAGAAGTAGGCGTAGACCAGGTCTAGCTCACAGGCGAAGTCGATGGTCGCGTCGATCTCCTCGGGCGTCTCGCCGGGAAAGCCGAGCATGAAAAAGCCGAGAGGCATGATCCCTTCACGCCGGGCGAGCGTGATGTTCTGCTTGAGCTTCTGCAGGTTGTTGTTCTTCTTCAGGAACTTCTGCAGCCGAACCGTGGCCGTCTCGACGGCGAACGACATGTAGTACGTCCCGGCGCGCGCCAGCTTGACGATCAGCTCCTCGTCCATGATGTCGCCACGGACGCCGTTGGGGAAACTCAGGCTGACGTCGAGCCCCCGCTCGACGATCATGTCCATGATCCGCTTGGCGCGCGGCGCGTCGAGATTGAAGATGTCGTCGAAGAAGTGGAACTCCCGCACGCCCAGCTCCCGATAGAGGTACTCCATCTCCGCCAGCACGTTCTCGGGACTGCGGAACCGGGTCTTCTTGCCGAAGTTGGTGTGGCAGTAGGTGCAGCGATAGGGGCACCCGCGCGACGTGAAGAGCGCCATGTACGGCTTTTTCTTGTAGATGCCGTACGTCATGTTGATGACGCCCTCGCTATAGGCCGGGATGTCGATCAGGTCCCACGCGGGGAACGGCATGGCGTCCAGGTCTTCGATCGGGCGCCTTTGCGCCGTGCGGGTCATGCCGATCCCGTTCCAGAATGCGATCCCGGCCACCCCGCCCAGTTCCGACTCCGTCTCGAAGGCGTCCAGGAGCTCCAGGAAGGTCTCCTCACCTTCACCCAGGACGACACAGTCCACGCCGGGCGCCGAGGCCAGCCGAGCAGTGTCTGAGCTGCACGCCGGCCCCCCGATCACGACTCGCGTCCGCGGCAGAGTCCGCCGTACCGCGCTCGCGATGGCGCTCATCTCCGGCACCTCGGCGGAAAGTCCGCTGATCCCCACGACCTCGGGCGCCAGCTCCCCCACGCGCCGCCGGACGGCTTCGATGTCCAGTCCCTCGACCCCAGCGTCGATGAGCGAGATCTCGTACCGCCCGGGCCGCTTCGCCCGGAGGTAGGCCGCCAGATACATGATCCCGAGTGGCGGGACCACGGCACGCCATCGCATGCAGTCCGGCATCTCGTCCGTCGGATTCCCCCGGATCAGACAGATCTTCCGAATCTCCATGGCCCCTTGCCTCCGTCGCTCCGGCCGGCCGCTTCCGTGATCGGACGTCACAGGTGTGTGCGTGACCTCCCTCACAGTATGTCACGCATTTGTAACATCCGCCACATGGGCCGTTACCGCCCCCGGGACCCGTCGACATGATCCTCCACGAGCGGTGACGCTCCGAGAAGCCGCTTGTCGGGGTTCGGGAAGTCGCCGCCCGCGGCGCGCAGGTCGTCATAGTGCCGCCGGGCGGCCGGCCAGCGCTGGACGGCGCAGAGCGCTTCGATGATTCGCTGTTTGGCCTCCAGATTGGCCGGGTCCAGGTCGATCGCCTCGCGCAGCATCGCGATCGCCTCGTCGGTCTTGCCCATCGAGAGGACGGCTTCCGCCCCGTAGGTGTTGAACCGAGATTGCCGCCATTTGCGGCGAGCCTCGAGGCGCTCGTTCAGCCCGTCCAGGAACTGCGGGTCCCAGAGATCGCCATGCACCAGGTTGCTCCACGGAGGCCGGGCTGCGTCCCGCTCGGGCGCCGGTACTTCCTCTCGCAGCTGGGGCGGCAACTTCGACGGCATCCGGGCCTGGCTGTCCGAAATGCTGATGGCGACGAGTGCTGCCGAAAGCACGAGGTAGCCCAGGACTCGTCCGCGCTCGGGCCCTGGCTCCAGTGAAGAGGCCGGCTGCTTGTCCTTGTCGTCCCCGAGTTCGGGCATCGTTGGTCCCCCTTTCAACAAGCTAACACTCGCCGCCCGCGCCCGCCATGCCGGGCGTGGGATACTTTCAGGTCTTCATACGCGGGTCGAGCGCGTCGCGCAACCCGTCGCCCAGCAGGTTGAACCCGAAGACGGCCAGCATGATGGCCACGCCCGGCAGGATCGGCAGCCACCAGAGCGGCACGAGATCGCCCTGGCTCTTCGCCACCATCAATCCCCAGGAAGGCGTCGGCTCCTGCGCCCCGAACCCCAGAAACGACAGGCCCGCCTCGGAGAGGATCGCCCCAGCCATTCCCAGGCTCACCTGGACGATGATCGGTGCCATCGTGTTGGGCGAGAGGTGCTGAAACAGGATGCGCGCGTCGGTCGCCCCCATGGCGCGGGCCGCCTCGATGAACTCCTTCTGCTTGAGCGAGAGCACCTGCGCCCGCACCACCCGCGCAATCGACGGCCACCCTATCAGACCGATGATCACGAAGATCGTCTCGATCGTCGGAATCCCGAACATCGCGATGATCGTCATCACCAGCAGCAGGAACGGGAACGCCAGGATGACCTCCGTCGCCGCCATCAGGAGCGCGTCGATCCACCCCCCGTAGTAGCCCGCGATCAACCCCAGCACCGTGCCGATCGCCACGGCCACGCCCTGGCTGATCACCGCAACCTCCAGGCTGATGACGCTCCCATGCACCAACCGGCTGAAGACGTCCCGGCCCAGATTGTCGACGCTCAGCCAGTGCTCGCCCGAGAAGTCCGGCAGCCGCACCACGGTGTCGGCGTACTTCCCCGAGAGCGTCTCGGCCGACCGCTGCTCCACCGCCGCGTAATCCTGGTACGACGGCGTGTACGGGCCAATCCAAGGCGCCAGGAAGGCGACCAGGCAGAGCCCCAGGATGATGTAGTAGCCGGCCATCGCGGACAGATTCCGCTTCAACCGCTTCCAGGCGTCGATCCAGAGACTTCGCCAGACCGGCATCGGCGCCAGCGGCGCCAGCATCAACAGCACCAGCACGGCCGCAGCCACCAACCGCAGCCACACCTCCGGGGAGGAGTACGAGAGGACGAAGATCTTTCCGTTATCGTGCATGTCGATCAGCTGTAGCGGATGCGCGGGTCCAGGAACGCGTAGGAGAGGTCCACCAACAGGTTGGCCAGCACGTAGACCACGGACACCAGCAGCACCGTCCCCATGATCAACGGCGTGTTCATGTCCTTCAGTGCGCTCCACGACTGATACCCCAGCCCGGGAATTGAAAAGATGGTTTCGGTCAGCACGGCGCCCGTGAGCAACCCCGCCAGCTCCAACCCCAAGACCGTTACCACCGGGATCAGCGCGTTGCGTACGGCGTGCTTCATCACGACCGTCCATTCGTCCAGACCCTTGGCGCGCGCCGTGCGGATGTAGTCTTGCCGGATCACCTCGAGCATCGTCGTCCGCATCATTCTCGCCAGCGCCGCTCCCGGGCGCACCCCCAGCGCTATCGCCGGCAACACGAGGTACACGGGAAGCCGCACCTCCAGCAGCCAGCCAGGCGGCACGATGAACCAGGGCAGATGGACAGTCAGCCATGGAAGCACCGATTCGTCCATCCCCACACCAGGCAGCAACCGCCAGTACTTCGTGAACAGAAGGATGCTCACGAGCCCGACCAAGTAGATCGGCACCGAGATGCCGAGGATGGCCCCGATCATCGCTAGCCGATCGACCCAGGTGTTCTGGTACACCGCCGAGAGAATGCCCAAGGTCAGCCCCATGACCACGGCTACGACGATGCCGGCCAGCGCCAGCTGCAGCGTCACCGACGCGCCCTGGATCAGCATCTCCGAAACGGGCTGCTGCGTGCGGTTGGCCTTGCCCAGGTCGAAGTTCAGGAGCAAGTTGAAGAGGCTGCGGAAGTACTGCGTCTCGTGGCGCTGATCGTGAAAGAACTGGCTCCAGCTGGCCGGGCTCAGGTACGAGCCGCTCCTGAAAGCCCTCGTGTTGAAGAAGACCGGGTCGTCCAACCCCAGCTCCTCCCGGATGCGCTCCACCGTGTTCACGTCACCGTGCTGGCCCAGCATCAGCCGCGCCGGGTCGGCCAGACCCAGCTTCGTGCGCTTCTCCTCAGGGACGCCCAGCAGCGCCTCCACCCAGTTCACGGGCGGATTGAAAATCTCGATGTGCGACAGGCAGAAGGTGAGCGTGTAGACCGCGAACACCACGCCCGCCGCAACCAACAGCCTCCGGAGGGTGTAGACGAGCATCAGTTCCCCGGCTTCATCTGGCTCTGGTCCAGCCAGGCGCCTCGCATCCGGATGGCGTCGTTGCCCAGCGGCGTGAAGACGACACCCTTCACATACGGCTTCCGAAGGAACGGCTGCCGCGAGTGGTACAGGAACGTCCACGGCGAATCCGCCACGATCTGCTTCTCCAGCTCCTGGTAGATCTTCACACGGTCGGCCATACCCAGAGTCGTGCGGCCTCTTTCCAACAGCTCGTCCACCTTGGGGTTGTTGTACATCGAGTAGTTGCCCGCTTCGCCGCGGTTCTTCGAGTGAAAGAGAATGTAAAGGAAGTTGTCCGGATCGGGATAGTCGGCGACCCAAGCCATCCGGAAAAGCGCCAGCTCTCCCCGGTCCACCTTCTTCAGGTAGGTCGACCAGTCCGTGGTCTGCAGCTTCACCTTCACGCCGATCTGCAGCAGGTTCTGCTGGATGACCTCCGCCAGGCGCGCATTCGGGTCGTTGGACGACGTGGCGTTGTACCAGTACTCCAGCTCGCCCAGCTTCGTCCGGTCCTCGTATCCGGCTTCCTTCAGCAGCGCGATCGCCTTTTCCTTGTCGTAGTCGCTGGCCTTCAGCTCCGGATTGTAGGCGGGCATCCCCGGCGGCAAGACGCCGTTGGCCACCTTGCCTCGTCCGCGTCGGATCACGTTGAGGATGGTGTGCTTGTCAATGGCGTGGCTGAAGGCCTGGCGGACCCGCAGATCGTCGAACGGCTTCTTCGTCATGTTGAAGCCCATGTAGAAAGTCGACAGCGTCTCGCACTCCTCGAGAACGCCCGGATAGTCCTTCGTCGCCTTGATGGTCTCGTACTTCTCGTCGGGTACCTCGTTCACATGCTCCAGGTTCCCGATCTCGAACTCGTTCAAGCGCACCGACTCGTCGGGGATGACGCGGAAGCGCATCTTGTCGAGGTACGGGCGCCCAAGGAAGTAGTCCTTGAACGCCTCCAGCTCCACAACGACGTTATGCTGCCAGCTCGCGAACTTGAAAGGTCCCGTGCCGACCGGATGCTCCGAGAACCGATCGCCCCACTTCTCGATCTCTTCCCTCGGCACCACGCCGGCATTGGGCATCGCAAGCACCGTCAGGAACGGCGCAAACGGCTTCGCCAGCTCGATTCGCAGCGTCATCGGGGCCGGCGCCGCGATCCCCTTCTTGACGTA
Organism: Candidatus Wallbacteria bacterium; assembly: GCA_016213845.1. GTDB lineage: Bacteria > Muiribacteriota > UBA6191 > JACPRK01 > JACPRK01 > JACPRK01. The sequence goes on from JACQZN010000013.1 coordinate 104,318, forward strand.
GTCCTCGAACTTCGGCGCCTCCAGCTCCTGCATCAGCGCCGCATCGACCGCCACGGCCTTGGCGGCCTCACGCCCCTGGGCCAGCGCATCCGCCAGCTGCTTGAGCACTCCGCGGGCCTTCGCGATTGTCGCCAGGACCTTGTCCGGCTCGGGGATCTCGGCGCGAGTCAGGTGCTCCTTGTCGACAGCGTCCAGGAAGCGGATCGCCTCCTCGATGCGCGTGGCCTCGACCTTCTCGTACTGGCCGTCGGCCTGGTACTTGAGCTGGCCACGGGCCGACTGGATCGCCTTGAACACGGGGTAACCCAGCACCTCGTCGAAGAGCCAGGCGCGCACGGAGGCCGTCTTCGGGTCCAACAGCCGGCGGAAACTGTAGACGAAATCCTCGGCCGTGACCTCGCGCCCGGTGTGGAACTTGACGCCGGGCCGGATCTCGAAGGTGTAGACTCGGCCGTCCGGCGAAACCTCCCACGACCTGGCCAGCAGCGGCACCACGGAGAGGTCCTCGTCCTTGAACTCCACGAGGCCCTCGAAGATGTTGAGACCGACACGATGGGAGGTCGTGTCGGAGATCTGCGCGGGGTCGAGGCTGGGCGGATCGGTGCCGATGCCCTGCCGGTACTCGCCGCCAAAGCGCTCCGGATGGGCGGCCGCGGCGCTGACGGCCGCCACGGGCGCGGCCACGGGAACGGTTGCCGGCGCGGCAGTCTGGGCGGCCGGATCGGAGGACAGCGGCGCCACGGGTGCTGCCACGGCAGGGCGCGAAAGCTCGGCAAGGCGCGCTTCGAGCGCTGCCATCCGCTCGTTGACCTTGATGGAGCTCTCGATCGCCTCGGCGCGCTGCTCGAGCTTGCCCACGCGGGTCTTGAGCTCCTCGACGTCGGACACCTTCGAAACGCGGACACAGCCGGTCCCGGAGAGCATGAGAAGGGTAAGAATGAGTGAACTGACTCGTCTCGACGAACCGGTCAAGGCGGACACCTTCCTTCGCTGCGCGGCGCCGGAGCGACCCGCGGGAGCCGGAAGATTATCATGGCGCGGGAGCAGATTCAATCGACCCGAGCATGAACGCGCGCGATAAATCGGGAGCGGTGGGCGCCTCGGACGTCCGGGGCCCGGGACGCCTGGCGGTGGGCGCGTTCGTGGCCTGGCACGTGATCGCCATCGTCTGCGCGGGACTGGCGCTGCCCGAACCGGCTCGGGGGTGGCTGGTCTCCGCGGTCGGCCCCTACCTGCGAGCGACGGGGTGCTGGGAGGTATGGGACATGTTCGCGCCGAACCCGCCGGTCGTGAACACGCGCTTGTCGGCGCGCGTGACGCTGGCCTCGGGCGAGGTGCGGCTGTGGCGGTTTCCCGGGTTGGAAGGGCTGTCGATGGCTCAGAGGACGCTGCGACAGCTCGACCGACAGTGGAGCGATCGACTGTCGCGCCCCGAAAACGCGGCGGCCTGGCCCGACGCGGCTCGGTACATCGGGCGGTTGCACGAGCGGCAGGGGCTCGCGCCCAGACGGGTCGAGCTGATCCGGGAGCAAGTCGACATCCCGCCGATGGGAGCGCCTCGGGAGCAACGGGGCCGTGGCAGGAGTGCCCGAACGCGTCGCGAGGTTTGCTTCTTCACCCTGGAGCTGCCGGCGGGAGAGGGGTCATGACGACCGAAAGTGAAAACCGGGGACACACGACCTATTTTGAAAAAATAGGTCGTGTGTCCCTGGTTTTCCTCTTCGCGCCGGAGTCCGCTCGCACGCTGGCGATCGTGCGCATCCTGGCGGGCGTGTGCAGTCTGGCGTACGGGCTGGCGATAGCACCGGACCTGGCGCGCTGGTTCGGGCCCCAGGGCGTGCTCTCGGCGGCGGCGGCCGCGAGGTTACCGGCGCAAGTCGGCTTCGACGTGATCTCGATGCTTCCGGGCGACGGCGCGGCGCTGGACGGCTTCCACGCCGCGTTCATGCTGGCCGCGGCGGGGATGACGCTGGGGTTCTGGGCCCGCGCCAGCACGGCCGGCGTGTTCTTCGGCCTGCTCGCGTTCCACGCCCGCAATCCGCTGCTGCTTTCCAGGGGGGACGCGCTCTTGAGAATGGTGACGCTCTACCTGGCGTTCTCGGGCGCCGGCCGCGCGCTCTCGCTGGACGCCTGGCTCCAGGGGCGCCAGGGAACGCCCCCCGCCTCGCCGCTCATCGCGCCATGGCCGCGCCGGCTCATCCAGATCCAGGTCTCCGTCATGTACGTCTGCACGGTCTTCTGGAAGCTGGGCGGCGATCTCTGGGTGGACGGCTCGGCCGTCTACTACGCCGCCCGCCTGGAGGACTTGCAGCGCCTGGCCGTGCCGCTGGTGTTCGATCACGCAGCGCCGGTGCGGCTCCTCACCTGGGGCACGCTCGCGCTGGAGCTGGCGCTGGGCCTGCTCCTGTGGGTGCCCCGGCTGCGCCGCCCCCTGCTCGCCGCCGGCATCGCCTTCCACCTGTCCATCGAGCTGACCATGAACCTCTTCCTCTTCCAATGGGTCGTCCTCGCCGCCCTCCTCTCCTTCGCCAAGAATAGGGGCCACTCGACTTGCCGAAAACCGGGGACACACGACCAATTTTGAAAAAATTGGTCGTGTGTCCCCGGTTTTCCAAATTGGGGCAAGTCGAGTGGCCCCGTTTTCTTTTGTTGCTACTGGCGGGCGAGCTCGACGCGGTTGCGGCCGGATTGCTTGGCGCGGTAGAGGGCCATGTCGGCGCGGTGGATGAGCTCGTCCTCGGGGCCGCGGTCAGAGGCGGTGAAGCTGGCGACGCCGATGCTGACGGTGACGGAGCGGTCGGGCAGGATGGGCTGAGCGGCGACCTGATTGCGGACGCGCTCGGCGAGGAGTGCGGCGCCGTCCAGGTCGGTGTCGGGGAGGATCATGACGAACTCCTCGCCGCCGTAGCGCGCCACGGCGTCGACGCCGCGCTTGGTGTCGAGCAGCAGCGAGGCCAGCGCGCGCAGCACGGCGTCCCCTGTCTGGTGGCCGTAAGTGTCGTTGACCTTCTTGAAGTAGTCGATGTCGAGCAGCAGAAGAGAGAGCGGCTCTCCGTAGCGCTCCAGCCGGGTGAACTCGCGGCCGAGCAGCGCGCGGAACGTCCGGTAGTTGTAGAGGCCCGTCATCTCGTCGATCTTGGCCTGTCGCTCCAGAGCGAACAGCAGCTGGCTATTACGGAAGGCGATGGCGAGCCCGGGAGTGAGGAGCACCAGAAGGCGCATCTCGTCGGTCGTGAGGATGTCGGCGGCAGCGGAGAAGAGCCCGAGCATCCCCGGGCGCTTGCCTTGTCGATCGAATTGAAGGGTATGAATGAAGTAGCTCTCGGGCGTCTGGGCCGCGGGCGGTGGGCGGTGCTGCCAGAGCATCACGTGACGCACCGACGAGGGGACCGCACCCTGGTCTCGTTCCAGTGCCATCAGCGTCTGCTGGCGGACCTCTTCGGCGAAGTGGGGAGGGCAGTCCGTGGAGAGCCAGTGGAGCATGATCCAGCCCTCGCTCTCGGGCAGGGCCAGTGCCGCCGCGTCGAAGTGGAACAGCTCGGCCAGCTTCGACAGCGTGATCTCGACTCCAAGGGCGGCCTCGGCCTCCTGGCGCTCGATGTTGGAGCGGTAGATGTCATTGAGGAAAACCAGCGCCCGCTCGTGGGCGCGCATCTGTGCTTCCAGAGCGCTGCGCGAGAGCAGCACGCGCAGACAGTCGACCAGCGGCGCCAGCGACGACCACTCGTACTCGACGGAGGCGACGACTCCTCCCACGACGGCCTCGCCCTCCCAGACGGGGTAGCAACGCGCGGTAACTGCGTGCTGGGGAAGCTCGATCGAAAGCGCCTCCCCCCTGGGCGGCGACGCCGCGCTGCCCTTGACGCCCAGGTCCGCCAAAGTCTCCGAGAGCGAGCGCGAAAGCGCCGCCGAGCCGTCTTCGCCCAGCCGTTCCCGGGCGGCCGAAGTGAGGAACGGTCGGAATCCGGCCGGTTCTTGCGACGTGAAGAACCCCAGGTACCCGGGCGCCGCCGCGCGCTCCAGGGCTGCCGCCAGTGCCTCGACTCCCCCGCCCGAGGCCGCGGCGGAAACCAGCTCAGCAATGATGGCAGAAAGGGTCACGGTAGACGGTTCCTGAGCTCCATGAGGCCCGACGAAGTCGGTTCGCTGTCGTCCATCTACTCACTACTCGCTACTCACTACTCGCTACTCCTGTAGCTTCTCACGTACCCCAGGTAACTCTCTGCGCTCTCGCGCAGGTGGGCCGATTCCTCGGGGGTAAGCGGGCGCCGGACCTTGCCGGGGACGCCGACGACGAGTGAGCCTGGCGGGATCTTCGTGCCCGGGCTCACGACGGTACCGGCGGCGACCAGGCTCCCGGTGCCGACGACGACGTCGTCCATGACGACGCTGCCCATGCCGATCAGGCAGAGGTCCTCGACGGTGCAGGCGTGGAGGATGGCGGAGTGTCCGACGGTGACGTCGGCGCCGATCACGGTCGGGTACTTCTCGAAGGTGGCGTGGATGACCGTGTTGTCCTGGATGTTGGTGCGCTTGCCGATGCGGATGCGGTGGACGTCGGCGCGGATCACGGCATTGAACCAGACGTTGACACCCTCCTCGAGCTCGACGTCGCCGATCACGCGCACGCCGGGCGCCAGCCAGACGGAGGGGTCGATCACGGGCCAGCGGCCCCGGTAAGGCATCAAGGTGGCGGCGTCCCACTCGCCTGCTACTGCGGGTGTCGGTTTGCGGCTCATTCGGGTTCTCCCTTCAAGATGGCGACTTCCAGGCGGGCGCCGGCTTGCGAGACACCCAGCACCCGGGCGGCGGAGTACTCCCGGATGGAGATCTCGAGCGTCCCGGAGCTGCCCCAGATGACGACGGGCGCTCCCGGCGGCGCTGTCTCGTAGGTCGAAGCCAGCCGGGTAAGCGAGGCGCCCCCGGGGACCGCCAGCGAAAAGGGGTGGCGATCGAGCAGCTCGCCAAAGCGCTCACGCGGCAGGTTGGTGATGAGATTTCCGAAGGTGTCGATGCGCAGAACGGCGCCTTCCCATCGCTCCAGCTCCGCGGAATGCGGCTCGAGCTGCCTGGGCTGGGGGACCGCCAGACGGGCGTACTCTGCCACCCGCGCCAGGAATGCCTCCGGGCTTTGGCCGCTCATGAGGCGCCCCGCTGCCTGGGCGAACACGTCACGGGCGTGGAACGTGCTCGACGGTACCTCCCAGGTCGGCCGGATCTGGTACGTCTGCACGCCCGTTTCCCGCTCCAGCGCCGGCGAGAGTAGTCCGTTGTCCGGTGCCACGAACGTGTAGCGGTCCGTCTTGACTACGAGCGCCGGCCGCGAGCCGCCCACCCCGGGATCGACGACCGCCAGGTGAAACGTCCCCGCCGGAAACGACGCGCACGCCTCCCTCAGGAGCATCGCCCCTCCGAAGATGTCGTGTGCCGGGACGGCATGCGTGACATCCACCAGCGTCAGCTCGGGGCAGTGCCCCAGCAGCACCCCCTTCACCGCCGCCACGTAGGGGTCGCTCCCCCCGAAATCCGACAGAAACGTCAGGATCGGTCTCACCCCACCAGGATACATCACCCACCCCTGCCCCCCAGCCCCTCGGCCCGGCGCGCGCAGGTCGACGGCCGCCCCTCCCCCCCCGCTCCTCCCGAGCAGACCGCGAAGCGGTCGTGTCGAGGGTCGAAATCCCGGTACAGGTAGACGCCACGCGGTATCCTTCGCGCTCCCCACGGGCTCTTGCGCTTGGTCTCGCACACATTCGGCCGCCGGCATCTGCAATTTGTCCTCAGTCTTGCCGATATCCGTATCGGACCCCGTCTCTCTGTCGGGCCGGGCGGCCATTCGCAAACGAATCGATGAGGACACCAACGACACTTCCGGGAATCGCCTCCGCGGGCGCGCTGCGTGCCGCTCTGGCGCTCGCGCTGCTGCTGCTAGCCGCAGGGCCGGCCGCGGCGCAACCGAAGCTGACGCTCGTCGGCTTCGTTCCGCCCGACCAGACCGTCACGAACCAGGGCTCGGCCGTCATCCGGTTCGACGTCGCCAACAACCCGGCCAACCGCTGCGACGTGACCATATTCCGCAATGACGGCGCCTCGACTCTGGTGGCCGGCGTGCAGCCCGGCACGGGCCCCTTCTCGGTGACAGTCCCGCTGCCGCGCGGCGTCGACAACCGCGCTGTCACCTTCAGCGGCATTGTTCAGGACACGGTCACGGGCCAGCTGGCGGCCGGCAATCGCCAGCTCACCATCGTGGCAGACGATACGGCCCCCCAGCCGCCCACCATCCAGGCGCCCCCCTTCCCCGCCACGGTCAACACCAATGTCCTGACCGTGACCGGCGTCGTGCTGCGCGCCGACGGCACCCGCGAGACCTCGGGCACGGTCATCATCACGCGCATCGACCCGCCCAACGCCGGCAGCGTGATCGGCGCCGGAGCGGTCCGGCTCGACGGAGCCTTCACGGCCACAGCCGACCTGACCAGCTTCACCACCGGCGTCCCGGCCAACATCGGCTTCCGGGCCGACGACGGCGCCGGCAACAAGAGCACGGTCATCACGCGGCAGGTGACCAAGGCCCAGGTCGCGAACCCGGTCATCAACAACGCCACGATGGACCCGCCGCCGGGCACGGTGACCAACAATCCGGCAGTCCTGATCCGGGGGAGCGTGACGGGCACCAACGGTCCCTTCACGGTCAACTTCCTGGTCGACGGCTTCCTGGAGAGCCAGGTTTTCCTGCTCAACAGCGGCGACAGCTTCACGCACACGCTGACGTTGGCCTCCGACGGTGCGCACAGCATCGCGATCCGCGCCCAGAACAGCAATACGCCGCCCAACAGCGGCACGCTCGTCACGCTCGGACAGCTCACGCTGGACCGGGTCGCGCCCGCGGCCCCGGTCATCATCGACCCCAACCCGGTCGGCCCCACGCCGGTCGTGACCAGCGGGACCCTGCGAGTCCGAGGATTTTCGGGGGAGCGCAAGCCGAGCACGACCAGTACGGCGGCGCCCGTGGTGCTGGCCTCCGGCCCGCCCAACGTCTCCTTCGCCCCGGCCTCGCCGCTGCCGATCGACAACGCCACGGGCCAGTTCGAGACGCAGGTCAACGTCGCCAACCTCGAGGACGGCCAGCACCGGCTCACGTTTGCCGTGCGCGATGCGGCCGGCAACACGGGGCCGGGCTCTGCGGTCGACGTCTTCTTCATCAAGGACACGCGCGCCCCCGTCATCGACCAGGCTCGCGTGAACGGCACCATCGCCCCGCAGACCAACCCGGAGATCTTCGTCGGGCAGGGGACGGTCGATCTCCAGCTCCGCATCAGCGAGGAGCTCGTCAACGTGCCCAAGCTGGACGTCGTCCAGGCCGGCGGCAGCGCCCTGCCGGCGGGCGTCTCGAGCAACACGGCCACCATCTTCAACTACGTCTACGGCGCCATCCCAGGATTCGACGGCCCTGCGCGCATCCAGGTCTCGGGAGGGCGCGACCGCGCCGGCAACGTCCTGACGGCCGCAATCGACCGCCTGTTCATCGTCGACACGGTCGCCCCGCAAGTCACCAGCGTCACCCCGAAGGACGCTTCCACACTGGCGGTGAGCCCGGCCTTCATCCGGGTGACCTTCAAGGACCCGCCGTCCTCGGCCGGGACCGCGGCCGGCGCGGACCTGATCCAGAGCCGCATCATCCTCGAGGGCCCGCTCGGAAGCGGCTCGCAGACCATCCCCGGCACGGCCAGCGCCTTCGATCCCGTCACGCTCGACTTCGTGCCGACTCAGCCGCTGAAGACCGACGGAACCTACCGCATTCGCGTCGTCGCCGTCGACAAGGTCCGCAACCGCTCCGAGAGCTTCAGCAGCACCTTCGTCTTCGACACGACCCCCATCGTGCCAAACGACTCGAACGTGCTTCCGAATCCCAAGGACGGCGCCTGCGTCAACGCCACGACCATTCCGGGCGGCGCCGCCACGCCCACCATCACGGTGCGGCTGACCGATCCCCAGGTCGACCTCGCGCGCTCCACGATGGTTGTCCGCGACTTCTGCCGGATCCCGCCCACCGTCCCCGGCACGCTGGAAGCCGTCGCCCCCGACACGCTCCGCTTCCGGTTCGCGCAGCCGCTCGCCACCGACGGGCGCCAGGACGGCGTCTACAACATCGGCGTCACCCTGCGCGACATCGCAGGCAACGTCAGCCAGGAGTTCAATCGCAGCTTCCGCTACGACACCCTCAACCCTTCGGTCGCCGGCACCTTCCCGACTTCGAATAGTGCTGTCTCGGGTCCGCTGCGAGCGGTCGACGCCCTGCTTTCGGACCCGCGCTTCGACAACTGCCGCGAGCGCTGCGGCATCGATCGCACCGGCAGCACCACCGGCCTGCAGCTGTTCCTGGTGACCCCCAACCCGAACACCAACCGCAACCGCAACCAGCCGCTCCCCTTCAAGATCACGGGCACCCTGCGCTTCATCTCCGTCGGGAACCTCGACAAGGTGCTGCTCGAGCTGGTCGGCCCCGATCTCGCCTCCAACGGCCTGCGCACCGACGGCACCGACGACGGCGTCTACCGTCTGGAGGCGGTGGCCGTCGACGGGGCCGGCAACAAGAGCCCCCTCACCAGCGCCACCTTCTTCTACGACAACCTCACGCCGGATCTCTCGCTCGACAACGTTCGCGACGGCATTTTCCTCACCGGCGCAGACTTCACCCTCACCGGCAACACCGCCGACGACCCGGGCGGCAGCGGAGTCGAACGCGTCACCGTGTCTCTCGAGTCGATCGACGCCAACAACTCGAACACCACCTCCGTCCCCATCTTCCGGGAGCTCCCCGCCACCCTGGACCCGGCCGCCCCGGGTGCCACCAACCCGCGCCGCAACTTCACCTTCACGGGCGACCTCCGCTCCGTCACCAACCCCACCCTCGCCCGGCTCACCGTGAAGAGCTTCGACCGCGCCGGCAACGCCCGCATCGCCGCCTTCCGCGTCAACCTCCAGACCTCCGCGCTCCGCCCCCCGGAGCTCTCCTCGCCCCCGATGCGCCACTCCACCGCCAATCCCATCGTCACCTTCGACTGGCTGGCCGTTCCGGGCGCCGCCGACTACAAGGTGAAGATCGTCGGCCCGAATCTGGACGAGCGTACTTTCGGGACCAACGGCGCCACGAGCTTCTCCATCAACCTGGCGCCCCTGACGATGGGCGACGGCAGCTACTTCTGGTCCGTCGCCTCGGTCGACCCGCTCGGCCGGCAAGGCGTCTTCAGCCAGAATCGCATCCTCGTCCTCGACCGCGAGAAGCCGCGCGTCGTCGCCGTCGACGTCATCGATCCCTCCCCGGAGGCGGTCGGCTCCATCAACGAGGGCGAGGTCCGCTTCACCCTCAAGTTCAGCGAGCCGATGGACACGCGTTTCCCGCTGGTCCCGAAGATTCGCCCCCAGAACACGCGCGCGCCGCTGGTGGAGGTGGCCCAGACCACCTACGACGGCGACACCTGGACCGGCCGCGCCGTCATCCCCGAGGACGGCCCGGGCGGCATCGACTTCAACGGCCTGGCGGAGCTCCAGATCCTGGGAGCCAAGGACGCGAACGGCGCCGAACGCCCCCCCAGGGACCTGGCCGGCAACACCCCAGAACCAGCCCCGCTGGCGCTCCTGGTCTTCGAGATCGACACCGGCCCATCGTTCCGCGTCGGCCTCTTCCAGAATCCCGTCGACAGGAAGGACGTCATCCTCCTGGTCAAGGGCTACTCGACCGAGGGTGGCCCGGCGCAGCGGATCGACGAGTCGCTGGCGGTCGTGGTCCGCAGGACCGGCGCCTCCGATCAGACTCCGCAGATGATCCGGGTCAGCGAGTCGACTTTCCGTGGCCTCTTCCGGATGGACACTTCCTCGGTGCAGCCAGTGCGTTTGGAGATCACGGGCCGGGATCGGCAGGGCAACTCCAGCACGCGCCTCATCACGCTCTCCGTCACGCTCCTGGAGCCCGGCGGCACGGCCATCATCGCCAGCGGCGACGGCGTCCTGAGACTGAAAGCCTCCGCTGCGCACGGCGCCGAGCAAGCCTTCATGCTGGTGCCGGAAACGGCCGGCTCGGTCCTCGACGAGACCGCGGACAATCCCGCGCCCGAAGGCGCCGCGGGGCTGATCTCCATTGGCCGCGTTCAGCAGTTCTACCCGAGCGGCCTGGCCTTCTCCTCAGCCGCGGAGCTGACCGCCGACCTCGCCCGGCTCGACCCGCCCGTCTCTCCGGAGCTGGCCTCTCGCGCTGGCATCTACGCCCTGCGGGACGGCAAGTGGCGGCCCGTTCCCTCGCGGCGCGAGGGCGCCAAACTGGTCGCAGCCGTCGCCGACACCGGTCCGTTCGGTCTCTTCGCAGACCAGGCGCCGCCCTCGCTCTCCATCCTGGAGCCGGCCTCTAACGACACCCTCGAGACCTCCCGTCCGACAGTGCGCGCCGCGCTCTCCGACGCTGGCAGTGGTGTCGATCCCGGAGCCTGCACCGTCGTCATCGACGGCCTCGCCCACCCGGCCGCGTTCGACGAAGCCGCCGGAGAGCTCGCCTGGACCGCCGAGCGCGCGCTGGCGCCGGGCCAGCACTCCCTGCGCGTGGAGGCCTCCGATCGGGCTGGCAACAAGTCGGCCACAGGCGCGACTTTCGCCGTCCCCGCGGCGATCGCCTTCGACGAGCTGGCCGCCTACCCGAACCCGGCGCGCACGCGCTCCGATATTCGCTACCGCTTGAACCAGGCGGCCGACGCCGTCACCGTGCGCGTCTACGACACCTCGGGGGCGCGCGTCGCCTCCCTGGACGCTCCCTCCGGGGCCGGCGTGCAAACCGTCACCTGGCCCCTCACGACCACGGACGGCGAGCCGGTCGCCTCCGGTGTCTACCTGGTCCGCGTCGAGGCCTCCCTGGCCGGACGCAAGGCCACGGGCAAGCTCAAGGTGGCGGTCCTTCGATGAATCCAATCCAACGAGTTTCCGGAATCCAGACTCCTGAAAGGATGCGGAAGATGAAGCAACTGATCTTCGCGGCCACCCTCGCCGCGATCACCATGGCGATGCTCGGCTGCGGCGCCGACCCCGGCGGCGAGTTCGTCAACGGCGACTTCACCAACAACGTCGCGCCCATCGTCGGCGCCTCCGGCAAGATCACGCAGGCCTACGGCCTCTTCAAGCAGGGCAACTTCACGGGCGCCGCGCAGGTCTTCAACCAGGTGCTCGCCGACAACCCGATCGCCAGCGAGCGCGCCGAGGCCCTGGCCGGGCTCGGCTTCAGCAACGTCCGCCTGAAGGGCTCGTCCAACGGCATCGCCAACTTCGAAGAGGCGCTCAAGGTCGACAGCAGGAACGCCGACGCCCGCGTCGGCCTGGGCGGCGCCCTCATCAGCCGCGGCAGCTCTGACGATATCCGAAGGGCCATCGACGCGCTCCAGGGCATCTCCCCGGGCAACCCCGAGTTCCGCTTCGTCGACCAGTACGGCATCGGCATCGCCGACGCCGAGGTGCACGCGCTGCTCGCCTACGCCCTCTTCGTCAACGGCGACCGCAGCGCCAGCGCCTCGCAGGCCGCCCTGGCCCGCAGCCGCGACAGCGCCACCGCCAACACCTCCGTCGACCAGATCCTGAAGGTCCTCGGGTTCATCCCCTGAGCGGCCCGGAAGCCGAGGACGGATGAGGCAACGGGATGCTACGAGGCGAGGCGCCAACGACGGCCGGGCAGCCGTCCGGGCCCTCTTCGTCGCCGCGGCTGCGGCGGCGATTCTCGCCATCCCGGTCCACGCGGTCGTCACCGCGTTCACCTACATCGCCCCCGGCCCCAACGGCGGCAACCAACAGCTCCCCGCCAACCGTCTCACCATCCCCTCGTTCCAGGTCCAGATCGACACGTCCAACAACGTCGTCGAGCCGTTCCCCATCGCCCGCTTCTTCGATCAGGCTGGCACGCTGCGCGCCTCACCCGCCATCCCGCGCAACACCCCCTCGCCGTCCGGCGACATTCCCGTCTTCGAAGGCCGCACGCAGCTCATCAGCTTCGCTGAGAGCCCGCTGACGCCCTTCCCGCCCGGCTTCCCGGGCCCCACGGTCGTCAACAACCGCGCCACCTTCTTCGATTCGGACACAGGCCCTCCGAATCACCCGCAGATCACCGGCCTGAGCGTGACCAACGGCCGCGTCACCACCGGCGGCAATCGCGCGCGCATCGTCTACAACGCTGCCAACAAGCAGACCGGGCCCCTCAAGCTCTCCATCGCCGGCCGCGTGCAGAACATCCCACGCGCCGGCTTCACCGTCGCCAACGAGGTGCTCGCCACCGTCACGGTCGACATGGTCCCCGTACAGTTCTCCAACTCCATCGTCCCGGAGCGGACCCCGAAGACGACCGAGACCGGTCCGGCGCTGGTCCCTTTCAGCTTCCCCATCCCCACGCCCCGGCTGCAGGCCGGCGAGTTCACCATCGATTACGAGTTCACGCAGGTCCCCGACGGCGTCTACGAGCTCCGCTTCCGCGCCACCGACGTCTTCAACCAGCAATCGCCCAACGACCCGCCCAATCAGACCATCCTCACGATCGACAAGGACACGCGCGCCCCCAACGTCGTCTTCAGCACGCCCTCCCAGCGACCCGCCTTCGTCATCGACGGCCCCAACCCCAAGCCGCCGTTCCAGGGCGACAAGTTCACCGTCACCGGCTTCGCCTCCGACGAGCGCGCCCAGTCGACCACCATCACCCTCGAGATCACCAATCGCTCCAACCCTGCCACGGTCTTCTCGACCCGCGTCACTTCCGTCGCGACGATCGGCTCGCAGCCCTTCACCGTCAATCTCGACTTCTCCCCGGGCGGCCCCATCCTGTCCGTGCTGCCGCCCGCGTTGCCCGCCCCGCCGACAGCGTCGCAGGAGCTCTACCGCATCCAGGCCCGCTCCACCGACCAGGCCGGCAATCGCGGCGCCGCCACCGACTCGGTCTACATCATTCGCGACTTCGCCCCCACCGTCACTCCCGTCATCCAGCGGCCGCCCACCGGCTTCGCCACCGACGCGCGTTCCGTGGTCGTCAGCGGCTTCGTCACCAACGTCATCGGATTCACCAACCTGGAGGAGCACGGCTCCGTCGACTTCGAGGTAACGCTGCAGTCGGCCATCACCCCGACCATCATCACCACCCTGGTCGTCCCGGGCCTGCCGGACAGCAACAAGCACTCGAGTGCCCTCGACAACGGCACCACCAGCGTCCCCTCGGGCCCCACCTACACGACCTTCCCGATCGACGTCCTGGGCCGCATCCCCAACAGCTTCAGCTTCTTCGTGCCGGCCAACGTCACCGGTTTCCCGGACGGCCGCATCTTCATCACCGTCCGAACCATCGACCAGGTTGGCAACATCAGTGCCCGAGCCTTTCAGAGCTACATCAAGGGCCCCGTCGGCCCCAAGATCACGCTCGACTTCGCCGCGAGCGGCCCTGACGACAACTACGACCCGATCTCCGGCTTCCCGCCCAACAGCTTCGGCGCCAACGACAACATCTTCCTGATGTCCCTCAAGAGCCCCGAGATTGCCGACAATGGAACCGGCGTGCCTGTGCCCGTGCCGCCCTTCACCGACCCTGGCACGCAGAGCCTGCTGCGCGTCAGCGGCCGCGCCACCGACATCAACACCCCCGTCGCGCGCGTCGAGGCCCAGGGAGCCGGGGTGCCGACCGTCAGCGTCTCGAGCTTCGCCGTTTCGACGGCCGTCACCTTCGTCTTCGACCCGGCGAACTCCTCCGGCATCGACGTCAGCAGGGTCGAAGAGGGCGTCCCGACCCTCGTCACCTTCACCGGCTTCAACGCCAGCGGCCAGAGCGGCGTCACCTCGAGCATCCTGGTCATCCGCGACATCGTGCCGGCACGCCGTCCCCTGATCGACTTCCCGGCCGAGCAGCCGTTCTTCACGGGTCAGCGCACGATGCGCCTCGAGGGCCGAGCCGAGCCCGGCTCCCTCGTCGCGGTCATGACGCCCCCCACCACGGGCATCTTCGTCTTGCCGATCCCGCGAACGCTCCCCAACCGCATCCCTCGCAAGGACTCCCAGTTCAACTCGCTGCCCCCCAGCGCGCAAACCACCGTGGCCGATCCGGACGGCAAGTGGGCCTTCAAGAGCCTCAACATCAGCACCGTCGCCACCGGTGTGACTCAACCCACGACCATCTTCATCCAGACCGTCGACACCTTCGACAACACCGATCCCGTCGACTCCGTCGAGCCCTTCGAGATTTTCCGACAGGACGTCCCAGGCGACATCGTCGACATCACCCTCGACCCCTTCCCCGGCGGCAGAAACGTCAGCATCTTCCCCATCCCACCCTCGACCCCTGTCTTCGTCGGCCTCGAGGTGCTCACGTTCCGGGTCAAGTACAACACCCTGCTGGTCGCCGCCCCGCGCATGACCGTCAAGCAGTTCAACTCCCAGCCTCGTCCCACCACGCTGCTCAGCTCCGTTCCCTCCTCCGAGAACCCGACCCAGGTGCTCCTTTTCCGCTACGAAGTCCTGACGACTCCCGACCAGTTCGACGGCCGCGCCGATCTCGACTTCCGCTCGGGCCTCGACATCTTCGGCCGGGTCCCGAATCCGACCCCGGTCGCCCAGGCGTTCATCGTCGATTCCGTTTCGCCCCGCCTCTCCGTCTCGGGCCCGCAAGCCTTCTTCCCGTCCACGGGCACCCAGCTCACCGTCGTCACCACGCTGGCCGCCGACCTGGCCGATCCCGTGGCCGCCAACGGCAGCGGCACCGCCAGCGGCGTCAACACCACCCGAAGCCGCGTACGACTCTTCGGACCGTTGGAGCGCATCCCGACTCTGGAGGTCGCCGTCACTCCCATCACCGCGACCTCCCCGTTCGACGTCGCGGCCCGCCCCGTGACGCCGCTGGCCACCGACGGCACTTACGAGCTGCGCGTCGAGGCCGAGGACCGCGTCGGGAACAGCACGATCTTCACCAGCACGTTCATCCTCGATCGCCTGTCCATCCCGACGCCGCTCATCAGCTTCGACCCCGCAGACCGCTCCGCCGTCAGCACGCTCCCCAGGTTCGGTCCCGACGCCGCCGTCTTCACCACCATCGACAACATCCAGGTCTCGATGCCGCCGCCCTCGGTGGCGGGCACTCCCGTCAGCACGGCGCGCTTCCTCAACCCCAATCGCGGCGCCATCGGCCAGTCTCCCGTCACCACCCGCGTGCGCACTCTCGCCATCCCGGTCCGCCCCCCCCTGGCCGTCGACGGCTCCGCGGACGGCGTCTACTTCATCGAGACCGACGCCGTGGACCAGGCCGGAAACAAGAGCCCCACCGTCACGGGCACCTTCACTTACGACACGGTGGTGCCCATCTTCCTCGACTTCGTCCCGGCAGAGCTCTCAGCCGTCAAGTTCCCGCTGCGCGAGACCCGAGTGCGCGTGGCTGATGGCATCCCGCTGGTCCCCAATCCCTTCCCGCTCGCGCAGTCCGGTCTCGATCTCGACCGGACCCGTTTCGACCTCGAGCTGGTGCGGCCCACGTTCCCAAACACCACCAACCCGGGCACCGGCATCGATACGCGCCGGCGCTTCCGCACAGAGCCCGGCTCCCTCATCGGCACGCTCCCCGTGGAAGTCGTGTCGGCCGAGCTCCTCGACAACGCGGGCGCCTCCCGCAGCCTCGCGGACGATGGTACCGAGGACGGCGTCTACGCCGTCAAGGTCACGATCTTCGACCGGGCGGGCAACTCGGCCTTCGCCAAGCGGACGTTCACCTACGACACCCAGCGGCCGGTCCTCGACATCGACGACTTCCCCGAGGGGTCCTTCCTGGCCGATTCCAGCTTCGCCATCAGCGGCACCGTCTACGATCGAGGCCCGGCCGGCTTCGACCGTGGAGCCGCTGCCGGGACCTTTGTCGCGCGCACGGTGCAGATCCGCCTCGAGGGTGTCGACGCGCAGGGGCGCGTCACGACCGCGCCCCCCTTCTTCGACTTCCGCGATGCAGACAGCGTCCTCGAGACGACCGGCATCACGCCGACCATCCCCGTCACGACCGTGGCGCGCTGGTCCTTCGCCACGGCCATCCCGCGCATCAACAGCCCGGCCCGACTGCTCCTGCGAGCTACCGACCGCGCCGGCAATCGCACGGCAATCACGCGCAACATCTCCGTGCGCACTGCACCGCTGGGTCCGCCCGAACTGGCCGCGCCGCCCGCCAACCGCATCACGCGCGTCCTCACGACGGACTTCCGATGGAAGGCGGTGAACCAGGCGCGCGTCTACGAGCTCGAACTGAGCCGCGTCAGCCCCCCGACGCCGCGCACCGTTCCCAACTTCCTGGTCGACCATCCAGCCGTCACGCTCGGCCCCGTCGACCTGGTCGGATTCCTCGCCGCAGCAGGCGCCACGCTCTCGACGACGCAGGACAACGTGTTCGAGTGGCGCATGCGCTCCATCGACGTGACGCGCGTCAACACGGGGCCGTTCTCGGCCCCCTCGCGGTTCACGGTCGACCTGGTCCGTCCGGTCGTTTCGGACGTGCTGGTGAACAACGTATCCACGGGCGGCAACCCGACCGTCGGAGCCGGACAGCTGCCCATCACGGTGCAGATCGCGGAGACTGCCGGACTGGACCTCCGCCAGCCGCTAGCCGTGAACGTCCAGCTGGCCGATCGCTCGATCCCGCTGCAGTCGGTCCGGTTCTCGAGCTTCACGACCACTGCGACCGGCGCCACCTGGCAGGGCACCCTGGAGCTGCCGATCCCGGGAATCGCCGCGGACAACAACGGCGCTGCGATGCTCACGGTGAGGGGCGGTGCCGACCTGGCCGGCAACGCGATGCCGACCGTGACCGCGCCATTCCGCGTCAACCTGGGGCCCGCCTTCGACTCACGAGTCTTCCCGAACCCGGTGGAGCCGCGGGAGCTGGTGCTGATCGTCCGGTCCTTCCCGAACGGCCGGGTCACGACGGGCCTTACGGCGCCGGTGGAGCCGAGCAACACGAGCCAGATTCTCTCCGTGCTCGAAAGCCTCGCCGACCCGGCGGCCGAATCGCTCTCCACGACGCCCACCGTGCTGGTCGGGCAGCAGGGCACCCTGCGCCTGACGCGTCTGGCCGTGACGCCGGTGCTGGGCGCGGCAGTTCCCAACAGCGCGTTCGCCGCAACGGTGCGCATCGAGCCAGGCCTCATCGGCGTGCTCGACTTCCAGGTGACCGGTACCGATCTCGCCGGAGTCACCGCCACCCGGACATTCAGCTTGAACGTCGCCAGCGTGCTGGCGCGCGCCCGCGTGACGTTGCAAGCGCTGAGGAAGGGCGCGGAGCTGGAGGTGCCGGCGGAGTCGGCTCCGGAGCGCACGGCCCTCTACTGGCTGCCTTCGGAAAACGCGCTCGGCGGAGTCGCCGGCTCTTTCAAGTCCGATACGGCCCGGGCAGGCTCTGGACTTCGCATCGTACGGGACCTGGGCGCGTTTCTCCCCGAACGGCCCGGTCTGGCTGGACCCGCCGTGCTCCGCGTCGGCGGCGCTCTCGAGCAGGCCAAGTCCGGAGCTGCGAATCGCCGCGGGCTCTATCGTCTCGAGTCCGGCCGGTGGCGATTCGTAGCGGCTGCCACGGCCGACGGTGCTGTCGAAGCCTCCGTCGAGCGGCTCGGAAGCTTTGCCCTCATGGAGGACTGGCAGGCTCCGGCCGCCGGAAAGCCCAGGCTCGAGCCGCTCGGTCTGGAGGGCCCGACCTTCAGAGCTTCCGTCGCCGACGCCGGAAGCGGTGTCGAAGCGAGCTCCGTGACCTTCGAGATCGAAGGCCGACGCCACGCGGGCCGGTTCGAGGCCGCGCGGGACGAGGCGGTGCTGGCGGTCCCGATGGAGGTCGAAGCCGGCGAACACCGCGTGAGGCTGCTCGCTACCGACCGAGCCGGCAATGAGGCGGCGGGACCGGAGGCCATGCTCCATGTCGCGGGCTACCAAGGCCTGGGCGAGGTGCTGGCCGTCCCCAATCCTGCGCGCCGCTCGCCCGCGATGATCCGCTATCGATTGCTCGGCGCCGCCGACTCCGTGCGAGTCCGTCTCTTCGACGCCGCGGGCGACGTTCTGGCCACTGTCGACGGCCCGACCGCCGCGGGGCTGCAGCAGGTCGACTTCGACATCGACGCCTTCGAGAACGGCGTCTACCTCTTCCGGGTCGAGGCCGCAGGCGCCGGCCACCGCGACCGCAAATCCGGCAAGCTGGTGGTGCTGCGATGATGAGAACCCGCCCGCACCGAAATGCTCTGGTCCCGAGCCTATCGACGGCCTCGGCGCGAGTTGCTCTTCGCTTGGCGCTCGCCTCGCTCGTGGCCCTCTGGCTCTACCCCGCGCTCGCCCACGGAGCCATCCAGTCGGTCACCTTCCCGGCGACGGCCTTCCGGCCGGCGGAGGGCCCGCAGCCGCCTCTGCCACCGGCGCCGCTCCAGGCCGGCCAGGCGGTCCTCACAGTCGACGTCGACGCCACGCCCAGCGATTACAGGGCGCTCGTCAAGCCCACGTCCAACCCGGACAAGATCGTCGCCACGAAGGACTATCGGCGCACGGCGGCGGCCGGCACGCGGCAGGCGATCGAGATCGCCGTTCCGCTCGAAGAAGGCGCCAACACCTTCACGGTCACGCTGCAGGATCAGAAGAACGGCGCCTTCGTGCGCACGTCGCCGCTGTCGCCCGTGATCGTGCGGGACCTGCAGACCTCCGTGTTGAAGGTGACTCTCGACGCCATCCAGCCACCGACACGCTCCACGAGCGCGGCCAATGCGGTCATCGACTTCACGCTGAACGGCACGGCAGCCAGTTACCAGATCGACGTCGTCCGAAACGCGGTCGCCGCCACCACGTTCACGACCGACCGCGTCGGCGCCGGCCGCGTCACGGTACCACTCTTGCCGAACACGTCGAACGATTTCTTCCTGCGAGCGACGGCCAATGACGCGCTTGCCGCGGGCCAGCAGGTCGTCTCGAACATCCTCACGGTGGTCGCCGACACGCAAGCGCCGACCTTCGCCAACGTCTCCATCTTTCCCGGCCCCTCCACAGCCAATGCCGTCGTGAACGTCGTGGGCCTCACCGAGCCGTTCTCGAAGGTCACGGTCGACAACGGCAGCGGCAAGACTTTCTCGACGGAGGCCGATCTGGCCGGCAACTTCGTCGTTCTCGGGGTCGGCGTGCCGTTTCTTCCGCCCGGTCCGACACTGAACACCTTCACCATCACGGCTGTCGATCCCGCCGGCAACCGCGCCGCGCCATTGACGCGGCCGCTGACGCGCATCGCCGCCGACCCGCGCTTCGAGTTCCTGGAGATCACTCCGCCCAGCGGAAGCCTGGTGCGGCCCGGCGTGCCGGTCCACGTCCGGGGCAGTGTCGGCGAGAAGACCGGCCCCTTCACGGTGACCTTCTTCATCCGCCAGACCACCGGCAGCTTCCAGATCGAAGAGAAGATCACCAACCTGGGCGGCGGCGAGGCCTTCGAGAAGGACTTCCACCTGACTCCGGATGTCTCCAACCCCGACCGCAACGTCATCTACTCCGTCGAGGCCGAGGTCGAGTCGACATCGGGCCGCTCGCCGCGCCAGCTGGCCGGAGAGATCATCCTGGACAACTCGGACCCAGCCGCCCCCGAGTTCGACCGCGGATTCGACGGCATCGTGATCACCAACTCGCCGAAGCTCACCGCCAACGGCGCGGCCGAGAGATTCAGCACGATCAACTTCAACGTCTTCCCGGGGGTCGGTCTCTTCCCGTCGTCGAGAATCCCCGTGGAATCGACGCCGATCGTCATCGGCGGCGAGTTCCGCAACGTGGTGGACCTCTCGAAGGTGATCGACGGCCTCTACTCGGTGACGGCCACCGCCATCGCCGCTTCGGGTCGCTTCTCGCCCACGGCCTCGGCGCGCGAGCTGCGGTTCCAGCGCGACACGACGGCGCCGTTCGTGAAGAGCGTGAGCATCAACGGGCGGCAGGCGAACAACAGTCGCACGGAGTTCTTCGCGCCGGGCCAGGTCGTCACGCTGCGGGTGGAGTACTCGGAGCCGATGTCTCTGGCGCCCGACGTATTCGTGACGCAGCGCGGGAGCTTCGCCCTTCCCGCGTCATTGAGCGCGACCGTGCTTCCCGACCTCATCTTCGACTACACGTTCGTCGTGCTGCCGGGCGAGGAGTTTCAGGGACCGGTCGACGTCATCGTGACGGGCGGTCTCGACCGGGCCGGAAATCCGCTCACGCCCGAGGCGCGCGTGAGGGGCCTGTTCTTCGTCGACGCCCTGCCACCGGTTCTGGACCCGGCCAACACACGGCCGGCGCCCGGATCGGTGGTCTCGTCGGCGCCGAACCCGATCTTCATCAGCGTGCTCGAGAACCCCAGGAGCCTTCAGCCCGCCAGCGGCGTCGACATCGAGGCGACCCAGGTGCAGGCGTTCGGGCCCATCGAGACGGACCCGACGACCGAGCGCAGCGGGTTCGTCAATGTCTTCTCGCCGCAGAGCGTGACGTTTCAGTTCGACGAGGGGCAGTTCATCAAGCAGGGCACCTACCAGCTGCGCGTCACGGTCCGGGATTTCGCCGGCAACACCGACACCGTCGATCTGGTCTACAAGCTGGACACCGAGGCGATAAGCCCGGTGTTCGTGACGGCGACGGTGCCGGGCGACGGCGCCATCCTGAATGCTGCCGCGATCCCCTCGGACTCGCGGGGCCGCACGGTGCTCAGCGCGACGCTCTCGCCGACCGTGACCGCGGAGCTGGACCTGGCGCGCTCGCGGATGACGCTGGAGCAGGCGTGTCCCTCGGTGCGTCCGGTGGCGGCGTCGGTGCGCACGAGCGCTCCGGACCGGATCGAGCTGGTGTTGAGCGAGCCGCTGAAGAAAGACGGCGCCGACGACGGCCAGTACCTGCTGCGCGTGCTGCCGCGGGACGTGGCCGGCAATGAGAGTCAGAACATCCTCCGGAGCTTTGTGCTCGACACGCAGAAGCCCGCGGTGCTGGACGGCGCGCTCGTGGAGCTGGGCCGTTTCGGGAACAGCACCGACGACACCTTCTTCCCGGCACGCGGCCAGATGGTCACGGGTCCGCTCACCGCCATCCGCGCGACGGTCGTGGACGCCGTATCGTCGAACGGCTACCCGGGGAGCGGCGTCAACACCTCGCCCACGACCGGCAGCACCATCGTGTTGACGCTCGTGAAGCGCCATCCGACGACGCTGGCGTCGCTGCCGGAGGGTTCGTCGACCACCAACAACTCTCTTCTGCAGAGCGTCATCCGCTTCCGCGACGTGGTGCCGCCCGTGACGTCACCATGCTACACGGGCCCCAAGCGTGCCAACGTCTTCCTGGAGCTGAGGGTCGACCCGTCGACGGGCAGACCCAGCGGTCTCACGACCGGCGGCGACTTCGACGGCGAGTGGGACATCCGCGTCGTGCCGGTCGACCAGGCGGGCAACACGGGCACGCCCAGCCGGTCGGGATTCGTCTTCGACACCATCGCGCCGACGGTGCTGACGCTGGAAGGCGTGACCAGCGGCGAAGTCTTCACGGGCCGGTCGCTGGCGATCACGGGCACCGTCGCGGACAACGGAAAGACACCCGCGGACAACGGCCAAGGCATCGACCGTGTGCTGGTGTCGGTCTTCCGGGCCGACGGCCGGTTCGTCACCACGGGCGCGCCGCTGGTGGAGCCGACGACGGCGACGCTCTCGCCGAACGTGCGGCTGGTGCAGGCAGGGACGGTCATCAACTATCGCCTGTCGGCCGAGATGCCGGAGTACGACGGCAACGCCGTGCTGGTGGTCGAGGCGATCGACGTCGCGGGGAACCGGACTGCCGTGGTGCGGCAGTTCACGGTGCGCAGGCTGGCGTTGGAGCGGCCAGCGCTCAGCGCGCCTGCGCACGAGTCGTCGACCTCCGGCCCGGTCATCGACTTCCACTGGGCGCAGGTCCCGGGTGCCAGCGGTTACCTGCTCACGGTGACCGACCCGAACCGCAACCCGATCACCCGCCGCACGGGGGCCGCAGAGCCGGGCGTCACGCTGAACCTCGACAAGCTCGTCGAGGGCCGCTACACGTGGACCGTCAACGCGCTCGACACCTCCGGCCGCACGGGCGACCCTTCGCACAACTTCGTCTTCTACCTGGACGTGACTCCTCCGGCGGTGCGCGAAGTGTTCGCCTACGATGCCACCGTCCCCGACGCCCACGCGGGCGACATCCTCGACGGCCAGATCCGGATCGGCATCCGGTTCTCGGAGCCGATGGACCTCTCCCGCCCCCCGACGGTGACGCTCAAGCCGGCCAACTCCCGGCTGGGCGAGGTCGTGGTGCGCCAGATTTCGTTCGACGAATCCTCATGGCGCGGGCTGGTCGACATCCAGCCCGACCCGGCGTCGCCCGACTTCAACGGACCGGCCATCATCGGCGTCGGCGGCGCGCGCGACGTCGCGGGCAACCCGATGCCCGTCACGAGCGAGGCCTTCGAGGTCGACGTCGGGCCATTCTGGCAGGTCCGCGCGTTCGCCAACCCGATTCAAAGGAGCGAGATACTCTTCCACATCAAGGCGCTCACGCAGGAGAACGGCGTGCCCGAGCCGATCGAGTCGCTGCCGCTGCTGACCGTGACCCAGCCCGGCGGGCCGGCGGTGAACCTCACGCTGGTTCGCCGCGGCGAGGCCGTCTTCTCAGGGGTCTACACGGTGAACAGGAACTTCCCGGGCAACGCGCGCCTGGCCATCACCGGCACCGACACGCGAGGCAACACTTCGACCCGGCTGCTCGACTTCCCCGTCACGAGCATCATCGCCGCCAATCGCAACCAGGTCACTCTGCCCAACAAGGCCGGAACGGTGGAGCTGCCCGCCAACGCGCTTGCCGCCGACGGAGCGCTTGCCGCCTTCGGCGAGGCCATGACGGGCGGCCTCGAAGACGCGTCCGCGACAGGCGCGGCGCGGGGCGCGGGGCTCGCTGTCGTCGCGCCCGTCGCCGGTTTCGTCCCCGAGCCCGGGCGGCTCGGACTGGTCGGCCGCTTCCGGCTGGAGCTGGACCGCTTCCCGACCGCCTCGTCACATCCCGCGGCGCGGCTGGGACTCTACCGGCTGCAGGCCGGCCGCTTCGTCTACCAGCCCGGCGCCATCGCAGACGGCGCGCTCGTGGGCGAGCTCGACGGCCTTTCGCCGCTCTACCTGATGGCCGACATCGCCCCACCCGCGATCGAGCCCTCCGACGCCTCCGGCGTCCGTC
>JACQZN010000017.1 GCA_016213845.1 Candidatus Wallbacteria bacterium
GAAGGCATAAGGAGACGTGCGAGGCTTGAAGGCGCCGCCACGAAGGATGCGCACGCCGAAGCCCTTGAGGATGTCGGCGATCTCCAGGGTCTGCTCGCGACTCTCGACGGCGCAGGGTCCGGCCATGACCTCGAAGCGCGGGCCTCCGACGAGCACACCGTCGCCCAGGTCGATGATCGTGTTTTCCCGCTTGAACTCGCGGGAGGCCAGCTTGTAGGGCTTCAGGACGGGAATGACCCGCTCGACGCCCGGCATGGCGTCCACGGGGTGGGCGTTGAGGATCTTCTCGTCGCCTATGGCACCCAGGAGGGTGCGGGCGATCCCCTTGGACAGATGCGGTGACATGCCCAGCTCGGTGATGCGGGTGACTACGGCCTGGACCTGTTCCTCGCTGGCGTCGTGCTTGAAGACGATGATCATTTGGCGTGGACCTCGCGGTCAGTTCTTCATGCGGCTGCCCTTCTCCTCGCGGATGAAGAGCCAGCTTGCGATCTTGCCCGGCTGTATCGCCGGGTCCCGGAACCAGTAGTTGTGATTGCGCTCGTAGCGGGAGGACGAGTCATTGGGGGGGATGGAGCTCATCTCCCGCAGGATCTCGTGAAATCGCGCGTGCCAGCGCTCGAAGTTGCGCAGTCGCAGGTCCACCCAGCCGTCTTCGGCCCAGAGCTCGATGCGCTCTGGCGACACTGTGAGCTCGGCGTCGTCGGTAGGCACCTTGACCGAGCGTCCGCGCAGCAGGCGGTTTCCTTCCGCCAGGAGGATGGGGATTCCGATGCTGACGATGCGCGCACGCAGGTCTGCGTCGCTCGAGACCACCTGGCAGACGCGCTCCTGCAGCACCGAGGGCGAGGCGTCAGCGGCGGCCTGCAGGGTGCCGAAGGCGCGTTTGAGAAGATAGGCCTCGAAGAGGACCTTGGAGAGTTTCGGGGGGCCCAGGTTCTCGAAGGCGATGCTGTCGACGCGGTGCTCGTCCTCCAGCCGGCGCATCGCGGCCAGCGCCGATTCGCGCAGCGCGCCCGCGCGATAGGTCGGCCCCATCGAGGCCTGGTCGAGCGCGTTGATGACGTCGTGGCCCGTGTTGCCGCCCTTGATCTCGAAGATGACGTTCCTGGCGATCTCCTCGGGGGTGACGTACTCCATCTGGTCCACTGCCGTGATGGCCTCGAACTCCCCGCGGCTGAAGACGCCGTTCTCGCCCGTGTCGATGAAGACCGATTCGAGCGTTTTCGTGGGGCGCGCCGCGAGCG
Source organism: Candidatus Wallbacteria bacterium (assembly GCA_016213845.1). GTDB lineage: Bacteria > Muiribacteriota > UBA6191 > JACPRK01 > JACPRK01 > JACPRK01. The sequence continues at coordinate 1,248 of JACQZN010000017.1, forward strand.
CCTTCTCCAGCGCAGCAGGCGCCGCCGAACTGAATCGCTCTCCCAGCTCCACGGCATCGGCCATTTCGACTTGCTCCAGCGCCACCGGCCGGCCGCCCTTGAGGACCGGGCCGTACCCGATCTGCTTCCACGCGATCGCCGCGGTCGGCTTCACTTCCTTGATGATCGGAGCGCCGGGAGTGCGGGCCATCAGGAACAGCAAGAGCGTGTGGGCGCCGGCCAGCGCGGACTTGGAGAGCAGAACCCGCGACGGCTTCTCCTCGCTGTGCGTGTACGGGATGTTGAGCCCCATGCCACCCGTGCCGCTGGTACCGATCTTGACGTAGAAGCGCGTTCCGCCCTCGAGCATCGAGTTGAACAGCACCTGCACGTGCCGGATGAGCTGCGGCACGTAGCTGGCCGCCAGGTGCCGCTCCACGGCCTCGCGAGCCTCGGCGGGCCGCTCGTCGAATGTCCGCAGGACGTGGCGCGTGGAGCGATAGACGTCCTGGTAGGCGACGATGGTCGCCAGGTTGATGCAGTCGACGATGATGTGCGGCCGGTATCGCATGATGACCCGGTAGAGGAAGGTTTGCCGCAACAGCTCGGATTTAAGCTCGTCGAACAGGTCCGCGAGGAGCCCTCGCCTGGCCGCCTCGTCGTCCAGCAGCTCGCGGCGGTCGGAGTCTTTGTGCTCGTAGCGGGCGAGCACGTCGCCCCACTCGCCCGCCAGGTCGGTCGCCCCGCCAGGGAACTCCACCTCCAGCTGGGCGAGCGCCTCCTTGGTCTGCCATTCCCAGCGGCTCGAGACGATGATCTGGGCAGGCCGCTCTTCCATGAACTCCCGGCAGATGGCCGAACCGACCTGCCCCCAACCGCCCAGGACCAGGATGCGTTTGCCCTTGATTTCCACGTCAGTTCCTCTTGAGGTAAGTCCGGCTCACTTCGCGGATGAGCCGGATGCGGTCCTCGGCGACGTGATTGGCGGCCTGATAGGTCGGGATGTTTTCGCGGCGGGACATCTGCACGATGCTGGTGATGGCCTGGAAGAGCTGGCCGACCTTCTGCATCGCCCGTTCGCGGTTGTAGCCGTGTAGCTCCTCGTAGACGTTGAGGAGTCCGCCGGCGTTGATGACGAAGTCGGGGGCGTAGAGGATGCCCTTCTGGTGAAGGAGGTCGCCGTGGCGCTCGTGCTCGAGCTGGTTGTTGGCCGCGCCGGCGATGATCTTGCACTTCAGGCGGTTGATGGTCTGGTCATTGATCACCGCGCCCACGGCGCACGGGGCGAAGATCTCGCAGTCGACTCCGTAGATGTCCTCCGGCTTCACCGTCTCCACGTTGAAGTCGCGGACCACGCGCTCCAGGTTCTCGCCGCTGACGTCCGTGGCGACCACCCTGCCGCCTTCCTTATAGACGTGCTTGGCCAGGTTGTAACCGACACTGCCGGTGCCCTGGATGGCGACGGTCTTGCCGTTGAGAGAAGCGTCCCCGAAGACCTCCTTGCAGCAGGCCTTCAGCCCCGTGTAGACGCCGTAAGCCGTCACGGGAGAGGGGTCGCCGCTGCCGCCCTTGGAGGCAAGCAGCCCGGTCACGTAGCGCGTCTCGACGCTGATGTGATCCATGTCCCAGATGTTCGTCCCCATGTCCTCGGCCGTGATGTAGCGGCCGTGGAGACTTTCGACGGCCCGACCGAAGGCGCGCAGCAGCGCCTCGGATTTCTGCTGCTTTGGGTCTCCGATGATGACCGCCTTGCCGCCGCCCAGGTTCAGGCCCGCGGCGGCCGCCTTGTAGGTCATGCCCTTGGCCAGGCGGAGCACGTCGGTGAGAGCTTCCTCTTCCGACTTGTACGGCCACATCCGGACGCCGCCGAGTGCGGGTCCCAGAGTCGTCGAGTGGATGGCGATGATGGCCTTCAGTCCGGTCGGCTTGTCGAACCAGAAATCGACCTGTTCGTAGCCGTCGGCCGAGACCATTTCGAAGACGCCCATTGCGAGTCCTCCCTCGAGGGGTCGAAACGGTCCTCACTATCGAGCCCGCAGCCGCCCCGAAGAACGACCGGAAGGCCTGGCGGGACGCGGCACTATAGCACTCACCGACCGCGAATGCAACCCGCGTTCCCCGCTCCTGCTGGGGCCCGGCAAAGTCTCGAGCCCGGAGGCGGTAAACGGGGACAGCCTCCGGAAGCCCGCTTTAAGCTTGGCAGTCGTCCGGTCGGCCGGCCGGGCTTCCGGTGCCTGGACCCGATTTCCGACGACTTTGCCGTTGCCCTGCCGGCCCCTGCAAGCGGGTTGACAGAGATGGCCCGTTGACATAGGATGCGGGCCCATCTTTTTTAAGGAGTGCATCCCGATGACGAGCCCGTATGGTCTGACAGAAGAGCAGGAAATGCTGCGCGACTCGGTCCGCGATTTCGCAGACGTAGAGATCGCCCCCATCGCCAGCGACATCGATCGCCGAGAAGAGCTGCCGCTGGCTCTGCTGAAGAAGATGGCGGAGCTCAACCTCCTGGGGCTCGAGGTCCCGGAGGCCTACGGCGGTGCCGGCGCCGACATGGTGAGCTACGCGCTCGCCATCGAGGAGGTCACGCGCGCCTCAGCCTCCATCGGCCTGACGATGGCCGCCCACAACGGCCTGGTCGTTTCGCCGATCCTGATGTTCGGCAACGAACCTCAGAAGAAGAAGTACCTTCCTCCCCTGGCTCGCGGTGAAGTGCTCGGATGCTTCTGCCTGACCGAGCCCCAGGCCGGCAGCGACGCTGGCGGCACGCAGACAACGGCCGTGAAGCGCGGGGACAAGTGGATCGTCAACGGCCGCAAAATCTACATTACCAACGGCGGTTACGCCAAGACGGCCGTCCTGACGGCGGTGACGACGCCGGGCGCCGGCACCAAGGGCATCTCGAGCTTCATCGCCGATTGCGACCAGCCCGGCTTCGTCATCGGAACCACCGAGAAGAAGAAGCTGGGAATGCGCGCCTCGAACACCGTGGAGATCCTTTTCCAGGATCTGGAAGTGCCCGCGGAGAACTTGCTGGGAAACGAGGGCGACGGCTTCAAGAACTTCATGCGCACGCTGGACGGCGGGCGCATCGGAATTGGCGCGATGGGCGTCGGCATCGGACAGGCGGCGCTCGACGCCGCCGTCAAGTACTCGCGCGAGCGCAAGCAGTTCGGCAAACCGATCGGCGAGTTCCAGGCCATCGCCCACATGGTGGCGAACATCGCGACCGACGTCGAGGCCGCCCGGTTGCTGGTGCTCCACGCGGCGCGCGCCAAGGATGCAGGGCTGCCCCACACGGTCCCGGCGTCCATGTGCAAGCTCTTCGCCTCCGAGGTCGCGATGCGGGCGTCGAACTCGGCCATCCAGATCCATGGGGGCTACGGCTTCACCGTCGACTATCCGGTGGAGCGCTACTTCCGGGACGCCAAGCTCCTCGAAATCGGCGAAGGGACTTCAGAGATCCAGCGACTGGTCATAAGCCGGGAGCTGCTGAAGCTGGGCTGAGCGGGGGGGCGCCGACGGACGTTCCTCGCAATCGGATCGGCCCGGCGGGTCACGGGAGGGCCTTCGGCATCAGCCCGCTGTCCTGGAAGCTCACGAACCCCTCGTCGCCGACGATCACGTGGTCGACGACCGGAATGCCCAGGATGTCGCCGGAACGCACCAGCTTGTGTGTGACCGCGACGTCCTCGGGGCTAGGGCTCGGGTCCCCGGAGGGGTGGTTGTGCGCCAGGATGACCGAGGCCGCCCCTTCCTGGATGGCCTCGGCGAAGACCTCGCGGGGATGGACGATGCTGGCGCTGAGACTGCCCACGCTCACCTGGCGGATGGCGCGCGCTCGCCCCTTCGTGTCCAGGCAGAGCACTGAGAACACTTCCTTTCGCTGGAGACGAAGCACCGGCACCAGAAGTCTGGCGGCGTCGGCCGAGGACGTGATCGGAGTCACCAGACCCACCGACTCCTCCGACAAGCGGCGGACCAGCTCGAAGACGGCCATCAGCTTGGCAGCGCGCCCGGCGTCCAGGCCGCTCAGTTCCACCAGGCGGGCAAGCGAGCAGCGCGCCAATCGCGCCAGCGCCTCCCGGTTGCCCAGCAGTTCGCGGGCACCGTCAGCCTCGAGCGTGCCGGCGCTCAGCAGGAGCTCCCACAGTTCCGTCAGCGTCAAGGCTGCGGCGCCGCGGGTCAACAGGCGCTCCAGCGGCCGGTGGCCTCCCTCGAGGCGCGCCCCACGGGTGTTCTCGGAAGACGTCATCGGGCCGGCACGATACCCTGTAGCTCGGACGCGCGGGCCTTAAATGAACGCAAATCGACTGAAATGAGCTCCTCGGATTGGTTCCGCTTCCCGTACGAAGGTCCCGACGGCATGCGCCTGGACCACTACCTGCGGGAGCGATATCGCCCGTTTTCGCGCAGCGCCTGGAGTCGCCGAGTGCAGGCCGGCCAGGTGCTGGTAAACGGCCGCACCGTGCCACCCGCCCGTCGCATGCGGACGGGCGACACCCTCAGCATCGATCCGGCAGCGGCCGGTCCACCGCCCGACACCGGCGGCGTCGAGATTCTCTACGAAGACGAGTGGCTGGTCGCGGTCAACAAGGCTGCCGGAATCCTGGTGCATCCCGTCCGGCTGATGACCAGAGACACCGTGGTCGGGCAACTCTCGGAGCGGTGGCCGGGGATCATCCCATGCCACCGGCTGGACAAGCTGACGTCAGGGCTGGTCCTTCTGGCCAAGGACCTCGATACGCGGCGGGCGATGCAGACGGCCTTCGAGGACGGCACCGTCGATAAGGAGTACCTGGCCCTGGTCGAAGGCGAACCCGAGGAGTCCTCGGGTGTCGTCGACCTCCCCCTGGGACGAGACCTGGCCTCCGCAGTCCGCATTCGCATGACCGTGCGTGCCGACGGCGATAGAAGTGTGACGCGCTGGGATGTCGTCGAGAGGTTGGGGACTCACACCCTTCTTCGCGTCTGCCCCGAAACGGGCCGCAAACACCAGATCCGCGCCCACCTGGCCTGGCTGGGCCACCCCATCCACGGCGATTTCCTCTACGGGCGCGAAGTCGACGTCGACTACTTCGAGAACCGCGCGGTCAACCTCGCCCGCGACACCGAGCGCTGGCTGGCTCTCCACGCCCGCGCCCTGAGCACCGCGCACCCGAGGGTGCCTGGACGCCAACTGAAGCTGGAAGCGCCCTTGCCTCCGAGGTTCGAAGAGCTGCTCAGGGAAATGCGGGGGAGGAAGCTGGAGGAGGGAAGGCTGAGGCAGTAGCCAGTAGCCAGTAGCCAGTAGTCAGTAGTCAGTAGCCAGTAGTCAGTAGGGGCGGGACGGGGCAACTTGCGATGACCGTGCCGGACGGACACGCTGCGTTTCGCCCCCCCACTAAGGCTTCCTGATCCCTGATCCCTGATCCCTGAAACCTGACTCCTGAAGCCTGAAGCCTCAAGCCTCAAGCCTCAAGCCTCAAGCCCCAAGCCTCGAGCCTGCTCCCTCAGCCCAGGTTCTGGACCAGATCGAGCAGCTTCTTGGCGACATCCAGCCGGGCCTTCAGGGCGGCGGCGTGGTCGTCGGGGTTTCCGCCGGCGGGGGGGCCGTCCAGGGCCTGCGCGCCGCTTTCGCCCTGCAGCTTCTGGACGATTCCCTTCAACACGGGGAGGTAGGACTGCGTGTCCTCGTCGCGCATCATCAGGTGAATCGCAACGGCACCAGCGAGCTGGTCGAAGAGGCTGCCAGGCTTGATGGCGACCTGGCCGCGATCGATATCGCCGGTGAGCTCCTCGAGCAAGTCGTTGGTGATGCCCGTGGAGTGGCGCTCGCTGAGCGGCGTGACGATCTTGATCTGGGCCCCCCAGAAGATCTTCCAGAACTGGTTGGGCGCCGTCATGGTCTTGTTGAAGAGGAAGCGAAGCTTCTTGGAGTACGCGGCAACCTTCAGCAGCCGCTGCTCCATCTTGGTCAGATAACCCGCGTCCGGAGTAGCGACCTCGGCCCCGGCGGGCGGCTGGAACGGCTTCTCGTTGAACGCCACGTAGAGCTCGGCCAGCTGGAGCTTCTCCTCCAGAGTGACTTTGCCGTCCTTGACCGCCTCGTAGACCTTCCCGAGCTCCTCGGCGGAGGGGTGGATCATGAGGTACGGCTCGCCGTAGAGGCCGGCGCTCTGGCTGAGGTTTCCCGACGGGAGACGCTTGACCGTGAACTGCTCGGGCCGATCGGTCAGGGTCAGGTGGACGACCTGCGGCACTTTCATGAAGTAGCGCGTGGCCAGCGGATTCTGGCTGACGAGCGCCTCAGCGAAGACCTGGGCGCCTCCGTCGGCCGCCAGCGCGGCGTTGCCGGTGGTGAGAGCAACCGCGAGGATTACGATCCGGGCCGTGGGTTTCGTGTACATCATGCAGCCACTCCTCCAGGGAACTCGAGCCCGTTTGGGCCGGCCGATTATAGCAGCCGAGAAGCCTTTTCGCAAGCGGCGATCCGGGCTAGTCCCGGAGCATGCGCCAGCGGTTGACGGCCGCCCTTCGAGGAGATAACGCACATGGCGTCATGTCCCGTCTGGCTACGGTCGTCTTCCTTACACTACTGGCGGCGAGCGCTCCGGGTTTCGCGCTCGAGCAGAATCTCCAGCCGGCCGAACCCGGACTGACGCGGCGGCTCCAGGAGGCGGCGCACCGTCGGGTGGAGGCGTTGACCCGGCCCGGGGGGCCGAAGGTCGACATCCGGCTCGGCGAGCCGACCCTGCGGGTGTTCACCAACGACCTCTACCATCCCGCCACCACGCGCTCTGGTCGCTACGCGGAGCCTCGCACGCCTTTCTCCGACGCCTCTTACCGAGCTCGGATCGATGTCAGGGTGACACTCCGCGGGGAAGACGGGAAGCTCCTGGCCGAACGCAGCTTCGTCGGAAAGGCGTCAAAACACGTGCGATTCCCCCCGCCCCACGCCTATCGCAGCTTCGACAGCGTCTGGGATGTCGGCCGGCGTCATGTCGGTTGCTCGTACTATCCCGAAGCGGAGCAGATGCTCCGCAAGGCGATCCATGACGCGCTCGACGAGGAAGCTTTGCTCTGGATAGCCTCGGCCGCGACCGCGCAGCCCTGAGCACTCCCGCGGCAGCCTGTTCCTGCTGCCATCGCGGCTCCCCCCGGCTACGCCCGAAGCCGGATTTCATGACGGGTCCGCGTTTGCGGCGTGCACAATTCTGTGACGCGGGTACCCGGAGCTTGACTCGCGACGGCTCGGGGTGAGAGCATTGGGGTCCACTCAGTCAGGGGGATTTCCGTCGCGCAGGCGGCGACGGTTGTCGTGTTCTCGAGATACCCATGCACCACAAGACTCTTCTCTCCATTTCGCTTCTACTGCTCCTCTCTCTGCCGGCAAATGTCAGGGGGGCGTCGCTCCAAACGCTGGCGGGCACCGGCTCCGTGAACCCAGGCCTGCAGTACTTCTACTCGGTGACGTTCTTCGCCGATAGTACCGGCCACTCGCTTGCGACCATCACCAACCCGATCCCCGTGAGCGTCACGTACGTGCCCGGTTCCATGAAGCTGTACCGAGGGGATGAAACGGTTGCCATCTCGGACGCGGGCATGGACGCGGACGGCGATTTCAATGTCACCACCCCGGGTGCCGTCGTCGCCAAGATCGCGAATCTACAGCCGTCTGAGCAGGTCTCGATCGAGTTCACGGTCAAGGCGGCGGACAACCTCCCGGCCGGCAGCTCCGTGAAGAACAAGGCGTCCGTGACCTACGACTTCGACGGGGACAGCTCTACGATTTTCAGCAACGAAGACTCTCGCAACGTGAATTTCGTGCAGGGCATCGAGTTGACGCCCGACTCGGCCGCAAGCTCCGGGCTTCCCGGGGCAGTCGTGGACTACCCCGTCACGGTCACGAACACCAGCAACTTCACCGTGTCCATCGGGTTGGCGGCCACGGGGCTCCCCGTGAACTGGTCCGCGAAGCTCTATGAGGATTCGAACCAGAACGGTCTGCGAGACGTCGGAGAGACCACGGAAGTCTCCGGATTCAGCCAGGTTTCCGCCTTCACCAGTCGAAGCCTCGTCGCCGCCGTCTCCATCCCGCTCACTGCCGTCGGCGGCGAGTCGGGAAGCATCACCATCACCGCCAATATTCCGACGGAGAAAGCCAAGGAGGGCTCCTCCCCTGCCAACGTGAAGGGCAAGGGGCTCGTCTCGGCCGCCTACACGACAACCGTGCTGGGCGGGCGGGCCGTGGAGTTGGCGCCGGCTATGGGTAGCAAGTTCGCGCTGCCCGGCGCGCTCGCCGACTACGCCGTCACAATCACCAACACCGGCAACGATCCCGACCAGTTCAACCTTACGGCCACCGGCCTTCCCCAGGGCTGGTCGGCCACCGTCTTCAGGGACACCGACGGCGACGGCATCAAGGACGACGCGGAGACCACTCAGCTGACTTCGACGGGCAACCTCAATTCCGATGAGGCCCTCCACGTCATCGTACGCGTCAGCGTTCCCTCCGACGCGCTTGCCTTCGCCCAGGGGACCGTCGTGCTCACCGCCGAAGGCGTGGAGCAGAACTCGCAACTGAACAAGGGGACCGTCGCTCGCTCCAACAGCGGCCTTCCGACCGCGTCGGGCTCGTACCAGACAACCGTGAGCCAGAAGCACGCCGCCACGCTCACGCCGGCCTCGGGCGCTCTCGACCGGCTGCCCGGACTCACGGCCGACTACGCTGTAACCATCACCAACACCGGCAACGGCGCGGACACCTTCGCGCTCTCCACCAGCGGACTGCCCACAACCTGGACCGTGGAGGTCTACTCGGACGCCGATGGAGAAGGCGACGTCGACATGATGGTGGACACGGTGGCCAGCAGCACCGGCTCCCTCGACCCCGCGGATAGCTTCCACGCCGTCGTGCGCGTGACCGTCGCCGCCGGGGCACAGGCAGGAGATGTCGGCGTCGTGACGTTGACGGCCACGCCGTCTCTGGTTGACAACAAGGCCCCTCGGGGTAAGCGTCAGCCGGCGGCCAATGGCGAGCCAGAAGGTACCGTCAGTGGCAACTACACGACGCTGGCGCTCCAGAAGTACGCAATCACTCTCACCCCGGCCACAGGTAGCAAGTTCGTCCGGCCTGCCCAGGTCGCCGATTACCCGGCCCGGATCACCAACACCGGAAACGGTCCTGACACAATCTCGCTGACAACGAGCGGCTTGCCCCAGGGCTGGACCGCCAACCTGGTCAAGGACGAGAACGGAAACGGATTCCGCGACACCGAGGACACCCAGGTCCTGACGAACACCGGGAGCCTGGGAGCAAACCTGGGCTTTCCGGTCATAGTCTCGGTGACGGCGCCACAAGGCACTGCGGCCGGGACGGTGGGAGAGATCACGCTGACCGCGTCCTCGAGCCAAAACACGGACAAGCGTGCCCCACAGTTCGGGGCGATCCCGACAACCACGGCCACCGGCAAGTACACGACGACCATTCTGTCCCAGGTCGCCGTGGAGCTCACTCCGGCGACCGCCTCCTTCGCCAGACTTCCGGGCTTCAGCGCCGATTACCCGGCCACGATCACCAACACCGGCAACATCACCACGACTTTCTTGCTGTCGCTGAGCGGCGCCCCCACCACCTGGACTGCTTCGCTGCTCGCAGACCAGAACGGGGATGGAATCGCCGGTATGGAGGACCAGGCCACGTCTTCCACAGGCACTCTCGGGGTAGGCCAGGCGACCCACGTCATCGTTCGAGTCGACGTGCCGGCCAGCGCGGCGGCCAACGACGTGGCATCAGTCACCTTGACCGCATCGCCCGACGATGCCAAGCAGAAGCGCGCTCCCACAAGGGATCAGGAGCCGATATCCGCTTCCGGTGTCTATACGACGACTGTTCTCCAGCGAGTCGGCGTTGAGCTGACCCCGGAAACCGCTCTTTCGAGCAAACTCCCCGGCGCAACCGCCGACTACCCGGCGACGATAACAAACACCGGAAACGGTGACGATGTCTTCAAGCTCTCGGTCTCCGGGTTGCCCGGAGGGTGGTCGGCGGAGATCGTCCGCGACGTCAATGGCAACGCGATACGCGACTCGGAGGACGTCTCGCCGACGAACAGCACAGGATTGCTTTCGGCAGGGCACAGCTACGACGTGGTCGTACGTGTCACGGTACCGACCACTGCGACAGCAGGCAGCTCGGGCGAGGCGACGCTTTCGGCCGTGTCCCAGGTAGAAAACGAGACCAAGGCCTCCACCAAGGCCCCGGACAAGTCCACCGGCACGGCCACAGGCATCTACACGACGTTTGTCCTGCGCACCCCCGCGGTCGCCCTGACGCCGGCCTCCGGTACTGCGAGCCGGTTGCCTGGTGACGTTGCCGACTACGCGGCGACCATCACCAACACCGGCAACGGTCCGGACGTGATGTCGCTTTCGGCCAACGGCCTGCCCACGACCTGGACGGGGTCCATTTACTTCGACGCCAGCGGCGACGGCACCCTAGGCAACGACGAGACGACGGAGGTCACCCAGACGTCGCTGCTCGGCGCGGGTGAGGCCTACAAGGCGATCGTCCGCGTGGCCGTTCCGGCCGGCGCCTTGGCCGGCGACGTGGGCGATGTCACGCTCACGGCCACAGCAGGTGCAGACCTCGATCTGAAACGAGCTCCGTTTGGACTGGCTCCCAAGAAGCCGACCGCGGTGGGAGCCTACCGCACGATCGCGCTGCAGGGCTTCGCCGTCGAGCTCACTCCACCAACCGACGCCCAGAGCAGGCTCCCGGGCGCGGTCGCCGACTACCCGGCGACGATCACGAACTCGGGCAACGGCTTCGATTCGATCTCGCTGCAGACGAGCGGCCTTCCGACGACCTGGACCGCCAAGATCCTCGAGGACCTCGATCAGAGCGGAACCCTCGAGCTGTCGGAGACTTCCGTCGTCAGCGGCGCCAGCAATCTCGCACCGGGCCATTCTTACTCAGTCGTGGTCCGAGTCCAAGTGCCCACCGGCGCCCAGGCCGGCGACGTGGGCGAGGTGACCTTGACCGCCCAGTCGGTGGGGGCTAGCACCAAGACAATCGTCCGGCCATCGGTGAAGGCTGACACGTCTGCATCCGGCGTGTACAAGACGACCGTGTTGCAACAGCACGGCGTGGCACTCGCCCCGGCGACCGCCACCCTGCGGGTCAACCCGGGCGCCACGGCGGATTATCCGGCGACCATCACGAACACGGGAAATGGGCCGGACACTTTCTCGCTGGCAACGGCCGGGTTGCCGACCACATGGACCGCATCCGTCGTCCAGGACACGAACGCCAACGGTCAAGTCGATACCGGAGAATCGACCGTCGCGAGCTCGACCGGACAGCTCGCCGCAGGTGGCTCCACACGGGTCATCGTGCGGGTGACCGTACCGGCGGACGCTCTCTACTCCGACGCAGCCGACATCACCCTCACCGCTTCCGAGGCGCTGCCGGGCCTGCTCAAGGGCGGCGAGCTCGCCTACGGGGCCGTGCCCCAGGCGAAGGCGTCCGGTGTTTATCGGACCCGGGTCGCCTTCAAGCAGGCTGTGGTCCTCACACCTGCAACGGCAGCGCTCTCCCGGCTGGCCGGAACGGTCGCCGACTATCCCGCGACGATCACCAACACCACCAACGGCGAGGATGGTTTCTCCGTGGCGTTGAGCGGGCTGCCCACCACGTGGACAGCCTCGATCTTCGAGGACCAAAACCGCAATGGAACGCTCGACTCCGCCGAGACCACCATCGTGTCGAATTCGGGACTTCTCTCTCGCAACGCTTCCATCGCGGTCATCGTGCGAGTGAGCGTACCGGAAGCTGCCACCGCGGGCGATGTCGGTGTGGTGACCTTGACCGCGCGCCCCCTGGCCAAGGCCAAGGCCGGCAGCGCTGTCGCCCTCGCACCGCTCGCCTCGGCGACCGGCGTCTACACCACGACGGTCCTCCCGCCCCTGAACCGGCCGCCTGTCGCCAGCATCCAGACCACCACGCCCCTGACCGGATCGCCGCGCATCCTGAACCTGGACGGCTCGAAGAGCACCGATCCGGACGAGGACGCACTCACCTACTCCTGGACGCTGACCACCCGGCCAGACGGGGCAGCCCCGTTCACCAGCACGCTAGCGGTCACGCAGTACAACGCGACCGTCGTCGGGGCCTACATGTTCACCCTGACCGTCCGCGATCCCGAGGGGCTCACCGACACCGCATCGATCGCGTTCCTCGCTTCGGTGCGACCGCCGATTGCCATCGCCCGGGGTGACCAGCAGTTGATCTTGCCGCGCGCCGGCATTCCGGCGACCATCCCGACGACTCTCAGCGCCCGCTTGGACGGAACGGCGTCGTTCCATCCGGACAAGCTGGAGATCACCTACAAGTGGACCGTCCTGCGCGCGCCCGACAAGAGTCAGGCCTCCATGACGACCTCGACGCTCGTCACCTTCGATGACGCGACCGCCTCCAGGCCCGTGGTCACGTTCCTGGGGACGACGACGGGAGGCCCGTCGGCGCCACTCAGGGCAGCCGGGCCGTACCGGTTCCTGCTGACGGTCTCTGACGGAGTCCGCACGGCCACGGACACGGTAGACATCGATGTCCTCGATCCGTCCACCTTCCTCCCGAATGCCGACCCGGGCCTGGACCGTGCCTTCACGGTGGAGCGTGCTCCGGGCGGCGGACTGAACGTTACGATTCCCGACCCGACCCTGCCCGCCGATCAGCGCAGCCCCTTCGTTCGGCTGGATGGCCGGGAGAGCGCCGACTCTCTGGGCCGCAAGCTGACATACCGCTGGACGGTCACGCGCGTGCCTCCGTTCTCCACGCTTCAGACGCTGGAAGGGAGCACGACTCCCTTCCCCTTCTTCCGTCCCGACCAGGAAGGCATCTACGAGTTCGAGTTGACCGTCAACAACGGGATCTACGACAGCGTTCCGAACCGGGTTCGGATCGTCATCAGCGCCTCCAACCATGCGCCGACGGCACTGGCGTTCGTGCGCGATCCGGTCAACGGCCGCCGCTCCTTCGCGGCCCGGCCCGTTCTGGACTTCCAGACCGGCGCGCAGGTCGAGCTGAATGGCTCGCTCTCCACGGATCCTGACGCTGCCGACCGAGGAGCGCTCACGTACGCGTGGTCCCAGCTGTCCGGCCCGCCGGTCACGCTGGCGCCGAGCGTGAACGCCGTCACGGTCACGTTCACCGCCGACCGGCCCGGTCTGACGGAGTTCCAGCTAACAGTCACGGACATCTCGGGGACCTTCGACGAAGCCCGGGTCGGTGTCTTCGCCCGGGAAGCGGCAGACAACTCGAGACTGTCGATCGTCTCGTCGGCCACGCTCACCAACACGACCGGTGAGGGCTTCACGGATCAGTTCCCGCTGACGCCGCCGCGCTCGCTTCGCGTCACGATTCCGACCACCGTGACCCTGACGGGAAAGGTCACCGGCACCTTCCCGGCCGGCCAGCGGTTCGATCACCTCTGGACGCAAGTCGAGGGCCCGGTGGTGCTCCTCACGGCTCCGAGCCTCTTGAACACGACCAGCTTGACGTCAGCCGTGCAGTTCGCGCCGACCACGTCGCGCGTGCACCTGTTCGACCTGACGGTCTTCCCTCTCGACGCGACAGGGAACCGCACCTCGGCCTTCTTGCGGCAGTTCGTGCGCGTGGTCGTCGACACCAACGAGTTCTCCGTGCCGGAGGCCGCCGGTATCGTTACGCCTGCGATCATCCCTCTGACCGGTAGCTCTTCGCAGAGAACGATCACGCTGGACGGATCACAGTCCAAGGTGGTGAAGGCTTCGGCCGCGCGCGGCTTGACGCTCTTCTACTCCTGGCGCCAGGTGGACGGGCCGCGAGGCGAGTTCGTGAACCCCTACCAGGTGATCACGACCTTCGTGGCGCCGGAGTTCTCCGAGGATGCGACCACGCGTGATTACCTGTTCGAGCTGACGGTCGATGTGACGCCGCCCGGAGATCGCAGCCAGCCGCTCTACTTCCAGGTGGTGCAGCAGGGCGCCGCGGCGGCCGCGGGCCCCCTGGGCGGATGCAACTGCGGGATCGGAGGAGGATGTGCGATGAGCGATTCTGCAGCGGGCGGTACGAACCCCGATCTGGTGATGCTGCTTCTGGCGGCGCTTGGGGCCATTGCGCTCCGAGCGAGCCAGTGGCGGCGTGCCCGCGCCCTTGCGCTCGCGGCGGCCGCAGCTCTGGCGCTGGCCGTGTCACAGGCGCAGGCTGCCAAGCCGGCCCCGTTCTCGGACGTGCCAAGGGACCACTGGGCTCATGGTGCGGTCGACAGGGCCAGGGAAGCCGGGCTGCTCGATTCGCGGGCGCGCCGCTTCGATGGCGCCGCGCGAGCTACGCGCTACCAGATGGCGGTCATCGTGGCGAGAATGCTGGACCGGGTCGACTCGATGCCGCCCGGCAAGGTTGGAGAAAAGGACCTCGAGAACCTGGAGGCCTTGACCATCGAGTTTGCAGACGAGCTGGCCCTTCTGAACGTGAAGACGTCGGCCCTGGAGCAGGGGCTGGGGACGCTCAAAGGCGACGTCGCCGGCCTCGAGAAGGCCAGGAGCTCCGGCGGCATCGGCGCTGGCATCCACGGCCTGGTCCAGGCGCGGATGGTGATGGCCAACGCGGAGTCGAGCGCCTCGGCGCTGTTCCGCGGCCGCACGTTGCCGGTCTCACGCTACCCGGGCGCGCCGGACGCCACGGGCATCAACAACGGCCGGACGTTCTTCGATATCGCGCAGTCCTCGGTGGCCTTCGATCGCACGTTCGACGAGAACTTCAAGCTGCACCTGCAGCTCGACTTCGACGCCTCCAACGAGGCGACGTTCATCACCGCCAACAACGTCCAGATCAACGAAGCGTTCGTCGACTTGGTCGGCTGGCTCGGCGACGGCGACGTCACCGTCCGCGCCGGGGCCTGGGCGCTTCCGTTTGGCCGTGAGCGCGACCCTGAGTTGACGTTGGACCCGGCGCGGCGGCTCGGGTTCCGGACGCTCGATCTCACGATCACCCCGACGCTCTGGGACCAGACCTGGGAGCGAGTGCGCAACGTCGGCGTTGGCCTGGCCAGCGGCGAGGGCACCAGCTTCAAGTGGCAGGCGGGTCTGGCGGGTGCCTCTGCGGTCAGCTCCGTGGAGAACGGCTCGCTGCTGCTGACCCGGCAGTTCGCGCAGGCTTCCATGATTGGAGCCGGCCCGAACCTGCTGGCGATCCTCGCTGGCGACCCGCCGGCGCAGGCCGCGGCCGCCCGCTTCGCTGCAGGGGCTGCCAGCTTCGGAAACCGTCCCTTTGGCGTCGCCTCGCTGACCAACCCGAACCTCTACGGCGACGTCCTGTCCGGGGTCGACGTCAACGGAGGCCCCGTCCAGCAGGATGGGTATGGCTTCTACGGCTGGATCGGTGATACAAACGCGAGCGGCTTCCGATGGGACCTGGGATACTTCGACAGCGGCGGCAACGTTTCGCCGGCCGCCGACGAGATCGGTTCGCTCAACGAATGGCGCGGCGCGCAGCTCAACATCGGCTACTGGGGCCTGAAGGACTGGGGCCTCATGGGAAGCTACTTCCGTTCCAACTCGAGCGTTGGAGCGGGTCTTCCAGAAGTGGAGAGCCGTTCCTGGTCGGCGTTGGTGAACCGCAAGCTGGGAGCCAACGACAACCTGACGTTGCGCTACGAGGACGCCGAGGACGCCCTCTCGCGGGTACGATTCGAGGCGCAGACCTGGACCTTCGGCTGGAACCACCGGCTGGGCGAAAGCAGCCTGCTGCAGCTCGAGTACTCCGCGCCCGACACGATCTTCCGCGCCCCGGGCGTCCCCTCCCCGGGCGACGCTTGCGACGAGCAGATCCAGCTCAACTACAAGCTCGGATTCTGAGCCCCGCCAAGAAAAACCGGGGACACACGACCTATTTAAAAAAAATAGGTCGTGTGTCCCCGGTTTTTTTGGGGTTCGGTGGCACGGGAGGCGCTAGAGCCATTGGATGAGCAGCCTGGTCCCGATTTCCCCTCCCCGGCCGGTTACCGGCTCGAGACGCTGCTGGGGCAAGGGGCCATGGGGAAAGTCTTCGTCGCGACGCAGCTCAATCTGAAGCGTCGTGTTGCCCTGAAGGTCCTCCGCGCCGGGGGACTCTCGGAGGCCGAGAGCCGTCGACGGTTCCTCGACGAGGCGCGCATCCTGGCGCGGCTCTCGCACCCGAACATCGTCGCGCTCTACGACGGCGTCGTCGACGGGGACGAGTGCTTCCTGGCAATGGAGCTCGTGGAGGGTTCGACTCTGGATGGCGTTCTGCAGCGGTCCGGCCCCCTCGCCGGGCCTCGCGCAGTCGAGATCTCGATCGGCATCCTGGAGGGCCTGGCCTACATCCACTCAGCGGGCGTGCTTCATCGCGACCTGAAGCCGGGTAACATCCTCATGGCCTCGGGTCGGGTGCCAAAACTGGCGGACTTCGGTCTGTCGCGCATCGTCGGCGCTGAGCGGGTCACGGCCGAGGGTTACATCGTCGGCACGCCAATGTACATGGCTCCGGAGGTGCTGAACGGCGCAGACGCGACGCCGCTGTCGGACATCTACTCCTTCGGCGTCGTCCTGTTCCGGATGCTGACCCGGCGCCATCTGATCGATCCGGCCGCTCGAGGCTTCGAGGTGATCGCCGCGAAGCTCAGCCTCGATCGCACGAAGGTCCTGGCCCAGCTGCAGGGGGTCGCCCCGGCTCTTGCCGAGGTCGTCGCGCGATGCGTTGCAGCAGCGCCTGACGAACGGCCGTCGAGCGCGCGGGAGCTCCTGGAGCTCATGCCCCAGGCCCGCTCGGTCGCCGGCTCCTCCGGGCGCCGGCAGGCAGCCGGCGGGGTGGCGTCCGTCGACGACTCCTGCGGCGCGCGCCCGGCCGTGGGAGACGCCTCCCCTGCAGCGGCCGCTGTCCAGGGAGCCCGGAGTCCAGGCGAGCTCCAGAGGAAGGTCAGAGGCGACAAGCCGGTGCAGCCTGCGCCGCCTCTTGCCCCTGGAGGCGCCTCGCGCCCTCGGATCGGCCGGTTGCTGTCAGCGGCTGCGCTCCTGGTCGCATCCGCGCTGCTGGCCTGGGGGCTGCGCCCCCCGCCCATGGCGCTCCAGCCGGGGTGCATCGAGGCCGGGCCTGCCTGCCGGCCCATCCCGGGTGCCTGCGAGGTCAAATGGCGCTCAGCTCGGCCGTACCTGGCCCGGCTTCTCGTCGGTGAGAGCCTGTACGCCGAACCGGCGACCACGTCAATCCATTCAGTGGTCGTGACCTCGGTGCCTTGGGCCCGGCCACCGGAGGCGCGGATCGTACTTCCGGACGGTTCGAAGTCCTCGCCGTTTTCGCTGGCAGCCGTGCCGCTGCCTGTAGCGCCCCGGCTGGAGCACCTGGGAGATCGGGCCGTCTTCTCGCTCGAAGTGCCACATCCTTGCTCCCTGGAGCTCGAGCTTAGGGCGCCAGGGCGCCCCGCCCAGGTGATTCGCCTTCCGGCATCGCGCTCCCATCGCCACGAGCTACCTGTACTGGACCGGCGTGAGGCGGCCGAGCTGACAGTCCGCCTGGGAGGAAGCCCCTTGCTTCCGGACACACTTCCTCCCTTGAGTATCAGGGCACCGGCGCCGGTCGCGACCAGGCTGCTGGAGGACCTGAAGGCGCTCGTCGTGGCACGCATCGTGGAACGGCTGATGGGGTTCTGGAGCGGTCGCTCCTCGCGCGCGACCGCGCGCACGCAGCTGGAGCGCGAGCTGGGCCGGCTGGATTGGCGGCGTCGCGCGCTGGAGGACGGCGGCATCTGGCGATGGGCTTTGCGGCCGGCCAACACCAGCCCCGAGTTCGCCGGATATCTGCTCCACTACCTCTCGGGCATCAGGCAACTCGACCAGGCGGCGCTGTACAACCGGGTCGACCTCCGCACCGGCCTGGACGAAGCGCTCGGAGAGGACTGGCGGGCGCGCTCCGGTGAGCCGCCCGGGCGGACGATCTTCGAGCATGCCGCCGACCCGCCCATAGCCCTCGTCACGAAGGACCTCGACACGGCCTGGCGCATGGCATCCGGCGACCAGGGCGCCTCTCCCGTGAGAATGCTCGAGGTCGCGCTGCCGGACCTCTCGTTCGCGACCCGCGTCTGGATAGGGTTTCTCGTCCCCGAAGCCCGGCCCGAGGGGATGGTCTGCTTCTGGCTGGGACGCGCCGTCGGAAAGCGAGAAACCTACTGCCTTTCCGTCTATGACCGGCCGGAGCTCTCCCGCGTCCCAGCCTGGCAATCGCACGCGCTGGATGCGCGCGCGCTCTCTGCCGGTCCCAACACGCTGGTCATGGGATTCAAGCCGCTCCCAGGCACTCTGGCCACGGGAATCAAGATCTCGGCAGTGCGAGTGACAATGGAGTGAGCGGCCTTCCGCCCGGACGCGCCGGAGGGCGATGGCGCGTCGAGCGGAAGTCCGGCCAACTGGCTACCAGCGCTTCCGGAAACTGAAATCGTGGAACCCGAGCGAGAACTGCAGCTGACGTGCCCAGAGGTCCCAGTCGTTCTCGCCCTCGTTGACGGCGAGCTCACAGCTGACGCCTAGCCGAGCCAGGTGGTCGGCGAAAGCCTGGTTGTTGCGGATGAGCTCGTCGGAGGCGGAGCCGCATGCCAGCCGCAGCCGAGCGCCCGCCTCGAGCAGGGCGGGTGCGCTCTTCTCGGCCGTGGTCCAGAGATACTGCGGGATCATCGCCGACAGGCAACTGACGCTGGGGAATCTGGCGGGCGCCGTGAGGCCCGCGCGCAGGGACCAGAGACCGCCATGCCCGATCCCCTCGGCGCCGTGCAATCCGAGGGTCCGGAACTCCTCGCCGACGTGGTCGAGGAGCTCGCCGGTGAGGAACTCCAGATGGGCAACCCAGGGCTCGACGTTGGCCGAGAAGCACTCCCGGCCGGGCATCACCACGATCATCGGCTGGATTGCGCCCGAGTGCATCAGCTCGTCCAGGTGTTCGTGCATCTGGACTCGATCGACCCAGTCAGTCGATTCCTCGAGCAGGTTGCCCATCAGCAGCAGCACCGGGTACGCGCGGGCCCCCTCCATCGCGTAGCAGGGCGGCAGGTAGGTGAGGTAGTCGACGTCGGCGGCCAGGATCGGCGAGTGCAAGCGCCTGTAGTGCAGCTCGCCGCGGGCGCCGCCCAGGTTGACCGTCGAGTTCATCCCGTCGGGGCTGCGCCTGTAGTTGTGGGGGTCGTAGGCCCAGCCCGTGGGCGTGAGGAACTTGTACTGGATGTCGCCCTCCGGAAGCGCGTCGACCTCGAGGTCGAAGTCGCCGCCACCGACGGGCTTCATCTCCAGCGGCTGCCACCCCGAGAAGTCCCCCGCCACGGCGATGTTCGCCGCGTGGTCGTGGTGGAAGCGGAAGCGAACCGAGTGAGTACTGGCGACGTGAGATCCGATCATCGCGAACCTCCTTGCGATCGAGAACACGCGCCCTCCTGTCCCCAACGTACCACATCGAGGCCCTCTGCGTGCGTGAGCCCGGTCACCGGTCAGGCCGCAGGCTGCAGGCGTCAGGCTTCAGGCGTCAGGCCGCCAGACTCAGACGCTGCCCTCCTCCCCCCGCTCATCCTGAGCAGGCCGCGAAGCGGCCGTGTCGAAGGACCGTGTCGAAGGACAGCCTCCAGCATCACCCCATCGGAACCACGGGCAGGATGCCGCCGCCCCAGCTGACGTAGGAGGTCATCATCATCTCGCTGAAGCGGCTGAAGAAGTTGCCCATCTTCCCGGCGAAGTAGAACGGGTTGACGTCCAGGTAGCGCGGGACCTGCACCAGATCCTCGCCCGGGTTCATGGCCATCAACATGATGGGGGTGTCGACGTACTCCTGCGCGACCACGCCGCCGGTCTCGAGACCGAACTGCAGCACCTCGCGCCAGACGTCGTCGCCGGCACTCACTCCCAGCAGCACCGCGTCGGAGGCGCTGCCCTTGATCTTCTTGAAGACCCACCGCTCCTTTTCTTCGAGGAACTGCTCCGGGGAATCGGCCTGGCGCACGTTCACGGTGTAGGGAATCGTCTCCAGCAGCTCCTCGAGCGGCATGTCGTCGAAACACCAGTGGAGCTCGCGGCAATGGAGCAGCTCGAAGATCGACTTGGCGCTCACGGCCTCGCTGTGGAACGCGTTCACGACCGGAAGCTTGCCGTCCATGTAGGCCTGCAGGATGGGGCCGTACTCGTCCCGGTGGGTACCCATGACATGGCCCCATTCGAAGATCCGGTACATCACGTCGATCCTTCGCCCCTGGTAGTGAGGCCAGTGGTCGTACTCGACCTGGTGCGGATGGATGAAGTCCGCGTCGAACCCCTCGTGGATGAAGAAGTCGAAGATCCGCCTCGACAGCTGGATCTCCTCCGGGCCGAAGGGGCTGACGTCGGGAGTCGGGATGACGACCGCGATGTACGGGTTGTCCAGCTCGGCGGCCTCGACGAGCTGCTCCAGCAGAAGCGTCGTGCTCTTGTAGGGCGGTTGGCGCGGAATGTCGACACCCTGGGCGGCCATCTCTGCTGCGAACATCTTGAACAGCGTGTTCTCGGCGAGCACGTCGGTGGTGAGGTCGCTGTCGCTGATGCCTCCCGGCCAGCTGACGTTGAACTCGTGCGCGATGATGCGGTTGCCATGCAGCACGGTGTCGGGGCGGACGACACGCGGCAGCATCCCGCCGCGGGGACGCGACCGCAGCACCTGCTCGACTTCCGGCGGAATCGTCAGGAAGGAGCGCATCGGGACGTTGGCCGGATGCTCCGGGTCGGTGATGACGTCCATGATCCGGTCCAGCGCCAGCCAGACGAGCGCGCCGAAGCGGTGGTACTTGGCGGTGATCAGCTCGTTCAAGAACAACGGATAGAGTGGGACATGCCCCAGCAGCCCCTCGTCGGCGCAGTTTTTTCCCATGAAGTAGATCTCGCGCCTTACGAACTCCGGGTCGCGCGCATTCAACGCCTCGAGGAAGCGCTGGAACTCCTCGACCATCTGGAACTCGCTCATGGTCCCTCTCTCGCCTGGGGCATCCCGTTACGCCGGCCGCGACCTGTCGGGCGAAAACACCGGCTGCGGTATCGCGCGGGTCACCTTCACCGTTTCCGCCCGGGCAGTATACGGGATCGGGCCCGACGATACCCATGGGGTCCGCCCGACGCCCCGCACCGGCGCGCGATCGCCCCATCTTGCCTTCGGGACGCCTGGCCGCTAGTCTCAGGGAGCCGTGAAGAAGCGTCCCCTCAGAGCGTTGCGCCAGGAAGAAGCCGGCCCTCCCCAGCCGGTGCCGGACCCGGTCGGAGATTCCGAGCCGATGACCCGGCTTCTGCTGCTCGTACGCGACCTGGCTGGCTCCGATGACCCCGTCGTCCTCTCGGGAGAGCCTGGTTCCGGCCGGGAAACGTGCGCACGCGCCCTCCACGCCTGGAGCCCAAGGAGCCAACGGGGCTTTTGGGTCTTGAATTGCGCCCGGCTCTCGCCGGACTCCTTCCGCGAATCGCTGGTCGGCTCTTCGCGCCACGGAGCCGAGGGGCTGCTCGCAAAGGCCGCCGGCGGCGCTCTCTTCCTCAGGGACTTCCACGCTGTCGACCCATCGCTGCTCCAGGAGCTGTGCGCCGCGCCCGGCCACCCGGCCAAGGTGAAGTCCCCGGCCGGCGTCCGGCTTCTCGGCTCCACGGAGCCCGGACTGGAGGCAAGCCTGCCCGGCGCCCGCACGCTCATCGTCCCGCCACTTTCGGAGCGCCCCCGGGACATCCCGCTGCTGGCGCTCCACTTCCTCGACGAGTGCGCCTGGCGTCTCCGGATTCCGCTCCCCGAGCTGACTCCCCAGGGCGCCGCCGCCCTCGTCGCCCAGGGCTGGCCCGGCAATGCTCGCCAGCTCAGGGAGGCCGTCGAATCGCTCTGCGTGCTTGCCGCCGGCCGCCCCATCGATGCGCGCGACGTCGAGCGCCTCCTCACAGCCGAGGACGCCGAGCCGCCGCCGCTTGGCCTGGCCGGCTCACCTGGCCGGCAGATCTGAATCGGACCGCAGCCGGCGTCGCCCCCCCCTGTACTTCCTGTAGCCGGCCTTGCGCGCGGACTCCTCGGAGGCAAACTCCACTCTGTTCATGGAGTGGATTCTCTCGTACGGCTCGTCGCCAGGAAGGAAGTAGATGTGGCTGTTGCGGTTGCCGCGCACCGCCCCGAGCCCCTCGGGGGTGCCCCCGGTCTGCCCCGTCGACCAGGCATCGGGAGTCACTGCCGGCACGGAGGGCGGTTCTCGCACCACGGCAGCGTTTCTGGGGGAGCCCCTGAACAACAGACCCGCGACCAGGAGCACCGCGCCGATCGCAGCCGCCACGGCTCGCCAGCGCGCCGAGGACGCCTGCGGCCCACCCTTCGCCACGCCCGATTGTCGCGTCGGCCCCTGTGGCATCGACCGAATGCCGCGCCGCCCGCTGTCGCTCACCACCGTCGGCGACGCCATCGAGGCCACGGCCCCCGCCGCGCTGTCCGGCCGGCTTTCGCCCCCGCCCCACGAGGCGTCCGTCGCGCTCTCCCCTGGCGGGTCCGGGAGCCGCCGGCTACCGGTGCTGGCCAGCATCCAGGCCTTGTTGAGTGCCGTTGCCATCTCCTCGGCGTTCGACCACCGGGCCTTCGGATCCTTCTCGAGGGCGCGCTCCACGATCCGGACGACGGCTCCGCTGGCCGACGTCGTGCGCGAGGCCAGCGGCGGCGGCGTGGTGGTGACGTGCGCCTTCAGCACCTCGGTGACGCTGCCGTCGAAGGGAGGCCTGCCGGCCAGCATTTCGTAGAGGATCACGCCGAGCGAGTAGAGGTCGCTGGCGGGACCCAGCGGCTCTCCCCTCGCTTGCTCGGGCGACATGTAGAGCGGCGTTCCGAGAATCAGGTTCTGCTTCGTCCGGGGGCCGTCGCCCGAGAGCGACTTGGAGATCCCGAAGTCGGCGATCTTCGGCTGGTCCGCTGCCGTGATCAGCACGTTCTGAGGCTTCAGATCTCGGTGCACGATGCCTGACCTGTGCGCCGCCCCCAGCCCCTCCGCGATGCCGCGAGCAAAGCCCAGCGCCGTCTTCGCGTCCAGCGCGCCCGCCCGGACCATGCGCTTCGCCAGCGTCTCGCCCTCGACCAGCTCGAAGACGATGTACGGCACCGAGCCCGCCTCGCCGGCGTCGAAGACCGCCACGATGTTCGGATGCAGGAGCCGCGCCGCCATGTGGGCCTCGCGCAGGAAGCGCTCACGAGCGTCGCCCGCCTCGATCCGGGCGTCGAGAAGTTTGATGGCGACCAGGCGGTTCAAGGACTTCTGGCGCGCCCGCCAGACCGCGCCCATCGAGCCGCGGTCGAGAAACTCCAGCAACTCGAAAGCCGGCAGCTCGTCGGGCCCGAACGGCAGCTCCTCCCTCACGCGACGGTCTCCGAGGTCATCGACTCAACTCCGCCAACACATCTTTCAACTCCTCATCGGTGAGCCCCGCGGCGCGGAGAGCCGGTTCGTAAGCCTGATCCAGCCGTCCCTGGCGGCGGAAGTCGGCCTCCTCTCCCAGCCCCTTGCGCAGCTCTCGAAATCCGGACTCCAGCCGGTCGAAGAGGGCCTTGCGAGCCCCCTCCGTGTCCGCAGCCGCGCTGCCGTACGCCACGCGCTTGTTCTCCACCAGCACGCGGCCCGCCTGTAGCCTCAGCGTGGCCACCAGCAGCACGCCGCTCCCCTCGCTCGCACCCCATACAGTGGCCAGGTGCGAGCGCGCTGCTGGTGAGGTCGGGCCGACTCGCGCGCTCGCCTGGCCGAACGAACGCGCCAGCGCCGCGGTCGCGGGCGGAGTCCCGGTACGCAGGAACTCCCGTTTCAGTGCGTCGAGCTGCTCGTTGGCCACCGCCAGCGCCTGCACGCTGCGCTTCAACACCGTGATCCGGATCGTCTGGTGATCGACCCGCGTCATCAAGGCCATAAGGGTCGCCATCGCCCCACCCAGCACGACGAGCCCCACCAGCAGGGACGCCCCGCGTCTGTCCACTCGTTCCGCACCGATTGCGATCATGGGACGAACAGATCTTCGAGCGGCTCTATCGCTCTGGGCCCGCTGTCGTTGAAGTAGCGCACCGACGTGATGAAGGACAGCCCCGCAAGCGCAAGCTGCAGGCGCACGACGCGCTCGGAATCCCCCCGAAAGTCGAACCAGATGGCGTCCACGCCTCGCATCACGACCTCCCTGGACGGCGCCGCCACGCCGGCCGCGCAGCTCCACTGGACCAGCTCCTCTCCCTCGAGGGCCAGCGTGACAACCCGATTCGCCTCGTCCCGATAGACCAGACGTGGCTCCGGTCGGCCGCGCTGTCCGCGCGGGTAGAGCACCGTCCGGGCGGTCTCGATTCCCCGGCGCAGTCGCTCCAGTCCCGAGTGAATCGTCTGGATGTCGTCCACGCGCTGTTCGGCGCTGCGCGCGCGCCGCGCCTTGGCCGTCGCGTGCCAGGTCAGCCCGCCCAGTAGCCCGACGATGGAAAGCGCCACGAGCAGCTCTAGCAGCGACACGCCCCGGGCCGCGCCGCGGCCACTGCCAAGCACGCTCACTTCTCCGCCACTCCCAGCAGGACGTGGGTCCGGTCCACGCCCTGCTCCTCCCAGCGAACCGTCACCTGGATCTCCTTGCTCGTCGGCGTCGCCGTCCTCACGTTCACGGCGCAGCGGAACCGTTCCAGGAACTTGCGTGATAGCTGGGCCCGCTTCTGCCGGTCTCCTGTCGACTCGACCTCGAGCTTCTGCAGGTTCTTTCTCACCCACACGTACTCCGAGGCCCTGGTCTCCCGGATACTCCGGATCTGCGAGAACGGCAGAGCCAGCCGTTCCTCGAGGAGGTCGAAGGCGAAGTAGAGCGCGAACAGACGGTTCGGCAGCGTCGCCATGGAGCGCTCGCTCCCGGCTCGCATCGTCAGAAAGGCGACGGCGAGCATACCCAGAAGGGCGACGCCGACCACGATCTCCGTGAGCGAGAAGGCCCTTTTCATCGATTCCAATGCTAGCAGCCCGCCGCGCCCCTCACGTAGGATCGAAGCCGTGAGCAGTCCCCGATCGCCTCGAGTGGCCACGACGCTGGGCATGATCCTCCTGGCATCGGCCTGCTCCCCGACGCCCCCCCCGCCACCGGCGCCCCCCGTGGCGGCGCCGGTGGAGGCCCCGGCCAGAGCCCCCAAGCAGTCACCCGACGAAGGCACGCTCCTGGCGTACTGGCGAGACGCGGGCCGCACCGTCGACTACGAGGTTCGCCTGCAAGCGACCCCCGTCGGCTTCTCGGAGCTGGACGCGTTTGCCCGAATCTCGGAGAAAGCCGGCCCGACCGTCGGCACCGCTCCGGCGGCCTTTCACGCCGAGGCCTCGCTGGCCGTGGGTGAGGTGGGCTGGGCTCCCGACCACGTCTCGGCCACCTACGCGGTCCGCCGCACGGGCTCTCTCGAAAACCTGGCCAGCTCGGGTCTGGGGCACCCCGTGCTCGGGGCGTACGTCCACAACGTGCGGCTCCTCTATCCAGCGCTCCCGGACGACCGCGTCCGAAACGGTATCTCCTGGGGCGGCACGGCGATCCTGCACCTCCCGATGGCGGGACTGCCTTTCCCCCTGCCTCCAATCCGCGCCCGCACCCGCATGACGCTCCTGGGAGTCTCCGGCCCCGTCGATCAGCGCATCGCCAACATCGCCGTCAAGGCCGATTCGGAGCAGGGCCAGGTCGTTCGCGCCAGACTGGAGGGCATGTACTACGTCGACGTGACCAACGGCCGCTCCCTGGGCGCCGCAGTCACCGGTACCGTCGACGCGCGAGCGCTGATGCTGGCAGAGCCGTTTCCCGTGACGCTCACGGTGCGCACGGAGTCGAGCCCCCCTCGTTCGCCGGCCAAGTAACCGTGGCATGACGGCGGTAACGGGGCGGTAACGCCGGCCTGCCCGCCGGGGAGTGTACCGCTTTTCCTTTATCGATGCGGCGTTTCGTCGTCATGCCATCGCCTGGCACGCTGGCTGCTTCTGCCTCGGCCACCGTGGAATCGAGCGGCCTCGGGAGCACCGAGGTCCGGAGAAGGGAGTAGCGATGAGCGCGAGACTGCGAACGGTCGTCCTGGCGGCATGCCTGGTCACCACGGGCTGCGGCGAACAGCCCCAGCCCAGACCGGGCCCCGAGATCCACGTCAGCGTCCGGGTGCCCCGCCCCACCATCATCAACCGAGAGATCTTCGTCCCGCCGGACCACTCGGAGTGCCCGAGCGCCCCGACGAGCTCGACCGACCTGCCGGACGAGACGATCTCGAAGGCGCCCGCCGCCCCCGACTCGGAGCCGCTCCCGGAGCCCGGCGCCGTGACGCCCTCGGCCCCCGAGGTGACCGACGTCGTCGCCGCCGGCCCCACGCCCAGCACGTCCAGCGTCGCCAGCCTGCCCCCGACCAGCGCCACCAGCGCCTCGGGCCCGGCCACCGAGATGCCGGTCGTCGCCCTCAACTGAGACTCACTCTATCCACTGTATCCGTTCAATGATCGAGAGGAGCACCCAATGACCCCCAGACGAATTGCCAGCAAGAGAGGGATCGCCCCGCTCCTGGTCGTCGGTATCTTCGCCGCCGTCGCCGTCGCCCTCAGCATGGGCGCCATGCTTGCCCTCGGCGGCGTCGGCCTGGGACTGGCTGCCAACCAGCCGCCGCCTGCCGAGGAAGGCCCGCCCCGCGTCTACGTCGACTACGAGTACGAGGACGAGGGAAATGGCTCCGAGGGACCCATGGCGCCCGAGACGTCGACGGTCTCCTCGGCGCCGAGCGCCCCGGAGACGACCGGGACGACCGACACCGTCACCGCCGACGAGGGCCGCCCCCGCATCGCCAGCGCCCACATGATCGACGCAGACGGCAACGAACGCCCGGTCGAGATCATCGACGACAGCCGCCGCGAGAGCGAGAACGGCCCCGCCGTGGAACCGCCGCCTGACAATGGCGCTGCCCCGCTGCCGGCCTACGAGTACTAGAGCACTGCCGCCCTCCGGGTCCGGCTCGTCGAAAGCCGGCCCGGGGGGCTTCCTTACGGCCCGAGGCCCTGGGGAGAAGACCGTGCTAGTATGAATTCGGTGGTAACCAACCTGATCCGCTCGCCGGTCGCCCGCCCCGGGAAGCTGGCTGCAGATCGCCGGAATGACCCAGACCCGTCCATCTCGGCGCGCTGATGCCGGCAGAGTCCTGATCGTCGCGGCGCTCTACTTCGTCCTGGCCAGGCTCGGTTTGCTGCTGGCGATTCCGCCCGGGGTCGCCACCGCCGTCTGGCCTCCTTCGGGACTCGCGCTGGCGGCCGTGCTGATCTGGGGCAACGCCGTCGCGCCGGGCGTCTTTCTCGGCTCCTGCCTGGCCAACCTCAGCATCACGCTGGCCGCGCCGGGAGGGCCGCCCCTGTCCATGGCACTCTGCACAGCCATGCTGGTCGGTGCCGGGGCCTTGCTGCAAGCCCTCGTCGGCGCCCGGCTGATCCGGCGTCACGTCGGCGTCGACGATCCGCTGGTCGACCCGAAGAAGATCGTGCTCTTCGTGACCTTGGGCGGACCGGTTGCCGACGTCGTGAGCGCCACGGTCGGCGTCACGGGGTTCTTCCTGGCTGGAATGGTGCTGCCCGGAGATATCCCGTGGAACTGGGCAACGTGGTGGGTCGGGGACACCATCGGCTGCCTGCTGGTCGCTCCCTTGGTACTCTGCTTCGCCGGCCGGCCGCGTACGATCTGGCGGCGGAGGCTCTGGACGGTGGCGCTGCCGCTGGGGATGGCGTTCGGCGCCGTCGTGCTGTCTTACGTGACCGCCTCGAGGCTGGAGCTGGCCGCTTTGCGGGCCGACTTCCGCCTCAACTGCGACAACCTGGGCGCCGGGTTCGAGCAGCACCTGACAACCTATTCGGAGCTCTTGCGCTTCGTGTCCAGATTCGTCACCTGCGTCGGAGACGTCACGCGCGAGCGGTTCGTCGAATTCATCGCCACGGTTCCGGGGCACTACTCCGGCGTGCACGCGCTCTCGTGGAACGTCGTGGCGGCCGCGGGAGATTCGGGACTGGTCGAGGCCCGGGGACGCCGCGAGAACGGGCCGGGCTTCCGGCTGTCTCGCTACGATTCGACCGGCGAGCTGGTCACGGTCACGGGCCCTGCCGCGGGCGTCTTCGTGCTCTTCATCGATCCGGTGCGCGGCAATGAGGAGGCCTTGGGGTTCGACGTCTCCTCGGACCCCATCCGGCTGCGTACCGTCGTGCAGGCGCGCGACACAGGGAAGATGTGCGCCACTGAACGCTTGCGACTGGTCCAGGAGCACGATTCGCAGCACGGAGTTCTCTTGATGCACCCCGTCTACAAGACCGGACGGGACCCGGGGACCCCCGAGCGGCGCAGGAGCGAGATCCTGGGGTTCGCCACGGGAGTCTTCCGCATCGGGGACATGGTGCGCGCCTCGATCGCCTACCCGACGGTCCATGGAGTGGCCATGCGGCTCGTGGACGCAGACGCCAGCCCGCAGGCTGCCCTGCTCTTCGAGAGCGGAGGTGAGTCCGGCAAGCAGGGCTCCTTCGAGGGTTTCCACTGGCAGCGGACCTATCTGATGGGCGGCCGCCGCTGGCAGCTTTCCTTCGAGGCCAACCGCGACTACGTTGCCAGCAAGCAGCTCTGGACGAGCTGGTCGGTGCTCGCCAGCGGCCTGCTCCTGGCCAGCCTCCTGGGCGGCTTCATGCTCGCCCTTACTGGACAGACGGAGCGCAGCGCCCAGCTCGTGGCCGAACGCACCGCCGCACTCTCCGCCAGCAACGCGCTGCTGGAGAAGGAGGTCGCGGTTCGCACCCGGATCGAAGAGGAAGTCCGCAGTCTGAATTCGGGCCTGGAAGCCAGAGTGCTCGAGCGCACCCGTGAGCTGGAGGCCGCGCGACAGAGCTTGCAGCTGCAGCTGGAGCAGCAGCACCAGCTCGAAGAGCGCATGCGACAGTCGCAGAAGCTGGAGGCCGTCGGCCGTCTCGCGGGCGGCATCGCGCACGACTTCAACAACTTGCTGACCATCATCATCGCCACGGCGCAGTTCGTCTCGGAGGACATGGATGAGAAGTCTCAGGCCCAGCGGGACATGACGCAGATCTTGCGGGCCGCGGACCGGGCTGCGACTTTGACGCGCCAGCTGCTGGCGTACAGCCGGCGGCAAGTCTTGCAGCCGAGAGTGTTCGACGTCAACGAGCTGGTTCGCGAAATGACGGCGATGCTCTCGCGGCTGATTGGCGAGCACATCCGCATAGAGCTCGACCTGGCGCCTGGGGCACTCTTCGTGCGGGCCGACCCGTCGCAGATCGAGATGGCACTCGTGAACCTGGCCGCAAACTCCCGGGATGCGATGCCCTCGGGTGGACTCCTGGCCGTACGCACGCGCGGCCTGGTCTCGCCCCCCGACGGCGTATCGGAGCTGCCTGCCGGACCGTGCGTCGTCCTGGAGGTGAGCGACACGGGGTGCGGGATGGATTCGCGCACGCTGGCCCAGGTGTTCGAGCCATTCTTCACCACGAAGGACGTCGGTCGAGGGACGGGTCTGGGGCTCTCGGCGGTGTACGGCGCGATCACGCAGACCGGAGGCCACATCTCGGGCGAAAGCGTCGTCGGGGTCGGGACGACTTTCCGGATCATCCTCGCCCGGGTCGACGCCGCCCTGGCGCTTCCGGAGCAGCAGACGCAACCGGCGCCACCGGTGCAGACCGTAGCCGGCCGCACCATCCTGGTCGTGGAGGACGAGCTCGAGCTGCGCGCGCTGGCGTGCCGGACTCTGGCGCAGGCCGGGTACACGGTCCTCGAGGCCATCTCGGCCGAGTGGGCGCTGGACCTGTTCCGCCACCACCCCGGGCCCATCCACCTGGTGTTGACCGACGTGGTGATGCCGTCGATGACAGGCCCCAGGCTCATCGAGCGGATGGGCGGCGGCCGGCCCGAGATGCGCGTGCTCTACATGTCCGGTTACACTCAGGAGGCACTGGGTGCGCACGGGTTGCTGACGCACGGCGTGGATTTCCTGGAGAAGCCGTTCAAGCCGGTGGACCTGCTGGCCCGCGTCCAGGCGCTCTTGCTGAAGAGCTGAGACCGGACGCCCGTGGAGGGCGTGGTAGGATGCGGCCGCCCGGATTTGCGCCAGACTCGGCCCGTCCGGGCGAGGAACCGTGCACATCCCGGGATACCGCATCCTCGAGCGACTCGGTGCGGGTGCATCGGGAACGGTCTACCTCGCCGTGCACGATCAGCTCGAGCGGCGGGTGGCCCTCAAGGTGCTGGCCGCAGGGCTCTTCGACGCTGGCGAGACGCGCGCGCGGTTTCTGCGGGAAGCAAAGCTACAAGCGAGGTTTTCGCACCCGAATCTATTGCGGCTCTTCGACGCGGGCTTCGCGGGCGATCACCCCTACCTGGCAATGGAGCTGGCGACGGGCGGCTCGTTGAGGCAGCGACTATCTGGCAGCGGGTCGCTGCCGCCCGGAGAGGTAGCGCAGGTGGGCGCCAGCATCGCCGGAGGGCTTGCGCAGGCCCACGCGGCCGGGGTCGTGCACCGGGACCTCAAGCCGGAGAACGTGCTGCTGACCGCCGACGGCGTGGTGAAGGTGGCGGACTTCGGGCTTGCCAAGGCGCTGCTGGAGCGCGAGACCGTGGCGACGCGCGCCGGATTGGTGCTGGGCACGCCAGGCTACGTGGCGCCGGAGGCCTTCGACGGCCGCACCGCTGGCCCGCCGGCCGACGTCTACGCGCTGGGCGTAGTTCTTTTCGAGTGCGCCTGCGGGCGGCGGCCGTTCGAGGAGACGGAGGTCGGCGCACTGCTGCACCGGCAGGCGACCGAGGCCGCTCCGCGGCTTTCGGAGCGGGTGGGGCCGGTGCCGGAAGCGTTCGACTCGCTCCTGGCGGCGTGCCTGGCTCGAAGGCCCGAGGCACGGCCCGACGCGGCCCGGGTGGCAGGCGTGCTCGAGTCGGGGATGGCGCTTCCGGCGGCCTTCACCCGCCGAGCCGTTCGGGCCGGACTCATGTCTCCCACTGTGGTTCGAGGCTCCGCGGACGAAGCCGCGCCGCCGCTTGCCGGCGCGCGAACTGCCATTCTCGTATCGCTGGCCTGGTTCGCCGTGGCGGCCGGCATCGTGTCTTATGGAGTGAAAGGTGCTTCCGACACTCGGACCTCGCAGAGCGCGCCTCCAGCGGTCGCCGCCAAGCCACCACGAGTGCACGTCACCACCAGCGCCCGGAGCGCCCGTCTGACGTTTTCTGCGCCCGTCCCGGAGGGCTCTCGGCTCGTGTACTCAGCGGCGGGGGTCTCGCTGTCCACTACCCGGCCGCTCGACGCCGGCACCCGGGAGCTACTTCTCGAGGGGCTCCCCCCGGGGACGGTCTACTGCGGCAGCCTCGAGGCCCCCGGCGGCCGCGAGCTGCTGGGTTTCTCGACGCTCGGGCCCCCGCGCCTGGGCGGCGGCGTCTACCTGGTCACGCGGTCGCTGGTAGATCGCCTGCTGCTCGCCGTGAGGGGGGAGCGAATCCTGGCCGTGGCGCGTGCCGGAGACTTCACCGGCAGGCACACGCTGCTCTGGACGGAGAGCCCGGACGCGGGCGAGACCTGGTCCCCACCCGCGCCGATTCCCGGCAAGTCGGGGGTCATTCACCAGGTCTCGCTCGCCTGGACGGAAGAAGGAGCGCAGGTGGCCTACTTGACGGGGCCCGACCCGGTCCTGAGGACGATGCTAGCCTTCCGGCCCGACGGCGGCGCCGGGTTCTGGCCGCCAATCGAGGTGACGCACGAACGGGCGCCCGTCGCCGCCAAAGGACCCGACGGAGCCATCTGCTCCATCGACTACGCCGCAACCTTCCACGACTGCCGCTGGTCCCTCCCCTCCGGAGACCTGGCCGGAACTCCGTTTCTGCCCACCCCCGAGCTGCCTCTGATCTCGTACGGGTACCGCATCGTCCCGACCCCCGGGGGGACGATGGCCGTGCTGCGCGCCTCCGCCAAGGGCGGCCGCAAGGGGCTCTTCACGGCCAGATTGCTGGACCACTCCTCGCCGCCCTGGCGCGGCTTTCGCCCGGTCGGGCCAGCGGACGTCGATCTCATGAGCTCCGATGTGCTGGCGCGCGGCAACCTCGTGCTCCTGGCCTACGACGTCGGTGAGCGCGTACACGTTCAGCGCAGCATCGACTCCGGCTCCACGTGGTCGGCGCCCGTCTTGCCATTCGGCCAGGCCGCAGAGACTCGCCGTTACTCGCTCCACGACGATGGCAGGACATTTCGCCTGGCCGCGCTCCAGGTCGAGGCCTTCGCCACTCGAGGGAAGCTCTTGCTGGCGGAGAGCGCGGACGGGGTGAGCTGGACCGAGCTCCAGACCTACCCGCTCACGTTGCACATGGACCGGGAGCTCAAGCTCACCATCGCGGGCAAGCGGCTGGTGGCGCTCGTGTCCGACCAGGTCAACGGGCTGCTGGCCTGGACGATCCCCCTGTCCTCGCTCGTCCGGAAGATGCCGCCGAAGGAAACGGGGCGCCTACGCTGAGGGGCGCTCCTCCCACGGCTCCAGGACGCCCACGACGAAGCTGGCGTCGCTCTCGACGGCGCCCAAGACGCCGGAGCAGATCTCCTCGTCGGTCAACCACCGCGAGCCGCCCGGCTCGCGCACGAAACCGAGCCGGATCTCCCGGTAGGCGCAGAGGCCACCCGCAGGCACCGCGTCCGGGAGCGAGCCGCCCGCGGGCAACTCCCCCGACGCGCTTCCCCGCACGTGGAAGAGTCGCCAGGGACGGCCGGCCGCGCTCACCTCGCGGGCCAGTGCCGGGAGGGTCTCCGAAGCCCACGACCTCACCCAGGCCAGCACGGTGTCGATCGGCCCGAATCGTTCGATCGCCGTCCGGATGGCGCGAGTGAATTCGTCCGTCGAGGTGTAGTCGACCTGCAACGGCGACAGCATG
Source organism: Candidatus Wallbacteria bacterium (assembly GCA_016213845.1). Classification (GTDB taxonomy): domain Bacteria; phylum Muiribacteriota; class UBA6191; order JACPRK01; family JACPRK01; genus JACPRK01. Next base: position 34,164 of record JACQZN010000017.1, read on the forward strand.
TTGCCCGCGGCCGATGCGTCCATCATCATCGCTTCGAGCCGGTCCGGGTCCCGACCCACGACGCTCACCACACGCCCAGTTGCCGCCAGCGCAAGGCAGGCGTCCTTCAGCATCCCCGTCCCCCCGATCACCAGCACATGCTCGGCCATCGCAGCTCCGTCCAGCCCGGGTGCCGCCCGCCGGTCGCGCGCAGCCAGGCGATGATAGCACGCGCGAAGCGACACGCCGATGACGCCCCTATCGATCCCGGCGCCTCAGGCGAGCTACGCTGCTGGCATGGCCACCCCAGACTCCGAGCGACGCATCCGCGTCTGGTCCGGGCTCCTCGGTCTGGCGTTCTTCGTGTTCCTGTGGCCGGGGAACGCCTCGATCCCGCGCCCGCAGTCCGAGGCGCTGGCGCTGCTCGTGCTGATGGCCTGGTGGTGGGTTTCGGAAGCTCTGCCGATCCACTGGACGGCGCTGGCGCCGCTGGCCGTGTTTCCCGCCCTCACCATCCACTCGGGACTGGGCGCCAACTTCGAGCTCGTGGCGCGGCCGTACCTGGACCCCAACATCTTTCTGTTCCTGGGCGGCATGCTGCTGGGGGCCGGCCTGGAGGCCCACGGTCTCCACAAGCGGATCGCCCTCGGCATCATGGTAAGGGTCGGTACCGACCGGCTGCCGCTCGGGTTCCTGCTTTCGACGGCCTTCATCTCGCTGTGGATCTCGAACACGGCGGCAGCAGTGATGATGCTCCCGATCGGACTGGCCGTGCTCTCGGAGCTGGAGCGCCGCGAGGGGCGGCGAATGGCGATCCTGGGACAGGCGGTGATGCTGGCGATTGCGTATGGCGCAAACCTGGGCGGCATCGGGACCAAGATCGGAACCGCGCCGAACGTCCAGCTGACGGGCTTCGTCTCGCGCCGGTTCGGGACGGAGATCGGCTTCGTCGACTACCTGGCGATAGGCCTGCCGTTCGTGGCGATCTTCCTGCCGGTCGCAGCGCTGGCGCTTCACTGGCTCTCCCGGGGGGAGCGCCCGACCGCCTATTCCAGGGACGTCCTCGTGACCGAGCTGGCCTCGATGGGATCCATGGGGCCCGGCGAGCGCAAGGCGGGCGGGTTCTTCCTGCTGGCCTGCGTGCTCTGGATCGCGGGGAAGCCGTTGAAGGATTTGCTGGGACTGGGTATCGACCCCGACCCGATCGTGTCGATGGGGGTCGCGTCGATGCTCTTTGCGACCGGAGTGCTCGGATGGAGGGCACTCGGCAATGTCTCCTGGAGCGTGCTGGTGCTGCTGGGCGGCAGCTTCGCGCTGGCCGGCGTGGTGAAGCAGAGCGGACTGGCAGACCTGGGTGCGCAACAGCTCGCAGCCGCGGCAACGCTGCCACCGCTGGTGCTGATGATGGCCGTGACGCTTTCGACCGTGCTGCTGAGCGCGTTCAGCTCGAACACGGCCACGACGCAGGTGATGCTGGAGGTCGTATCCAGCGCCCTCTCCCGCTTCGACGCGCGGCCGCTGGCGTATCTGGCCGGGGTTTCGATCAGCGCCAGCTGCGATTTCATGCTCCCGGCCGGCACGCCGCCGAACGCGGTCGTTTTCGGCAGCGGCTATGTTCGGCTTCCCGTGATGGCCGGGGTGGGCGCTCTGCTCGACCTGGCGGCAGCGCTCGCGGCCGCGCTGTGGTGCCACTTCGGCGTGGCGAGGTGGCTCTGATTTGACGATCGGGCGGGCGCAGCGTTAAGGAGCGGGTGTATGACTCCGGCGCGCGCCTGGTCGTGGTTCATCGTATTGCTCGTTTCCCTCCCGGGCCTGGGGCTCGGCGGGGAGCGAGAGGAGTGGCTCGAGCGATTGCGCGCGGCTGCCCGGCGCGCGACCACGCTCGAAGGGCTTCGGTCCGCGACGCGCAGCCTGGAAGAGGACGGGGAAGGACCCGCGGCCGCGCGGCTGCGACGGCTCGAGAAATCTCTCCCCACGCCGGAACCCGCCCTGCCCCTGCTGCTCGGGAGTGTGCTCTCGGGACCTGCGCTGGCGCGGCAGCTCGACGCTCTGGCCAAGGTGCGCTTCGACGTGCTGCCCGCAGACACCCGGCTTCTCTTGCGCGAGGAGATCGGTGCCTACAGAGGAACGATGGCCACGACTTCCGAGGCAGGCTACGACCCGGCGGTCGCCGTCATCGACCCCTCGGCACCCCACTCGATGGAGGACGCCGGCGCGTACGTCGAGCACCACGTCGGCGGGCATGTGCTGGCCGCGGCCCGCGACTGGGGCTGGCCTGTGGAGCTGCACGAGGGTCCGTCCGGGTTGGCCTTCCGTTCGCTCAGGCAGCGCGGCTACTCGGGTTTCGTCTTGCTGACGGCGCCCAGCCTGGGGCTTCCCGACACCGACGGGTTCGTGGCCGCCTTCCAGACCGACGGGCACGGCCGGTGGCGGAGGCCCGTACTGGCTTACGCGGGCGCACTCGGGCGCGACCGGTTCCTCCACGCGCAGGCGCTGCTGAGACTGGGAGGCGTGCCCGCCGCGAACGTATCGCGCTTCCACCACGGCCATCGCCCGCAGGACGTGCTCGCAGGACTCGATTACCCCGCCGGCTCCTCCGAGGACATTGCCGCCATCGGTTTCAGCCCGGGACCGATCCGGGAGCTGCTGAAAGCTGGCGGTTCCAGTGAACGTTCCGAGCCGGTCGCCGGCCCCGCGCCCTTCGTTGCACCGCGCCTGCTCAGGTTCCGTGACCGATCGGGCCGCTGGCGCCGCATGCTGCTCCTGGCAGGACTCTGGGGCGACGTCGCACGCGCCGCTGGACGCCGGCTCGCCGAGCTCGGCTACAGGCGACTGCTCGTCTTCGGAATCGCCGGCGGCCTCTCGCCCGGCGCCTCGGTCGGTGACATCCATCGCGCCGCCAGCGCCACGACCGCGGAAGGCGGGGATGCCGGCCCTCTGGCGCCCTGGCTCGAGATCCCACCGGATGCCGGCGTGCTTTCCGCCCGTGTCATCGGTACCTTCTCCCCCCTCACCGAGACCCGCGCCACGATCCGCGACTGGCAGGCACGCGGCTTCACCACGGTCGAGATGGAGCTGCCCAGGTTTCTCCAGGGAGTGGCCGACTCGGGCCGGCAGGGCATCGCAGTCGACGCCCTTTCCATCGTCAGCGACGTCCCGGGCGCGGGAGCCGGACAGACGCTCGAATCCCGCTACCACAATCGCGAGCACATCGCCGCCGCGGGGTCACGGTGCATCCGATGGCTGCTCGACACGCTCGGCGCGACGCGGGTGGAGCCGCTCGGCGCACCGCTGCCGGGCAGCCGCCGCGTTGGCCTCTACACGGGGACCTTCGACCCGCCCCACGAGGGACACCTGAAGCTGGCGCGCATGGCCGTGGAGACCCTTGGGCTGGAGCGGCTCTACTTCCTGCCGAACGCCGTCCCGCCGCACAAGCCGAACGCGACGCCCTTCCGCGCCCGCTGCGAGATGCTCTGGGCGGCCATCCAGTCGGAACCCCGGTTCGAGATGTTGGCCGATCCCGAAACCCGCCGCGAGTACGCCGCGCGCGGCCCCGCGGGATTGATCCGTCTGATGCATGAGCGGCTGGGGCCAACGGTCACGCTCGTGCAAGTGATGGGAGCCGATTCGTTCGTCGGGCTCTCCCGCAAGCAGGGTGTGCTGGCACAGGCGCTGGCCGACCACGAGATGGCGGTCTTCCTGAGATACGGAACCCCGGACGGCGAGGTGCGCGCCGCGGCCGCTCGAGCCCCGGGGAAGGTCACCGTGCTAGGCGAACCCTCCAGCACTCCAGCCAGCTCCACGCAGGTGCGCACGCTCTTGCGCCAGGGGCAGCCGGTCAGCCAGTGGCTGGCACCGGCCGCCGAGAGGGTCGCACGCCGCTGGAGGCTGTACGGCTCGAGCTCTGTCCCGGCCGAAGACTGACCCCGCCTTCGTCTCCCCCGCCCCAGCGCCTCAGACGGTCTCGCCCTCGGCGATGAGCTCGGAACCGCCTGCGACACGCGGGGCCGGAGGCGCGCTGCGAGACCGGCTCTGGGTTGCGGCGATGACGGCACCGATCGTGATGGTGGCCCCGAGAAGAGTGGTTGGACCCAACGGCTCTCCCAGCACCAGAACCCCCAGCGCCACGGCCACGACCGGGTTCACGTACGCATAGGTCACGACCAGGCTGGGCCGGGCGTTCACCAGCAGCCAGCTGTACGCGCTGAAGGCCAGCAGCGACCCGCCGACAACCAGGTACGCCCAGGCGGCCCAACCTGCCAGCGGAACGCGAGCGGGCTCAAGAGTGGCCAGCTCGCCATTCAGCGACGCGATGGTCAACAGCCCCGTGCCGCCCGCCACCATCTCGATGGCCGACGCGACGAGCACGGACTTCGGCATCGCCCCGTGGCGCCCGATCGTGCTCCCCAGCGACCAGGACATCGCCGCGGCGACCAGCGCCGCCACGCCCGAGATGCTCGACGCCTTTCCCGAGGAGAGCTGCGGGCTCACCAGGATGGCGATCCCCGCCAGGCCCAACAGAAGCCAGAGCGCGTCCGTCAGCCCCAATCGCTCCCCTCCCGGGACGAGCGACTCCATCGACATCAGCCAGAGCGGAGTCGTGCAGATGATGAGCGCCGTCAGCCCCGAATCCACCGTCTGCTCGGCCCAGCAGACCAGGCCGTTGCCGAACACCAGGAGGATGACCCCGACCAGGGACGCCGTGGCCCACTGGACCCACTGGCGAGGCCAGCTCTCGCGCCGGGCCAGACTGATGAGCGCCAGCACCAGGCCCGCGACCAGGAACCGAGTGCCGGCCAGCGTCGCGGGCGGCAAGGCCTCGACGCCGACGCGGATGGCCAGGTATGTGGAACCCCAGACGAAGTAGAGCAGCGACAAGGCCACTCCCGTTCGCAAGCGATGACTGGTGCTGCTCAATCCGGGTCCTCTCACTTTGCCGGCTTGCCCGCCGGCCGGCGCAATGTCTGTAGGACGGTCTCCGGAAGCGCGTAGTGCGTGACCAGGTACGAGACCAGCGCCAGGAGGTCCTCAGAGGCCGGCTCGAGGACCGGCCCTTGGATGCGGCTCTCGTCGCCGATACAGTGATTGATTTTCTCCACGAGCCGCTCGGACTCGCGCTTGAGCGCATCGCGCGAGAAGGCGGCGCTCGCGTCGGAGCCGTGGCAGTCCGCGCACGATTTCCCGCTGCGCCCAAGAACGTCCATGCCCTCGAAGAGCGCCCTGCCGAGAACGAAGTCGCGACGTTGAACGGCGCCCAGCCCGGGCGGGGGCGGTGGCGGGCGATAGGTCCCCGACGCCGAGGCGGCAGACGCAGCGAACGCGATCAGACCCAGGAGAGCGGCCAACCCCGGGCCCCGCATCGATGCGCAGCGTCTAGAACTCATGGCTGATCGAGATTCCCATGAGGTCCTGGAACCCAGTGTTGCGCGTCGACACCTGCGTGGCCAGGAAGAGGCTCGCGTCCCACTCCGAGGTCAGCCGGTAGCCGATGCCCGCTCCGAGCAGCGTGAAGTCTTCGTCCACCGCCGGGAAGGGCGCGCGCCCCTCGATGGCTGCACGGGTCAGGAAGGCCGGGGAGAGAAGACCCAAGCCCGAGGTCTGCTCCACGCGCTGAGCGAAGACGCGCCCCGCGGCCCGGCCCCGAAGCGGCAGACCCAGCTCTCCGTAGAGCAATCGCTCGTCGCCAGGCTCTCCGCGGCGGCTGCGGAACGCCGCTTCAACGGTCCAGTACGAAAAGAAGGTCCCTGCGTCCAGGAGCTTGCCAGCCGAAACTCGAAACTCCAGGTCATCCTGACCATCGCCCGGAGCCGAGAAGTTGGAGGTCGGATAGGACCTGAGCGGAGTCTTGAGCTCGAGCATCGCGGAGAGACTGACCGGCTCACCAGCCTCCTCGCGCCAGAGCCGGTACTTCAGTGCAGCGCGCGCGTCGCCCCAGCCGTCATAGTCGGCGGCAGGATTGGCGCTCTGCTCGTTGGCAGCCCGCGTCGCCGAAGCCGAAACCTCGAGGCGATCGGTGAGGCCGTGCGCCGCGCTCAGCTCCAGAGCTCTGAACCGGACTGCCGGCACCGGCCGGCGCGTGCCGTCGAAGGCATGAATCTCATCGAAGCCGGCCGCCAGTGCCGTCATCCCCAGGCGGCTTCGTCCCGGCGCCAGCGTCCATGGGCCCGCGACCGCTGCCGTTGCGAGCGTCGCCGCAAGGGCCAGCGCCAGAAGCGCGCGAATCATGTGCCTGAGACCTCCTTACCGTCGTGCCGAGAGGCCCGGAATGGTAGCGCATGGCACGGGTCGAGGTCTACCGGAAACTGCGCCTGCGAATTCTGCCAACCAGGCCGGCGGCCGCGAGCGCCAGGGGCGGGCCGTACTCGAGGGGGCGGATCCACCAGAGATCGCAGCCGTTCAGATAGTAGGCATACGCCACGCTCGACGTTGCCATCAGCAGCAACCATGGGCGCGACGGCAGGAAAGGCACCAGCGGCGCGAGCCAGCAGAGGTACCAGACCTGCGCGGCGGGCGTGAAGAGGAAGAGCGAGCCCAGCACGGCGAGCGAACCGGAGATTCGCTGGCGCGCTTCGGCGCCATGGCGAATCCGCCACCATGCCCCCACGGCAAAGGGCATGGCCACACCCACGGCTCGAGGCAGCCAGCCGGGGCCCTGGGCAAGCAGAGCCGAGAGCACGGGAAACAGAGAACCGTTGAACTCCCAGTGGAGTCCGTAGGTCCGAATTCCATCCAGCAAGAGCTCGCCGGCGTCCCGGTAGGGAAGGTAACCGGCGCAAACGACCGCGGCGGCGATCAACCACTGCCGCAAGCCACGAAGCACCAGAGGCGCCAGCACCGCCGGATAGAGCTTGGCGAGCGTTCCCAGCCCCAGGGCCGCCGCCCCCAGAAGCGCGAATCTGCCGCCGGGCTCGGCTCCTGCGTCTTCGCGGACCCAGCACCAGACAGCCGCCGCGACGAGGAACACGGCCAGACCGTCGATGTGGCCGCTGTTGGCCAGTTCCTTCACGACGAGAGGATTCCAGGCGTAGAGCAAGACTTGCCGCCGAGGAATGCCGAGCCCTCCGAGCGCATCGGCGATGAGCGCCATCGTGGCGATGTCCAGCAGTACCAGGAGCACCCGGATTCCGAGCGACCGCCCGCCGGCCAGCGCTGCCCCCGCCCGGAACAGCCACTGCGCGGCGGGCGGGTAGACAGTGCGGACGGTGGGATAGGAGACGCGGCCCCAATCATCGTCGCGCAGCTCTTCCAGCGCCAGCGAAGCGGGCGGGTGAAGGTAGGGGTTCACCCCGCTGGCGCCGACCCGGGCGTCCCAGGCGTAACGGTAAAAATCATCGTCGAGCATCGGCTCCCCGACGAGTGCGACGAGCCGCAAGGCGATGCCGATCGCGAGAATCCGAGCCGTGTCCGAAGTTTCGCCGGTCCTTCGAAGTACGCGCGCAACTGCTACCGCCCAGAGCAGGCTGCTCGTCGCCATGAGCGCCAGGAACACGGGTACGGACTGCGCGCCCAGCGACGACCAGGCCAAGAGGCCGTGAGCGCCCACGCACGCCCAACCGAGAGTCCAGAGGGACATCTTCGGGCGGCGGGGCCTCAGCCGGCGGCCGGCTTGGGGGAAGGAGCCGCCGGGGCTCGGGGCAGCTCCACCGAGAAGGTCGTGCCGGATCCGGCCGCCGTCTCGAAGCGGACGGAGCCGCCGTGCGCGTCGGCCACGCTCTTCACGATCGCCAGACCCAGGCCGGTCCCACCTGACTTCCCGTGAGTCGCGAAGGGCTGAAACAGCCGCTCGGCGACTTCAGGCGGGATTCCGGGGCCCTCGTCGCGTACGGTTAGCTTCCACCGCTCGGCCTCGACCGAGCAGCCGAGCTCGACCGTCTTGCCGGACCCGACGGCCTCGATCGCGTTCTTTCCCAGGTTGTAGAGCACGCGCCGGAGCTTGTCGGCGTCGCCCGAAACCTGCTGCTCGCTCGTCGGGCCGCGAGCCAGCCGGACGGCGCGCCTTGCGGCCACGGGCGCCAGATCGGCAAGGACGTCGTCGACCAAGGACGAGGCCGCAAACGATGAGAAGGCGAGCGTGTGACGGCCTCGAGTGAACTCCAGCACGTCCTGGCACATCGCCTCCATCCGCCGCCCCTGCTCGACGATTCGCGTCGCCATCTTGGCCCGCTCCTGCGGCTCCTCCTCGCCCGGCAGGAGCTCGGCATTGCCCGAGATCACCTGGATCGGTCCCCGCAGATCGTGCACGAGAGAGCCGGCCATCTGCCCCACGACGGCCAACCGTTCATTCATCCGGGCCCGCTGGATTGCCTCCCGCATGACCCCGAAATGCCTCGCCAGTCTGCCGATCTCATCAGGCGCGTCCTTCGGCAGCTCCCGCTCGTTGTCGCCCGCCGCAGCCGCGTCCACGGCTGCTGTCAACTCCTGCAGCGGCTGCGCCAGCCGCGTCGACAGTCGACGCGCCAGCAGGAAGGTGACCGTCAGGCCGACCCACGTGAACAGCAAGAACTCGAGCAGCTCGCGCCAGAGCTGGTCCAGCACCTGTTGCACTCGGTAGTCGGCTTCGAGCAGCGCCACGACCCGGCCCAGGGAGTCGCGAATCGGAGCGTAGGCCGAGACCCACTGTCCGAACATGTCCCCATAGACACCGGTGGTCACCACTTCGCCGCGATCGAACACGGGCTCCATCTCGGGTCTGAGCTTGTAAGGAAGGCCGATCTCCCAGTCTTGATTCGTCCGGATGATGAATCGAGTCCGGATGCCGACCTTTTGCAGCGTGTAGATCTCCGTAGCCAGGCCGTTGGCGTCCTGCACCGTCTTCAGGTAGCGCGAGAGCTTCTCGTAGTTGGGGCACCGCCGATCGAGACAGCCGTTCAGCTCGGCGTGCGCGTCGCCGTCGATGGCCGCTGCGGCGGTCACCACGATGGCGCGCAACCGGTCCGTGCTCAGCCGCACCACGTGCCCGGACTCCCTGTAGAAATGCAGCAGATCGATGATGAGTGCGAAGACGAAAACCAGGCCGACTGCCAGCCCGACGATTCTCCGACGCATGTGCCAGTCGCTCGCGTCCCGAGCCGTCCCTGCCCGGTCCGGCCTTTCGCGACGCCTCCCTTCGCCGCCGAGTCTACCAGGAAGCCCGGGTCACGGCCCAGCCACGGGGCCCCACCACTCGGCGGGCGCATTCCCGGCGAACATGCCCCCCAGGATGAGCAACAGACAGAACCACTGCAGGCGGGTGATCCTCTCGCGAAGCACGATCGACGCGAACACCAGGGTCACCAGGGGGTAGGCGCCCGAGATGGCGGTCACCATCGACACCGGCCCTTTCGCCGTGCCGACGATGACGCCCAGGTCGCCGCCCGCCATCATCGCCATCGGCAGCGCCGAACGTCGCCACTCGCCCGGGACGCGCGGTCCGCCGCGGCCGAACGCCAGGCCGTACACACCGAGCGTCAGAAAGGCGCCGAAGATGTTGTAGAGCGCCATCAGAGAGTCGGGAGTCTGGTAGGTCTTGAAACAGTACTTCACGATCGTCTGCCAGGAACCCCAGAAGGCCAGCGCCGTGAAGGCCAGCGGAATCCAGCGATTGCTGGTCACCTTCGCCTCCGGGTCCGGCGGGGCCCAAGAGAGGCCGACGCAGCCGAGAATCACGGCGGCGACACCCGCATACTGCGCCGCGAAGAGCGTCTCGCCCAGGAACACGTACGCCAGGATCACCGTTGGCGCCGCGTAGGCCGCCGAGAGCGTTCCGACGATCGTAATCGGCCCGGAGACGATCGACTCGTAGTAGCAGATCCACCCCAGCCCCTCCAGCACATACGCCAGGGTCCCGACCGCCAGCGGCGCGAGCTCTCCCCCGGTCACCGGGGCCGGGAAGCCATCGCGGGCCCAGTAGCCGCCCAGCACGGCCGCCTTCGCCACGAAGAAGTAGAGGCAGTAGCGCGCCGAGGGGACCTCGGAGATGTAGAGCTTGACGAGCCCCTGCGCGACGCCGTAGAGCCCGAGCGCCGCGATCGTGGGCGTCAGCCAGATGAGCTGCTCGGTCATGACGATGGCCGGGCGTTCGAAGTGCCGGGGCCTGCAGGCTCCGTCAGCGATTGCCGCCGGTGGAATCGTGGCGCATCAGCAGCTGCGCGTTGGCCGCGGCGGCCGCCTTCAGGTGCCGCTCGAGCTCGTTCTGCGGGTCGCTCAGAGCTTCCGCGACCGCCTGGAAGCAATCGGCCGCCTCGTCGAATCCCGTGACGGTCTTGACCCGGTCCCAGGCCACCATCCAGTGCGCCCAGACCAGCTGACCCCTGCGGCTGGCGATCGGGTAGTCCTTGATGAATCTCTTCCAGAGCGCGTACTCGCGCGCAAAACAGAGGACATCCTCCTCGTCGAACTCGGCATACACGGACTCCGCGCGCTCCGCGTAGTACCTTCCGCCCTCGACGGTTGCGACCGCCTCACGAAGCGATTTCGTGAGCTGCGCCAGCTCGTGGGCCGAACCGGTGTCCAGCCCCTGCACCAGCAGACGCAGAGTCCGCGGCAAGCTCGAAACTGCCGTCAGCTCCCCCCGAACGAACACATGCGCCGGCCCCGCAAGCGCGCCCCCGCAAATCAGCAGCCCGAGAACGGCGGCGAAACCCAGTCGTACGATGCCCCTGCGCATGATGCCCCGATCCTTTCGCCCCCGCTTTCGCGGAAGCGCGGGAGGATAGCACGCGGAGATCCGTGGGTCAAGGAGGAGTCGACTCCCGTCGAAGGACACCCTCTTGCCCCGCGCCACCCGAAATGCTAGCCTCGGCGGCTCATGAGGCAAGCCCAGAGAAAGCCGGAGTGGTTCCGCGTGCCGCCGCCGTGGGGGCGGGAGTTTGCGCGGGTCGATCGGCTGATGAAGAAGGAGGCGCTCAATACCGTCTGCCGGAGCGCCCTCTGCCCGAACATCGGCGAGTGCTTCAACCGGGGCACGGCCACGTTTCTGTTGCTGGGCGACCGATGCACTCGCAACTGCCCGTACTGCAACATCGACTTCGGCAAGCCGGCGGCCCCGCCCGACCCGGAAGAGCCCAGGCGCGTCGCCGAAGCCGTTCGCGAGCTGGGGCTGACCCACGCGGTGCTGACCGGTGTCGCCCGCGACGACCTGCCCGACGGCGGCGCCGCTCACTTCGCGGCCGCCGTGCGCGCGGTTCATGAGCTTTCGCCCCAGACATCGGTGGAAGTGCTGATCCCCGACTTCCGCGGCTCACAGTCGGCCCTGGCGACCGTGCTCGCCGCCGCGCCCTCGGTCTTGAACCACAACGTCGAGACGGTCGAGCGCCTCTACCGCACGATTCGCCCCTCGGGCGACTACCGGCGAAGCATGGAGCTGCTGGCCCGCGTGCCGGAGCTTGCGCCCGGGATGGTGTCGAAGTCCGGACTGATGGTGGGCCTGGGCGAAAGCGTCGAGGAGATCCGCTCGACGCTGGCAGACCTGCGCGGCTCCGAGTGCGCGGTCGTGACGATTGGCCAGTACCTCCGGCCGCCAGGAGGGCCGGTGCCGGTGGAGCGCTACTACACGCCGGCGGAGTTCCTCGACCTGAAGCGCGAGGCGCTGGCCATGGGGTTCGAGCACGTCGAGTCGGGTCCGCTGGTCCGGAGCTCTTACCACGCGGAGAGCCACATCGGGCTCGAGCAGGTCCGTTCAGTCCAGTCGCAGGCCTGAGAGAATCACGCCGGGCGTCGGACCGTCCGATAGTCCGATCGATGGCACCGTTCGGGCTTTCGCGTGGCCGCCCGCGCCTTCTGCTCGCGGCGATGGCCGCCACGGCGGCGCTGGCGCTCCTGGGCGCCTCGCAGGGCGGCGGTTTGCTCTACCCGGACGAGTACGCCGAGATCGTGGAGATGTGGCGCGCCTCGGGGGGCGAGAACACGACCATCGCTCGCGAGCTGGCGGCGTCGGGCTGGAGCACCGTGGTGGTGCCGTTTTCCGCCTTCGGGTCACTGGCGGGCGCGGAGATGTCGGAAGACCCGCTTTCGGTGGCGCGCCGGGAGCTCTCCAAGGGCCGGTACGGCGCCACGCTGCCGTACTTCCGCGGCGGGATCGGCTGCCTGGTGGTCGTCAACGACCTGCGGCTGGCCGAGCTGGAGCCGACGAAGCAGGGTCTGGCGCGGGAACGCGAGGAGGCCGGCTATCTCGACCACGTCCGCAAGGTGACGCTGGCGGCCGTCGTCGCCCATGAATCCACGCACGCGCTGCAGTTTCTCCGAGGCGATATCTACCCGGGACCGGGGGCGCTCCCCTTCCCCGGGCACGACCAGGAGGACGAGCTCCTGGCGTACCTGAACATCAACGCCATCTACGAGAGCCAGCTCGGTATGACGTTGCCGGAAAGCCGCTACCGCGCCATCATCCGCCAGGACTACTCCAGCCTGCCGGAGGAGGCCGAAAGCTTCCCGGAGCGCTCGCGCGCGTTCATCGGCCAGCGGGCCCAGGTCGATAAGAAGAGCGGAACCCTCCCACCGGCCAGCTACCCGGAGGCGCTGGCCCGCATCCAGAGCTATCAGCAGGAGAGTCTTCGATGAAGAGCGGGACGAAGGTCGTGGCGATCGCAGTGGCCAGTGTCGGACTGGGCGTGCTGGGCTATGCCCTCTTGAGCAAAGGGATGGCGCCGCCGGCGCTGGACATGAAACCGATCCCGCTCTCGATGGACCTGGGGCCCGTGGCGATCCTTCCCGAGCCGGCCTCGTCCCCCTACGAGGCGCTGATGGAGAAGGCGGTCCGCACCGCTCCCGGTCGCGATGACGCAGCGCGTCAGGCACTGCTCCAGAAGCTCCGCGATTTGAGAGCCCGCTGGCAGACCGAGTCTGCCGTCGCCGCCGCACCCGCGTCCCCGAACGCCCCCGGCCGGCTCTAGGCGCGGCCCGGGCCGCTAGATCTCGTACACCATCTCGAAGCCGCCGCGGTTCTTGATCTCGTTGGTGCGCATCCGGTACTCCAGCTGCACGACGCGGTTGATCGCCCCGTACTTGTTCTTGCGGACGATCACCTCCAGCGACACGATGTCCTCTTCCACCAGGAGCTCCATCCGGCTCGATTGCGCCTTCTGGATCTCGGGATTGTAGAGGACCAAGATCGTGTTGGCCTCCTGCTCCAGCACCCGGCTGTCCATCATGTGCTGGATGCCCGGCCGCTCCGACTGCTGATCGGGCCCGGCCCGCATCGCCTGCGCCAGCGCCACCACCGGCGTGCGGAACTCCTGACCCACGATTCGCAGCTGCCGGAGGATGTACTGGATCTCTTGCTCGCGCGTGGCCATCGTCGCAGGCGTTCCCACGATCTGGATGTAGTCGAGCACCACGGCCCCGATCCGACCGTGCTTGTAGAAGACGCTCTGGCAGAAGGCCAGGAGGTCCTCCCCCGTCATCCTGGGCTTGCAGACCATGTAGAGGTAGGGCCCGAATCCCCTCAATCGCGCCAGCGCCTCTTCCAGGTGCGGGTCGGTGCGAAGGCCCGAGCGCAGATACTCCAGGACATCGTAGAAGGAGTGGCGGCCCGTCATACGCGAGAGCAACTTCGCGGTGAGGAACTCCTCGTTGAGCTCGAAGGAGAAGAAGATGTACGGGTCCTCTCGGCGGAACACCTTGTTCAGATTGAGGAAGTTGTAGAGCAGGTTGACGGCGAAGGTCGTCTTGCCGTGCGAAGGGCGCGCGGCCACCACGACCACCTCGCCCGGGAGGATGCGGATGTAGCGGTCGATGTCCGGGTAGCCCGTCTTGATGCCCTCGGGCAGGTCGTGGATGCTGCGGAAGAAGCGCTCCGCCTCGAAGGGTTCGAGCTGGTCGAGGAACGCGCGGCCCGCGATCTCGGCGTTCTTGCGGAAGAGCAGCTCCTTGAGCTCGGCGAAGCGTCCTTCGACGGCCATCGACTCGCCGGTGGCGAAGAGGTCCCGGTAGGAGGCCTCCAGCGTCGTGCGCGTCTGGCGGTCCTGGCGCACGCGGAACTCCTCCAGCACGACCCGGCCCGAGATGCCGGTCGCATCGGAGAGCGCCAGCACAAGCTGGTCCTTCTCGAGCGGGCTCTCGATCGTCTTCCACTCCCGGAAAACCTCGCCCAGCGCCGATTCGCGGCCGGCCTCCGACGACATGTCGTGAAGTCCGAGCCGTCGCTGGCAGCTCCAGCGCACGCCGTGCACCGCCTTCGAGACCAGCTCCGCGCCCGGCCGCTTCGCCGCGGCCGCTTCGAGCCCCTCGCCCTTCTCGAAGGCCAGCACGTAAGGAACGGCCGCTCCCGATGCCCGGATCGCCTCGATCCGCTCGCCGATCCGGGGGGAATCCGGCGGCAGAAAGACCATGCCGACCCGCCACTCCAGCACGGCCGCCAGCTGCGCCGAGTGGCTCGTACCCGGCAGCAGACCGCAGGCCTCGACCAGCCCCGCGCGCAGGACGGCCAGGCAGTCCCAGACGCTGTCGGCCAGCAACAGGTTGCGACAGCCAACCACCTCGTTGAACCAGAAGGGGATGAGCGGGGTCGCCAGTGGCGCGGGCGCCGCCAGGAACTCCGTGACACCCGAATCATCGCGCGCGAACCAGACCATGGCGGCGACCTCGCCCTCGAAGACGCGGTAGGCCGCAACCGGTGCCCCTGCCGGCATCCCCGAGCGGGCCAGCCAGGCGGTTTCCTCGGGGCCGAACCCCCTCTTCTTGAGCCGGCTGGCCGCTTGCCGGGCGCCCGGGAAAAGCCCAATCCTCGGGTCGGAACCGCCGCTCGGGCCCAGGAGCTTCACGAGCGCGGCCGGCTGCTCGGCGGCCTGCTCTCGACAGAGCTCCCAGAGCGCCTCGAGCAGGTCCGCGCGCCGGTCGGCTAGCTCGTAGGCCTCGAACCGATCGTGCGGCACTTCGGGAGGCATCACGCCGGCCCGCTGCGCCAGCCAGGCCAACGCCCCGGGCGGCTCCATCCCTTCGACCCTGCGAGCAGCCCCCCACCAGCTGATGCGGCCGCAGGCGGCCGTGCAGTAGCCGTGCGCGCGGTTAGGCTCCAGCCGCAACGCGCCCGGGCCCTTGCAGACGGGACAGTCGGCCAGCACCAGGTTGCCGGCCTGGGTCCAGCCCGGAAGGCGGCCGAACACCCGCTCGTGATCGAGCCGGTGGTAGATGTCGCGTCGCAGCAGGTGGACGATGCTCATGCGGGAGGGCGCCGCCAGTCTAGCGCCCCCGCGAGGGCGCCGTCCATCACGGCCCCTTCAGCGCATCGACCTCGACGCCGGCCGCCTTGGCAATCTCCGAAAGCCCGTCCTTGTACTCCTTGACGCGCGAGGCAGCTTCCTTTCCGAGCGACTGCATCTGCTGGAGGATTTGAGGGTTGGGCATCCCGCCGCCCCCTTCCAGCGCCGCCACGGCCTGGTCCTGCAGGCTGGCCGCTTCCAGAAGCTTCTGGTGCAGCTCGCCCAGCGGGCCCGCAGGCGGCGGCGTCGACTCGACCGCATCCCGAAACTTCTTCAGCGCCGGGGCAAGCTCGCCCCGCACAACCTGCGCAGCGCCGGCCGGGTTGAGGATCATGCCGGGAAGCTTCTGGCGAATCTTGTCGATCTCGCCGATCTGCGCCAGCATCTTCGGCACCGCGCCGACCAGGTAGAGCTTGGCGGCCTCGACATCGCCCGCCCCCGCGGTCTCGGGCGGCGTCCCTCCGGGCGGGGGACCGCCCGCGTCGGCGGCCGCGCTCGCCGGGGTGGTCCCATCCAGCGACGGCGGCGGCAACAGCGGCGGCATCTCCGGCATACCCATGTTTCCCGCGTCGCCCTCGCCCAGCAGCTCGGCCTCGGCGCGACGCTCTTCCTCTTCCTTGCGGCGCTTCTCCTCCTCGAGTCGCCGCAGTCGGTCCTCTTCCAGCTTGCGCTGCTTCTCCAGCTCCGCCAGCGCCTTCTTCTCCGCGGCCACCCGGTGCGGCGCGGTCAGGATCGCTTCCCGCCAGGCCATCATCGTCACGAGCGCCAGGTCGTGCTTGCGACGCCAGGCCACCTTGCGCTCGTCGATCTTGCCCAGAGGTCCGCCGCCCGCCAGACCGAACTCGTCGACGCGCGTGAGGGTGCCGCGAAGCCAGTTGCCGTCCGGCGAAAGTTCCAGCGTGCCCGACTCCTTGAGCGAGCGGAGCCGCCCCTCTATCAGGCAGGGGTTCTCGCCGGCCAGCGTGACCGTCGTCGTGGTCGTCACCATCCGGTAGGTCTTGTCCGGCTCCCAGGAGCCGGGCCGGGAGACGGCGAGCGTCCCGATCCCGCGCTCCCTCAACCGGAGCGGCTTCCCCTCCTCCTGCCACTCCCCGGTGAGCGGCGGTGACGTCACGAGGTCCGCCCCTCGGAGTAGCGCCAGCCGGGCCCGAAATGCCTGCTCGCGAACGCGCTGCTGCACGTCCTCCCCGGCCTTCGCCCGGCGCAAGAGCCTCCGGAGCTGGCCGCGCGTCGCCTTGCCGTCGAGCGGCTCCCCCGCCGCCGTGCGCGCCTCGACTGCGCCCGCGGCGATCGCCAGCGCGCCCGCGGCCAGCATCAGCCAGCTGCGCCGCGACTTCGTCATGAGTGAATCCATACCACCCGATCTCTTAATCTGCGTTGCCGCCCAGGGCAAGAGAAAGCCCGCGCCCCCCGGACCGGACCGCCTACCTGCCGCGCGCTTCGCGATGCCAGCGCGCAAGCCGGCCCCTGAGTATTCGATCGGGGTGGGCCGCCAGGTACGCCGCGAGGCTCGCCTGGGCTGCCTGCGATTCGACCGACCTCGAGAACTCCTCCCGGGCACTCTTCAGGGCCGCAGCCAGCTTCTCTCCCACGAGCGGCGCCAGCTCCTCCACCTGACGGAAGTAGCCTCCGCCCGAGGAGTCGCGCCGTTCCGTCAGCTGCTGGGCAACCGTCAGCGCAGCCGCGCTCTCACCGCCCAGCCGCGTGAGGAACTCGGACAGCTCATCGGCCGTGGCCAGGTTCAGCCCGAGCCGCTTGCGCCCCGAATCTATCCAGAGCGGATCGGCCAGCGCCGGGGCCAGGCTGGTTCGAGCGAGCACCTCGCGAAACGCCGCTTCCTTGAACTTGTCGTAGGCCGCGCGAGCCTCCGCCAGCTCCCGCGCGAGCTCCTTGGCCGTCTCGTCGGCGACCTGATGCCGCTTGGCGGCTAGTTGCGCCACCCAGTACTTCTTGTAGAGCTCTCCGCCGGCAGGGCTGTACGGCACCCACTTCGTCCATTCGTAGAGCATCCGCGCCAGCATCGGCCGATGCGCGGGCCAGTCGGCAGCCAGCGCCTGCATCAGTCCCCCGACGTCCCGCGGCTTGTGGCGCGCCAGCGTCGCAATCACGCGCCGGAACCCCTCGAGGAGCTCGGGACCGGAAAAGTCGCGATGCGAAAGGACTTGCCAGAGCTGGTAGGCCGCGACGCCCTCGGAGGCCATCATCTGCAGACCATTGCGAGTCTCGCCGTCCCGAGCCCCGACGCGCTCCCAGATGTACTGGTCGGCCCTGAGGATGTCCTGGCGCCCCCGGAACATCGCGCGCACCGTCGGGTCGCCCGACCCCTCCCCCCAGCCGGTCACCTTCCGGGCCGCCAGACTGTCGCCGATGTAAGCTTCCAGCGCCTCGGCCCAGCCCTCGTGCAGCGCCATTTGCGGGTCGGTGATCGCCATCACGTCGTGTCCCGTCCGCGAGACCGAGAGCGCCCGCAGATCGACCGAGCCGGCGTAGGCGTCAGCCATCATGGCATGGCCGATCTCGTGGGCCAGCGTCATCGCCAGGAACTTCTCGCGCCGCATGTCCGCCACGGACAGCCGCCAGGAGCCCGCGTCGATGTCGCTCAGGATGATGAACCCCGCCGGCGTCTCCTCGACCCCGGAGGCGCGCCGCAGACGAATCCGCCGCGCCGCATGCGCGGGTCCGACACTTCCGAACATCTCGCCCGCGTAGACGTGCACGGCGACCGGCCCGGACGTCGGCACTTTCAGGCCGGCCAGGACGTCACGCGCAACCGTGTAGAGCCGCGCGACCGTGCCTACGACGGGCGAGGCCGTCAGCTCCTGGCGCAGATCCGACCCCTCGGCGCCCGGCTCGACCTCGCGGAAGACCAGCAGCTCCTGGCCGTTCTCGGTGACCGTCGCGACCTGCTCGGTCTCGTCCAGCACCGGCTCGATGAAGACCAGCGGCGCAGGCGCCACCCGCTCCAGCGGCATCGCCAGCGCAGGCCAGGCCAGCGCCAAGCCAAGGAAGAGCCGCGCCAGGAAGGCGCCAAGAGGGAGTGCTCGCAACGAAAATCGCATGACAATGCGCCGCCAGAAGACCGGCGGCTCCGAACCCTACTACGGGCGGGCCGGCCTCCGGGATGCGCGAAATGAATCGAAACTTGCTCCCGTGAGCCGCTTAGACCTTCACCGGAGTGGCGTGCTCGCCACGGGAGGAAGACGTGAAGCTGACAGCTCGTACGCGCCGGTACCTGGCCCTGGCCCTCCTGCTCGCCCAGCTGACCTCGCTCGGCCAGGCCGTGGCCGAGGAAGCCGCCCGGGTCGAGTTCGATCCCGTCGAGGGGCTTTCGCACCGCTCGGGGAACCTCGACCCCGAGACCGGCACCGTCGACGTCCACTCGCGGCTAAACGTCCGCTCGGGCCCGGGCCTGGAGCACGCCATCATCGGCAAGCTCTACCCGGGCGACAAGCTCCAGATCCTGTCCACCGAGAACGGCTGGCACAAGATCCGCTGGAACGGCCGCGAGGCCTACTGCTGCGCTTACTGGGTCCACTCCAAGGGCGAGGCGTGGAACAACTCCAGCCTGGCCGACGACGGGACGCCCCGGAAGGCCCCGGGCGGCTCGGACGACCCCTCCCCCCCGGACCCCGGCAACTCCGGCACATCCACGGCGCCCGGCGGCCGCCTGATCGATATGCCGCTCATCAACCAGAACACCGGCGGCGGCACCTACCCCGGCTCCTACTGCGGCCCGACCTCGGTGCGGATGGTGCTGGCCCATTACGGCATCCGCAAGGGCGCCGACGAGATTGCGCTGCGCAACTACGGCGCCGGTCCGATGTACCGCCCGGGCAACGGCTCCACCCACGAGGGGATGGCCGCCGCGCTCCGCCACTTCGGCTTCAAGACCGAGATGAACCACTCCAAGAGCCTCTCGCAGCTGCGAGCAGCGGTCGCCAAGGGCCACCCGGTCATCATCAACCTCTACGGCAACTATGGCCCCTTCTTTACGCACGGCCACATCTCTCCTATAGTGGGCTTCTCGGCCAACGGCGACCCCATCCTCAACGACTCCGCCGGCGGCGTGAGGCGAACGATTCCGCTCAGGGTCTTCATGAACTGCTGGAACGGCCTCTACCTGGAAGCCTGGAAGTGAACCGGAGGATTCCCCGATGCGACGCCTCACGACCGTAGCCGCGCTCTTGGGCCTGCTGGCCGGCGGCTCGCACGCCGCGGAAAACGCGCCGGACGCGCGCTCCGTCTGGACGGCAGCCTGGACCACCGTCTGCGTGATCCCCTGGGGCGCCGGTGACGGCAAGCTCAAGGAGGAGATCCGCTCCACAGACGAGCGGCAGGCCTATAGGGGTCCCACGCGCATCCTGGCGCTCGACGGCGGCAAGCTCGCCATCCTCGATACGCTCGGCTCGGCGGTGAAGGAGTTCGACGAATCGGGGAAAATGCTGCGCGCTCTCCCCTACCCCGAAAACGACTCCCGGGACGCCGAGACGCTCTGCATCGACATGGGCTCCCCCAGGCCGGGCGAGTACCGCGTCCTGAGTTTGGGCCAGCAAGCCGTGCTCACGCTGTCGCAGAAGGGCGAGCCGGTGGCGCACAAGATCTCCGGCACCCACAAGGACTCGCTTCTCTGGGCGATGGCATGCGACGCCGCGGGCGCCAGCTACGTGCTCGACGCCAACGACAACACGCTGCTCCGGATGGACGCCGCGGGCCGCCCGCTCCCCGCCTTCAAGCACGACCTCGCGGCGGCGCTCGTGCTCGACTCCTCGGGCCGCTTCTACAACATGCGGCTGGCCAGTAAGTCCAGCGCGCGCGCCTACGAGCTGGTCCGCTGGACGCCCGGCTCGGAGCCCGTCGTGCTGGGCAGGGTCACCTCCCGCCAGGAGATCAACCGGGTCGACGTCTTCGGCACCGACGCCGCCGGCAACATCTACGCCTTCCTGGGCATGGGCGCCATCGAGAACCCCAGCCGCCTGATCGTGGCGCGCTTCGACGCCACGGGCAAGCAAACTGGCCAGGCGCCCGCGCCGCCCGATCCTATCGAGCTCAAGTTTCAACACGCCAAGGCTGTTTCGCCGGACGGTACCGTCTACGCGGTGGCGGTCGACCCCAAGGGCCTGGCCCTGATGAAGCTGCGCGCTTTCGGGGATTGAAGGGACGGATCCAGGAGCTCCGGTCCCGAACCCGGCAAGGCGACCGTTCGCCCCCAGCCCCCCTCTGGACGCAGGTCTCCGGACTCGGTAGCGCCCAATTCAGCGCCCACGACGTGATACCCTGGGCGCCATGACGGGCACGCAAGACTGGACCGCCGTCGTGCTGGCGGCAGGCAAAGGCACGCGCATGAAATCGGCGCTACCGAAAGTGCTGCACCCTCTGCTGGGCCGGCCGATGCTGTCGTGGGTCTTGCAGGCAGCTACGGACGCGGGCGCGGGGCGTCTGGCGGTGGTCGTCGGCTTCGGCCGGGACCGGATCGTCGAAACGGTCGGCGCCGAGTTTCCGCAGGCGACCTTCGTGCTGCAAGAGGAGCAGCGCGGCACGGGCCACGCCGTGCTCTGCTGCCGCGAGGCGCTGAGCGGCGTCGACGGCCCGATCCTGATTCTGTGCGGCGACACTCCCCTGATCCAGGCCGCCACGCTCCGCCAGTTTCTCGAGGCCCACCGCTCCAGCGGCGCCGCCGCCAGCGCTCTCACGTTCCGGGCCGACAACCCGCATGGCTACGGTCGCATCGTGCGCGACCAGGCCGGAAACCTGGCGAAGATCGTCGAGCAGAAAGACGCCACACCCCAGGAGCTGGAGATCTCCGAGGTGAACGCCGGCGTTTACGCGGTGGGGGCGCAGGAGCTCTTCCACGCGCTCGGCTGCATCACGCCGCAGAACGCGCAGGGGGAGTACTACCTGCCGGACATCGTGGCGGTGCTGTCGAGCGGCGGAAGCCTGGTGCGCGCGCACCGGGTCTCCGAGGCGACGGACTTCCGCGGCATCAACCATCGAGGCGAGCTGGCAGAGCTGACCGAAGTACTCAGACGCCGGCGGAACACGCAGCTGATGCTGGACGGAGTCACGCTGGAGAGTCCCGGATCGACGCACGTTGAGTGGTCGGTGACGCTGGAGAGCGACACGGTGCTGGAGCCCGGCGTCCGGCTGGAGGGGCGTACGCGCGTGGCCCAGGGTTGCCGCGTGGGGACCGGGAGCGTGCTGAAGGACTCGACCCTGCTGGCGGGGGCGGTGGTGCGCCCTTACTGCGTGCTGGATGGCGCGCGCGTAGGCCCGGGCGCAATCGTCGGACCGTTCGCGCACCTGCGGCCTGGGGCCGATATCGGTGCGGCAGCGCGAGTGGGAAACTTCGTCGAGGTCAAGAACGTCAAGCTGGGTGAGCGCAGCAAGGCGATGCACCTGACCTACCTGGGCGACGCCGAGATCGGCGCCGGAACCAACATCGGCGCCGGAACCATCACGTGCAATTACGACGGACAGACCAAGCACCACACGACGATCGGCGACGACTGTTTCGTCGGCAGCGACAGCGTGCTGGTAGCGCCCATCGAGATCGGCCCGGGCGCCTATGTGGCCGCGGGGAGCGTGTTGACGCGCAACGTCCCGTCACGGGCGCTGGGCATCGGACGCGCACGCCAGGAGAACAAGCCCGGCTACCGGGACGTGCTGGACCGGCGGCGGGGGCTGAGGAGCGCCGGGGAGGATGCCGGGTCTGCGACCACCGTGGGCGAGGGCACGGCCTCCGAGCCGGAGGGCAGCACCGGTGCCTGAGCTCTTCGGCACGGACGGCGTGCGCGGGGTCGCCAACCGCTCGCCGATGACGCCGCACGAGGTGCTGCGGCTGGGGCAGGCTGCGGGGAGATGGCTCGGGTCGACCGGCCGGACGGGACCCGTCCTGATCGGACGCGACACGCGTCTGTCGGGGCCGATGATCGAAGCCGCTCTGGTGTCCGGGCTCACCTCGGCCGGTGTGCCGGTCATGCTGGGCGGCGTGTTGCCGACGCCGGCCGTCAGCTTCGCCACGCGCCACATGGGGCTGGCCGCCGGAGCGGTCGTGAGCGCCAGCCACAACCCCTACGAGGACAACGGAGTGAAGTTTTTCCTGGCCAACGGCGGCAAGCTCTCCGAGGCCGACGAGGACGCGATCGAGGCACTGCTTGCGGAGGAGCCGGCCGGATTGCTGGCCGCCGGGGACGCCGTCGGGACGGTGAGCGTTTCGCGGGGGCTGCTCCAGGCCTATATTGCCCACGCCGTGGCTACCGCCGCCGGGCCCGGCGCGCTTTCGGGCTGGACGGTGGTCTGTGACTGCGCCAACGGGGCGGCCAGCCGATCGACCCCCGCCGCCCTGCGCCGGCTGGGGGCGAAGGTCTTTGCCCTTCACACCCGCCCGGACGGCACCAACATCAACCGAGGCTGCGGCAGCTTGCACTTCGAGGTCGTCCGCCGGGCGGTGCTGGCGCGCCCGGGGGCTGTCGGCATCTCCCACGACGGGGACGCCGATAGGGTCCTGATGTGCGACGAAGCCGGTGAGCTGGTCGACGGGGATCGCATGATGGGGGTGTTGGCGCGCGACATGGTCGGTCGCTCGGCGCTGCCAGGCGGGGTCCTGGTCGCCACGATTCTGAGCAACGCCGGCCTGGAAGAGGCGCTGGAGCCTCTGGGGGTTCGGGTGGCGCGGGCGCAAGTCGGAGACCGCAAGGTGGCCGACGAGATGGCCCGGCTGGGGGCTGCGGTCGGGGGAGAGCCGTCTGGCCACATCATCCTGGCGCAGAACGGGCCGACGGGAGACGGTCTTCTGACGGCGCTGGCCGTGTTGGGGATCGCCGCGCGGACCCGGACGACACTTCACGAGCTGGCCAGCCTGGTGAGGCTTTACCCGCAACACTCGGGGGCGGTGCGGATCGCGCGCAAGCCGCCACTGGAGCAGTTGGAGCCGGTGTCGGCCGCCATCCGCCACGCACGCGAGCAGGTGGCGCCCCGCGGCCGCGTCGTGGTGCGCTATTCGGGGACGGAGCCGGTGGCCCGGGTGCTGGTGGAGGGGCCGGAAGCCGAGCTGGTCCGCTCGCTGGGCCAGCAGATAGAGAACGCCCTCCGGGGCGCCATCGGCGCGGAATGATTGATTTCCGCGCGCAATCACGATACAGTCGAGGCTGAATTTGTCGGCTTCGGACGGGATCTGCGGCAAGGGCGGACGGACAGGAGTCCGTGCGTCCTGGCCCTGCGGGGTCGGGCGAGTTCAAGTGTTTCGGTTGTTGCCCCGAGTCCGGGCTTTCGCGTTCTCCTCGAACCCAGACCTGCACCGATCCGTTCACTGCAATCTTCCTCCCACCTGCCGGGCCTGCTCCCTCCCATGAAGTCGCGCCCCAGCTCATGATCCAGGCGAAAGGTCGTGTCACAAACAAGCTCGGCTTGCACGCCCGCACGGCCGTGACCATCGTCAATGCCCTGAGCCGGTTCAAGTCCGAGGTCTACTTCGCCAAGGACGACATGCGAGTCTCGGCGAAGAGCATCCTGGGCGTGATGATGCTGGAGGCCTCGCAGGGCACCGAGCTGGTCCTGGAGTGCGAGGGTGAGGACGAGGAGGACGCGATGAAGGCGATCCTCGACCTATTCGAGAACCGCTTCGGGGAGGATTGAACGCCTTGCTCGAAGGTCTCATCGCCAGCGAAGGCATCGCCGTCGGCAAGGCGCTGCTGCTGCACGAGGAGCTGCGGATTCCCGACTACGCCATCCGCGACTCCGACGTCAAGCTGGAGATGCTCAAGTTCGACGCGGCGCTGGCGCTGGCGCGCGACCAGCTCGTCGACCTAAAGGAGCGCAACAAGGACCACGAGACCACCGTCAAGATCCTGGAGAGCCAGCTCTTGATCCTGGTCGACCCGCTCTTCGTCGGCGAGGTCATCCAGAAGGTCCGCAGCGAAAAGCGCAACGTCGAGAAGATCGTGAGCGACGTCGTCGCCGAGTTCGCTCGCACCTTCAGCTCGATGGACAACCCCTACCTCAAGGAACGCGCCATCGACGTGCAGGACGTGGGCCGCCGCATACTACGAAGCCTCCTGGGGCAGGAGATCCAGAGCCTCGACCGGCTGCCGGCGGACACCATCATCGTCTGCCACATGCTGACACCCAGCGACGTGGCGCGGCTCGATACCTCCCGCGTCATCGGCCTGTGCTGCGAGGTCGGCGGCGTCTCCAGCCACGCCGCGATCCTCGCCCGCTCGCTGATGATCCCCGCCCTCTTCGGCGTCGAGAATGTGACGCGCAAGGTCCGCACGGGCGATTCGATCTACCTCGACTGCATCCACGGCAAGCTTTACCTGGAGCCCTCGGCCCTGGAGATCGACGAGGCGCGCGAGCTGGGGCGCCAGGTGCGGGCCAACTTCGAGAAGAGCCTGGAGCCCTCGACGCTGACGCCTGTCACGCGCGACGGAATCGAAGTCACGCTGCGCGCCAACATCAGCGTCCCGGCGGAGATCAGCAGCCTTACGACCTTCGGCGCTTCTGGCATCGGGCTGTTCCGCACGGAGTACCTCTTCCTCAAGAGCAACTCGCTGCCGCCGCAAGAAGAGCAGTACGAGGCCTACCGCAAGGTCGCCGCCGGCTGCCTTCCATCACCCGCCATCATCCGCACGCTCGACATCGGCGGAGACAAGGACTTGCCGTATCTCGGCATCCCACCTGAATCCAACCCCGTGATGGGATGGCGCTCCATCCGCTACTGCTTGCAGAACGCTGACATCTTCCGCTCTCAGCTGCGCGCCATCCTGCGCGCTTCGGTCACCAAGAACGTCAAGCTCCTCTACCCGATGATTACCACCCCGGAGGAGCTCCTGCGAGCCAACGAGTTCCTCGACGAGGTGCGCCAGGAGTTCGTCGAAAAGAAGATCCCGTTCGACGAGAACCTCCCGGTCGGCATCATGATCGAGGTGCCGGCAGCCGCTCTGATCACCGACCGCCTCGCGCCAATGGTCGACTTCCTCAGCATCGGCACCAACGACCTCTTTCAGTTCACGATGGCCGTCGACCGAGCCAATCAACGGCTCTCCCCGATGTTCGACACCATCAACCTGCCGATTCTTCGCATCATCAAGCACGTGGTCGACCAGGCAAAGAAATTCGACGTCCCCGTGAGCTGCTGCGGCGAGATGGCGAGCCAGCCCGCCGGCTGCCTGGCGCTACTGGGCCTGGGACTGCGGGAGTTCAGCATGAACGTCTTCAGCATCCCCAAAATCAAGCAGCTCATCCGCAGCGTCGACTTGCGCGACGTCAACGAAATCGTCGCCGAGGCCATGGGCTGTACCACCACCGCCGAGATGCGCGCACGGCTGGACGCCTACGTGGAGAAGCATGGGTAGTAGTGAGTAGTGAGTAGCTCCTCTCCCCGTGCTACAATCGGCGGTTACGCTCATGCCCCATCCGATCGACACGCTGTACGAAAGAACGCTCTCCCGGGAGCGGTCTCCGTATCGCTTTCGAGAGAACGGCGGCTTCCGGGTCTGCCTGGTCTACCCGAACAGCTATCGCGTGGGGATGTCGAACCTGGGGCTCCAGACGGTCTACCGCGCATTGAACGAGTTGCCGGGCGTGACGTGCGAGCGGGCCTTCCTCCCCGAGGCTTCCGAGCGAGCCGTGCTCCAGCGTCACCAGAGTCCGCTCGTCAGCCTCGAGACCCGGCGTCCGCTCCGGGAGTTCCAGGTAGTGGCCTTCAGCCTCACCTACGAGATGGACTATCTGAACGTGTTCGAGGTGCTGGAACTGGCCGGCATCCCGTTCGCCGCCGCAGCGCGAGGTCCGCGCGACCCGCTCGTGATCGCGGGTGGCGCGGCCATCACCGCCAATCCCCTGGCGATGGACCCGATCTTCGATCTGATCTTCCTGGGCGAAGCCGAGGTCGGCGGCGCGGAGCTCTTCCGGTGCTTGCAGAGCGGATTCGGGGATGAACTGGGGGCGCTGACCGCCGGGATCGAGCAAGTCTACGTCCCGGGCCATACACCCGCCCCACCGGAGCACTACCCCTCTTTACCCGATCTCGAGACCCACTACGCGGCCAGCTCCATCCTCACGCCGGACACAGTCTTCTCCGACACGGCCCTGGTCGAGATGACCCGCGGCTGCCCGCGCAAATGCAGCTTCTGCATCGCCAAGGACCTCTACGGCGCCACGCGGAATCTCTCGCAGGGCGTGCTTGCGCAGTACGTCGAGCACATCCGCCCCTACACGGATCGCATCGGCCTCTTCGGCGCCGGCATCAGCGACTACCCCGGCATCGACAAGGTCGTCTGCGACCTCGGCGATTCCGGGATGGACGTCACCATCTCCAGCCTCCGCTTCGACCGCCTGACGCCGGAGCTCTTGCGAGTTCTGCGTCGGGGGCGGCAGCGCTCGATCACGGTCGCGCCGGAATCCTTCTCGCAGCCCATTCAGAGGTTCCTCAAGAAGGGCTTCGCCCTGCACAAGGTGGAGGAAGGCTTCGAGCGCATCCTGGAGGCCGGTTTCGAGCGCGTGAAGTACTACCTGATGATCGGCGTGCCGGGGGAGACTCCGGATGATTTCGAGCCGCTCCTCGCGCACGTCCGACGGGCGCTGCCGAAGCTCGAGACGGCCGGCACGGTGCTCGAGCTCTCGTTCAGCATTCTGGAACCCAAGCCGCGCACGGAACTGGCCCGTGTGCCGATGGCTGAGCGCCAGGAAGTCCGCCGCGTGGAGACCTACCTCCAGCAGAGCATCCCTCGTTCACCGCGCATCCAGGTGCAGTGGCCCAGCTTCCAGTCGACCTACCTCTCCGACTGGCTCAGTCGAGGAGATCGCCAGGCGGCCGCGAGGCTGCTAGAATTCTTCGACTCGCGCCGCCCAGGTCAGAGCTTTCGTCTGTCCTACCGCGACTACCAGGAGGAGATGGAGCGCATCCTGGGCAGCTCCGAGCCCGCTCGCGCCGTGTTCCGGCCCCCCCACCAGGCCGGCCTGCCAGCGGCCGCCACTCACTGAGACCCCTGGACGGAAGAGGAGAACCCATGCTCGACTCCAAACTGCTCGAAGTGCTCGCCTGCCCCAAGTGCAAGGGCGACCTCGAGTACATCGCCGACAAGAACGAACTCCGCTGCCAGAAGTGCCGGCTCGTCTATGCCGTGAAGGACGATATCCCCATCATGCTCATCGACGAGGCCAAGGGCTTCTAGTCGACGCGCGACAGGCAGGACAGTGCGCGGCTAGCTGCCGTCACTGAAGCCTGTACGTCAGCATCATCCGGTCGCCGCCCCGACGCACGGCCAGCTGCATCTCCGGAGCGCGCTGGATCGTCCCCAGCAGCCGGAATGCCTTCTGGACGTTGTCGATCAGGTCGCCGTTCACGGTCTCCAGGATGTCTCCGGCCTGCACGCCCAGGCTCGCTGCGTAGGACTCCGGCTTGATCTCCTGGATGTAGTATCCGGCGAAGCGGGAGTTCTCGTAGTACGGCTCGGCGATCACCTGGCTGAGGAAGTTGGCCGGATTTCCGAACTGGCGTACGACATCGGCGCGCGGGATCTCCCGCGTGACGTACTGAGGGGGGGCCGGGGCCGAGTACGCCGGCGGCGGTGGTTCTGCGAAGACCACCGGGGGCGGCGTGTAGTCGGGGGCCGGGGAAGGCGATCCTTGCGCAGGACCCGGCGTTCCCTCCTCCGGCAGCTCCAGGTACTCCTCCCGGCCGCCCACGCGCAGCGTCACGCGCTTGCGCGAGATGCCGGCCACGACGCGGCCGCTGACGATATCGCCGATGGCATAGGCGTCAGAGCGTCCGCCCGGCTCCTGCAGAATCGCCACGCTCGCCTTGCCTGCGGCCAGTGTGCCCAGCAGCTTGAGCCCGGTCGCTTTCGTCGGTCCGGGTGGCGGGGGGGGGGGCGGGGGCGGCGCCGCGACCGCGACGGGCGGCGGGGGGGGCGGCGGCGGGGGGGGCTTCTGGATGTCGATCCCCATGGGATTCCGCTCCAGCACGAAGCCGTAGCCAGCCAGCCTGAGCGGATGTTGCCGCCCCTGGTTAGAGACGATCACGTCGACTTTCGGAGCCGACCGCCCGTCCCGAGCGCTCAGGAGCAAGGAGCCGCTTCCGGCCAGCACCAGCGCTGTCGCCAAGGCCACACCCGGGCCGCGGCCCGGCAGCCGGCGCGCCACACCGGGCCGGATCTTACCCGTGATCCGGGCCCACTTCCGGCCGACCGTCCGAGCCAATCCAGTCAACATGTCGCTGCGATCACCCGAAGTTCATGTCGATAGGATTGCAAGAAACCATTAGAGAGCCATTCGGAGGACGATGAAATGGTCGTACGTCGATTCTGGGTCGGGGCCATCGCGCTGGCTGGGCTGTTGGGTTGCGGGGGTGCCTGGGCGCAAGAGTTGGAAGGCCGGATCAAGACCAGCTCCACGGGCGAGACCGCAGTCCTTCGCGACGACATCGACGGACGCGCCCGCGAGGTCGGTAAGCTCGATGCCGGCACCGGCGTGATCGTCTATCTGCAGATCTCCTCGACCAGCCACTACTTCGTGAAGCGCAAGGACAGCCCTCCCGGCGAGGGCAGCGGCTGGGTCCCGCGCAGCGCTGTGGAGCTCTCCAAGCCTGAGCTCGGCGCCGTCAGCGCCGACATCAAGGCCAAGCGGCCCGCCGCCGCCGTAGTCTCGCCACAGTCGCCGTCGGCCGCCGAGATTCCTGCCGGCACCGACATCCCCAAGGACCACTGGGCACGCGAAGCAATCCTGGAGCTGGCCAAGAACGGCTTGCTCCGGGTGCCCGCCGGCCACTTCGAGGGCGAGAAACCCGTGAACCGCTATGAAATGGCGATCGTCACCCACCGCCTGTTTACTCACTCGCGCGAATCTACGGAGCAGCTCGGCGCGCAGCTCAAGCAGGTGATGACCGAATCGGAGAAAACCTCGGGAGACATCCGGCGGCTCACCGGTCGGATGAAGGATGTCGAGCTGAAGCTCGCGAAGATGACCACGGCCACGCCGGCCCCGACGCACGCCGCAGCTACACCCGGCGCGCCCGCGCCCGCGACCGCGCCGGCCGCTGTTGCCGAGCTGTCCAAGGACATGAACAGCCTGCGTCAGACCTTCACCCGCAGCATCGCCGGCTTGGCGCTCGACCGCAGCAAGGTCGAGGAGTACAGCAAGTCCTGGCAGACCGTCGTGGCACGGCTCGATGCCATCGAGAAGCGTGTCCGGCAGCTCGACGACGATACCGACGCAAAGGGCGACTGATCCCCCTCCCCCCGCTCATCCTGAGCAGACCGCGAAGCGGTCGTGTCGGAGGACCGTGTCGAAGGGTCAGGCAGCCCCGACCGTCTCGCTCTCCTGAATCCAGTCGCAGCCAGTCTCGCCGGCGACGTCCAAGCGCGGGTTGAACTCGTGCGTCGAATCCGCTAGTGACGGGTGCAGCTCGTAGAGCAGGTCGACGAAAGCGTCGACGACCGCCGGGTCGAACTGCGTCCCCTTGTTTCGCGCCAGCTCGGCGATGCCCCGCTGGTAGCTCATGCCTTTGCGGTACGGCCTCGTCGTCACCATTGCGTCGAAGGCGTCGGCCACGCAGACGATGCGCGCCCCCAGCGGAATCTTCTCGCCCGAGAGCCCATACGGAAATCCTCGGCCGTCCAGCCGCTCGTGGTGGTGGCGGATGATCTCGGTCACGTCCTTGAGGAACTCGATCGACTGGATCATGTTCGCGCCGAGCAGCGGGTGCTTGCGGATGATGGCGATCTCTTCTTCCGTGAGCGCCCCCGGCTTCAGCAGGATCGAATCGCGGATGCCGATCTTCCCGATGTCGTGCAGCAGCGCCCCGTGGCGAATCATCTCGACGCGCTTGGTCGGCAACTTCATCTTCTGGGCGATCCGCACGGAGTCCTTGGCCACGCGGCGCGAGTGTCCGTGCGTGTAGGCGTCCTTCGACTCGAGCGCGTTGGCCAGTGACCGGATCGTCTCGAAGTAGGAGGTGACCAGGTTCTGGTAGAGCCGCGCATTCTCGATGGCGATGCCGCAGTGGCTGGAGAGCGTCGAGAGGAAGCGCAGGTCGTCGCTCGTGAACGGGCGGCTGCGATCGAGCGAGCGCTCGAAATTGAGCACGCCCAGAACGCGGTCCTTGTTGATCACGGGCGCGCTCATCAGTGTCAGCGGAGCCTCGTCCTTCACCCGCTCCAAGTAGCGCGGGTCGTGCCGCGTGTTGGCGATGAGCGTCGGCTGCCTGAGCTCCGCCACGATGCCGGCGATCCCCTCTCCGGCACGGAAGGTGACGGAGCGCGCGAACTCTTCGTCCAGCCCCTTGCTGACGCTGACTTTCAGCACCTGCTCCTTCTCGTCCCAGAGCATCAGGGAGCCGCGCTCGGCGCCGATGATCTCGCTGATGTTGTGGATGATGTAGGTGAGGACCTCCTCGAGGTCGAGCGAGCTGTTGAGCGTCTGGCCCAGCGCGTTGATGAGCGTCAGCTCCGCGACCTGCCGGCGGCTTCGGCTGAAAAGCCGCGCGTTGTTGACGGCGTGCGCGATGTGGCCTGCCAGCGTCGACAACAGGTTCAGCTCCGGCTTGCCGTAGACAACTCCGGGTGCGCCCGTCGCCACCAGCAGCGCGCCCAGCGCCTCCCCACCGACCATCAGCGGCGCGCACATCGTGGCGTGGCTGTCGCTCACCACGTAGCCCTGGAACTTCGCCATCGATTCCCGGTCACCCGGCCGTATCAAGAGTGGCTTGCGGTTGGCCATCACCCAGGCGAACAGACCGCCATCGGCCCGGCTGGCGTCGACCTTGCGAATCTCCGCCTGTCCGGCCACCTTCACGTGCAGCGAGCGCTCATCCCCGTCAGCCAGGAGCAACACGGCTCCCGACGCGTCGAAGACCTTCGCAGCCTGCTCCAACACCTTCGGCACCACCTCGTTGACGTCGAGCGACTCCGAGGCCACCGCGGCCACCTCATGCAACGTCTCCAGCTGCTCGAGCTTGCTCTGCCGCTCTCCTTCCAGCGTCACCGCGTCCAGCACAGTCGAGACTTGGAACGCCAGGCTGGCCAAGAGCTGCTGATCGAAGCTGCTGAACGCGCCGCGCTCACCCGAGTCGACCACCAGGACGCCGATGACTCGCTCGTTGCGCCGGATCGGCACGGCCAGCTCCGAGGCGGCCTGGAAACCAACGGAGATGTAGCGGCTATCCTTGTCCGTCTCCGGGATGTTCAGCGGCTCACCGTGCGCCACCACCCAGCCGCTCACGCCCTCGCCCACCCGGATGCGGTACTCGCGGTCGTAGTCCGTCATCACGCCGCGCGCCGTCACGATCTTCAGAAAGTTCCCCGTCTCGTCGAGCAACAGGATGTACCCGTTGGCCGCGTTGGTCAGGTAGGTCGAGATATCGGTCAGGTAGGCCAGCAGCTCCTCGGCGTTGGGCGTGGTGTGGATGATCTTGGTCGAGTCGATCAGCGACAGGAGCAGGGTCTGCTTCTTCTGCAGCTCCTGTCCCAGGTGCGTCGCTCGCAGCCGGGCCATCATCCAGTCCCGGATCAGCGCCAGAGCCCCGCGAGAGGCCTGCGGCAACACCGGATAGTCGAGCCTGCGCGCTCGAAGCTCCGGATGCTCGTCGAGGAACTTCTCCCGGACGCGGGACTCCTCGAAGAACGGGCCGGTCAGCAGGAACCCCAGCCGCCGCGTGTCGAGATCGATCGGCAGCAGATACCAGGTGAAGCCGAACGGGCAGCCAAACAGGCGGCCGTCGCTGCGGATCTCCCCCGACACGGCCGTGACGCACTGCCGTCGGGTGCAGCCCTCGGCCCGGTCCATGCCGCAGGCCACTTCGCCCTCGGTCACCACCGCGGAGGCCTCCGCCGGTGAGAGGAAGCGGCATGACAGCCCCAGCGCGCTCTTCACCAGCTGCGTGATGGTCCGCCGCTCTCGCGGCGAGAAGGCTGAATCGAGGTCCCGGATGTCCGTCGTCATGAAGCTCGTTTCCCCGCGCGCCCGCGCAAGGGTTGAACTCTACCATGGCGACACGGGCGATTTCAGCGAGGCGCCGCATCTTTGCTAGAGTCTCCCCGATGTCTTCGAGTCGAAGCGGGTTGCGCCTGGGGCGGAAGCTGGCCTACCGGCTGCTGCTGCATGAGGCCTGCCGCGCAGGCGACACGGAGCGGCACGCCGGGCTGCTCGGCGAGCTGGCCGAGGCGCTGCGGCTGACGCCCGAAGAGCTGACCCCTTTGCGGGAGCAAGAGGTCGCGCTCGCAGACGGAAAGCCGCCCCGGCCGTTCGATCCCTCGCGGGCGATGCGCGCCGCGCTCAGGGTTGTTTCCCGCGGTACCGACCTGACCGAGAAGGAGGCGAAGGTCCTCTCGAAGCTGGCAAAGGTCCTCGGGATCGGCCGGGAGCAGCAGGAGGAAATGGCCCGCGCACTGCGCGCGGAGATCTCCGCCGGCCGCCAATCGCATCCGTCGGACACGTCACCGGAGCACGCTTCGGTCGAGGGGCTGCCCGGACTGCTCGAAATGGCCTCGGCAGACGACTATGGCGCCCTCGAGGCGTTGCTCGACCAGCCGCCGAAGGCCGAGCCGGAACCGGCGCCCGCGCCACAGGCTCCCGGGCCGCAGCGCCTGACGGCGTTCTCGAGGCCCACGGAGCCGATGCCTGCGCAGCACCCAGGCACGGTGAAGGCAGCACCGGTCGAGCCCGGTCCGCCCCGACCGCCCGGCGCGCCGGCAGGTCCGGCAGCCGCAACCGTGCAGGTGCCACCGGCAGGACCGCGCAAGCCCGCGCGTGGCGCGCGCGGAGGACCGGCTCGCGAGCCCGAGCCGCCCGGGCGGACGCTGCCGATCACGCGCCCGATGGAGTTCTCGGAGGCCCCTGCGCGGCGGCTGGACCGGCGGCTCGTCGCAGCCGCGGCCCTCATCGCAGCAGTCGCGATCTCGGCGGTTGCAATCGGACTCCGAAGCTCCAGCGAATCCGATGAGCCGCCCTCGCCAGCCAGGGTGAAGGCGCCTCCCCCGCCGCCCGTGAAGCAGCCGCCTGCAGCGCGTGGGCAGGGTATCCTGGAGCGGGCCCTCCGAGCTTTTCCCCATCGCCCCGACCCCCAGGACCGCAAGGGCGCGGCGCTGGCTGGCACGCGCAGAACGGCGGAGCTGCTCCGCCAGGCCGAGCTCGCGCCGCTCGTCACGGGTTCGGGGCACGTCGCCGGCGACGCCCCCACGCGAATCTCCAACCTGCTGAGGTGCACGCAGCTGTCCTCGGGAGACGACGCGGCCGCGCGCGCGATCGTGCGCCTGGCGCGCGACCGGGGAGACCCGATGCGCCTGGAAGCGGTCCTGGCTGCCAGCCGGCTGCGCCTCCAGGATGTCGGTGACGCCGTCGAGACCCTCACCCGCTCGTCGAGTCCGATGGCCAAGTGGACCGGCCTGCTCGCGCAGTCCCGGCTGACGGGGGACCGGCGGCGCTGGGAGGCCGAGCTAGCGGCGATCAAGGAACCGATGCCATTGGGCCGCTTCCTGGGCGCGGCGGGCGATCCCGAGGCCGTCGGGGTGCTGGTCCGTTGCCTGCGGTCAGCAGACCCTGCGACCAAGCAAGCGGCGCTGGGACTGCTCGCGCAGGGCGGCAACTCGGCCTCCGGGGCGCTCGGAAACTACACGTGCGTCGACGCCGTCGTCGAGACCGTGGCGGACCCCGATCCGCGGGTGCGCGAGGCCGCGCTCGATTGTTTGGGGCAGATCGCGGACCGTTCCACGTTGCCGTTCGTGCTGAGGACGCTGACCAGCCCGCGAGCGGCTGAACGCCTGGCCGCGCTCCGGGCCCTGGGCGCGATGGGCGACAACGAGGCGGCCGCCCCGATGCTCGAGGCGCTAGCCGACCCGGCCGTCGAAGTGCGGGAGGGCGCAGCGGCCGCACTGGCCGGACTCGACGACCTGCCCGTGGAGTTCCTGGCGGGACGGCTCAAGCGGCTGGAGCGTGGAAGCGAAGTGAGGCTCCTGCTCGCGCACGTTCTGCTCAGGGCTCGCCATCCGGGAATCCTGAAGGTCCTCTGGCAACTGCTGCCGGCCCTCGATTCCACGGAGCGGCGGCTGGCGATGGAGGTGCTCGAGAAGCTGGCCGGCTATCGGGCCCGGCGTGCCGAGGTCGCCGCGGGGCTGAACCTGGCGGCATCGCGAGCCAGTGGCGAGCTGTCCGAGCTGCTAGCCGATACCGCAAAGCGGGTCGCAGCGATCGAGCGAGAGGGTGCCGATCGCCTGGCCGAGCTGCGAAAGGCGCTTGGCACCGGCGCGCCGGCCGATCGGATCGGAGCCGCCCAGCTGCTGGCGGCCGCGCTCGGCTCCGAGGCGTTCGAAGAGTTGTCGCAGCACGCGCTGGCGCCACAGGCAGCAGTCCGGCGCCGCGTGCACGCAGTGCTGGTGCGGCTGGTGCGCCCCACCGACCTGCCGTTTCTGCGCGAGCTCTACCGCGCCGTGGAGCCGCAGGAGCAGCCGCTGGTGGCCGAAGGCCTCGCTCGACACGGAGACCCGCTGCCGGTCGAGGCACTGGCCTGGCAGCTCAAGGACGCCGCGTCGGAGGGAACGGAGAAGCGAGCCTTCCGCCGACTGGCTGCCTGGGGCCTGGCCCGCATCGGCGTGCCGGAGGCGGCACCTCACCTGGCGCGGGCGCTGGACGACACGTCGTGGCAAGTGCGCGCCGCAGCCGCCTGGGGCCTGTCGAGGTCGGTCACCCTGGGCATCCTCGGCGGTCAAGACGCCGACGACATCCGCGTGCGGCTGGTCGACTTCCTGCGCGACCCGCGCCTGGAAGTCCAGTGGGCCGCGGGCGGCAAGTAGGGAAGACTACTCTTCGTCGGGTTCGGGCGCGGCCTTGCCGCGCAGCGCGGAGAGGCGCACACGCAGCCGCCGCACGGCGGCCGTGTGGACCTGCGACACGCGCGAGTCGGTGACACCCAGGACCTTGCCGATCTCTCGCATCGTCAGCTTCTCGTAGTGGTACAGGCTGATCACCAGCCGCTGCTGCTCCGGAAGCTTGTTGATCTCCTCGGCGATGATCCGGCGCAGCTCCGACTGCTCCACCGTCGCCTCCGGACCCGGGCCGCCTCGAAACTCGACCATGTCCGACAGGGAGACGGCCCCCTCACCGTCCTCGTCGCGCTCGTCCAGCGAACGCAGAATCGTCTTGTGGAGATCCTGCCGCAGCTTGTGGAGCTCTGCCGGTCGAACCCCCATCTTGACGCAGATCTCCTCGTCGGTCGGAGGACGACCCAGCGACACCTCGAGCTCGACGGTTGCCTCTTCGAGCTTGCGTGCCTTTTGACGCACGGATCTGGGGGCCCAGTCGCCGGTCCGCAATGCGTCCAGGATGGCTCCCTTGATGCGTGTCTTGGCGTACGTCGGAAACTGGATCTTCAGATCGGGGTTGAACTTCTCCACCGCGTCGATGAGGCCGAAAAGCCCATCGCTGACCAGGTCGTCGTAACTCACACTGGCGGGCAGGCCGATCGCCATCCGGCCGGCCACGTACTTCACGAGCCGCACGTTTCTGACGATGAGCTCGTCGCGGATCTTCTCCACCACCTCGCGGTGCTTGCGGATCACCTCTGCATCGGCCTTGTCGTGCTTGAGCTGCTGGTGCTCCACGCGAGTGCGCTGGTAATTGCGGAAAAGCCTGTTCAGCTCCTCGTTGGCGGCATTGGCGGCCTCTGCCGCGCTGTCGACGACCACCTCGTCGGCAGCCGGGTCGAGTTCGAGCGCGACGGGAGCGGCCGGCGCGGGGCAAGCCTCAGCTCGTGTGGGTCTCACGGGTTCCAGGTCGCGCTCTCTCTGCATCAGTGCACCTCGGTTGGCGGGGTAGAAGTGTCAGCCAACAGTCTTATCGGCAGGACAGGAAGCCCCCATGGAGAACAATTTTTGTTCGAAGGAAATCGCCGTCGAAATGTGCTAGAGTCATCGCCCTCTCCGAAGTCCAGACGGTGATGAAGAGGCGCCTCGAGAGCACAAGGAGAAGACGGATGATTCCCGCCCAGTTCCCCCCCCCGGTTCAGGCAGACGAGTTCGTGATGGCACCCGCGGCGCCGCCGGACGGCCGCATCGAAGTCGGAGTGCTGTTCGTGGGGGCGGGTCCGGCCAGCCTGGCCGGCGCCATCCGGCTGGCCCAGCTGCTCGAGACCGACGCGGAGCTGAAGGCTTCACTGGGCGAGATGCCGATCGTGGTCGTCGACAAGGGGAAGTACCCGGGAGCCCACCTGCTTTCCGGGGCCGTGCTCAATCCGAGCGGGTTCAAGAAGCTCTTCCCCGACACCAAGATGGAGGAGCTGCCCTTCTTCGGACCCGTCCCGGGAGAAAAGGTCTACTTCCTGACGGAGAACCGCTCGTTTGCGCTTCCGATCCTGCCGCCGACGATGCAGAACCACGGCAACTACGTCGCCAGCTTGAGCAAGGTCGGCAAATGGATGGGCGAGAAAGCCGAGGAGCTGGGTGTCACGCTGTTGAACGAGACGGCCGCCTACAAGCTGGTCGTCGAGGGCGGCGCAGTCCGCGGAATTCGCGTGGGAGACAAGGGGCTGGACCGCGACGGCAAGCCGATGTCGAATTTCGAGGAGGGTCCCGAAATCCACGCGCGCTTCACGGTCCTCGGCGAGGGCACCCAGGGCCACTTGACGCAGGCGGCATTGTCGCACTTCAAGATCGACAGGCCGGCCCCGCAGATCTACTCGCTCGGTGTGAAGGAGGTCTGGCAGGTCAAGAAGCCGTTGGACCGGGTCATCCATACCCTCGGCTGGCCACTGCGCGCCGGCGCCAGCTTCAACGAGTTCGGCGGCAGCTTCTGCTACCCGCTCGGCCCCGACCGCGTTTCGATCGGCCTGGTCGTGGGGCTGGATTACCGGGACGCCAGCCTCTCGGTACATGACCTGTTCCAGCGCATGAAGAAACATCCCCTGTTCGCCGAGGTGCTGGCCGGCGGCAAGCGCGAGGAACGCGGGTGGGGCGCCAAGACCATCCCCGAGGGCGGCTACTGGTCGTTGCCCCAGCGGCTGTACGCGCCAGGCGCCTGCTTCGTCGGAGACGCGGCCGGGTTTGTGAATGTGCCGACGCTCAAGGGCATTCACTACGCCATGTGGAGCGGCATCTACGCCGCAGAGGAGATCTTCAAGTCGTTGAAGGCCAAGACCGATCCCGCCGCGGCCGGCGCGCTCGCAGGCTACGACCAGGCCGTCCGGTCGAGCTTCATCGGATCTGATCTCTACGAGGTGCGCAACGTGCGTCAGGCCTTCCGCTACGGCCTCTACGTCGGCGGAGCCATCGCCGGCCTGATGACGCTCACCAAGGGAGCTTTCCCGGGCGGCCAGTGGGAGACTCACGCCGATGCCTCGTACCCGATGTTCGACACCGGGCTCGAGTTTCCGAAGGCCGACGGCGGCCTGACCTTCGACAAGCTCGACAGCGCCTTCGCCAGCGGCAACCGCAGCCGAGACAACCAGCCCAACCACATCCGCGTCGACGCCCAAGCGCCCGAGCTGCTAGGAAAGACCTGGGACCGGATGTGTCCCGCCGGCGTCTACGAGTGGCACGAGAAGGACGGCAAGAAGGTCCTGTTCGTCAACTCCACCAACTGCATCCACTGCGGCGCTATCACCGCCAAGGGTGGCCGCCTGACTCCCCCCGAAGGCGGCAGCGGCCCTGAGTACACGCTGATGTAGGCCGCAGGCCGAGAAGCGGCCGTGTCGAAGGACGTTCCCTTTCTCTATCGCGCGGCCCGCGGGCGGATCATCACGGGGTTGATCTCCATCGGTCCGTCGATCTCGCGCTCGCGAGACTTGTCGTGGTGCAGATGGCACTCCGTGCATTCGTGACGTGAGCCGCCCGAGGGCGAGTGACAGATCAGGCACGTCACGGCCGAGGGGAGCAGTACCTGCGAGGTCTCCGCGCTGGCAGCGGCGCTGGCGTGGCAAACGGCGCAGGTCAGCGTGCGATGCGCGCGGTGGCTGTAGACGGAGCTCTTCATCCAGCGGGCCGGCATCGCCGGCGCTATGACCTGGGGCAAGCTGTCCGCGGCGCTGGCGGTCGGCGCAGCGAAGTCGTGGCAGAGCTTGCACGTCTTTCCGACGAGAGCTTTCTCGATCGACTCGGCCTGGGAGGAGAGCCACTGGGCCGTGTTGACAGGCGTGGGAGGCTGGCTCTCGGAGGCGCCGCGACGCCGGCGGCGGCCGCCTTCTTCCTTCGGTTCGGCCTGCATCCTCTCCGGATGCTCCCTGGCGAGCGTCTCGAGCTGGGCGCGCACCGCCAGTCGGACCACGTCCGTGGGGGCGTGAGGGGCCACGCCGCCGGGGAGAGTCAGGCCGAGCTGCAGAGGGTGGCAGTCCTTGCAGTGCTGCTCGAAGGTGACTGCCTGCATGTAGCGTCCGGCAGGGTCGGGTGCGTGGCAGCCGGCGCATTCCAGGTTGACCGGCCCGGACTTGCCCTGCAGCCCGCGCTTCATGTGCTTCTGGTGGTTGTAGCGCAGCACGGTCTTGTCGCGAGCGCCAGGCCTCACAGCTGCGAACTCGGGATGGCCGCGCTCGAAGGACTGGATGGAGCGAGCGAATCGAGTGGGCTCGCCGGTGGTCTGGAGCTGGGAGTGGCAGCGCGTGCAGTGCTGGTCGGTCATGCGCGCCAGCTGGAGTTGCCCCTTGTGCTCCACATGGCAGCTGGCGCACGAGGGGGTCATCGTCTGGTTGCCGTGGTGCGCCGGCGCATCATGGCACTTGAGGCACTTGTCGTCGGGGACGCCCTTCCACGCCTCATGGCACTGGAAGCAGTCGGCCCCGAACATTCGGTGGCGAGTGGCCACAGGGCCGCTTGTGAAGATGTGGTCGCCCTGGAGGCGCATGGAGATGAGGACCCAGGCGCCCGCGAGGACTGCGGCGCCGACGGTGAAGCGCTGCATCGCAGTCCGCCAGGGATGCGGCCGCTTGTAGTAGTCCAGCTCGATTCGAGCCGCCAGCGCCTTTGTGGAGCGATCTCGGGCCATCGGGTCAGTACTTGAACGACATCAGCGCGTGCACGACTGTCAGCAGGATCAGGGCGGCCGAAAGCGGCGCGTGCACGAAAAGCCAGCCGTGGAGCCAGTGGTGCAGGCGAACCTGCGTCTCGAGCGCGTACCGCTCCGTGCAGATCTCCTCCAGTCGGCCCGCGGCGTCCTGGAGCTCGGGTGGAATCAACTTGCGAAGATGGGCGAACAGGGCCTTGGAGCGCGCCGGGACCGCCAGATCCTCGGTGCTCAGGCGGGGCGCAGCCAGAAAGTCGCGAATGCGCTTCTCGTAGAACTCGCGCAGCGGGCCGCTCCCCTCTTTCGGCGCGGCGGGCTTGGCCTTCGGCCGCGCCGGGGGGCGCGACGCGGCCGCCGCATCCTCCGGACTCGGAGGCGCCACCGGCTCCGATGGCGGAGCCAGCGGTCCGCACACGCTCTCGATCACCTGCAGTGCCTCGTCGGCCAGCTGCTCGATGACATGAGGGATCTGCTCGTAGATCGTCTCGGTCTCCACCTGATTGGTGAGCAGCCGCGGGAAGAACTGTTGAACCGCCAGGCCATGGACTCCGCTCGCCACGACGATGAAGAGGAGCCACATCAGCACCTGGGTCAACGTGCCCCCCATCGCGAACCCGCCGTGAAACAGGATCATCGGCACGCTCATGAGGCCCAGCCAGATATGCGCACGCATCCACGAGCTGGCGTTCCCCAGCCGCCAGGTCGGCACCCGCTTGCGCACGCCCAGGAGACCGCAAAAGAGGATCATCAAGGTCCCGACAGCCCCGAAGAGCAGGCCGGGCCAAGTTCCGCCTCGCGGCCCATTGAGTTGGGCAATCGCGTACGGAACGTAGGCTGCCGTCGCCACTCCCACGAATGCCGCGGAATAGAGCGCCCACCTCTTATGACTGGCGTCTAGGAGCAGCTCAGTCCTCCTTGGCGGCGCCGACGCCGATCCGGGTCGCGAAGAACTCGTGCGGCACTACACGCATCGCCGCCTCGTGAGGACAAGCAGCCACACAGGCCGGCTGCGCGTGCTCGGTGCAAAGATCGCACGTCGTCGCCTTCTTGTCCTCGATCGTCATCATCTTCTCGGGGTTTTTCGGGTTGGCCACCTGGCGCTCTCCGAACTTGTGAATCGTGATGTTGCCGTACGGGCACCCCTTCGCGCACACCCCGCAGCCGATGCACCAATCCTCGATGACGATCTCCAGCGTCTCCTTGCGCCGGATCGAGCCTACCGGGCAGCCAATCATGCAGAGCGGGTCCCGGCAGGTGCGGCACGTCGTCGGCACCAGGTACTTGTCGAAGCGCAGCCCGTCGCGGATCAGCCGCGTGATGCCGTCGTGAGCGCTGGCACATGCCCGCACGCACTCGTCGCAGCGCGTGCACCTCTCCAGGTCCAGCAGCAAGAGGTTCTGCGCCTCCATCAACCCCTGATCCAGGAACGCCTCGAGCGGCACGGCAGCCGCGTTGCTCAGCCGGATCTCCGTCTCGGCCTTTCGCACCCGCACGACCTCGTCCAGCGCCGCCTGCACCGAGGGGAACTGCTCCAGCAGAAGCTTGAAGTCGGCCACCGGCATCTTGACCAGCTCAACGTGGTCCAGAGCCGTACAGGTCGCGCCGCGCTTGCCGCCCGACAGGATGCCCATTTCGCCGAAGAAGCTCCCGCGGGGCCTGTAGGAGAGAACGATCTCTCCGCCGGGCACCTGCTGCGTCACCTTCACGAAGCCGATGCGCACGAGAAAGAACGCGTCGGCCTCGTCTCCCTGCCGGAAGACCAGCTCGCCCGGATCGTAGTGGATCAGCTCGACCCGAGAACGCAGGTGATCGATGAACTCCGCGCTCAGCTCCTTCAGAATCGGGATACTCCGGAGGTGACCGTCCAGCGCCCGCTCCCGGTAGTTGCGATCGGCCTTCTCCTTGAACGCCGGGTTCTTCAGGAGCAGCGAGAGAATGTTCGCCAGCATCTCGAGCATCTCGCAGTCCTCGCTGGCCCGAACCGTGGCGGACCGAGGGTAGCGGCTCATGCAGGTCATCTCGCCGAAGAGATCGCCCTCCACGATCTGAGCCTTCGGGCTGCCATAGGTCAAGTCCACGGGCGCGTCGATCGGGATCAGCCGATCATCGACGTCGGCGCGCGCCCCGTTCTTGCGGCTCACGAGCAGGCTCTTCAACTTCTGGAAGAACCCGCGCACGCCGCCGGTCGACTCCACCGCCGCCACGGGCGTCGAGATGTAGACGTCTACCTTCCCCTTCAAGATGTAGAACGCGGTCGAGCCGTAGTCTCCTTCCCGGCAGATCAGGTCCCCCCTCTTGAAGGAGCGCCGGACGACGGCGCCCGCGTTCTTCTCCAGCAGCGAGCGCGAGATGCCCGAAAAGATCGGGATCGCCAGCAGTTCGTCGGCCGAGAGCGCGTCACCGCTCAGCTTGTGGGGAAGCTCGACGTTCGAAGTCTCCATGCGTCAAAGGGTCTTTCCACTCGGTCCCGCAGCCTGCGCTCGCTGTCCCCCTGCCGCCACCGGAAGAAGCGCCCCCGCAATCATCGCCCCCACCTCATCCCGAAGCCGGTCCAAGTCGCCATACAGCGCACCGCCCGGACAGTCCGTCCGGTTGAAGTCCCGGTGGCCGTAGATGGCGCGCGCCGAGATCCCGTGCTTGCCCGCAAGGTACGCCAGCAATCGCACCAGGGACGCTCTCGCCAGCGGCGTCACCGACTCCTCCCCTCGATTGAAGTTGCCGAGAACGCAGACGCCCAGCTTGTGGCGATTGGGGCGTGAATGCGAACCGCTCGCCCCCTCGGGACGCCCCTGATAGACCGTGCCGTCCGGCGCGATCAGGTAGTGGTATGCGATGTCCTTCCATCCCCGAGACGCCATGTGGAACTGCTGGATTCCGCGAATCGTCGCCGCCCCCTTGCAGCGACTGGCCCTTGGCTGGCTCGAGTGGTGCACCGTCAGCTTGCCGGGCCGGGACGGCTCGTACGTCTCTCGCGCAGCCCGGCCACCCCAGTCGGCACGGCGCACGATCGGCGGCGGTTCAACGGCGGCCAGTGGACCCGGAAGGTCCGGCGGCTCCTGATACCCCGCCTCCAAGCCCTCCTCAGGGCAGCCCGTCTCCGAGTCCTGCGATTCGCGCGCGGTCACCGGCGCATCGTAGCAGATGACGGTTACCCGGGTCACGTTCGGGGACACCCCCGTCGGTCCCCCGAACAGGCGCACTCGCAGCTGCAACATCGAAGCCGGAACCGGCAACGCCAACCTCGCTCCCGGTGCCAGCGAGAGCCAGCCGCAAGCGCTCCCGTCAGCGGCCCCGAACGACCGCAGTAGCCACTCCACCCGCCCACCCGTGCCGTTGGCAGCCTCGGCCTGCAGCCTCACGGCAGTCACCGGCCGGACGGTCCGCTCCGGCTTCCAGGTCAAGTACCCCTGGGCCCAGCGGCCCGCCGTAGTTCGTCCAAGCTCGAGCCCTCTGCCCGGCCGCCCCTCGATTCCCACGCACTCCTGAACCCGCCCGGGCTCCAGGCACGGAAACTCGAGCTCCGCCCCCCAGCTGCGCGCGGTGGCGATGAGCAGAAAGATCAGCAGGGTCGATGATTCTCCCCGCTCCGGCCAGTGGCCCTTGAAGACTGTCATCGGAGACGAGGGCGCGATGCCCGTTTGGTATAGTAGTGTCCTCCGGGCAGACCGTCAACCAGGCGGGTGCTCTTCCAACCAAGGAGGCCTTGATGCGACTCTCCCGAGCCGTGGTGGCGGCAATCGTCCTCTCGATCGTGGCTAGCTCCCCCGTTCCCATCGGACCCTCTGCCGGTCTTCCGGCCTTCGCCCGCTCGGCGGTCGCCCAGGACCAGTCGGCGCTCAAGATCATGGGCGCGGCCAGCTGCAACACTGCCAAGTGCCACGGCTCCACCGAGCCGATCAAGGATCGCCCGGGCAAGTCCGCCACCTCCGGAACGCTCTGGGCCGCCAAGGACAAGCACGCCAAGTCCTTCACCGGCCTCACGGAGAAGAAGGGCCTGGAGATCGCCAAGAAGATGAGCATCGACAAGCCTGAGACGGCCGACCGCTGCCTGGGCTGCCACTCCCTAAATGTCCCCGAAGCGCGCCGAGACAAGAAGTTCGACATCGCCGATGGGAACACCTGTGAGCAGTGCCACGGCGCAGGCGAGAAGTGGCTGGAGCCTCACGCCGAGAAGGGTTGGACCAAGGCCAAGAGCATCCAGCTCGGAGCTCTCGACACAAAGGACATCTACGTGCGGGCGGACACCTGCATCCCCTGCCATGTAGGCATCGACCACGACATGATCGACGCCGGCCATCCCTACCCGGCCTTCGAGCTCGATACCTTCTCCGCAACGATGCCGCCGCACTGGGAGGAAGAAGACGCCGTCACCAGCGTCAAGGCCTGGGCGGTCGGACAAGCGGTCGCCCTCCGCGATTCGCTCAAGTGGGTTGCCAAGCGGGCCGCCGCGAAGGCACCGGACAAGTACCAGCAGGATGCCTGGCGCGAGGCCAACGGCCGCTATCTGAGTCTGCGCGCCACCGTCAAGGCGATCGCACCCGATGCCGCCACCGCGCTCGAAGGCGGAATGGCCGCTCTGAAGGCAGCCGTGGCCGCCAAGGACACCGCCAAGCTGGCTGTCGCCACCGACGTCGCCGCCAAGGCCGACGCTGCGGCCAAGGCGCTCTCGAAGGGTGCAGTCACCGCGGACACGGCCGTCACTGCGCTCCAGGCGCTGCCCGCCGAAGCAGGCGAGGTCGCCGGCGGCGGCCTCCAGTGTGCCGAGCAGCTCACGCTCTCGATCGACACCCTCTCAAAGGCCGCCGGGCGTGCCGGAAAGAAGTTCCCCGACGCCGAGGCGAAGATCAACAAGCTCTTCGAGGACCTCCCCGAAGACCCCTCGGCCTTCAAGGCCGATGCCTACGCCGCCGACCTGAAGGCCCTCGAGGGGGCCTTCAAGTAGGCGCCCTTTTTCAGCCCTCAGTCCGACGTGCCTCGCTCCCGAGAACGGGGGCGAGCACGCCGGGTGACGTGGGCTGGGACGGGGCTTGGGCTAGGGCTGGGGCACGGCGCGGCAGCGCGCAGCAGCCTGGCCGCACGGGGTAGCGGCCAGAGAGAACGCCGCTATGCGGAAGGACCGCCGGTCGGACGTTTCACCGCCGCCGCAGGCGTCGGCCGGTGGCGGGCGGTTCGGAGGGCGCAGCTCCGGCAGGCGGGGCGGGCGGCTCCGCGGGCTTGAGCTCGCTTGCGTGAGGAGTCGCTGGACCCGGCGGCTCGTCCGACACCGAATAGGGTTTGCCCTGCGCGTCGACGAAGAGCTTGCGCGCCTCGTCGGCCTTGAACGGCCTGGAGCCCAGCCGGCCGAAGACGGCGACCTGGTTATAGCTCTCGTCCACGGCTCGGTCGCGATCCAGTCCCTTCGAAAGCGCTAGCGCCGGCCCGTGCGTCTTGTAGGTGGCGATCACCCGCGGCGC
The DNA here is from genome assembly GCA_016213845.1 of Candidatus Wallbacteria bacterium. Classification (GTDB taxonomy): domain Bacteria; phylum Muiribacteriota; class UBA6191; order JACPRK01; family JACPRK01; genus JACPRK01. The sequence continues at coordinate 78,748 of JACQZN010000017.1, forward strand.
AGGCCTCGGGCTGAATCCATAATTGCCAGGCGTCTCCTCGGGCGACGTCAGTTGAAGCACCTTCAAGCCGTTCTCTCCGTCGGCGATGTAGGCGAAGAGACTTGCGTTGGTGGAGGCCACCTTGACGTCGTGAGCATCGTTCAGCCGTCCGCCGTCGTCGAACGTCTGGTCGATGAACGGCTTCTCGGGATTCTCCACGTCGAGGATGACCAGACCCTTGGGGCCCGCCGCCACATACGCGTACGTCCGCGCCAGGTAGATAGAGCGCGCGTCCCGAAGCGGAATCGTGGCGCCCGGGACGGCCCGCGGACTGCGGGGGTCGGTGACGTCCAGCACCTGCACGCCGTGGCGGTCGCAGACGAAGGCGTAACGGAACTGCACGGCCACGAAACGCGGCTCCCGGATCGACGGGGCACCAACCACTGCCGCCAGCTTCGGCTCGGTGGGCCGATCGAGGTCGACGATCACCAGCCCCTTCCTGGTGCTCACGTAGGCGAAGTTCCCGGCAATCGTGATGTTCTCGGCCCCGTCCAGTACGCCGTCCGGATTCCAAGTGGCTGCCCGCCTCATGAAGTTGTTCTCCGGGTCGCCGTCATAGAGGCAGTGGGTGTCGATCACGATCAGCCCCTCGTGACGGTCGGTCACAAAGGCGTAGTCGTAGATGGGGTGGGCCTTCTGCTCTTGGTTCTCGGGACGGTCCCCGCGGCGAGTGTCGACGTAGAGCGTCGACGGCAGCGCCACAGCGGTCGCGTACTTAGAGCGAACGAAGGTCCGCTGGCCCAGCGGTGAGACGGGCGATGAGATGATCCGCTCCGAGAAGCCCTTGTTGTCGATGTTGGCGACGTCGTAGATCTCGAAGCCGCCCGGACCGCGGGCCGTGTAGAGGTACTCGCCCCGCAACTGCAGCGATCGGATCTCCTCCCCGTCGTGCTCGTAGGCTTCGTCCAGCTTCCTGCCCTCCTTGACGAACCGGGAGAAGTTTCGGGGGTAGGCAATCGACTGCAAGTAGCTGCCGATCACGGCCTGTGGCTCGTCCCGCTCGGTGACAACGACGGCCTCGAGCCCCTCGTGCCCCTCGGCAACATACGCGTAGCGGCCCATGAAGTTCGTGAAGTTCGTGCCTTGCAAGAGCAGCTGGGCCATCCAGGCGTTGTTGTCGCCCTTCCTGGAGACGTGACAATCGGTGCACAGCTTCGTCTCGGTCGAACGGACCGTGTGAGGGACATGCGGGTTGAACGCCTGGCCGCTGTAGCCGCCGGCGCTGAACGTCTGTTGCTGACTGTAGAGCGCCTCGCGATTGGCGTTCGTGGAGCCGACGATGATCGCGGAGCTGGAGCGCACCGGTGCCACGCGATTGCCCTTGGCTGTGCCATTCACGCCCAGCATGTAAACGTCGTCGCGGAGCACCTGGGGATTGTACGTGGTGTAGTTGCGCGTGACGTCGCCCTCGTTGTGGAGCATCGGCTTGCGCACGTTCGCCTTCATTGGCAGGTGGCAGCCGAAGCAACTGGTGATCCACGCGCTGTGGCACGCGTAGCACGTCATCTTGTTGTTGGCATGGGCAAGCTGGGCCTCCGAAGCGGGGACATCTCCCCAGCTCTTGCCGTCCTTGCGCAGGGTCTTGGCAAGCCGGGAGCGTTCGCTGTAATGGGGGCTGGTCGGATCGACGGTGTCCGCGGTCTGGACCACCTCCCACTCGACGCCCTGCTTCACCATCGAGCGCTGAAGCAGCTTTCCACTCCGGAACTCGAACCGTTTCTTGCCGAACGGCGTGCGCAGCGGCGCCAGGCTGGTCCCTTCGCCTGCCATCGTCCCCGAGGTGACCAGGTTGGCCTTCCGGTCGATGGTGCCGTGGCAGTCGATGCAGTCGATCTCGATGGCGTTGCCGATCTCCCCGTACAGCTTGCCGTTGCCGTGGCTGTCCTTCTCGAAATGGCAGTCCACACAGTGCATCCCCTTCTCCAAGTGGATGTCCTTCAGGTGGACGGCTTTCTTGAACTTCTCCGGGTCGGCGTGGGACACCTGCTGGCCCTTGGCGTCGAGCAGGTTACCCTTGCGATCCTGCTTGTAGACGTAGCGGAAGACCCAGCCATGGCCGTGGTAGTCGGCGAACTGCGTGTGCCGCATCTTCGGGTTCAGCTCACTAACCTTCGAAAGAAACTTCTCGTCGCCCCAGAGCCCCCGCTCCGCGGCCCCCTCCGGGTTATGACGATGAACCTCGGCGACGCGCTTGGAATCGGGATCGAGCTGCTGCTTGGGGTACATCAGCGCGCCGTCGGTCTCCTGGTCCCACCAGATCGCGCCGTAGTAGCTGTTCACGAAGGCGTTGCCCTGGTGCATGTGACACACCATGCACTGGCTGCTGGGGATGGCGCGCGTGAACTGGTGCTTGATCGGGTGGCCGGGCTCGTACTTCGGAATTGTCGGGTCGGCCTGGGCAGACTGGCCCTGGTGGCCGTGGACGGCCCAGGGACCCGAATGCTCGGGGTCGCGATCATTGGCGTACGGAACGTGGCAGGCCGCGCAGCCGCTCGATCGGTAGTCGCCGGCGTGATCGTTGGTGCCCATGAATGACAGGCTCGGATCGAGCACTCGGGTCTTCTGCAGATTGAGAAACACCGGATCGGTTCGCAGGTTGGTCCCGACGCCCCGGACGCTCAGCTTCACTTCCGGACGGCCAGGCGCCTCTTCCTTGTCGGGTAGGCCGGTCTGGGAGGCGGGTCGGCCTCCACGCTCGAAGACTCGCAAGACGTTGCCAGGCTGCGTCACCTCCCATCTGGGAAGCGGATCGAGAAACGGCAAGACACCCTTTGCCAGCTCGGCAGCGGTCGGCGGCGGATTCGTCACCAGCCGCCTGGGATTGCCGTCGCGGTCGTAGCTCTCGCCAAAGCGGTAGGTCTTCGAAGGATAGGAGCCGTTGTTGTAGAGCGCCGCCCCCCAGAGCATCGCGCCATGCGTCATCATGCTCTTGGAGACGTTGGCGACCTCTTTCGCGTGGCAGGTCGCCGTGCCGCACGTCATCGGAGCGACGCGCAGGTCGGACGGGTTCACGAACTTCACGAACTCGGGGCTCTCGCGATTGAGGGCCGAGAACGAACCCTTCGGATTCGCCGCCGTCTTCCAGAGCTCCGGATGGCGGGGCTTCACGTGTGCGAGCTCTTTCACGGTCGCCGCCGCGTCACCGCCGTGACAGTCGGTGAAAACCAGCTTCACGGTCTTGGCCTCGTGCATCGGCTCCGTGTCTTTGTGACATGTGACGCAGCCGCGGCTCTTGGCCTCCATCTCGGCCCGCGTCTGCTTCATCAGATCCGGCGCGGCCGGCTGCGAGGCGACGGCCACCGCCGGCGCCTGCGTGGCGCCAACCCCGTTCAGGGAGAGGCCCAGGACCATGGCCGCTGCCAGTGTCAGGAACACGGCGCGGCGCGCGCTTCGGAGTGGCATGGTTCGCATTCCCCTCGCGTCAGAACGCCAGCGTCACGGCACCGAAGGCCGAGTAGAGGTTCCGATCCGACTCGAACAGGTCGACGAATCCGGCCCTCGGGATGAAGTAGCTGATGCCCCCGGTCAGGATGATGTTCTGCGACAGCTTCGGCCGGTACTGAACGCCCAGGCTGAGATCGATACCGACGGCCTTGTGGATGGCCGCCTGGTTCAAGAGCGTTTCGAGCGACTGAGTACGATCGAACCAGGCCTGGTTCGCGTTCGCCAGCAGCCGCACGGTCGGTGTCAGCTCGGCTTCGAGTCCGACGTTCAGCAGACGCAGGCCGGGATTCACGAAGTTCGCCATGCCCTGGAACTTGGAGGCGCGCAGATCCGGGAAGAGGCTGTTCGGCGAAAACAGATTCACGTTCGTCAGCCGAATTCCCTGGCGGGAGAGGAAACTGAAACCGCCGCCGGCGAAATTCGAGTTGTCGAGGATTGCAGAGAACCCTTCGCCCGTGCCGTCGGACGGGTCCGGGTCGCCGCTTGCGTAGAGGTAGCTGCCCTTGATTCGGAGCCAGTCCCGATCCTGGGAAAGCTCCACCGCCGCCATCCGGGCGTCGATGTCGATGCGGCGGCCCGCCAAGGGATTGAAAGTGTCGTGTCCCTTCGCCACATAGTAGGCGTGGCTCAGGTTGAGCTTGCCGACGTGCCCATCCCCCGTCCAGCCGACGTACCACGCCTCCAGCGGATGCCCTCCTGCGGGGTCTACCGTGCCGATGGCGGCAGGCCTCTGAAGGAATCCGTTCTCGTCGTACTTCAGCCGGCCGTCGTCGAAGTTGTAGTGCACGCTCAGCTGCCCGGTGTATCCAGGAGTGAAAAGGTCCTGCCGGTAGAAATTCGCAACCGCCACCTTCTGGCCCCGGTCCTTGCCGGTGTTCAGCTCGCTGTTGATCTCCTTCTCCAGCATGTCGAAGTAGGCCAGGTTGTACTGGACCCGGTTCGACTCGGCCGTCCCGAAGAGACGAAGGCCGTTGTTTGTGTCGCTGAAGAGGAAGCCCCGGAAGTCACTACTGAAAGGCTGGCGTCCGGCCCGTGCCGAAACGAAGTCGAAGTTCGGGCTGACATCGGCCAACCTGAGCTCGAAGAAGGCCTCCTGGAACGCGATGTCGTCCCGGCTCCGATCCGTACCACCCCGCACGTCGGGCAGCACCAGACCCACTTCCTGCAGGCTCACCTTGTTCTCGAAGTTGAAAACCGGTGTCACCCGGAACTGCCAGTCGACTGGCTTGAAGGCAGTGTTCCCATGGAAAACGTTGATGCTGAGAATGCCCTCGGTCTTGAAGAAGCTCTGGGCCCCGTCGCCGAAGAACGGCTTGCTCTCGGGCCGGGCGCTGCTCGCGCCGCTCGGCGTGGGAAGCCGACGCTTCTCGAAAAGCGTATCGCTCACGAGGCTGAGGTTCATGAAGGTGTTCTGCCCTGAGATCGGGTAGTCGCCCTTCAATACGTTCTGGCCGTACGGGTCGTGCCAGGCTCCACGTTCATACAGCTCATAGTCCGGGAAACCGATTCGCCATCGATCCTCCACCGGCAGAAAGTCCGTGCTCGGCGGCTGGCCACTTCGCCGCACGCTCGAGCGACCCGCTGATCCCAGCGGCCGCATCGGCGGGGGCAAGGGCACCGGCAGCATCGGATCGACCATCCCCGTCGACGGCTCGACGGCGGCCACCGATGCGGGCTCGGTCGACCCGGTCGTGATCGGCGCCGCCGGTGCGCCCGGCTGTAGAACCTCGATGACGACGTTGTTGGCCGTCTCGGTGGCGAGCGGCGTCCCCGTCGCAGACGAGGTCACCGGCACCGCCGCCACGCTCGCCGGGGCGACCACGGGGGCGGCCTCGACTGCCGCCGCAGGCCGGCGCTTCACCCGCTGCGCATTCGCTGCGGGCGCGGCCACAGTCAGGCCCAACGCCACAATCACCAGTAGGGCTCTGCCCCCGGCTCTCATCCTGCGCCCCCCCCCGGATTCCTCGGGAACTTCACGTAGGGCAATCGCGCGCCATTGAAGAAGAGCTGGTCCGACTTCAGTACCGAGGCCGGTGGGAAGAACCCCTCGGCGCCGGCGTCGGCAACCTGGTCGTCCTGATCGATGCCGTCCCCGCTCACTCCGATGGCTCCTACCAGCTTGCCGTTACGGTAGAGCGGTTCGCCGCCGGCAAAAACGGTGATGCCATTTCCGGAGGGTCCCAGCGCCAGACACGCCTGCAATCCGAAGAGAGGGCCGGCCGTCGTCCCGTCGATTCCCGGCGGGTAGAAGTTCTGCGACAGGAACCCGATTGCCCGTGTCGAGATCGCGATCGGTTGCGTGTTCGCAACTCCGACCAGCGCCTTGAAGCCCGCGGTCTGGGGGACCGACAGCACGGCATCGCTGGAGAAGAACGCCGCGGTGCGAGCCTTCTGAACGCTGACATCGAAGCTGAACAGGGTCGCGTCCGGTGTGCGGAAGCAGCCCAGGATGACACCCGACGGGTCGACGACGGATATGAACACCTGCGCCGTCGAGCCGATGGGCCTGCGGATCGCCGCCCGGATGGACCCGGCCTTGGCCGCTCCCTGCCCCAGAATGCGCTGAACATCGGCCACCTTCAGCCGGTCGACGTCCGCTCCGGGCGCGTCGATCGCCGGGAATCGCATTTCACCGGTAACCCCGCCCAGCGTCGTCGGGGTGTAGGCCGGCGTCACGTCGCCGATGACCGGGAATGCAAACGTGCCGCTCAAGGGCGCCGCCGGCGCCAGATCTGGCAGGACGGCCTGCACATACGGCAGGCGGATACCGTCGACCAGCACCTGATCGGCCTGGATGAGCGGATTGGGAGCGAACCCTCGCTGGGCCGCCAGCGCCACGCGCTCATCGAGGTCGGGCCGATCGCTCGAGACGCCGACGCCTCCCACCTCGAAGCCCCCCTTGTAGAGCGGCACGCCGCCGTCGGACGCAGAGAGGCCGTTGGGCGTGATGAGCCCTGCGGGAACCGGCACCAGTGAGCTGGCCAACTGCCCGACCAGTACGTCCGAGCCGGGAAGGCTCGAGTTATTCACTCCGAAGAGGGGGCCGCCCGCAGTGTTGGAGACGCCCGGCGGAAAATGATCGAGGATGATGAAGCGGGCCGTGCGTGTGCTGAAGGCCTCGCCCGTGCTGCTGAAGTAGGCGGCCGTGCGAGCCTTGCCGATGGCGCAGTTCACGCCGCCCGTGGCGCACGCGTCGTAGCCGGGAAACGGCAGACAACCGGTAACGGCACCCGGAAAAGCCACCTCACCTGCGAACGTCGCGGAATCCATCCGGAACACCCCCCGGATCACGCCCTCACGGTTGGTCACGGCAATGACGGCCTTCGCCCCCAACCTCGTCGCTTCCGCAACTGCCTGGGCCACCACCTGCGCAACCTCGACGGCCGTCAGCGGGACCGCGGTCCCGGACGGCGGCGTGTACCCCCCGCCCGCCGGCCCGCCTCCGCTTCCGCCACTGCATCCCAGGCCAGCCCAGAGGCAGAGAGCCCCTAGACACAAACCCATCAGCAGAGGTCGGAACGAGACAGAGGAGTTCATCGTGGCGGAATCTCACGCTGGAACCAGACCGTGTCGCGATTGGCTCCGGCCCGTCCCCCTGCGATTGGTTCTCGAGGAGGCCAAGTTGGCCGTGCAATCTGCCAGAATCGGGCCCCCGAGTCAATGATTTTGTACGACTCGCCCCCCGAGCCCTCCTGGCTACTTGTCTGCAGCGAAAGTGATCTCGACGATTTCTGTCCGCCAGGACAGCTGGGCCATCTCGTCAGCAGGTAGCCGGACCGCGCCTTGCGTGCGGAACGGCACCGTCTTGCCCGGCGGCACCAGGCGCACCACCCCGGACGCAGGCCCCTTGCGCGCGCCGTCGGGGCCGCGGAACCAGGTCCGCAGCTCCGCTTCAAGGATGGTCCGAGGGCTCGAATTCACGAGCTCGCCTCGCGCCTCGGCCGAGTCCACGGTCGGGAGAAGCTGGGTCTCCCGCAGCTGCACCATTTTGCTCAACTCAGGCGATGCACCTGCGGCTCCGAACGTGCTCTGACCATCGGCGTCGATCCATGGATTCCCGCCGCCGACGCGCTCCCCCACGCGCGACACGACGCTGCTCAGGACCAGGAGGAACAGGAACACGGAGGCCGCCCCCGCGATCTTGCGCCAGTCGAGCGGGTGCACCAGCTCCCGGTCCGCCTCCGCGCGACGGGCCTTCTGCGCCGCCAGCTCCACCGCCGCCCGCCGCATGGCGATGGTCTCGGCCTTCATCATCACGCCCAGGAACGTCTTCCCACAGCATGGGCAGAGCTGAGCCTCCTCGGGAAGCTCGGTACCGCATTGCGGGCAGGACATCATCGACGGCCATCCTACCAGCAGACGGCAGACGCGGGAGCCGCCAGGGACTTCCGTGGTAGGCTGGCGCCCGCCGCAAAGCCATGATGCCGAAGAAACCTGCGAACCCGACCGCCAAGCTTTCGGTAGCGGCGCGGGCTGTCGAAGCCAACCGCCGGCTGGCCGCGACCTATCCGGAGGCGCGCTGCGCACTCGATCACCAGAGCCCGCTCGAGCTGCTGGTGGCCACGATTCTCTCCGCACAGTGCACCGATGCGCGCGTCAACATCGTCACCCGGGAGCTGTTCCGGCGCTACAGGACCGCGGCCGAGTATGCGGCCTCCGATCCGGCCGAGCTCGAAGAGCTGGTGCGCTCCACGGGGTTCTATCGCAACAAGGCCAAGCACATCCGCGAGGCCTGCTCGCTGCTGGTTCGCGACTTCGGCGGCGAGCTGCCGCGCACGATGGAGGAGCTGCTGACGCTTCCGGGTGTGGCGCGCAAGACCGCCAACGTCGTGCTCGGGACCGCCTTCGGAATTGCCAGCGGCGTGGTCGTCGACACACACGTCGGCCGCATTACCGGATTGCTGGGACTGACCCGCCAGACCGATCCCGTCAAGATCGAGGCCGGCCTCGAGCGGCTGCTTCCGCGGGACCAGTGGATTCCCTTCAGCCATCGCGTCATCTTGCACGGCCGGGCCGTCTGCATCGCTCGCCGCCCGGCCTGCGCTCGCTGCGTCCTGGCCGACATCTGCCCCTCGCGCCAGGATTGACCGCCTCCGCAGCGCTCAGAGCGTGCCGCCCTCCTGGGGCACCTCGATCCGGAGCTCCATGTTGACTCGTCTCGGGTAGACGGTGGCGGTGCTGTGAACGACGTCCCTGGGATTGATCTTCGTAGGATCGGTGACCGTCCCGCCCTCGGCCTCGAGCTCCTCCTTGGTCTTGTTCGGCTTGAGCTTGATGTCGAAGTGATCGATCTCGACGACGACGCGATAGTACTGGAACAGGATGCGCTCGTTGTCGCTGGTGGAGAAGGCCCGGAAGTCGAGCACATGCGTCTGCCCGCCGAGCCAGATCCGACTCTCCAGCGGGCCGCCGCGATCCCGGTTGAGCTTCTGGTAGTGGATCTCCTTGTGCTCCGCGTCGAAGTCGTACTGGCTGAAGTAGAAGCGGCGCAGGTCGTCCGGCGGCCGGGTCCGGTCCTCCAGCGGGATGATGAGGGAGCGGCCGTTGTTCTGGATGTCGACGAGCCCGACGGCGCTCTTGAGCTCCTGCCGAATGCGATGGAGCAAGATGCGGACGGCCTCCTGGCCGTCGGCGCGTTTGGCGACTCCGATGACCCGTATGGCAGTGCCGCCGAAGACCGTGTAGAGCAGCACCATCACGATCCCCATCAGGATCATGATGAAGAGCATCTCGACGATGGTGAAGCCGGCCACCCGGCGGCGGACGCGAGGGTGGCCGCCCGCGTCAACGGCCATGGGCTCAGCGCGGCGGGCCATAGAACGTCACCAGCTTCACTTCGTGCTTGGTGTCCTTAGTCCGGTCCTTCCAGACGACCGTCACGCGCACCTTTTTGAGGACGGCCGGCGGGACGTCGCCTGCCTGCATCACGTCGGTGAGGATCGTGAAGCGCTTGTCGTACTTGTCGAGGTCGTCGCGCTGCGGGATAGGGTGTTTCTTGAAGACGTCCTGCAGCGTCATCCCCAGCTCCGGCTCCTTCCAGAAGAAGGCCTCGTAGGGACTGCCCCGGACCACCTCGATGATGTCGGAAGCGTAGATAGTGGCCAGGGTCTCATCGCCGCCGCGGTAGACGCGCATGCTGGCGTGCATCACCAGCACGAACACCCCGCCGAACACGGTCGCGATCAGCACGAGCGTGATCAGGATCTCGACGATGGTCAGGCCCCACCGGCGGGCGCCGGGGCCGCGTCTACTCTGTTGGCGTAACGATGTCATAGTCGCGCCGGATGGCGTACTCGTAGCGGTTGATCTCGTTGGTCACCGAGACGTAGTAGAAGTGGTCGCGTTCCAGCTGCTGCATCTTCGAATCGATGTGGTAGCTGTAGTCGAAGACGATCCGGCCACCCTCCGGGATCTTGGACATGTCCAGGAAATTGCACCCCAGGCTGCCGAACAGGTTGAGCTTGTTCCCCTGCGAGACCACCATCGGGTAGATGTAGCTGTAGAGCTGCGCGTCGATCCGCTCAGAGGTGTGGACCTCGATACCGCCCAGGGCCACGATGGTCAAGAGCGCGTTCTTCTCCGGGCTGTCGGGCTTGTCGTTGGCCTCGTGCTTCACCATGAAGCCCTTGAAGACGACCTTGCCGAACGTGATGATGATCGCCTTTCCCCGGTACTTGTTGTTGGCGAAGACCAGATCCTCGGTGCCGGTGATGTAGATGACGCCGTTCAGGTCGAATACGCGGTCCTTCTGGTTGTAGTACTTCTTGTAGAACTGGTTCACCTTCGGCGTTCGCGGGTCGATCAGGCTGGAGATGTAGTCGGTCGCCTTCAAGTAGAAGAGGAACGGGTTGAAGTCCGTGAGCGGCTTGTCGTACTCCTTGAAGGGGCTGCTCTGCGGGGCGAACTGCTTGTCCAGCTCGTTCTTGAGGAAGAAGAATCCGCGGCGGCTGAACGTGTCGAGAAACGCCCGGATGGCGCTGTCCTTTTCCGGGATGAGGAACTCCAGCAGCGCCAGGTTGTACGGGCCGAACATGACGGCGGCGGGAAGCTGCTGGATGAACTCCGGACCCAGACCGTAGGTCGGCTGCGCCAGGATGGTCGAGTTGAGCGTGATGTAGAACTTCGGCTTGCGCAGCTCCTCGGGGAGCTTGAGCCACTTCTCCTTGACGTCCTTGGTCCAGTCCGGCGGCAGCTCATCGGCCTTCGACAGCGCCGCATCCGGGTTCTTCCCTTCCATGAACCCCTTCGGGAAGTACGGAAGAGGGAACTGGTTCGGGTTGAAGGAGAGCGTGTTCTTGATCTTGTCCCACCACCCGGTCTCGAGGTAGTCGCGCACCATGAAGTACGTCTGGATGACGTCGCCGTAGACCAGGGTCGGACTGATGCGGATCCGGTAGTTGGAGTAGAGCTTCTCCAGCAGGTCGGACGTGATCTTCTTGATGCCCGCCCAGATCTTGCCGAAGAACCCCTCTCCCTCGACGGCCTTTCCCTTCTCCTTCTCGATGACGTTGCCGAACAGGGCCAGCCCGGATAGCGATGGCAAAGGAGTCCTTGACTCCTTCCACTCCTTTTCCGCCAGAGCCGAGAAGTACGTCCGGTAGCTGGCCACCGACTTGCCGCCCAGCTGGTCCTTGAGGGTCTTCTCGTCGTCGAACAGCTCCCTGCCATGGCCGATGTAGCGGAAGATGATGTCTCCCTTGCCCGGGATCGCCCCCGCCGTCACACCGGGCGTCGCCGGCGCCGAGTCAGCCGGACCCGACGTCTCGACGCTCTCGCCCTCGGAGGGCTGGTTCTGCGCCTCGGCCACGGCCGCCTCGCTGAACTTCTTCTCCAGGACGTCCTTGAGCGCCTTGAGCGGAATCTGCACCTGCTGCGGAAGGAACTCCGACTCCCCCGAGTGGAACGTCTTCTGCAACGCGCCGCTGGAGCGGTCCCCGTTGGAGAGCGGAACGATCCCCTTGTTGATGAAGATGCGGCCGGGCGGCACCTTCCCATTCCTCACGACCTCATTCTCCATGAAAGTCGTGAACTCCGACTTCTTGAACGTCTTCTGGCCCGTCCCCGCCCAGCCGTTGTCCAGCACCAGCGCCTTTTGGGGATTCGGGAAGTCCTTGTACTGGTAGCCGAAAACGCTCTCCTGCGACCCGAAGTAGTCGGCCGACAGGTTGTTCACGAAGAGCGTGCACTCCGAGAGCACCGGGATCGTGCACCGAACCACCTTGAACGGCCGCGAGACCGCGACGGTCTTCTTGAGCGTAGGCCCGTCGCTTCGCGCAAACTCGATCGAGATCTCCAGCTTCAGGCTGCCGTGCTTCTCGATCGGGTCCGGCGGGTTCTTGAAGCCTGGAATGTCGAACGGCTGAATGTCGCCGATCTGTCCCTTGATCACGAACTTCTCGTCCGGAATGCCGTAGTCCTCCAGCGCCGTCTTGCGGGCGTTGACGCTGATCTTCTTCAGATACTCCCCGTCGATCACGATGGCGTCTGCGGCCGACTGCCGCACCTGGTCGTAGATCCGGTTTCCCGGAGAGCGGATGTTCAGCTGCTGCACGATGTTGAGGAAGACCTCTTCCGTCGCCGCTTCGGCCAGGTGCGTGATGACCTCGGAGTGGTAGACGTAAATCGACTGGTCGACCTCCCGGACGCCCAGCATGTAGAGCATCCCCGCGAAAATCCCGAGCACGACCAAGAGCCCCATGGCGTAGTAGAGGATGATCCCCCGCCGGGACCGCCCGCCGGAAAACTCGTGGCGTCTACCTGTACCGGGTTTCCGAGAAAACCCGGTACAGGTAGACGCCACGAGTTTTCCGCCCTGACTTGCCGCCAGCGGTTGCCTCACGCTGTCTACTACCGGCCGCGCAAGGGGCATGTTACCGGCCACCCCCGGCGGCTGCCGCATCGGGAGCCGGGGCGGCCTGCTCCTCTTCGATGGCGAAGTAGTAGTCGAACTCCGTGTCGTGGCTGATCACCGGCTCTTGCCCGTGGTGCTTGGAGCCCGAAAGCTGCCGCGCCAGGGCGTCTGCATCCTTCGAACAGTAGATCTTCCCGCCCGTGTCGGCCTCGAGCTCCACCACGGCACCCTCCCCGGCCGCCGCCAACTTTTCGGCCACCAGCTCGTTCTGGCGCTGGCGGTCCTCCGGTGCCAGGTTCTCCTGGCGGCGCTTGCGAATCTCGCCCACCAGCCGCTGGACCGTCGTGCGGGTTCCTCCCTCCGTGCGCGTCAGATCACCCTTCACCAGCTCCTCCTTCAGCTTCTCGTACTTCTTGAGAGCCTCGGAGGCCTTGTCGCGTTCCCCGGTTCCCTGGTAGGCCTGCGTCAGAAGCCAGCAGACCTCCAGACGCACCAGGGGGTCCAGGTTCGGCCTCCCCGACAGCGCCTCGGCCATGGGAACGATGTAGGCGTACTGCCGGGCATCCCACAGGTCCCTGAGCTCCGTGAGCTTGCGACGGTCCCCCATCGAGTCGGCCGGCTCCTCGCCCGTGGTGGCCGAAGTCGCCTCCGTGCTCTCCGAGGACGCCTCGCCGGACGCGCCGACCGGCTCGGCCCCGGCCGAGTCCTCGGCGACACGGGTCTTGGTCGAGTCGCCGCACGCGGAAGCCAGCAACGTCGACATCAGGACGGTAGCGAGCAGGAAGTAAGCGGTGCGTGACGCCATGCGGAGGTTCTCGGGTTCCCTTCGGCGACAAGGATACACCACCGCACAGTGGCCTCCGCGCCCGCCCTGTATCCCGTCATCCCCCCCCTAGGCGCGCACTACCTGACACCCGGTGCCCCGCGGCGATATAGTGTTCACGACCGGCCGATAACGACTCATGGGCTCCGAATTCTACGTTCCCGGACAAGACCTCTCTCGCAGGGGGATCCTCCAGCTGGCGCTCGAGGAGGCCTACCGCGACGGCAAGCCGTCGGACGAAGAAAAGCGGATCGTCCAGTATCTTCTCAAGGCCTTCAAGCTCAACGAGAAGGACTACCGGGCCGTCAAGACCCGCATCAAGGAGAAGTACAAGGCCGGGGAGCTGGCGGCGGGCGGGGAGATGGACCCCGTCGTGGTCTACAGGCGCGCGCTCGAGCTGGCCTTCGCCGATGGCAAGATCTCCGGCAAGGAGAAGACCTACCTGAAGATCCTGGCCAAGGTCCTCTGGATCACCCCCGAGGAGCACCAGCGGGTCATCCGGGAACTCAAGGGCGAAGACTCACGCTCCGAAGAGGCGTTCGCCACGGCCGAAGCGGGCCCCGAAGCCGAAGAGGTAGAAGCGCCTGCCGAGCCGCCACGCCGAGCCGCAGTCCTGCCCCCGCCAGCTGTGGTCGCGCCTCCCTCGCCGCCCGTTGCCGCGGCGCCCGCTCCCCGACCACCAGCGGCTGCCCAAGAGCCCGCTGCCGGGCCCGAACGCCCGAGCATCCGAGCGCCGGCTTCCCAGCCCGCCGAGAAGCCGTCCGAGCGTGTCACGACCCAGCAGCGCCCCGCCATAGCTCCCCCCACGCCATCCGCTGCACCGACCCCGGCCGTCGCCGAGCCCCCACCGGTCGCCGAGTCCGCAGCCCTCAAGTCGCAACCCCGCGATCCTCGCGCGGTTCAGGCCCGCGCCAGCGGTGCCCATGGAACCGTCACGACCTCGCGCACGCTCAGACCCACCGAGACGAACCGCCGAGATACCGACTGGGCGCTTCCCATCTCGAAGCCGCTCTTCCTGGGTGGCGTCGGCGCAGTCGGCCTGGTGCTGATCCTCTTCGCGGTCCAGCAGTTCGCCATTCGCGGCGGCGACGAAGAGCCCGAAACTCCGCCCGCTGCCGAAGAGCCGGCCGACCCCGGCCCGAAGAAGCCCCCCGCTCCGCCGCCCCCCCCGCCTCCTGCCAAGCCGGCCGCGCCCGACGCGCGCGCCGAGAAGCTCACCAACGACGGCATTCAGGCACTGCAAGACGGCCGCATCGACGAGGCCATCGACGCCTACACCAAGGCCATCGGCATCGAGGACAAGGTCGCCTCCACCCACAACAACCTGGGCCACGCCTACGAGCGCAAGGGCAACGACGACGCGGCCATCAAGGAGTACCAGCGCGCCATTCAACTCGATCCGAAGTACCCCCTCGCCTACAACAACCTGGGAACGGTCTACGAGCGGAAGGGCCGGTCCGTGGAGGCGATGGCACTTTATCGCAAGGCGATCGAGCTGAAACCCGACTACGCCAATGCCTTCTACAACCTGGGCGTCCTTTACGGGCGCGCAGGCCGTTACGACGAGGCAATCGGCGCCTTCAAGAAGGTCGTCGATCTGCGGCCCGACGACCCGTACGCCCACAAGGACCTGTGGCTGGCCTACAGCCGCAAGGGCCTGGAGGCCGAAGCCAAGAAGGAGCTGGAAGCCGCAAGGAAGCTGGGCCTCAGCATCGGCGAGTAGGCCTGCTGGCCGTCGGGCTCAACGCCGGCTACTCGCCCGGCAAGAGCACCCGGACGCCCGTGCGCCGGGGAACCACGACGTACCCCTTACCGCGCTCCAACGCGAAGGTCGGCGCCCCGCGCCCCCAGGTCTCGAACTCTCCGCGGCCACCGGCGCCCGTGCGCGTGCGAGAGACCGCGTTGGAGAATGTCGCATCGGCCAGACTCTGGCTTGTCGCGCCCGCCGGCAAGGGTGCCGGCAGACCGACGAAGTTCTGCCCCCGGACAAGCAAACGGCTGCGCGCGCTCGCAGGCCAAGCAGTTCCCTTGAGGGCCACGGTTCTCGCCGCAGGCATCGAGAGCAGGTACCCCTGGTGAGGCTCGATGAGCGCCGACGCCGTGGCACCTCTGGCGTCTTCCATGAGCAACACGTCGGACTGCTCGTCGCCAGTCGCCGGAATCCGGGCCAGGAACGCCGCACCGGAATCGGTGAGGAGCCGTTGCGTCGTGTAGGCGCTTGCGCTGGTCAGCGGCTCGGCCGGGAACGACACCAGGTTCAACCCAGGTGCGAGCGCGAACCGGATGTCGATCAGGTCGGCCAGCTGCAGATCGATCGACTTGCGGCTGCCCCGCAGGTCCCGGTTACGCACCGTTGACGACGCAGGGGAAACCGACCTGGGCAGCCGCTCGGTATCGCGGCACTCGAAGGTGAGCAGGTCTCCCAGGCTGGCGACTGCAGAGGTCGTGGAGCTGAAGATCGCCGAGTAGAGCCCACCTTGCGCCGAGGTCGTGCGGGAAGTCAGCCCCTTCGTGACGTTTCGGACCGTGAGCTCCAGGCCCGAGCCCAGCGCCGTCCCGGAGGCAGAGCGCAGCGTTCCGGAGACGATGAGAAGCGTGACCGGGGGCTGGTCGCCCAGCACCTGGATGAACGTCCTGGCGCTGCTCGTGAATCCGGCTGGCGACACTGCCGAGAGGTTGACCACATGTGCGCCGATGCCGAGGGCCGCCGAGAGCTTCGAGCCGGTCCCGAGCCGCTGGCCGTCGGCCGACCACGTGATGCCACTGGCGGGAACGGTGGTGCCATTGTCCTCGCGGACCCTGGAGATCAGGCTCACCGGCTCGTCGGAGAAGAGCAGATCCGAGGCCGCCGGAGCGACGATGCTCGCCTCCAGGAACCCCATGCGGAAGCTGGGCCGCCGGCTCCCTGCCAGAACCCCGCTGACGGCAACTCCCGAGTTCGAATCGACGCCGGGCAAGGTGACCGCGACCAGCAGTGTGCCGGTGGTCGCCAGCTCACTGGCCGTGGCCGTGAAGTCGAACGTCCGCGTGGCGCCACCCGGGAGCTCGGTGGGATTCTGGGGCGAGCGCACCACTGTGTACTGGGCGGACCGATTGACTTCTCCGGCGCCGCTGAAGGTGATGACCACAGTCCCCGGACGGAAGGATGCTTCACCCGGATTCTGCGCTACCAGCCGCAGGGTCGCCTGCCCACCGCGCTGCACGGCGGAAGGCGAAACCGACAAGCTGACGATCGAGACAGAAGCCGGTCGTTGAACCGTCCAGACGGCGCTGACTCCGGCAGAGAGCGCAGAGATGGAGGCCCCGGAGTTCGCGTCGCGAGCCGTGGCACTCGCCGTGATCGTCACGCTCGTGAGCGCAGCGGCCTGGCGAACCGCCACGTCGAAGACAAAGCGGGCGCGCGCGTTGCCAGCCACGCTCGACGGGTTCGTTGCCGACGGCGTCACCACGTAGTCCGCGGCTCGATCCACCGCCCCCGACCGCAATGCGAGCGCCACCGTTGCACCGGTCGCGGCTGCGTTCCCGGTGTTGAGGACCGTGACCGTCACGCGGGTCGACTGTCCCTGCGACACGAGGGACCTCTCGGCCTCCACGCCGACGATCGAAAGCCCCGCAACGCGCTCCAGCACGAAGGACTGCATCAGCCCGTCCCCGGTGGTCGTGGAGGGTGTCCGGGAGTTGCCGTCCCTGCCCGCGACGAGCACGAAGAGCGCCGCCGGTCCCGTCGTTGCCGCGGTCGACGCAGTCAGATCGAACCTGAGCGCCACGCGAGAGCCGCCGGCAATGCGAGTGGCGTTTGCCGGCCGACCGACGATCGAGTACTCGAGCGTCCGGTCAGCGCCGCCCGCGCCATTCACCGTGAATACGACCGTGGTCAGCTCCATCGAGGCCTGTCCCGAGTTCGCCAGCGTCAGGGTCAGCCCTTGCGTCTTCCCGGTCGATACCCGCGCCCCGGGCCCGGAGAGCGAAACCAACCCCAGCGTCGCCGGAGTCTGGACGTTCCAGATGTCCGGAGTGTCGGCCCGCGAGTCTGTCGGGATCGCCAGGCGGGAGTTGCCGTCGGTGCCAGAGGCGCTGGCGTGTATGGCGATCTGTCCCACGGCCGCAGCCGCCGAAACGTCCACCTGGAAGCGGTACGTGGCGCGTTGGCCTCCGGCGATGGCGTCCGGATTGTCCCCGGGCTCCGCAGGGGCTGGCGTGACGACATAGTCGCCGGACCTGTCGGCGCCGGCCAAAAGGAAGATCGGGGATACCGACGAGACCACCGCTGTAGCCTGTCCCAGGTTCGCCACGCTCACGGTGACGGGCACGCTCTGCCCGCGGGACACGTTGCTGGCCACGGCCGTGACCGAGAGGACCGAAAGGATGGCCTGAGTCTGCAGTGTGAATGCGGTCGTCCGCGCCGACGCCGGATCGCCCACGACCGCGGCGCCGTCGAAGGCCGTCGCCGAGGAGTTGAGCACGACCCGGCCCGTGAGTGCCGCCGCTTTCGGGACAACCGTGTAGTGAAGCTGCGTCGACACTCCAGGCGCCAAGCTGGTGGCGTTTCCGGCCGTGTCGGGTGTGATCACGAAATCCGAGGTCTTGCCCCGGTTCTCCGTGCGGAAGTCGAGCGCCGCCGCGAGACCGCTAACGGCGAGCAGACCCGAGTTGGCAACGGTCACCGTCACCACCACGCTCTGCCCGCGGCTGACACGGTCGCCCGGCAGCTCCACCGATCGCACGTCCAGGCTGCTGGTGCGCCGACGCAGACCCAGCGTGTAACTGCCGATCGAGCCGGAGCTGGTCACGTCCGCGTGGCGGACCCGCACGTAGTAGGTCGCCTTGGCTCCAACTTGCAGGGAAGAGACCAGCGACGAGCGGACACCGAAGTCCTCGGGCGTATCGTCGTTCTCACCGAGAACGGTCACACCATCCGAGTCGTAGACCGTGACGATGGAGTCTTTGAGCGTACCGAGCGTCGTGAAGATGTCGTACACGGCCCCCGCCGACCCGTCGAATCGGAAGAAGTCCATGTCGCCGGCGTAGTCGATCGTCCCGGAGAGCGTCCCCCCTTCCGTCAGCCGGTCCGCGGGCACCCGCGTCGCACCCGTCGTATTCGGATGGTCGTCGGCGCTGCCGGTGTCGATCAGGCTCAGGCTGTAGGTCCCCGTGCGGCCGGCCGGAAGCTCCACTCGTGCGAAGAAAGTCGTCGAGGGCGTCGTGAGTGACGCCGCCGATACGCTCAGACGGCTGGTGAGGTCTCCGGCCACAGGGTCTGCGTCGTCGTTGAACCCGAGGACCGTGCGGCCGTCCGCTCCCAGCACCGTCAGCACCGTGTCGCGGGCAGTGCCGGCAACGGTGCGCACTTCGTACGTGTGTCCCCGCAAGACCGTGAACCTGAAGACGTCGACCTCCTTGGTCGTCTGCCCGGTCGAGGGCAGCACGGCAGAAGGGACCTCGATGTTGCCGGCTGCGGGCGCCGAGTTGACCAGCGCCGTGTCACGGGTTCTGTCCGCAGCCGCCAGCACCGCCGCGGGACTGTTGGGGTGGTCGTCGACCCGCAGGAACGAAGTCGGAGAAATCCCCGTTCCGGTGGTCCCCATGTTGAAGACCACCGACCGGAACCGCCCGGCGGTCTCTCTCGCAGGGACCGTCATTTGGATGAGGTTGTTGGAAAGTACGCTGTAGCTGGGGACCTGCGTCCCGTCGGAGAGCGCGACGGCGCTGGCGCCGGCAAACGAATCGCCGGAGAGCTCTATCGTGGTCGTCGTTCCGAGAAACATGAAGGTCGGCGTGATCGACTGCACCTGGATCGTCATCAGGCCACGCTGGATGCCGGCCTGCACGATCGACTTGGTGTTGCTTCCGAAGGACTCCGGGTCGGTCCGATCCGCGGCAAGCACGGCCTGCGCCGCGTTCTGGAACGAGATGCCCGGGGTCATGAAGCTGTTGGCCCGTACGGCCAGCCTCAAGCCCCGGCGATTGCCGAGCGGCGCGTTCGGAGTAGCTGGGTTGCCCAGGTCGACGAACCCCTGGCGGATCTGCCAGAGAAAGCGGGACCAGATCTCGCCGTCGCGGTGTACCTCGCGCTCCGGATCGAGGTTGTCTGGAAACCGCTTGTAGCGCTCCTTGTCATCGGAACGTCTCAGACAGTCTCCTCGGTCCTCGCCGAGCTCCGGCGGGAACTCTCGCATGAACCACTCGCCGACGCAGGCCGGATCGCCGTCGAAGCTCCCGCCGGCCGTCGTCATCGTGGACGACATCGAGCTGGCAAAGAAGTCGGCGAACCCCTCGTGGATCGCCAGGCCATCTACGGATGAGATGCCGGGGACCTGGAAGTCGAGGATGGCATGTCCGTACTCGTGGACGATGACGTCGGCGTCCTCGGCCGTGTCCACGCCGCCGTCGCCGAAGCTGAGCGAACGATCGGAGAAACGGTAGAAGGCGTTTGCCTCCGACAGCTCGTGCGCATAGCACACCAGAGCGCCCGGGTTAGCGTCCGTGATACCGACTGTGCGCTGAAGGAACAGCTGCGCGTTCGTGAGGTGGTGGTAGATCATCACCTCTTCGAAAAAAGGATTCGACCGCGTGTAGCTGAAGACGTCCGTCGGCGATGTCGCCCGCGCGGAATCGTCGCTGCTCTGACGCACATCGGCGAACTGGCCGCGCAGCTGGAAGAAGAAGGTGTTGTTCACTCCACGCTGGGCAGCGTCGATGTCGAAGGTCACCGTGCGGTACGCGGCGCCAGGTACCGCGGCGTCCGTATCCGACTGATCGGACAGTGAGAAGTTCCGCAGGTAGACCACCGGGTTCGGCGCAAACACCTGGCCCGTCGCGTCATAGAGCGTGTTCCGCACCTCCAGCACCCGACCGTCGATGGCGCTCACCAGCACGATCTTGGAGGTCGGCGGATCGAGCGCCCCGATCACGACCTTCCAGGCCGGGGTGGCAAGACCGTCCGCCACATGAAGGACCTTCTCCATGACGCGGTTGGTGTCGATGCGGCGTGGCGAGCCCGCAGCGCCGACCGCGACCTCGCGGGCAACCGCTTCGGAAAGGCTGTCCGCGCCCGGCTCCAGACGCTCGACGACGGGGGCCTCGTTGTCCACCATCACGACCCGCCCCAGGGAGTCGAAGTGAACCGCCAGCAGGCTCTGCTCCACGGGGAGCCCGTAAGCCATGCGCCGGTACCACACGTGGGACGAGCCCTGGCCCGACTTCGTGCGGTAGGGCGCGAGGTCCGACAGATCGCTCTCCACACCCAGCAGCGCGGCGTTCTCCTTGACGAACACTCCTGCAGCATCGCCTGCCTTGCCGGCATAGGGACTGGTCGCGGCCCCCCAGAGCCTGCGCGCGCGGAGGCCCGAGGCGTCCGGCTGGACCTGCCACTCGGCGCGCGAGGCTGCTTTCAGCTTGACCAGGGCTAGAGCCGGCTGCGCAACGAGTTTCCCGGGAAGCAGGACAAGAAGGCTCGCAAGAGCGAGCGCTCCCAGCGCCAACCTCGTCCTGATTGCCTTCAAATCGACTCCCTCACTTCAACATCGGCAGATCCGGACATGCTCCTTCATCCGGGCGCTCGGGCCCTCCCCTCAGGGAGCCGCCGGCAGCAGCAGGTCGCCGCCGGCCGGCACGCTCAAGACGTAACCCTTTCCGTCGAGGATCGGCACGGGTAGCGACAGGCCCGGAACGAACACGTCGAACCGGCTGACGCCGCTGTCCTGTGGGTTCAGCTCTGCCAGGAAGCTCGCGCCCGGCGCGCGGCCGAGCAGCTGGGCCGAATCGAAGCCGGGCGGCACGCCGAGTGGAAGGGCCACCAGATTGAGGCCCTTGCTGAGCTGCCTGAAGAGGAGCGCAGGCGCCCACGGGCTTCCCCGAAGGCTGAGGGTCTGGTCGAGCGGGGAGTGTAGCAGGTAGCCCTCGTTCCCCTGGATGGCGAAAGCGCCGCCCTGCCCGGGGACGAATGCCTCGAACCGTCCTCGGCCGGCGGCCGGCTCACCCGAGACCCGGGAAACAAACGAGGAACCGGTGAACGTGGCAAGGTCGGCGGCCGTGAAATCCGGCCCCGAGGTCGTGGCGGGCCTGAGCGGCAACCCGACCAGGTTCAGTCCGCGGCGCAGGGTGAGAAGCGTCTCCAGCAGGTCGGCCGCGGACAGGTTCTGCAGGCGAGAGCCCAGGGCGATATCGCGGCTGCGAAGCGCAAAGCTGGCGGGGCTCGTCGGCCGCTGCAGCCCACCCGGCTCGCGAATCGTGGCGGTGACGAGATCGCCCGCACCTGCCGCTGCTCCCGTCGCGGAGAGCAGGAGAGCCGTGTAGCGGCCAGTCGAATCCGTGGTCACGTAGGTGGCAATGGTCGAGCGGGCTCTGTTCTCGAGCCTCACCTCGAAACCGCGCCCCAGGGGCGAACCGGTCGCTTCGCGGGAGAGCGTCCCGCTCACCGACAGCAGCCCTATCGGAGCCGGCGCGGGCCGCACGACCAGCGTCGTCTCGACGCTGCTGGTGA
Source organism: Candidatus Wallbacteria bacterium (assembly GCA_016213845.1). Taxonomy (GTDB): domain Bacteria; phylum Muiribacteriota; class UBA6191; order JACPRK01; family JACPRK01; genus JACPRK01. The sequence continues at coordinate 100,387 of JACQZN010000017.1, forward strand.
TGCCGCTGCCCGCCGTGGCCGTCACTGTGACGCGATGCGTCGCGGCCGGCAGGCTCGCCGTGAAGGCGGTCCCGCTGCCGAAGCCGCCTGAAACATCGGAGCGCCAGGCCAGGTTGGCGCCCGGGAACGGCGCGCCCAGGTCGTCGACCGCATTCCCTTCGAAGGCGATCGGCTCATCGAAGAAGAGGAGATCCGAGGACTGCGGGCGAGCGATTGTGACGAACACGTTGGAGAGCCTGAAGAAGGGCGACACATTCGCATTGCTCACGGCGCTCACCGAAGAGGCCGTGTTCCTGTCGAAGCCCGAGACGCTGCCCTCGACACGATTGATCCCGATGGAGGCGCTCGCGAGCGCCGTAACACTGAACGCGAGAGTCGTCGTGGCCTCGCCGCGCACCACCGAGGCGTTGCCGGCAGAGGCCGTCACCCGGTACTCCGCCGTGCGCTCGGCCCCACCGCTCGCTGCGAAGAACCTCAGACCCGCGGCGCTCAGGAGCGCGTCAGCCTCTCCCGGGTTGGAGACGGACATCGTGATGGCAATGGTCCCGCCGCGGCTGACGACAGCGGGCGAGACCCCCAGCGCCAGGATCGAGAGTGCCGCAGCCCGTTGCACGATCCACTCCGCGGGAATCTCTGCCCGGATCAGCGTGATCGGGTTGGACGTGCGATCATCGCGCCCGAAGGCGGAACCGTCCACGACCACCCGGGTCCGCGCGGCCCCCGAGGCGACGAACACGCTGAATCGAAGGGCTGCCTTTCCACGGGCAGCAAGGGTCGTCGGGTTCCCCGGAAGCGGCGAGACCACGTAGTCCGATGCGGTGAGATCGTTGCCCAGCCCGTCGATGAACCGCAGCGCCGCCGATTGCAAGGTCACGGAGCTCTGACCTGGGTTCTCCAGGTTCATGACGACCTGGGTCGTCTGCCCCTGACTTACGGCCGAGGGGCCAACCACCGAGCGAATGAACAGGCTGGCCGCAGTCTGCACGGCCCACTGCGCCTTGGTGGCAGCGGTGTCGTCCGAAAGCGCCGCGAGCGAGTTGGCGTCGCGGCCGCGGAAGGTGCCGTCAATCGTGATCGCCTCCAGCGTCGCGTCCGCGCGCACCGTGACCAGGAAGCGGACGGGTGTGCGGACAGAGCGCGCGGTGGAGCCCGCAGGGATACCGGCCACGCGTGTCGGATTTCCGGGCGCTGCCGTGACGACGTACTCCAGGTCTCGGGAGACTCCGCCCGTGCCGCTGAGCTTCAGCGAGAGGCTGTCGATCGTGGCCTCGGCCTGCCCCGAGTTGTCCAGGTTCATCGTGACGGTCACGGACTGGCCACGCGAAACCTGAACGGGCGCGACGAAGCTGGCGATCGAGATCGCGGCAGGCGACTGCACCGTCCAGGTCGTCGTGGTGAAACTGGCCGCGTCGGAAATCGTTGTGCCGCTATCCAGGCCAGAGGCCCTGGCGTCGATTCGGACTGGCCCGAGTGCAGCTCCCGCTGCGACGCGAGCAGTAAACCCCAGAGTCGCGGTCTGACCCGGGAAGAACTCTGTCACATTGGCCGAATCGGGCGTGAGCGTGTAGTCGGCAATCCGGGAGCTGGCACCCGCGCGGATGTCGAACCCGCCAGACAGGGCGGTCAACCGGTGCAGGCCGGTGTTCTCGAGATCTATCAGGAGCGTGGCGACCTGCCCCCGCGAAACGGACGCCTGCGAGGCGCGCACCGCGGTGACGGCCAGCGATCCATCCCGCCGGGTGAAGGTCAACGTGTACGACCCCGTCGACTCCGGATCCGAGGCGAGGTGCCGGACCTTCAGGAAGTAGGTGCCCGCGACGGCTGGCTGGAAGCCGATGAGCTTGCTGGCGCGGGAGGTCACGTTGTCCGGGTTGTCGTCGTTCTCCGCAAGGCGCGTGACGCCGTCGCGATCGAAGAGCGTGAGGACGGTGTCCGAGAGCGTGCCGAGAGCAGTCTCGACGTCGTAGACGGAGCCGCGCAGGGCCGTGAACGCGAAGAAGTCGACGTCGCCCGAGTAGTTGATGGCGCCGGCCATGGCGAGCCGCTCCGCGAGGTTGTCGGTGGCCGGATTCAGTTGCGCTGCCGAGTTGGAATGGTCGTCGGGAGCCAGCGGATCGGACACCGCCAGTCCGTACGTTCCCGAGCCGGTGTTGCTGGTCTCGACGCGTGCGTAGAAGGTCGCAGTTTCGCCCGCCTGGAAGACGACCTGGCTGTTGAATAGCCCGCGGCCCGCGTCGATGTCCTCGTTCTGGCCGACAATCGTCGCGCCGTCGCTTCCGAGGATGGTGAGGGCCGTGTCGGAGAGCGTCAGGAGATTGGTCTGGACGGTGTAGGTGTGGCCCAGTGTCACCTGGAAGGCGTAGAGGTCCCGATCGATCGGAGTCTCGAGTGTCCCGGTGATCGCGGGCTGGTTCACCTGGAGGTCGTCTCTCGGCGATCGAATCGCGTCCGGTCCCAGGGTCGCGAAGACGTTGGGGTGGTCGTCGACCTGGAACTTTCCCGTCCCCGATGCGCTGACTCCGAGGGCATTGGTCACGAGCACGTCGTAGAGGCCGGGCACCACGCCAGCCGGGACCGTCGTACGCATGCTCGAGTCGGTCGAGACATCAGGCGCCGAGAGGATCGTGTTGGCCGGGTCCGAAAGGCGAACCTGCGAGGCCCCCAGGAATCCGCTGCCTGTGACCGAGATGGCCGTGCCGGTATCGCGCAGGCCCCGGGATGGTGAAACGGCAGTCACCACCGGGCGCCGGGCCTGGAAGACGCGGATCCCATAGGAACCGGTTCGGGTGGCAGTCTCTGCCCGCACGACCAGGAAGAGTTCCCCGCTCTGGGTGGCGAGGACGTTCACGAAGGTGCTGCTGCCGCCAAAGGAGTTGGGCGCCGTGAGCTGGGTGGAACCTCTGAAGACCTGGAGCGAAATCTGCCCCACGTTGCCAGCCGAGCCGCGCTGAGCCTCGACCACGTACACGGTGTTGGCTACCCCGTTGAAGCGGAAGACGTCCACGTCGCCCGCGAAGCCAATGTCCGCAGGCAGCAGCGGCCCCTCCACCGCGAGCTGATCGGCCACCGTCAGCGCCGCCGAGGTCTCGGGGTGATCATCCACCAGGTTGATGACTGACTTGGTAGTGGACGGACTGGTGTTGTTGAGCGCGTTGGTGACCTGTACGTGGTAGGCGCCCGGCACAAGCCGCTGGCCGATGGCCCTGGCCGGCAGTGTGGCCGTGATGCGGCCAGGGGCGACCGAGGTGATGGTGAATTCGGTGCCCGCCGCTTCGGCCAGCCGCACCGATACTGGGTTGTCGAGCGCGATGCCGACTATGGTGACGGAGAAGCCGCCCGCGTTGGAGGCGACGGGATCTCCGGCCACCGGACAGCTCCCCGGCAGCACGCAGACATCGGTGACGATGGGGATCGTCGCGACGGAGACGCGGACACCATATGCCCCCGCGACGGACGCGCCTGCCCCCTGGACTCGCACGAAATTGGTGCCGATGGTCTGTCGATCGCCCACGGTCGTGATCCGACTGGGCTGTCCCGGGGCCGGGCTGACGCTCGCAGCCAGCACGGCCCCGTTGGAACCGACCAGCTCGAGCCTCGTTTCCGCCAGGGAGCCGGGATTCCCGTCCAGGACCGTCTCGATCAGGTAGGGCGTGTCCTCGGTTTCGATGAATCGGAAGGAATCGACATCGCCGGTAGTCTGGAGCGAGGCCTGGGCCGCGACGCCAAGTGTCAAGGCGTCGGCGGCGCGACCGATCGTGGACTGGACGTTTGCGGGATGGTCGTCCAACGTCAGCGTCAGGGTGTAGGTGCCGACGCTGGTGGGTCCTGTTCCTGTGACACTCAGCACATGGTCGGCGTTGGCACGCGCCTGAGGAACCACATACTCGAGCTGCGACGCTGATGTGCCGCCAAAATCGTCGTTGGAGTCGATCGGCACACCGTTGCTGTCGAGGAGGGCCAGTTGCGAGTTTCCCAATCCCAGGAGACTGACGGCGAGGATGTAGACGGCCTCTCCTGAAGCGCGAAACCGGAACAGGTCGGAGTCCCCCGGAAAGCCCAGGTCGGCCGAGGTCGTTGTCGGCGTGTTGAGCAGAGGCGTCTGCAGAAGCGTTGCGCTCGAGAAGAACGGCAGCCCGATGTGGTCGTCGACGAGCGTGATGGTGAGCCCGGGGGGCGTCGAGCCTGTTTCCGTCGAGTTCACAATCCGGAAGCCATACGTGCCCGGCAGGTACTTGCTCCCCGTGACCCTGGATGGCAGTCGAGCTGTCATCGATTGGTCTGACGCGACAACGATGTTTGTAAGGTCAATGACGTCGCGCCCCTGCGAGTCGAGCATCGTGATCGACTGGGTGTTGTTGAAGTTGGTCCCCGTGAATGAGATCAACTGACCGCCGGCATTGCTGCCCGTCGCTGGACTGGCCGATAGGGCAGTGACAACCGGGGTGCGCCGGATCAGAAGCCGGACCTTGTAATCGCCCGTCTGAGTGAGCGATCCTCCCTCGACCAGGAGGAAGCGCACCTCGGTTGCCAGCGCCGTGAACGTGACCGAATTGAGCCCAGATGCCAGCGCGCTTCCTGTAGTGCTGAGAACCGTGACGACGGATTGCGGCAAGGTCAGGTCCCCGCAGAGAGTGGTCCGCGCCTCGTAGGTCGTGTTCCGTTCGGCCGTGAACCAAAAGAAGTCGCGGTCGCCCGGATAGCCGATCGCGCCGCTGGTTTCAACGGAGCTATCCGACGATAGCTGGTCCTGCGGACGGGTAAGCCTCTGCTCCGAGGCCTCCAGAAAGGAGTCGAGGTAGTCGTCGAAGAACTTGATGCTAGCCGTCGACTTTATGTCGCTGGTCCCGAGCCTCCCTCGCATCTGCAGATTCCAGACCCGCGGATTGAACAGGTTGGGCGCGGTTCGCGCGGGGATGGTGAAGCTGACAGTTGTGGCTGTTGGCGTGCCGAGCAGCGCAAGTTCTTGAATCCTGGTCGTGTCGACCGTGTCTCGGAGGAACGCGGAAGTCGTCGTTTCCAGAAACGAGCCGGAGACCTGGAACGCACCCGTGTTGTTGCCGCCTCGGTTGTCGGCAATCGTGGGCGTGACATCGTCGACGACGGGCTGCTTCTCGGACCGCACCTCCAAGCGGTAGGAGAGAGGGAAGGGATCCGTCGGCGCATTGCGGCCCCCGACAACAACCTTCACGATGTCGTCTGACTGCGTGACGGTGGTGATCAATGACGAGCGATCGCTCAGTGAGCGGTCATCGCCGATGATTAGGACCCCCGACTGGGCTCCCGTCTCCGACACCCGGCCATCCCGCCCGTAGAGAGTGAGGATGGAGTCCCGAAGTCCCTGTCCACCCAGGTTGGTTTCGATGCGAAACACGGTGCCGGTCGTGACGCGCATCTCGTAGGCGTCGAGGTCGCCATTGAAGTCGATGAACGCGTTGGTGGTCACCACCGTCGTCGGGGACGAAGGGGGAATCGGCACGAGTTGCTCAGTCGGCAGGCGATCGAAGTACGTCATGGTCTCCTGCGGCCGTTCGGGATGCTCGTCGCGGCGGGCGCGAATTCTGTAGGCGCCGGGCTCCGCAAAGAACGATTTGGTGATGACGTAGTAGTCGGCGTTGGCAGTCGCCCGAAACGTCCACCGAGCGTTGCGGTTCACGGGTCCCCGGGTGACCTCGAAAGGGGTTCGAATGTCGTCCCGGAACCCAGGTGGACCTACGCCCAGCGAATTCTGGCCATCGTTCTCGAGCGTCTCGATTCCTCCGCTCGGATTCAGGACCAAGAGTTGAGGATCGGGACTGGGCTGGCTCTCCGAATCGGCGAATCCGTAGACTTCGACGGTGAAGGTCTGGTCCTGCCGGCCAAACAGGATGAAGGCATCTTCGTCCTCCGATTCCTCGACAAGTCCGAAGCCCGGAACGCCAATCCGATGCGAGTGGAAGGTGCCGTTGAACAGCGTGGGACTGTCGGGAAGAAGGTCACGCGGTCTGCGTAGCACGCTTATCAACCGCTGAAACAAGCTCGGATACTCGGGCGCGAACGCGCCATTGAATCGCGGATGGTCGTCCTCGAAGATGATGGCACTGGCAGCTGTACGAGCGCTGGGAACGCCATCGACTTCGACCTCGAGGTGATAATTGCTCGTAGGAAAGGTCGCAGGCCCCGAGCTGAAATTGCGGTCCCGGTCATCCCAACGATCGGCAATCCCGGGCGACGGAAGGACGACCTTCAGCAGGC
>JACQZN010000014.1 GCA_016213845.1 Candidatus Wallbacteria bacterium
CATCCCGAGCAGGTTGAAGGCGAGCACGGCCTCGGCGTACATGCGCCACCCCATGTCCTCGCTCGGGTCGATGCCGGCCACGCGGTACATGAGTCGCTCCAGTGGACCGAGAAGCCGATCGACCCAGGCCGATCGTCCCTCGTACACGCGCGCCATGTACGCGCCGAGCCAAACGGCCAGCGCCGTGAGCGCAAAGAGGTAGATGCCGCACTGCAACAGCGAGATCCCTGTCATCACAACTTCTCCGGAATCAGAAGCGCCACCAGCAGGTAGACAAGCAGACAGCCCGCCAGAACGCCTCCCGTCCACTCCAGGATCGACATCGCGAAACGACCTCCTTCAAAGCCGCTCGAGCAGAAGCGCCAGCAGCCAGGTCAGCGCAAAAAAAGCGACCTGGGCGAACACGAGAGCCACATCCATACGCATGCCTCCACCTGTCCTATACGGCCTGCGGACGTCAGCTCGGCGTCAATTGTGGAGCGCGACACGTCAAGATTCCGTCAAGACCAATGCCGGACCGGCCGGCGGCCGGGCGACGGTGCCCTCGAGAGACGCCCGCTCCCCAGGAAACCCGGTACAGGTAGACGCCACGGGATTCTCGGCAGCCCCCCATCGCTCGGCAGTTCGGGCTACGATGGCCTGCAGAAAACCCGGTACGGGCAGACGCCACGGGTTTCGGGACGACCTGGACAGACGATGACACGAAAGGCCTTTCGACTCCAGTTGACGCCGGAGTTCCGGCGAAGGTTCGAGTTGACGCAGGAGCTCGGATCGGGCGGCTTCGGGCATGTGCTCTTGGGCTACGACCGGGAGCTCGAGCGAGACGTCGCCATCAAGGTCTTGAAGACGCGCGTGGGCGAGGCGCCCGACGCGGAGGCCCGGTTCGCCCGGGAGGCGCGCCTGGCAGGTTCGATCCAGCACCCGAACGTGGTCCGGGTCTACGACTTCGGGATCTCCGGCCAGCACCCCTACATCGTGATGGAGCTGGTGCGCGGCCACGATCTCAGGAAGCTCTTCGATCGCGGCCCGCTCCCCGTGCCAACGGCGCTCTCCATAGCCGCGGGGATGATGGCGGGGCTGGCCGCGGCCCACGACGCCGGGGTCATCCACCGCGACCTGAAGCCGGAAAACATCCTGATCGACCCGGACGGCTTGACGCGCGTCACGGACTTCGGCATCGCGCGTCATGAGGCCGGGCATACTCTGAAGACGGCGCATGGCACCGTCCTCGGCACGCTCCCCTACACCGCGCCAGAGCTTCTGGCCGGCAGCCCGGCTTCCCGGCAGAGCGACCTCTTCGCCGCCGCCGTCGTCGCCTACGAGATGCTCTCCGGCAAGCGCCCTTTCGACGCCCAGCAGCTCATGCTCGCCGCCGCGGTCCCGGGCTCGTCTCGAGGCCTGCCCGCACCGCCGATGACGCGGGTCCCCGCCCCGCTCGCCGGGCTGCTCGCGTCGTGTCTCGAAAGCGATCCGCGCCGCCGGCCCGAATCTGCCAGCGCGGTTGCGGCCACCCTGAACGAGATGCTCGCAGCAGCTCCCTCGGACGCGCACACGACGGCCGGGCCCCGGCCGGCTTCGCTGCCGACAGCCCGGCTCGCAACGGCCCTCGGCAAGTCTCCCCCCACGCGAGCCCTGGAAGCAAAGCCGCATCCCGCTCCTCGGAGCCGGCGCCGGAGTGCAGCCGCCATCGCGGCCGGCGTGACACTGCTGCTCGCGGCCTTCGCCTTCTGGCCCACGGCTCCGAGGACTGCGGCCGTAGCCCCGGCGGCTCCTGCCGCGGCTCCACCGCGCGGTTCGCAGCCGATCGTCTCGCTCGGCCGGGACTGCGTCCGGGTCGCCTGGAGCACCGACGCGCCGTGCCTGGGGGAAGCTCGCCTGAGAGTTCGAGGCGAAGCCTCCGAGCGCTGGGTCGAAAAGCCCGCGACGCAACCGTCGCGGCACCATGCGCTGCGTTTCGTTGGCCTGAAGTCCGGAGCTTTCTTCGAACTGGCGATCCGCTCGGGTGGTGGCCCCTGGTCGCCGGCTGTCTCGGGCTCGACTTTACGCGAGGATCGAATGGCGCCCGGCGCCACGCTGCTCGCAGAACTTTCCCCGGGCGAGGACTGGCTCGATCTGTCGGCCTCGGCCTCGAGGGTCGCGCTGCTGGTGCGGACTTCGTCGGGACGCGTGGCCCGTTCGCTGGTCAGCGACGACGGCGGGCGCTCGTGGAGGCCCGTCGTTTCCGGCTCTGGAGGACCGATGCAGACTACCTCGGCAGTGGCCGTGATGGTGGCGGGCGAGCTTCACGTCTTCGGCGTGGAGCGCGGACGGCCGGTTCATCGGCTGGAGCGCGAAGAATCCGGAACACTCGGACCCGCCCGCGAGCTCTCCTGGGAGCTTCCGGAACCGCCGGCGGTGATGGCGGCGGCCGACGCCCCTGGCGGACCGATCGCGGTGGCGGCGGACAGCGCGGGCCGGCTCGTCCTCTGGCAGGTCACGGGCGACGCGCCCGTGGCGCGCTGGAGCGCGAGGCTTCCCGCGGCGGGGCCGGTCTCCCTGGCCGTCGCTGCGCGGGAACGGGTCCTCCATCTGGTCTGGGCCGTGCGCGTGGGGCCGCACGAGAACCTCCACGCCGGCCGGCTGGAGCTGGCCGACGGCGAAGCGAGCGGGCGTTGGTTTCCGCTGGCCACGGGCGCGCTCATCGACGCCCGTCCTCGCGTGGCACTCGACCCCAACGGCGTTGCGGCGCTGCTCTACCACGTGCCTCGCAACGCCCAGCTTCCGCCGGCCCCCGGACGCCCGAGAGACCCTTTGCCCGAGCCTGCGCTGGTCTACTCTCTGTGGCGCCCTGGCGAACCTGCTCCGGGCATCGCCCAGACGGTGCCCGGACCGCACGCCTCGTTGCAGCCGCGGCTGGCGGCGGCGTCGACCCGCGACGGCGTCGCGCTCCTCTGGGCCGATATGGACATCTTCCGGCCCGCGCCCATCCTGATCTTCCGGCGGGACTGGAGCGGCGCGAAGACGAGCTGGTCGTCGACCAAGCAGCTGCTCCGGAGCCTGGAGGGTGTCCACGACATGGCCGCCATTTCCCGCGGCGGCGCTCTCCACGTCGTGACCCGATCGGCCCTGGGCGGCTCGCTCCTCTACTGGCGCCAACCCGAGTGAGGCGGCGCTTGGCCCGGGATGGCGGGCGCGCTATGATGGCGACCCGCGGAGAGACTTCATGGAACAGATCCCTTCCCACGCCCTCACCCAGACGCCGGAGTTCGAGCAGAACCGCCAGCAGATGCGCGAGCTGGTCGAGCGGCTGCGCGACGAGACCGCCAAGGCGCGGCGCGGTGGCACCGACGAGGCCCGGCGCAAACACACGGAGCGCGGCAAGCTGCTGGTCCGCGACAGGATCGAGCGGCTGCTGGACCCGAGAACCCCGTTCCTGGAGCTGTCGGGACTTGCGGCGCACGGGATGTACGGCGGCGAGGTCCCCTGCGCCGGGCTGGTGACGGGCATCGGCACCGTCCACGGGCGCGAGGTGGTCGTGGTCGCCAACGACGCGACCGTCAAGGGCGGCACCTACCACCCGATCACGGTCAAGAAGCACCTGCGCGCCCAGGAGATCGCCCTGGAGAACCGGCTGCCGTGCGTCTATCTGGTCGACAGCGGTGGCGCGTTCCTCCCGCTGCAAGCCGACGTGTTTCCCGACCGTGACCACTTCGGCCGCATCTTCTACAACCAGGCCCGCATGTCGGCGCTCGGCATCCCGCAAGTGGCCATCGTGATGGGTAGCTGCACGGCCGGCGGTGCCTACGTGCCGGCGATGTCCGACGAGGTCGTGATCGTGCGCAACCAGGGCACGATCTTCCTGGGAGGCCCGCCGCTAGTGAAGGCCGCGACGGGCGAGGAGGTCACGGCCGAGCAGCTCGGCGGCGGCGACGTCCACGCGCGCGAATCGGGCGTGGCGGACCATCTGGCCGATTCCGACGAGCACGCGCTGCTCATCGCCCGGGACATCCTGGAGAACCTGGGCGATCGCCCCGCGCCGCTCTGGAAGCGCGAAGTGGCCGAGCCCCCGGCCTACGATCCCGAGGAACTCTACGGCATCATCCCGACGGACACGCGCAAACCCTACGAAGTGCGGGAGCTGATCGCCCGGCTGGTCGACGGCAGTCGCATGCACGAGTTCAAGTCGCTCTACGGCACGACGCTGGTAACGGGATTCGCGCGCATCCTGGGCTATCCGGTCGGCATCCTGGCCAACAACGGCGTGCTCTTCAGCGAAAGCGCGCTCAAGGCCACGCACTTCATCGAGCTCTGCGACGCCCGGCGCATCCCGCTCCTGTTCCTGCAGAACATCACAGGCTTCATGGTCGGCAGCCGCTACGAGCGCGGCGGCATCGCCAAGGACGGGGCGAAGATGGTGAACGCGGTGGCCAACGCGCGGGTGCCGAAGCTGACCCTCATCGTCGGCGGCAGCCACGGAGCCGGCAACTACGGCATGTGCGGCCGCGCCTACGGCCCCCGCTTCCTCTGGATGTGGCCCAACGCGCGCATCAGCGTGATGGGCGGCGAACAGGCAGCCAGCGTGCTCCTGACCGTGAAGCAAGAGCAGCTCCGCACCAAAGGACTCGAAATGTCCGCCGAGGAGCAGACGAAATTCAAGGCCCCGACGCTGGCGAAGTACGAGGAGGAGGGAAGTCCCTACTACTCCTCGGCCCGCATCTGGGACGACGGCATCCTCGACCCTCTCGAGACCCGCGACGCCATCGGCCTGGCTCTCGCCGCGGCCTCACGCGCGCCCCTGGAGCCCGCCGGCTACGGCGTGTTCCGCATGTAGTCGGCTGCCCCTACGGCCGCCGAAAGCGGCGTCAGTCGAGCAGAGTCAGCCCACGGCGGAACGAATCGGAGCGCTCGCGGAGCATCTCGACGGCCCCGCGCAGATCCGGGAAGTGGAGGCTGGCCGGATCGCGCGTGGGAATGTTGGCCCCCAGGCGAAACAAGAGCGACTGCGACGCGCCGATCCACGGATAGAGATCGGGCCGGGTGTCCGAGGGAACCGAGAAGACCTGAAGGTCCTTGCCGGCGCTCGTGAGGCGAAGACCGAGAGAGCCGAGCAGCGGGCCGTAGTAGCCGTCGAAGCGGGGGTCCCTGAGCATGGGCCAGACGCTGGTACGGCCGCCCGAGAGACCGAGCACGACCTCCAGGATTCCCGTCGTGTCCTGGCAGACGGCGTACACGCCGTACCCGTTGGCCCGGATGCGGAACCGCCCCTGGAGGTAATTGTAGAGCTGCATCAGCTGGCCGGCCGAACGCACCATCTGACGCGCCGAGTCGGCTCCTTCGTAGGCCCGGACCAGCCGGTAGCCGCACCAGGAAGTGCGCATCTGCACCGCCGGCCGGAACTGTGTCCCCTGCTGGACTTCGGCGCCGGGTATCCCCATGTACCACTTCACCAGCATCGCCGGAACCGTTGTGCCCTTCTCGAAGAAAACCAGCAAATGCTCCGAGTGATTGATGGGAACGAGCAACCCTGTTTGAGGCGCCTTTCCGGCCGCGGCGGCGGCAGGACGCTCGGGAGCGGAGGGATCGATGCCGGTAATGGCCCAGGTCGGAATCTTGACCGGAAATGGCCGGCCCTGGTTCATGACCGAGTACCCGAGGAAATCGACGAACATCCGCGCGTCGAAGACGTTGACGTCGTAACGCCCCGTGGCCAGCAGCGAGTTGATCAGCTCGACGCCGTCCTTGACCTTGCAGCTCGTGCCGGCCACCCGTACCGGCATCGGGCGCGCCTTGAACTCCGGACGCGTCAACTGATTCAGCGCCCGGGCCAGCCTGGCGGAGTTCACCAGGACATGCTCGGGCAGCCGGACGATGACCGTCGACTGGACCAGCGAGCCGATGGGGCTGGGCTCGAGCCGATCGACCGGCACCTCTGCCGATGACACGGCCGCGGTGGGCTCCAGAAGCTCCAACTCCAGTTTGGAGGGCTCGGCGTTGTCGAGGAAGCCCGCCGTGGCGTTGACCTGCGCGCTCCAGCGCTCGGGGGATTTCCGATCCGCCTCCAGAAGCGCGCTACGGCTCGGTCCGTTGGCCTCGGCGGGCGCCGAGAGAGCCTGCTCGTGATAGATCCGGAACGCCGCCGGTGGGATCGGAGCGAATCGGTCCAGGTCCATCGTGGAGACCAGCGCCTCGAGCTGCTCGGGCTTGACGGCCCTCAGGAAAGGGAGGAGCTGGGCCAGGCCGGCCCGAGCCTGAGGCGGCAGGGAGGCCAGCGCGGGGTTCGCCGCGAGGTCTGGCGGCAACTGCGCCAGCAACATCCCCTGGAGCTTCTGCAGCAAGGCGATCCTCTCGGCCGGAGGAATCCGAGCATAGACGGCGCTCAGATTCACCGAGGGACGCTCCGTGAGGAAAAGCCGTTCGAGCGCCCGGGCACGCTGCTGGGCCAGGCCTGGGTCGGCCCAGACCGGGCAGGTGAACAGGGCCAGGAGTGTGACCAGGGCGAGAGTAGCCAGCGGTCGCAGGAGTCGTCGTGTAGGCCTCATGCCCCCAGAGGTTATCACCACCGCTACTTGGCGACCAGCTCGGACTCGCCACCGGGTGCGCGCGCTGAGATCTCTACCAGCGGCGCGGCGCTATCACTTCCTTGAATGTCACGGGCCGGCGAGTCCACTCTGCGACGTGTGGAACTCGACACCCGTTCCCGGGTCGGATGGAGAGCGGGGCGGTAACCGAGCGGGAGGAGTCTCGAAATGATGAGCAACGGGATGAAGCGCGGCCTCTGTGTGATGGCGATCCTTTCAGGCCTGGGCGGCCTGGCGCTCCAGGCGGAGCAAGCGGCGAATCAGCCCAGCTTCGGCGGTGCGGATCGTTATCTGGCGCATCTGGCGACCGACAAGCCGCTCTACCGTCCGGGCGAGACCGTTTTCGGTCGGGCCGCGGTGCTCCACGCCTTCACGCGGGCGCCCGCTCCGGACGGACTGGGTCTGAAGTTCGAAGTCCGCTCGCCTCGAGGCGACGTCCTGGTCGACGGCCACACGGCCGTGGCTGCGGGCGTGGCGGCCTTCTCGTGGACCGTACCGGCGGGGCAAGCCGGCGGCGAGCACAAGCTCGTCGCGAAGTTCCCCAACACGGGGGACCCGGACGCGGAAACCGGGTTCGTGCTGCGCTCCTATCGAGTACCCCGGCTGAAGACGGAGATCGAGTTCGTACGGAAGGCCTACGGTCCGGGCGACGATGCGATGGCGACGCTCTCGGCCAAGCGCGCCGAGGGCGGCTTGCCCGCCGGAGCGAAAGTGACCGTCGTGGCGCAGGTCGACAGCCGTGAAGTGCACCGCTCGGAGCACGTGCTCTCCGAACAGGGCACGCTCGCAGTCACCTTCCGGCTGCCAGCCGAAATGGACAAGGGCGACGGCAACCTCGCCTTCATCATCGAGGACGGCGGGGTCCAGGAGACAGCGGTCAAGACGATTCCGATCGTGCTCAACAAGGTGGCGCTCGCCTTCTTCCCGGAGGGCGGCGAGCTCGTGGGCGGGCTTGCGACGCGGCTCTACTTCGAGGCACGCAACACCGCCGACCTGCCGGCCGACGTGGCGGGCCGCATCGTCGACTCCGACGGCTCGGTTGCCGCGACGTTCCGCACCGAGCACGAGGGGCGCGGCCGCGTTGAGTTCGAGCCTAAGCCGGGGCGCGTCTACCACGCAATCCTCGACGAGCCGGCCGGGATCAAGGACCACTTCCCGTTGCCGAAGGTCGCCGACGGCGGGATCTGCCTCACGGCGGGCGATGACGTGATCCAGCCGGGCGCGGCATTGCGCGTCACAGTCGCGTCATCGACAGCCGGCAAGATCGACGTGGCCGTCTTCCGGTACGAGAAGGAGCTGGTGAGAAAGTCCGTCGAGTTGGAGGCCGGAGCGAGCCGCCAGCTCTCGCTGGAGCTGCCGGAGGATGCGGACGGCGTGCTGCGCGTCACCGCGTTCGACTGGCAAGGCAACCCCTGGGCGGAGAGGCTCGTCTTGAGGGTGCCGAAGAAGCAGGTTCAGGTGTCACTGAAACCCGACCCCGCGCAGTCGAGCCCCGGCTCGAAGATCCGCGTCAAGGTGCTGACGACCGACCAGACGGGCGAGCCGATCGCCGCCACCGTCGGGCTGAGCGTCGTGGATGACGCGGTGCTCGAGACGATCGAGAAACGCGACCGCGCGCCCAGGCTCTCCGTGCAGGTGTTGCTGGGCGCGGAGGTGCGCGAGCTGGCCGACGCGCACGTCTATCTGGCGGGCGGTGAGGAGGGAAGTCGGCGCACCGACCTGCTCCTGGGCACCCAGGGGTGGCGGCGATTTGCCTACCGCGATGTCGCCGCTTTCGAGAAAACTCACGGGGAGAAGGCGAAGCGAGCGCTGGCCAGGCGCGTGCCCCCGCCGCCGCCGGTGGCACCGCGGCCGATGGCGGTGGGATTTGCGTTCGAGGGTGCAGCGATGCCGCAGGCGGCGATGCCCATGAACAAGGGGGAGCCGGAGGCCGTGGACCGCGCGGCGGCTCCGGAAGAGGACGCGGCGGTCGAAGAGGCGCCGAGGGACAAGGCGGACGCTCTCGAGGTGGCAGCTCCCGAACAGGCCCTCATGCCCGCGCCGGCGGCTGAGCCGATGCCGGCGGGTGGCGAAGCGATGGGCCGGGCGGCTCCAGCAAGAAAGATGCGGGCGCCTCGGAGAGCAGAGTGGGCTGGAGTCGCGGCCGACGAGTTTCAGCCGGTCGCCGCCGAGTTCGTTCGCGAGTACGCTCACAAGGCCCGCGCCGCCGACCGCGGCGAGGTCCGCCGCGATTTCGCCGAGACCGTCTTCTGGAGCTCGGCGCTCGCCACGGATGACAAGGGGCAAGGCACCTTCGAGTTCGATCTCTCCGACTCGATCACGACCTACCGGCTGCGGGCCGACGCGTTCTCGAAGGCCGGCGGTCTGGGCGAGTCCGACGCGACGGTCGAATCGCGCAAGCCGTTCTACGCCGAGACGAAGCTGCCGCTCGAGCTCACCTCGGGGGACACGCCCGAGATTCCGGTGGCGCTCGTGAGCGGGACCGACCGGGAGCTGACGGCATCGATCGAGACGACGATCTCGACGGGAATCGTGCTCGCCAGCCAGGCTCCGTCGAACGTCCTGCTGGCCGGCGGGGCCCGTTCGAAGGTCTACGTTCCCCTGCGGGTGGAGCCGTTCACGGGCGATGTTTCCGTGCGCATTCGCAGCAAGGCGGCGCCGTACGAGGACGACTTCACGCGGACGGTGCCGGTCGTCCCGGCGGGGTTCCCGATCGAGCTGGCCTTCGGCGGACGGCTCGAGAAGACGGCCGAGCACGCCCTGGAGATCCCTGCCGGCATCGAGGTCGCCAGCATCGAGACCCAGGCGGCAGTGCACCCGACGCCGATGGCGGCATTGACGCAGGCGCTGGCGGCACTGCTGGCCGAGCCGTGCGGCTGCTTCGAGCAGACCAGCTCGTCCAACTACCCGAACGTGATGATCATGCAGTATCTGAAGTCGCACCGCGTGGAGGACCCTGAGCTGATCGGCCGCACGAACAAGCTACTCGACACGGGCTACAAGGGGCTGGTCGGCTACGAGTGCAAGCAGAAGGGCTACGAGTGGTTCGGCGGCGACCCGGGCCACGAGGCGCTCACCGCGTACGGAGTGATGGAGTTCGTCGACATGGCGCAGGTCTACCCGGTAGACGGGACGATGATCGAGCGCACCCGCGCATGGCTGCTCTCTCGCCGCGACGGCAAGGGCGGCTTCCGCCGCAACCCGCAGGCGCTCGATTCCTTTGGCGCGGCGCCTGCCGACATCACCGACGCCTACATCGTCTGGGCGCTGCTCGATTCGGGGGCGCAAGGTCTGGAGAAGGAGATCGCCCACATCCGGGAGATGGCGGGCGCGAGCGACGATCCGTATCTCCTGGCGCTGGCGGCCAACGTCCTGCTGAAGGGGCAAGACAAGGCTGGCGCCGAGGCCGTGATGAAGAAGCTGGCGCGCTCCCAGGACACCGACGGTCACGTGAAGGGCGCCAAGACCTCCATCACCAGTTCGGGCGGCGACAGCCTCGACATCGAGACGACGTCGCTGGCCGCGCTGGCCTGGCTGCAGTCGCCGGAGCATACGGCGGCCGTGGAGCGAGCGATGAAGTGGCTGATGGAGCGCGCCAAGGGCGGGCGGTTCGGGGCCACCCAGGCGACCGTGCTGGCGCTGAAGGCCGTGATGGCGTACGACATCGCGCGGTCGACGCCGCGCAAGGACGGCACGGTCCTCATGCGGGTCGACGGCACGCTCGTCGACGAGGTCCCGTTCACGAAGGCGAGGCAGGGCGCGATCCTGATGCCCTCCTTCGCGAGCTTGTTGCCTCCAGGCAAACACACCATCCGGCTCGAGATGGTGGAGGGTTCGCCGATGCCGTACTCGATTCTGCTGAAGTTCTTTGCCAGGAAGCCGGCAAGCTCCACTGCCTGCAAGGTGGGCATCGCCACGAAGCTGGCGAAGACCGAGTTGCCCGAGGGCGAGACGGTCGATCTGGCAGTGGACGTGACGAACCGGACGAAGGACGGGTTGCCGATGACCGTGGCGGTCGTCGGGTTGCCGGGCGGGCTCGAGACGAGGCTGGATCAGCTGAAGGAACTGGTCCGGGCCAAGGCGATCGATGCCTACGAAACGCGGGGCCGGGACGTCGTCTTCTACTGGCGAGGGCTGGCGCCGTCGGCGACGCGGTCAGTGACGCTCAACCTGATCGCCGCGATTCCGGGCAGCTACACGGGGGCCTCGTCACGGGCCTACCTCTACTACACGGACGAGCATAAAGACTGGGCAGAGGGTTTGACGGTGAAGGTGTCGAGATAGGAGAAGCCGCAAGAGCTCCACGAGGATACTCTTGCCGATGGGCCAAAGGCGGGTCCTACGTGCGCGGCAGGGCCGGCGAATGCGCCAAGGCGCGCTGCAGTGTCCCGCCGGCGTTCGGCCGAAATAGCAAGAACCCCGGCTCTTGCGAACCGGGGCTCCTGGGTATGGATGCGTTCTCGCGGGGTCTTGGCCCTCTTCGGTCCATCCACTCGGTCCTTCGAAATCAGGCCTTGCGACCCGACCTCTCCAGACAACCTGCTGACGGCAATAGCTCCACTCGTTCCTCGGGCCCAAAACTTGATGCAATCGCTGTCCTGGGTCCTGGCGCCACGCGGAACCTGGTCGCTTGGAGAGTCGGCGTCAGACTTTGAACTCTCCAGCCGGGGCAGTTCGGGGGTCCTGGTTGCTCGCCACGAGGGCGGGCCTGCCTTCAGTACCGTTTATCAAAGGGTCTTGCGAAACCGGATTGCTCCGGCACGCTCCATGGAAACCCTTGTCCAACCACGTCCTCTGGTACTCGAGGACTCCGGGGCCACTACAGCTTTCGGGCTTGCGCCCACGCCACTCCCTCGGACCTGATGGCGTTCGCGGCGGCTTGCGCCTCCGCTGCCGGAGAGAGACTCTGCAGAAGCTCTCCTCGCCTCCCAATCGTTACTGGCTGCCTCCGGGCGACCCCGCCCGTTTGTTGGCAACCTCTCCGCTTGGAAGAGGGGGATTTTATCATCGGCGATAAGAATAGTCAACGACTATTTTCGCGCTGCTCGGAAGGAGTGTTCCGGATGCAGGCGATCGCCTACCGGAACATCTCGTCGAAGGCGAGCGTCACGGTCGGCTTGGAGACGATCGACCAGTCGAACGTGAGCGTGTTGGCCAGCTCCTGGAAGATCTTGTCGAGGCCGATGGGGATGCCGGCCGAGACGCTGGCGATCGTCACGACCAGTTTGCGCGTCGCCGGGTCGTAGGCGATGGTCCCGGTCGCCTTGGCACCGACGAAGCCATAGGAGAGCGTGCAGTCGAAGGCGCCTGCGTTGATCTTCACGACGACATCCTTGGCGCCCTGGGGCGAGCCCTGGGTGGGCTTGGCGGCAGTGCCCTGCTCGATCTTGTCGATGCGGATTTCGCCCTTCTTGACGACGGCCGTCAGGAGGCCCCCGATCGGGTTGTTGATGTAGGCATCGTTGACGACCATCGGGCCGGCGAGCTTGATGCCGCTCAACAGCGTGGTCTTCCCGCCCCGCGTGACCTGGATCTGCTGAATGGTGAGGCTGCCGGTGCCGTTCTCCGTGCTGACATTCAAGCCGGCGATGCCGAAGCGGTCGCCTGCGGCGGGGTCTTCACGCAACCCGAGCGCCAGGAAGCGAGACAGCGCCATCGCCTGCCGCAGGTTCTCGGCCACGGGAACGGGCGTCTCCCCGGCGATGCCGGTCGAAACCATGAGCGTGAGCGAAAGCAGGGCGGCCAGGCGCATGTTCGGTCCTCCAGGCTGAATCGAGGTTCGGGAAGGGCCCGCATCCTAGCGCACGACAGCGAAAAAGGGAAGAAGTTTGGCGGGAACGCCGGGGAGGCCGGGCTAGAATGACCATGACGGAACGCGCTTCCGACGCGTTCGCCGGACCCGCTTGCCTTTGGCGCCCCGCGCAAGCGGACGACGCCGGGATCGAGGTGCGTGATGGCCAAGTTCTGCCCGGTCTGTACTCTGGTGCTGCTCGACGCGGCGGGAAGCTGCCCCTCCTGCCGCGAGGGGTTCGACGCGGGCGGTCTCCCGGAGGCCACCAAGTACGAGCTGGCCAGGAACCTGCGCTCGCTGCAGCGGGTGGCGCAGGTCCGGTCGCAAGGCGGCGGCGGCAGCGGCGGAGGCGGCGGCCTGGGGCGGCTTTGTGGCTGGCTCTTGCGGCTGGCGGCAGTGGGCCTGGTCGCCTACGCGGTCATGAGGGTCGACTACCGGATGCGGCCGGACCTGGCGGGCGGGTTCGGAGCGGGGGCGGTCGTCGCGTGGGTCGTGGGCTCGAAGTTTGCGGCTTCCAGCAGCTCCGCCGCCGAAGTGCAGGACACCCTGCGCAAGGACCTCGACCTGGCAGCGCAGATCCGGCGCATCGAGGAGGCCTCGACCTCCGGTTGAAAGAACGGACGGGTGCTGAACTCCGGCTCGCCCCAAACAGATGACCTCCGCAGACCAACCTTCCTCGCTGCCGTTCGGGCTGTCACGGGAGACCGTGACGATCTGGGCGCTGGTTATGGGCGTGCTCTACGCGCTCGAACCGGTCTTCGAGATCCTCTTCATGACGTACATCATGAGCTACGCGGCCCATCGCGCGGTCACGCTGCTCACCGGCAACCGGGCCGACCGGATCTGGTTCCGGCAGACGATCGTGGTGGTCGTCTACCTGGCCACGCTCGCGGCGGGATTCCTCGTGGCGCAGTCCGTGATACCCAGGGC
Source organism: Candidatus Wallbacteria bacterium (assembly GCA_016213845.1). Classification (GTDB taxonomy): domain Bacteria; phylum Muiribacteriota; class UBA6191; order JACPRK01; family JACPRK01; genus JACPRK01. The sequence goes on from JACQZN010000014.1 coordinate 13,279, forward strand.
GATCGAGCAAGGGAAGTGGCTCTTGAGCCAGGTCTCGAGCATGAGCCTGGAGCGAATGCGCGACGAGCTGCTGGCACGCACCGTGGGACGCTTCGAATTCGCCCGGTTCCGGCTGGGCGCAGAGTACCCCGCCGCACTCAAAGAATATGCGACCACTCAGCACAAGGTGACCGGATTTCAGGAAGCTCGGCGGATGGCCCGTGAAATCCGTCAGAGCTTCGAGGAGAGTCTGGCAGAGCTGGAGTCGGAGCTGGCCCTGGAGCAGCTCCGCAAGTCCGGCGAGCTCGACGACCTCTACCGGGCCTGGCTGCGAGCCAACCGCGCCGAGCGCGAGCTGGCGGCCAACGAACCGCTGCGGCAACGCCTGGCCGACGAGTACGACAGCTCGTTTGCAGTGGTCTACGGCGAGCCCGCGTTCGCCCGGGACAAGTCGACCGCGGCCTACCTCGAGAAGCGCGCCGGGGCGATCCTGGATCGCGTGACGGCGCAGCTCGCAGCGACGGGAAGGGATAGAGCAAACGCAGAGCGGGCCCTCGCCCGCGCGCGTGCCCGCGACCGACTCAAGACGCTGTCACCGCGGGAGATGGAGGAACGGTTCCGCGGCTACTTCCATAACGAGGTACCGCGCCGCTTCCCGACCTTCGGATACTCCCATGAGAAGCTCCTGCTGCTCGAACAAGCGAACAGCGAGGCGGATTTCCGCGCTCGATTGGTTCAGGAGTCCGCCGAGGAAGGAACGGTCGAGGAGCGCTTCAAGGCCTGGATGGAGATGAAGCTGGCCCGCGAGAGCCGGCTCAGCCAGCTCCTGGGAGACACCTCCGACGCCTTGCGCGCGACGCTGCCGCGCGTGACCGGATGGCTGACCTCCATCATCAACAACGCCCTCTCCTTCGGCTTCGACGCCTTGGTCTCCCTGATGTTCTCCTTCATGGTGGTGTGGGAGATCCCACAACTGAGGCAGTCGCTGGAGAGAATCCGTGGCACTCGCGCGGAGCGGATATATGACGAGATCGCCCCCGGCCTGCGGCGCCTGGGCACGGCGGTGGCCGCCGCGTTCTCCGCCCAGGCGGTCATCGCTACCATCGACGCGTGCCTGGTCTTTGCCGTGCTCACCTACCTGGGGTTGCCGTCGGCCGTGTTCCTTTCGATGATCGTGCTCGTCTGCTGCCTGATTCCGTACGTCGGGATGCTGATCGCGGCGCTCCCCGTGCTCTTCGTGGCGCTGCAGCAGGGTGGACCCAGCCTGGGCCTCCACACGGCCATCGCCCTCTTCCTGGTGCACGAATTCGACGCCTGGCTGCTCAGCCCGGCGATCATGGGCGAGTTCTTGCGGCTCAGTCCGATGGCCGTGATCTTCGTGCTCTTCGTCTCCCAACCCATCTTCGGCCTCTGGGGCCTGCTCCTGGGCGTCCCTATCGCCGTCTTTCTACTGAACGAGGTGCTGCTGCGCCCGGTGAGTGGGGGCGGAGGCGGGGGCGAGTAGCGAGTAGTGAGGAGTGAGTAGAAGCGACTGGAAAGAGTCTTCGGCTCCTGTAAGAGCGCCGGTCTTGTGCTCCCGGAATCTCCCATCCCGATTCCCCCTACTCGCTACTCACTACTCGCTCCTCGCTACTCCCCTCGCCTTCTCCTTGGTCGAGATCCTCCTCGGAAGCCTCATCCTCGTGGTGGTGTTGTTCGGGGTGATCCAGCTCCTCTCCACCGGAAGACGCATGGAAGAGGGCGTCGGCGGGCGGCTGTCGCTGCAAGCCGACGCGCGCAAGGCACTGGCGAGCTTCCTGCGAGAGCTGCAGGAGGGCATCGTCGTCGTACGGCCGGCGCCGGGCCAGACGCTCTCCTACGCCATGGTGCGCGACAAACTCAACCGCGTCGCCTTCTACTCTCTCGCCCCCGCCGGCGAGGAGAGCTACGACTTGCGGCGCGATCTCGTCGACAGGTCCGGCACGCGACGGGAAGTCCTCCTGGGCGGCCTCTCCCGGCTCACCTTCACCGCCCTCACCGATCGCGCCCTGCAGCTCAACGCCATCCTCGGCACCGGCGATCGGCGCTTCGCCTTCCACACCCAGGTGCGTCTGCGCAACCGGGCCGCAGCCGAGCCCTTCTTCAGTAGCGAGTAGCGAGTAGTGAGTAGTGAGTAGACGCGACTGGAAAGAGCCCTCGACTCTTGGACGAGCGCCGGTTTCGCGCGCCCCGCGTATCGCGCCCCGCTTTCCCCTACTCACTACTCGCTACTCGCTACTCGCTACTCCCTCCGGCTTCTCGATGGTCGAAGTCCTCGTCGTCGCCTCGATCGTCGCCCTGGCCTTTCTCCCGATGATCGACGTGTTCCGGTCGGGCTCTCGGCAGCTCGAGCAGACCCAGCCCTACCACCAGGCGGTCTTCCTGGGAGAGAAGTGCCTCGAGGAGTCGCGGCTGGGCGCCGAAGAGGACCCGTACTTTCTGAGCCGCTTGCTGGTCGACGGCTATGGCGCCGAGCCCGCGCCCGTTACGGGAGGCCGGCACCCGTTCTTCGCGGTGCTCGAGGACACAGCGGTGCCTTGGGGCCGGATCGAGCCTTCCGAGGACGGCGCCATCCAGAAGGAGAGCGGCCCGCTCCACGATCAGGTAGAGCCATTCATCGCGGCGGTGCAGTCGAACCTGACCCAGGGCTCCCCGCCCCAGCCACCCGAAGCCGAGGCCCGCGTGCAGTTCGACTGGATCGACGGGCGAGACAAGGCGATGCGCTACGAGTTGATCGCCGCCGTGCGGGTCTGGGTGCCGCGAACCAAGGTCGAGGTGCCGGTCCCGGCGGGGGAGGAGCTGGAGCTGGCGAAGGCGATCGAACCCGGCGCCACGCAGGGAATCGGCGCGCTGGCGGCGGCCCGGGGAGCCGATGCGGAGAAGCTCAGGGCAGTGGCGAAGCTGCTGGTCTACGGCCGCGAAGCGCGATCGACCGCCGAGCGGGCAACGGCCCTGGCGGCCACTCTGCGCGCCGAGGTGTTGGGCGCGAGCGAGGGCCCGGCGCGGGACGGCAAGGCCCTGCGCCTGGGGCGCCTCGATGAGGCGATGGCGGCGCGCACCTGTTCGCTCCTGCAACAGATGCGGCCGCCGCTGGAAGCTCTGGCGCAGGCGTTGCCACCCGGCGCGCTGGGCGAACCGGCGCCTTCGAAAGCGCTGCTGACCGAGGCGGTCGAGCTGGTACGGCTGACGCTCGACGGCTTTCAGAAGAGCGTCGGAGCGGCGCTGGCCGACTACGGCGCCCTGGCACGGCAGGAATTCGTGCCGTCGGGCTGGCGACCCTCCCTGCACGTCGCCCTCCTGAGGTTGGCCAAGATGGCGGCCCTCACCTATCCGTGGCCGGACCGCAAACCCCTGCACGCCTACCTGGCAGAGCTGGCGGCCTACTACCGCGGCCGGATGCCGCACATGGTCCACTTCTGCGAGCAGGAGGACCAGCTCGTCGAATCGCTCGAGCAGACCTGGCCACTGTCGGCCGCGGCTGCCGACGCCAGAAAGGCGCGCGAGGCCTACGCCGCGGCCGCGATGAAGCTCCTGCTCTACTCGGCCCCGCCCGCACCCCAATGAGACCGAGCTTCCGACGAACCCGCGACACAGGTATGGTGAGCGCCATCGCGCTCGCCACGATGCTGCTTCTGGCGCTGATGGGGATGGTCGTCCACATGCTCGGCCGACAGACCTACTCCGAGCTGATGCGGATCGATGGCTTTCTGCGGGCCGTGGCCGTGGGGGAGGCCTGCCACGCCCGGCTTCTGGCCAGGCTGGAAAGCGTCCCCTGGGAGCAGCGCTGGTTCCGCGGCGATTCGGACGCGGGCAGCGACGACTGGAAGGACGGCACCTACGACTACCTGCTGGCCGACGGGCCAGGCCCGTTCGAGGCCGACCTGCTGGTGCGCTCGGTGGCGCTGCGGTCCCGGGTCGTTCTCTTCTGGCGGCTGAGGGCCGATCCCTTCACGCTGTCGCCCTACCGGCAGATTCAGACTCTCTTCTACATGCATGCGGACCCGGACACGCCGGTTTCGCTGGGCGGCCTCCAGACGCTGCGGCAACAGGTCGAATCGGCGCTGGCGGAGCGTGAAGCCAACCGGGAGTGGGCCGAGGAGATGGAGCGGCGCGCCGCCCCCGTCGACGACGTCGCGCGGTTGGCCACGCTGCTCGGCATCGCAGCCGACCCGCCGATCCCCGACTTCATCCCGCCGGCCCAGCGCGGTCGGCCGCCGTCGCCGCTGGCCGCACGATCAGGGCCGTCGGCGACTCCGGCGTTGCCGGCGATTCCGTCGTTCCCGGCGCCTGCGGGCACACCCAATCCGCCGGCCCAGCCTCCGAACGTGCAACAGCTGGCCGGCACCCGGGAGCGGATCCGCAGCCGGCGCGTGGCCCTCGGCACGCGCTTGAACGAGCTGAACGCCAGGCTGGGCTTTGCGGCCTTCGACCCGGCAAACCCGCAGGACTCCTCGGAGTTCACGCGCCTGGCCTATGAGTCGAAGCGCCAGCTGGCCGCGTGCGCGGCGGCCGCAGCCAGCCTGGGCCCCGACCCCGGGCTCGACTGCTCGCCGGGGCGGCTCGACAAGCTCAACGCATGCTGGACGGCGGTCGACGCGGCCCACATGACCTTCCGCCCCGAGGCGCAAGCCATCATGAACGAGATGTTCGTGGCGCTGGGCCGCTACGAGGAGCTGGAACGCGACATGGACGCCGCCGCCGAGCCCCCCGGCCCCAGCGCCTCACAGGCTGAGGCCCTGGAGCGCCGCGCCGCCGACATCGACGCCCGCGCCGAAGAGCTGACGCGCATGTCCAAGGACCTGGAAGCCCGGATGACCAACACCTTCCGCGCCGCCGGCTGCTACGACCTCGGCCTCCCGACCGCCGCACCACAGAAGTGAAAACCGGGGACACACAAAACCGGGGACACACGACCTATTTTAAAAAAATAGGTCGTGTGTCCCCGGTTTTCCCCGGTTTTTCCCGGTTCCGGTTTTTCGACGACAAATAGGGGCCACTCGACTTGCCCCATTAAGAATGGGGGCAAGTCGAGTGGCCCCTATTTCTCGAGGGGGGTTCTGCCGATAGAAGGTGCCAAGCGAAGTTTTTTGTCTAACAGAACTTCGTGAAGCTTGACATCTTTTGTCAGGTATGTGAAAATTGCGGCCCTCGCGGTCGTGCGCAGGGACTGAAAGGTCCGTGCCCGCGCGGCATCGGGGTCACTCGGCAGATCCGAGACCGCCAGGAAAGGAGGTGTGAGGACCTAGCTACTGGCAGGAGGCCGAGGACAGTCAAACGGGTATCCACCCAATCACAGGTAAGTTTGTAAAACGACACTCACCACGGACCGGGCGAGACGACTGCAAGGAAACAAGGACACTTGCGAGGGGTCTTCCGGGAAGTGGTCAACCACCCTACGGAGGGAAATTGATGAGACTCGCTACTTTCGTTTTGGCTGCGTTCGTTCTGTCGATCGCGGCCCCCGCTTTCGCGGGCCCCTTCTCGGATGTGCCGTCGGGGCACTGGGCCTACAAGGCCATCGAGAAGGCCACCGAGACCGGTATTCTCCAGGGTTATGATGGCAAGTTCCACGGCAACAAGACCCTGAACCGCTACCAGATGGCGGTCGTCGTGGCTCGCATGCTCGATCGGATCGAGACCATGGGCCCGGGCAAGGTCAGCAAGAAGGACATCGAGAACCTCGAGGCACTGACCATCGAGTTCGCCGATGAGCTGGCACTTCTGAACGTCAAGGTTTCGACCCTCGAGGACGGCTTTGCCGAGCTCAAGAAGGACGTCGACGGCCTCAAGAAGGACTTCGCGGGTGGCGGCGCCAAGGCCGGCATCAGCGGGTTGTTCCAGGCTCGCTGGATCATGACGGACCGGGCGCGACCTTCGCCCCGGCCGCGACGCAGCCGCTCTCCCGCTACGCGGGTGGCGTTCCCTCGGGCGCCAATGCCGGCACGACCAACACGGTCGGCGGCCAGGGCCGCTCGCTGTTCAACATCGCGCAGACCTCGGTCGGCTTCGACCGGCACTTCGACGATGACTTCTACTTCCACATGCAGCTCGACTTCGACGCTGATCAGGAGAGCGCGTTCGCCTCGGGCAACGGCGTCCAGATCAACGAGGCCTACGTTGACATGGAGAAGTGGCTGTTCGACGGCGACGTCCGGATGCGCGCCGGTACCTGGGCCCTCCCGTTCAACCGGGAGCGCAACCCGGAGATGGCCGAGTACCCGAACCAGCTGCGCTACGGCTTCCGGTCGCTGGACCTGACCATCAGCCCGGCCTTCTGGGATGCTAACTGGGAAGGCATCCGCTCTGTCGGCGCCGCTCTGTGGAACGGCAAGGACAACGGCTTCCAGTGGCAGATTGCGGCCACGAACAACACGTCCTCCGGGTTCAACAGCGACGGCTCGCTGTTGGCCTGGAAGCAGGCTGCCCAGGGCGGCGCTGCGATGTTCGGCCGCTTCGGCGGCGCGTTCGGCGGGGCCGTCACGGGCGCTGCTGACGCTACCCAGCGCCAGGGCGCCGGCTTCGGCGCTTACGGCGACGCTCTGCGCTCCATCGACAACAGCTTCGCTGCTGCCGGGACGCAGGACGAGATGGGCTTCTACGGCTGGGCCGGCGACAAGTACGACGGCGGCTTCCGATGGGACGCCGGCTACTTCGAGAACGGCGGCAACATCAACCCCGGCGCCAGCGAGATTGGCAGCGCCTCCGAGTGGAGGGGCTTCCAGTTCAACGCGGGCTGGTGGGGTTGGGAGGACTGGGGCTTCATGGCTAGCTACTACAACTCGACGAGCGACAGCGCGAACATCGCTGGCGTCCCGACGGGTGCAGCTCGCAACATGATCCAGCTCGGCCTGTTCCCGGTCCTCGCGGCCGGCGCGGCCTACCCGGACCTCGACAGCACCAGCATGTCGATCCTCGCGAACTACAAGTTCAACGATGACAACAACGTCAGCGTTCGCTACGAGGACGTGAGCGACGAGTTCGGCCCCGCCGAGATCAACGCCACGATCTGGACGTTCGCCTGGAACCACAAGGTCAGCAGCAACGGCCTGCTGCAGCTGGAGTACAGCACGCCCGAGAGCGACACGCTCCCGAGCAACGCTGCCGGCACCGCCGCTGGCGCCCGCAACAGCGTGGACGTCTCCGACGACCTGGTCCAGCTCAACTACAAGGTCCGATTCTAATCGGCCTCGTCAGTTAGGCTAATCCGGTAAGTCCGCCCCCGGCTCCGCAAGGAGCCGGGGGTTTTCTTTGCTATCATGGACTTCCCTCCCGCACGCAGGACACGGGAGAGGCCGGGAGGCTGAGCAGATCGTGACGCGCAAATCGATGATCCGGATTGCAAACGCGGGCGGGTACTGGGGCGACGACCTCTCTGCCATCGAGCGGCAGCTTCGCGGGGGGCCGGTCGACTACGTCACGATCGACTTCCTGGCCGAGATCACGATGAGCATCATGCAGAAGCAGCGCTCCCGCGACCCCAAGGCCGGCTACGCGCGCGACTTCGTCGAGGTGATCTCGCCGCTTCTGCCCCTGATCGCCGAGCGCGGCGTCAAGCTCGTCACCAACGCCGGCGGCGTCAACCCCCGCGGGTGCGCCGAGGCGCTGCTGGCAGCAGCAAAGAAGCAGGGTGTGGATCTGAAAGTCGGCGTAGTGCTCGGAGACGATCTCGTCGGGCGTCTCGACGAGCTCGAAGCCGCCGGCGTGCGGCTCGACAACATGGAGACCGGCGAACCCTACTCGGCCATCAAGGGGCGCGTCGCCAGCGCCAACGTTTACTTCGGCGCCTGGCCCATCGCCCAGGCGCTCGACCGCGGCGCCCAGATCGTCATCACCGGCCGCGCCACCGACACAGGCATCACGCTCGCCCCGATGATCCACGAGTTCGGCTGGAAGCCCGACGAGCTCGACAAGCTCGCCTCCGGTATCATCGCCGGCCACATCATCGAGTGCGGCGCCCAGGCCACCGGAGGCAACTTCACGGACTGGTGGAAGGTGAAGTCCTTCGTCAACATCGGCTACCCCATCGTCGAAGTGAGCTCCGACGGCTCCTTCGTGGTCACCAAACACCCCGGCACCGGCGGCCTCGTCAACGTCGAGACCGTCTCCGAGCAGCTCGTCTACGAAATGGGCGACCCGAAGGAGTATTTGACTCCCGATGTCTCGGCCGACTTCACCACGGCCCGGCTCGCCCCGGACGGCCCCGACCGCGTCCGCGTCAGCGGCATCCAGGGCCGCCCGCCCCCGAGGACCTTGAAGGTGAGCATGTCGTACGTCGACGGTTTCAAGGTCAGCGGCTCGATCATCCTCTGCGGCCCCGAGGCGATCCCGAAGGCCGAGGCGTTCTCGCAGCTCTTCTGGGAGCGCTTCGCCGCCCCGCTCGAGGACCGCCAGACAGAGCTGGTCGGGTACAACTCCTGCCATTGGCACCTGGCCGCTCCGGGCGATCCGAACGAGGTCTACCTGCGCCTCTCCGGCCGCGATCACGACAAGGCAAAACTCGAGGCCTTCTCGCGCCTGATCCCGTCCCTCATTCTCTCGGGCCCTCCCGGAGTAGCCGCGACCGGCGGCCGGCCCCAGGTTCAGGAGGTCGTCGCCTACTGGCCGGCGCTGCTCGAGCGCGACCGCTGCCAGGCCATCGTCGAGGTGACCGGCAGCGAGGCCCACACGATGGCCTGGCCGCCCATTCCGGCACCCGCCTCGCGGCCCGAGACGCCCGGCCCGTCCTTCGAGATGCCGCCCCTGGCCGGCAAGAAGCGCGGTGTGGTCCTGTCAGCGCTGGCCCACGGACGCTCCGGCGACAAGGGCGACACCTCCAACATCGGCATCATCGCCCGTTCCGACGCAGCCTTCGCCTGGCTGCGCGAGCACCTGACCGCGGAACGCGTGAAACAGTTCTTCGGCGAGCTCTGCAAGGGTAGAGTCGTGCGCCACGAGGTCCCCAACCTGCGCGCCTTGAACTTCCTCTTGCACGACTCCCTGGGTGGCGGCGGCACCGTCTCGCTGCGCATCGACCCCCAAGGCAAGACCCTCTCCCACGCGCTTCTGGCCATGGAGATGAAGGTCGACGAGTCGATCCTGGCGACCGTCTCGACCGCCCCCGCCCGGCGCTGACCCCGTCGCGGCCACCTCGACGGCTAGCCGTTCGGGAAATCTCGGCCGGCCGGACGAAAATTCGCTTGCGCCACGGCTTCCAGCCGTCAATCATGTGGGCGCGAGGTCGAACACGGAATGAGCCGAACTCTGACATTCAGCCACTGGCTTTACGAGGAGCGCCATAGCGCCGCTTTCCTCACTCTCAATCGTCCCCAGATCCACAACGCGATGGACGACACCACGGTCATCGAGGCGATGGCCGCCCTGAACGAGGCCGAGGAGAGCGATCGCGTTCGCACCGTCGTGATAAGCGGCGCCGGCGAAAGCTTCTGCGCAGGCGCCGACATCAACTGGATGAAGCGCGTCCGCAACTTCACCAAGCTCGAGAACATCCGTGACGCCGAGGCGCTCTGCGAGATGTTCTATCGCATCTACACCTTCCGCAAGCCGGTGGTCGCCGCCGTCCAGGGCGCCGCCCGCGGGGGCGGCACGGGTCTCTTGGCCGCCTGCGACGTGGTCATCGCATCGAGCAACGCCACGTTCGCCTTCTCGGAAGTGAAGCTGGGGCTGGTGCCGGCCGTCATCTCCCCGTACCTGGTGCGGCGCCTGGGCGAGGGACCCTGCCGCTACTACATCCTCACGGGCCGCAAGTTCGACGCCACCGAGGCGCTGCGGCTGGGGCTGGTGGACGCCGTGGTCCCGCCCGACGAGCTGGAGGATGCCGTCGTCGACCACGTCAGGGAACTGGTCGCCAACGGCCCCGAGGCGATGGCGACCGCCAAGGAGCTGATCCGAGCCGTCGGCCGGACCACGCCCGAGGAAGCCAAGGTCACCACCTCGCGAATGCTCGCCCGGGTGCGGGCGGAGGAAGAGGCCGTCGAAGGATTCTCGGCGTTCCTGGAGAAGCGCAAGCCCAAGTGGGCAGGCAAGTGAGCCTCTTCCGCAAGGTCCTCATCGCCAACCGCGGCGAGATCGCCGTAAGACTGCTGCGAGGCTGCCGCGAGATGGGCATCCCGGTCGTCGCCATCCACTCGGAGGCCGACGAGACTGCGTTGCACGTGCAGCTGGCCGACGAGTCCGTCTGCATCGGACCCGCCGAGCCGCGCGTCAGCTACCTCGACATCGAACGGGTCGTGCGCGCCGCGCGCGATACGGACTGCGACGCCGTCCACCCGGGCTACGGGTTCCTCTCTGAGAACCCGGAGTTCGCGCGGGCGTGCGAGGAAGCCGGCCTCGTCTTCATCGGCCCGCCGTCAGGCGTCATCCGCCAGCTCGGCGACAAGACGGCCGCGCGGGCGCTCATGAAATCCGCGGGGGTCCCGGTTCTGCCGGGCACGGAGCCCGTCGCCGGCTGGGTCGAGGAGCTGGCGAACAAGGCACGGGAAATCGGCTATCCGATCCTGGTCAAGGCCGCGGCCGGGGGCGGCGGCAAGGGGATGCGCATCGTTGGGGACGCGTCCACGCTGCAGGCCTCGGTGGAGGCCAGCTCCCGGGAGGCCGCCGGCGCTTTCGGAGACGGGCGCGTCTTCCTGGAGAAGCTGCTCGAGCGTCCTCGGCACGTGGAGTTCCAGATCCTGGCCGACGGTCACGGCCACACCGTCCATCTCTTCGAGCGCGAGTGCTCTATCCAGCGCCGCCATCAGAAGATCCTGGAAGAGGCACCGTGCCCTGTTCTCGACGAGGAGCTGCGCGCCCGCATGGGGAAGGCTGCCGTCGACGCGGCGCGCGCCGCCGGCTACGTCAACGCCGGCACCGTGGAGTTCCTGCTGTCCCAGGATCGGCAGTTCTACTTCCTGGAGGTCAACACCCGGCTTCAGGTGGAGCACCCGATCACCGAGATGGTCACCGGGCTGGACCTGGTGCAGTTGCAGGTCGCGATAGCGGCGGGAAAGCCGTTGCCCTTCGAGCAGAGCCAGCTCGAGTTGCGCGGCCACGCGATGGAGTGCCGCATCTATGCGGAGGACCCGACCAGCGGGTTCCTGCCGTCGACCGGGCTGGTGCTGGGTTTGGCCGAGCCGGCCGGGCCCGGAGTGCGGGTCGATTCGGGAATCCACGAAGGGTCGGAGGTGACGATCCACTACGACCCGATGCTGGCCAAGCTGACCGTTTCGGCGCCCGACCGGGAGACCTGCCGCAAGAGGCTGGTGGCGGCGCTGCGCGAGTACCGGGTGCTGGGCGTGACGACAAACGTGCCATACATGATCGCCGTCGCGTCGCACCCCGAGTTTGCTTCCGGCAACACGCATACGGGGTTTCTGGGCGAGCACCTGGTGGACGTGGAGCGGCCCCGGCAGCATCGAGATGCGGCTGCCGTGGCAGCGGCGCTGGCACTGAGCCTGGCACCGCGCGCGGCTGCGGGTGGTTCCCAGGGCTCGGAGCCGGGCGTAGAGTCGAGCCCTTGGCAGGAGCTGGGGCAGTGGCGTCTGTCGGAGAGACGCTCGCCATGAACGTCGCGCTCGAGCTGGACGGGGAAGTCGTGTCGGTGGAGCTGACGGCCGAGTCGCCGGGCTCCTGGCGGGCGCGCGTGGGGGAGCGCGAGCTGAACGTCCGGGTGCTGCACCTCACACCGGTATACGCGGTCCTCTGCATCGACGGCCGCACCGTGCGGGCGCAGCTGGCGTCGGCGCGGGGAGAGCAGCACGTGGCGATGGGCGGAGAGTCCTACGCGTTCCGGACGGTCACCGCACGGTCCCGGTCGAGAGCCGCCGCCGCGCACCCCGGCGAGGCACGGGTCACGTCTCCCATGCCCGGCAAGGTGATCCGCGTGCTGGTCGAAGACGGCCAGGACGTGACCGCCGGCCAGGGTCTTCTCATCCTCGAAGCGATGAAGATGGAGAACGAGATCCGAGCGCCCGTCGCCGGCAAGGTGAAGCGCGTCCACGTGCAAGCCGCCCAGATGGTGATGCCCGCCGAGCTCCTGGTCGAGATAGGGTGATGTGGCAGGCTTGAGGAGTGAGGCTTGAGGCTTGAGGAGTGAGGAGTGAGGGGTGAGGGGTGAGAAATGAGAAGTGAGACTCGGGACTCAGCCTTTCTCCTGACTCCTCAAGCCTCAAGCCTTCGTCTCTAGGGCTGCTTCTTGGTGCGGACGATGGGGGGCATGAGGAGGCGCTCGACGATCTGGCCGTGGATCAGGTGCTTCTCGATGAGCTCGTCGACGTCGGCCAGGGTGACGCGGCCATACCAGGTGCCTTCGGGATAGACGACGACGCTCACACCGGCCTCGCAGGCGTCGAGACAGCCTGCGGCGTTTGCGCGGCACTCGCTCTTGATTCCTCGGCGGGCCAGCTCGGCCTTGAGGTAGTCGCGAATCTCCTCGGAGCCCTTGGAGGCACAGCAACCCTTGGAGTGGCCGTCAGGGCGCCTGTTGGTGCAGACGAAGACGTGGCGTTTGAAGGGCGGGGGCATGGGGACATGCTAGCCCGGGGTGGGGCGAAGTTCCAGTCGGGGGCTTCGCTCCCGAACCCCGATCAAGGGGCCTGGGGCTAGCGGCTCCCGGCTACTTCAACACCGGCTGGGTGCCACGCGCGGGGGCGGACTCCTGCTCCTCGAGGAGGAAGCCGCCGTAGCCGCGCTCGATCGCCTTTTCTTCCAGCGGCTCGTCGCGGACCAGTCCTTCGAAGGCCTGGTAGAGAATACGGTTCAAGCGGTAATAGTTGCCCTCACTCAGGTTGGCGAGGCGGTGCAGTGCCTCGGGGGTGAGAGCGTAGCGGTTCATCGGTCCGGTGGAGACCGCGTCGACGCGGGCCCTGTAGTAGGCCTGGATCTCGGCGGGCTCGACGCGGGCTAGCTGGACGATTCGAGGGGGTCCATGGCCCGGGACGGTCTCCAGCGGTGCGCGCGCCGCCAGCAGTAACTGGCCGGCACGCGCGGCTTCTCGCGGAAGCCCGGCGCGCGCGCACGCGCGCGGCTCGGCGTCGGCAAAGTCGAGGGCCAGCAGACCGCAGCCGCCTTCGGACGCGGCGCCGTCCTCCCAGCGCCAGCTTCCGCTCGGATCGAGCCAGGCCATGCCGCACGAGGCGCCCTTGCCGCGCCGCAACATCACCGAAAGGCGCAATCGTGTCGTCTTGCCGGAACCTGCCTTCCCGCAGAATTGCAGAGCGCGCCACTCTTCGGCGAGCAGGCCCTCCAGCCCGGGCGGAGTCGGAATCACGTCGAGGAACCGCGCGGGCTCCAGCGTCTCGAACGGGTTCGTCGCCAGGCGCAACCTCCGGAACCGCAACAACGGGTCCATGCGTCAGCTTCCCTTCGACCGCCGGTCCTCGAGCAGCCGGTACCGGTCCCACATCATCCTGGCCTCGTCATTCTTCTTGGCCTTGAGGAAGAACGAGCGCGCCTTCAGATAGGCCTCCGCGGCCTTGGCGTGCTCCTCGCGGGCGTCCAGGTCGCGGGCCAGCCGCAGGTACTTCTCCGCGATCTTCTGGAAGGCGCCGGCGCTCTCGGCCTCGCCGGACTCGGCTTCGGCGGGCCCGGCGACGGCAGAGAACTTGCCTAGCCGCCGGCAGACGATCTCGATCAGCAACAGCGCCAGAGCCAGCAGCGCCGCGACGGGCCATAGAGGGGTGGCGCCCTCGCGGGCGAGCGGATCGCCGGCCGGCGCGCTCGCAGGAGTCGTTTCATCCGGAGGCGCTTTCGTATCCACGATCTTGCCGCCGGTCGCCGAGGCGAGCCGCTCCAGCAGGCCTCTGTTGACGCCGTTGGGCCGGTACTCCGGCAAGCTGGAGAGGGCCGCCGCGGCCTCGCCGACGCGCGTCTCGGCGCCATCGTGCTGCCGGAACACCTGCGCGCGGTAGCCGCCTTCTTCCTCCATGGGAAACCAGGTCTCGTAGCGGCCCGCCCCGCTCTGCCGAAGCGCCACGGTCGTCGTCTTTCCGCGCGGATCGGTCACGCGCCCGATCAGCCGCTGGAAGTTCAGGTACCGTCCCGTCTGGTCGACGGCGTCGACGACCACGTGCCCCTGGGCGCCGGACGCCGCCGCGGTCACCCGGTAGTCGCTCGAATCGAGACGGGCCACCTCGCCCAGCACCGCGCCGAAGAAGCGTGGCGCCTGCGGCCAGGTCACCCAGTCACGCCCCCAGCCGGCGGAGAAGTCGGACGTGAAGGCCGCCGACTTGCCGACGCCGACTCGCCACGTCGCAAGGATGGGCTCTCCCTGCGGGGCCGTCAGCAGCACCTCGGCGCGCGGCTTGGCTGACGTGGCGTCATAGCCGTAGAGACGCGGCAGCTCTCCCTTCGGCAGCGCCCGCTCCAGCGGATGCTGGCTCTTGGCGCGCGCCGGCACGAAGCTGGTCTCGACCACCGGCGGACCGCTGATACGGCGCACCTCCTGGCGGAAGAGCTCGGGCAACTTCGAGAAATCCTGGCCGGAGTAGAAGCGCCCGCCCGTCGAGTCGGCGATCTCCTCGAGCGAGGAGTTGTTCACGTAGCGCCCGAAGGCCATCGTCGACACCTTGATCTGAGCGCGGTCCAGCTGCTCGTAGAGCGACCGCACCATGAAGAAGTCGGCGGCCTCGCCGTCGGAGAGCATCAGGATGTGCTTCTGGTCGAGTTGCACCTTGTTGAGGATGTTGAGAGCCATCGCCATCGGCTGGTAGAAGAGCGTGCCGCCCGTGGCCTGGATGGCGTCGATGTCCTGTCGCACGACGTAGCTGTCGCTGCCGATGACCTGGAAGCTCACGCTCACCTCGGGCACGTGGCTGAAGTTGACCACGCCTAGCCAGCGGCCGCGCATCAGGCCGATGATCTCCTTGACGGCCTTGCGCGCGTACTCGATCGGGAAACCGGCCATGCTGCCCGAACTATCGAGCAGTACGATCAGCCCCAGGCTTCGATCGTAGCCCTTGGGCGTGGAGTTGACGGGGAGGATCTTCTCGATTTCGGTGTCGACCCATCCTCCGGCTCCGAATCCGTGCTCGCCCCCGATCGCCAGCAGCCCGCCGCCCTGTTCGCTCACGAAGGTCGCCAGCAGCTTCTGCTTCTCGGACGGCACGTCGGAGGAGTCGATGTTGTCGAGGATGACCGCCGAGAACCCGGGCAGGTCCAGCTCGGGCGCCGACAGACCCTTGGGCGCGCATTCTTCGTGCTCGAGCCCAGCGGCCGTCAGCAGCTTCGCCAGCCGCCCCGGCGAACTGGAGACTGCCAGCACCTTCGGCACCCGCAGGACCTGCGTGACGGCGCAGGCGCGGTCGTCCTCGAAGCGCTTGTCGGGCAGCTTTCCCTCGGGGGTCACGGTGGCCGTGTAGACCTGCAAGCTCGCCCGAGTGAGCTTGTCGGCGAACGTCACGTTCGTGAGGCCTGGCTCCACCCGGACGCTCTCGTCCTCGAGCTCGTGCTCGCCGCGCTTGATGCGCAACTTGACGCTGCCGGCGGCCTGGCTCCGGATGCTGACCTGGCCCTGGAACTCCTTGCCGTCCAGCACCGTCTGGGGGAGCGACATCCCTGCGATCGCCAGGCTATCGGGCTCCAGTGGCTCCAGCGGCACCGCGGTCAGCTTCAGACCGCGAGCGGCCAGCACGGGCAGCGTCTTCTCGGCGCTGCCGCTGGTCTCGTTGCCGTCCGAGTAGAGCAGGATCGATCGCACCGGCAGATCGGCCGCCGCCCGCAGCGCTCGCTCCAGGGCCGTGCCTCGGCTCTCCTCGCCGCGGTCCAGCGCGCCCATGCCCTTCAGCCAGTCGAGCGGCGCGCTCCCTTTCAGAGAGTCCAGGTCGGCGCGGGACGCCCGGCGGACTTCGCGTGCAAAGAGCAGCAGCTCCGGCGGCGCGGGCGCAGTCTCGATCTGGTTACGGACAGCCAGCAGCGCGCGCTCGAGCTCCTCACGGCGGATACTGGCCGAGCAGTCGACCACGCAAACGGTGCTGCTTCCGGTCGACTCGATCGGGTCGCGCGCCTTGCGCCCACCGACCATGGCCGGCTCCATCATCGCAAGCGCCACCAGCACGAGCGCTGCCGCCCGCAGGCCTGTCGAAATCGCGCGGGCCCGCCGCGTCAGCATCTGGCGGTTCCAGACGAGCGGCACCGCCACCAGCAGCGCCGCCGCCAGCAACCAGGCCAGGCCGGGATTCGCCAGGATCACGCTAACCTCCGAGACGGTGCCACAGGAACCACTCCAGCAGCAACATTGCCAGGAACGCCCACATCAGCTCTCGCCAGACGGGCCGTTTCCCGCGGCGGTCCGCGCCGGACTCTTCCTCGGGATGAGACTCCGCCGAAGGCTTGATGTTCGATTCGGCGAGCGAGAAGAGATTGACGGCGTAACGGCCGGCAGCCAGGTCGGTCTTCACCTCGACGATGCCCGCGCGGCGGAAGACGTCGAGGACCAGCTCGTCGCCCTGTCGTGCCGGGTTGACCGTCAGCGTCTGCCCGCCCGTGGTGACGACGGCTCGTTGCTCCCTGCCCGGCAGCCGCACCGTCTCTCCCGCCCGGTGTCCGGACCGGGCCATCCCCTCTGTGCCGGCGATCCAGGCCAAGGCGTTCGCGACGAAAATCGGGAACGCCACCCGGTACGCCAGGTCCGTGTCGCCGAGCGCGAAGCCTGCGATGACCTGGCGCGCGCCCCCGGCGTCGAAGGCTGCGACCAGGTCCCCTGCCGCCGCCGAGACCAGAGGTGTGCCGCGCCGCGTCAACGCCGCTGCCCGCTTGACCTGCACGTCCTCCCAGCTCAGATACTTCATCACCGGGTGGGTCGCGTCGACGAAGACGAGGGCCGGCGAATCGAGGACGGCTCCGGCGGCAGGCCCGCCGCCGCCCGGCGATGCGAACGCCAGCAGGTTCCGCTTCTCCAGCTCCTGCGCCCAGGCCCCGTTCGTC
Organism: Candidatus Wallbacteria bacterium; assembly: GCA_016213845.1. Lineage (GTDB taxonomy): Bacteria > Muiribacteriota > UBA6191 > JACPRK01 > JACPRK01 > JACPRK01. The sequence goes on from JACQZN010000014.1 coordinate 30,172, forward strand.
ACGACCACGTCGTAGGCCGCCAGCGCCGCCGCGCGGGCGGGGAGCTCCGCGGGCGCGATGCGCGCGACTTCCAGGTTCAGCCGTTTCGCCGAGAGCACCTGCTCGAGGGGCGAATCCGGAAAATCTACCAAAAGGACCCGTCGAGTCTTTTCGCCGAGAACGGCGTGCGCGGTGTCATCGGCGGGGAAGTGGTCCGGGCTGCCCGTCGGCGAGATGCGCACGGCCAGCGCCCCAGGCGGCAGCTTCCCTACGCGGAACACGACGGTCGACTCGCCGCCGCTCTCGAGCGTTACCTCGCGCCCCTCGAGTGTCTTCCCAGCGCCATCCACCAGCACCACCCGGCAGTGCGCCGGGAGCGGGCCGAAATTCCTCGCCTGCGCGCCGATCTCCTTGCCGTCTGCCAGCTCCGTGATGTCGAGCCCGGTGAAGCCGACGTTCTCAGAGGCCCGCCCCACGGTCTCGACGTGCAGGGCACCCAGCTGCCCGAGGTCGCCCAGCTGAGCCACCGGACAGTTGTCCGTGAAGACGTGCGTCCGCGCGAATCGGGTCTCGGGGTTGGCCGCCAGGATCGACGCCAGCTCGGACGGGTCCGGCCCGGCGCAATCCGTGACCGACAGCCGCTCCAGCGCCGCGAAGAAAGTCTCGCGCTCCTTCGTCGGCGGGACCACGGGTACCACGCGCAGCCCCGCCTCCACCAACGCCACCTGCGACGCCGGGTCGAGCCGCTCGGCAATCTCTCGAGCACGGCGTTTCGCCGCCGCCAGCCTCCCGCCCGGCTCATCGACCGCTCCCATGCTGGCCGAGGTGTCGACGACGAACAGCGTGTCGCCTGCGACGCCGCCCGGGCGCGACGGCTGCGCCAGCGCCAGCGCGGCCAGCGTCACCAGCAAGATGTGCAGCACCAGGAAGATCGAGTTGCGGAACCTGCCCAGGATCGTCTCCTCCCGCCTGCGCCGCAACACCAGCTCCCAGAGCCGGTTGCTGGAGACGACCACGCGGCGCGGACGCGTCTTCATGAAGTACAGCGCCACGATGCCGGGGATGAACCCCAGGAGCGCCAGGGCAAAGGGAGCGGAGAGCTCGATCATCTCAGGACAGCGCGCCCGCAGCGCCCAGGCTGCGGCGGCTCTTGAACAGGCGCAGGATCAGGTTCTCGAACGGCGTCGACGTGACGGCCCGGTAGTAGCCAACCTGGTTGCCTGCGCAGAAGCTCTCCAGCCCTCGGTAGAACTCCTGGAGCACGTCCTGGTAGAGAGCCAGCGTGGGGGCGTCGACGTCCACGGCGCGCAGCGACCCGTCCTCCGAATCGATCAGGTGGCAAAGCCCCGTGAGCCGCGGCTCCTCGTCGAGGATATCCATCAGCTGAACGCAATTCACTTCATAGCGGTGGAAGTTGAGCAGCCTCAGCGCCTCCTGCACTCCCGATTCGTACAGAAAGTCGCTGACGACGAAGACTACGCCGGGCCGCTTGTAGCGGAGCACGAACTCGCTCGCGGTCTTCTTCAAGTCTCCTGCCGCTTGCGGCTCCAGCTTCTGGAGAAAGCGGAAGAAGGCCAGCGCCTGCCCAGGACGGTTGCCATGCAGGACGTTGCTGGAGATCCCCGAGGCGAACGGTATCGCCAGCACGCGGTCGTGGCGCGCCAGCGCAATGTACGCGGCCGCTGCGGCAACCCGCCGGGCGTAGTCGAGCTTGCTCGGGTTTCCGAAGCGCATGGAGGCGGAGGTATCGACCAGCAGATAGACGTTGAGCGCTTCCTCGCTGTAGAAGAGCTTCACGAACATCCGATCGAGCCGGCCGTAGATGTTCCAGTCCAGGAACCGCAGGTCGTCGCCCGGATCGTATTCCTTGTAGTCCGAGAATTCCTGGCTGGTCCCCCGGTTGCGCGTGCGGCGCACCCCCATCCGTTCGCGCTTGAAGTACTTGCGCGTGATGAGATTCAGCATCCGCAGAGTCTTCAGGAAGTTCTTGTCGAATAGGTCGATCATCGCGTGGAGACGCCAGGCTGCAACTATACAATCTACGCCGCCCTCGATCGGTGTAAGATGACGCAGGCCATGGACGACATCTCCAGCTTCATCCTCGAGAACTTCTACAAGGACGATCGGCGCCTGGTGCAGAACCGGCGCGTTTCGGCAATCGTCGGAGCCTGCTACCTGCTCAACCTGAAGAAGTTTCACCCCGAGCTTTTCGGCGCGACTGACAGCGAAATGCTGGCGAAACTTCTGGGAGAGCTGAAACTCGAGGAAGACAAGGCCGCAGAGCTGATCGAGGAGATCAACCGGGGCTGGAAAGATTCGTCTTGACTTTTTGGCCAGAATTTCTTATCCATGACCGTAACCTTTCGGGTGGGGCGGTATCCAACCCCGGACAGTGAGAGATCCTCACTCCGGACCCTCCGCTAGCGGAACCCGCCAGATCACCCGAAAGAGAACTTTCAAGGACACCCAAACGTAGTCTGTGTAGTTACCGGTAACCTGTGACCTCTATAGGAGAAGCAAGAATGCGTCTCGCTCTGTACCTCTCGATGGCTGCGATGTTGACTCTCGGTTCCAGCTTGGTTTTCGGCCAGGACGCCGCTCCGGCTGCTGAGGCCGCCCCGGCTGCCGACGCCGCCTCCACCCCGAGCACCGAGAGCTCGACGGCCACCACGGCCACCACCGAGGCTGCCCCGGCCGCTCCCGCTGCCGAGCCCGCCAAGTAATCGGTCTGGCCCAAGACTCCCCCCGGGGAGTCGATAACGAGCCAAAACGACAGGGAAGGTGATTCAAGTCACCTTCCCTGTTTCCATTCTCCCCAGATCGCCGCCACGCTCGCAAAGCGTGACAGCGGTCACGACCCGCTCACGCCGCCCGCGATTGCAACAGCTCGGCGCGCATCTGGGCGGCAGTCTGGAACCGCTGCGTGACTTCCCTCGTCGTCGCTTTCAGCACGAGCGACTCGAGCTTGGACGACAGCGCGGGGTTGAAGACGCGGGGCGACTTCACGCCGTCGGCCAGGCACTTTTCGCCGATGATGCTCTCGAGGTCGCTGCTGAAGGGCAACCGGCCGGCCACCATCTCGTAGAAGAGCAAGCCTGCCTGGTAGAGATCGGAGCGTTCGTCGACCGACTTGTCGACCATGATCTGCTCGGGCGAAGCGTACTCCGGAGTGCCGATGAAGGACGGCGCCATGGTGATGGCCGTCATCGCCGTCGCCTTCACCAGGCCGAAGTCGGCCAGAATGGTGCTGTCATCGGCCGGGATGTAGCAGTTGGCCGGCTTGATGTCGCGGTGGACGACGCCCCGGGAGTGGATGTACTCCAGGCCCGCCAGCAGGTTTGCGAGGATGGCCGTGGCGCGCTCGACGGGGACGGTCCGTTCCTCCTCCTTCACGTAGCGCTGGATGACGCGCTGCAACGTCGGGTGCTCCAGGTACTGCATCGTGTAGAAATGGAGCCCATCGGCCTCGTCGGCGTCGTAGATGTGGATGATGTTGGGATGGTCGAGCTCGGCCAGGATGCGGTACTCGCGCTTGAAGCGGCGCAGCCGTTCGGCATCCCGCGTCATCTGGCCAGGCAGGATCTTGAGCGCGACGATGCGGCCCGTCGACTCGTCCTTGGCCTGGTAGACCGCCGCCATGGCGCCCTGGCCGACGTCGGCCAGCACCCGGTAGCGCCCCAGTGTTTTTCCGACGATCTGCATGCCGCGGCCGGGAGTGGCTTTACTTCTTTCCCAGCTCCGCCTTCAGTTTTTCGAACTCGGACTCCACCTCGCTGCCGAAGCTGACATCCTCGATGAGCAGCGGCGTGCTGGCCGACGGGCCGGCCGAAAGCTCGTGGGCGACTTCGGCCCTGAGCGACATGTCCTCGATCTTCTCGCTGACCCGGCGGAAGGCCTCGTGGGGCTCGCTGGAGGGCAGCTGGTGGACCGAAGAGGTGATGTCGGCGATGCGCTGCCGGGTCTCGGCCACGCGCAGCTCGGCCGTCAGCAGGCTCTTCTTGCGCTCGGCCTCGGCGATCTTGCGCTCCATGCGCCCCAGGTTGGACTTGAGCTGCTCGACAGCTTGCCGCTGCTTGTCGGCCGAAGCGCGGTACTGCAGGCCGATCTGCTCGTTTTCCTTCTTGCGCTGGAGAGCTTCCTTGGCCAGAAACTCGTTGGCCTCACCGCTGGCCAGCAGCTGCTTGGCTTTCACGAGGTAACCGGCAGCCGACTTCTCGTGCTTCTCGGCGTCCTTCTCCAGGCGCTTGAGCTGGACCATCGCCTCGGCGACGTAGCCCTTCGTCCGGGCGAACTCGTCGCGCATGTCCTCGATGGTCTGCTTGAGGACCAGCTCGGGATCCTCCGCCTTGTCGAGGAGCGCGTTGATGTTGGCTGCAAAGACCCTGCGGATTCTCTCCCAGAACCCCATCGGCACTCCTTCCATGGCCGTCTTGACGATGCGCGTCGCGCTACTTCCTATTTACCACAGATCGGTCACGAGACTCGCGCGCGCCTGCGGTCTCGACGGTCCTCGCTGCCGAGCTTCTCGAGCTCGTCGACGGCCGTCACGATCGAGCTGAGCTGGCTGGTGAGGCCCGCCACCTCGACGCGCGAAAAGGATTCCGCCGCGCCCCCGACCAGCGCGGTGGCGACGACGCGTGCCACGTCCGATCCGAACCGCTCCAGAGTCCCCGCCAGGCTGGTCAGCTCCGCATCCATGCGGGCAGCGTTCTTCTTCATCGTCGACGCATTGTCCAGCACCTGCCTCTTCTGGGCGGCGGCGTCGAGATAATGCGCCCGGGCCTGCTCGTCGGCCGAATCCTGGGCCTTCAATTCGAGCGCCGCTATCTCCGTGGCGACGGCGTGCTCGTCCAAGGCCGCCCCGTCCATCTCTTGCGCCGCGGCGCAGAGCGCCTCGATGCGCTGCACCATGGCCGTGAGCTGTGGCCGCACTCCGGAAAGCTGCTGCGTGAGAAACGGGTCCGTGAGCGAGTCGAGCTTCTGCCCCACCTCGGCCAGCGAGGCGCGCGCCCGCTTCTGCATCTCCAGGTAGCGGCCCTGGAGCTTCGTCGCAGTCTTGCCACCGGAGGCCGGCAACGTCTTGCGCTCTCCGCGGACGTAGGCGGCCTCTTCCAGCGCCTTGCGGCCGAAGTCCGGATCGGCCGCGGTCTTTATGGCCATGATGGTGTAGACCAGGAGCGCGACCTTGACCAGCATGAAACTACCGGTGAAGGCAGCCACGGCCATGAGGATGCCGAGGACCTTGAGGTTCTTCCCTGCGAAGAGGGCGGCGGTGAAGATCCCGACTTTCTCCGGCGTCATGACTGCACCTTCCTTGGGCTCCCGGCAGCGCTAATCGAGCATCTTGGACAGGACGCGCTCCAGCTCGTCGACCTCCATGAACTCCACGGCGCTGAGCTGGTCCTTGGTGACGAACTTCTCGGCGCGGACGATGAGGTACTTGTCCTCGCCTCGCCGGGCAAAGAAGAAGTCGCGGTTGAGATGGTCGAGCCGGGCCTCGAAGCGGCCGAAGTCGTCGATCGAGATGCGCAGCTTGATCTCCTTGTCGAGCTTCTCCTTGGACGATTGGAACGTGAGATCGCTGATGTGACGGGCTTCCTCCATCGGCAGCAGGTGCTCGAGGTTGACGTAGCGCTCCTCGCCGAAGAGCTCCCGGGCGGCGGGTGGCGGTTCCCGGAAGTACTTGTCGTAGTCGGGCGCCTGCACCCGCTTGTCGAGCGCCGCCTTCAGCTCCTGGGCGACCAGCTCCGGCGTGGTCTTGGGGACCTCCAGGGCGACCATCTCGTCGAAGCCCTCGGAAGAGGACGCCTGGTAGAGTACCAGCCGGCTCATGTCCTGCATCCCGGCGTCGAGCATCGGATAGATGAGCGCCTTGCGGAGCCGGTGGCCGACGGCCTCGCCGATGCGATCGAGCAGACCTTGCTTCTCGCCGGTCAGGACGCTCACCTCGTCGAAGTCACATGCGAACATGACGAAGAACGGCAGCACGATGTCCGCCGGGGTGGTGATCCGGGCGCGCATGAAGAGCAGCAACGCCGGGTTGGCCTCGGGCAGATCGGAGTAGCGTGAGGCCAGGTCGAGCGCGACCTCGTCGAACAGCCCCTGCGTCTCGGTCTCGAGCGCGGTAGCGAGCAGCTTGCGATCGGCGCGGCCACTGTCAGTGTCCAGGAACGAGTAAGCCCTGCAGGCCGACGAGGTCCCCGTGTCGGGCTTCTTCTTGAAGGCGGCGAGCAGGAGACTATCGACGAGGCTTTCGAGCACCTCGTCCTCCTCGGGGACGGCCGACTCGAAGCTGGCCACGGTGCGGGCCTCCATGCCGTGGCCCCGTTCCTTCTTCTTGCAGGCGTGGACGGAGAGGAAGTTGAGCTGCCAGTCGAATCGGGACATCGTGATTGGCTTTCAGCGGCTCGGCGGGACGGGTCGTCCGCCGGTCAGCGCGCCGCCGGGGCCTGAAAGAAAGCCAGGGCCTTCTTCAGTACGGCGGTCACGTCGTTGGCCTGTTCGGCCGGGATTTCCCTTCCTACCCAGTTCAGGGATTCACTGATCTCGGAGTCCTTGTAGCCGAGACTCCTGAGCGCCTCGGAGACCTCGGACCAGACGCCGGCGGAGCGCGACCCGGCTGCAGATGGGAGGGCCTGCGGCAAGTCAGTCACCTTGCTGCGGAGCTCGAAGACCATCTTGGTCGCCAGCTTCTTGCCGATTCCACGAACGCGACTGAAGGCACTGGCGTCGTCTCGGGTCAGCGCCTCCAGAACCTGCTGCGGCGTCATCGAAGAGAGCACCGATAGTGCCAGGCGCGGACCGATGCCGGAAACCGAGGTCACCAGGCGGAAGATCTCGAGCTCGGCGCGCTCCAAGAAGCCGTAGAGCGTCAGCGCGTCTTCCTTGACCTCCAGGAACGTGCGGAGTCGAACCAAATCGCCGGGCTCGCCGATCTTCGCCAGAACGCTCGTCGGCAAGGCGATCTCGTAGCCGACGCCATGGGCGTCGACGATGACACCGCTCGCCGTCTTCTCGACGATCTCTCCGTGAACCAGTGCGATCATGGGTCCTCCCCGAACCCGCACAGGATAACACGGGCACCGGCCGCGCTCGCAGCCCGGCTACAGCCGCATCTTGTCGTGGATGGCGTTGCGCAGGAGCTGGAAAAAGAAGCTGCCTGCGAAGAGCATCGCGGCGCCGCCGAGGATGAGGGTGCCGAGGTCGTTGTAGAGACAGACCAGCAGAGGCAGGAAGCTGCCTATGAGCAGGCCGTAGATGCCCTTGCGGTCGACTCGCCCCTCGACGAGACCGGTGGCCACGGCGATGAGCCCCAGGACACTGGCGGCGATCCAGTAGATGGGGGAGAGCAAGAGGAGCACGTAGCCGGCCACGCTGAAGAAGTAGAACGGCTGAACCACCCGGGAGAGCAGCCAGCTGACCAGCGTGATGACCAGGCCGGTGCCGAACAGCTTCAGGCCTGTCAGGCTGTTGGTATAGGCCAGGAGGGCGAAGTAGGTGGGGGTCGGGAAGAGGTCGCGCCGACGGGCATAGGCAGCCGGGATGGGCGTGTCCTCGTTGATGGCCAGGACTTCGGCGGGCCGGGCCGAGGGGTCGGCTGAGCCGGCGACTGGCTGGACGTAAGCGACGGCGCGATTCTCTCCGCAGCCATAGACGCTACAGAGGTTGGCGAAATCCCAGCAGTCCTTGTGGTGCGGTGTCCCGCACGACCTGCAAGCGACGACGGTATCCGTGCCGAGCTGGTCGCCGCAGACCCGGCAGACGATGTTTTCGCTCCCCGCGTCCATTGTGAGTGCAGCCTATCACACTCAAAGTTACCACCCGTCCCGGGCCGCTGCCAGCGGGAGGGTAGGCTACAGCCAGTTACCGTCCGCCCTGGGCGGGTGGCTCGGGGGGGACGGGCGTGACGGCGGCGCCGTAATCGATCGGCAGGACGTCGGCCTGGTCCATGCCCAGGCCGGTGCGGTAGAAGAACTTGCCGCGGCCCCACTGGATCAGCTCGATGTAGGTGGCCAGGGAGGCGGCAGTGAGCTCGCTCACACGGGGAAGGACGGCATCCATGAACGTCCGGAACTTCTTCAGGTTGGCGGTGACGGTAGGCCACTCGCGGTTGTTCTTGATCTTCCAGTAGGTGAGGCGCGGGTCCTTCGGATCGGGGAAGTGGTAGCCGTCGAGAGCGCCCTGGAGCTTGCCCTTGAGATCCTTGGCGTCGACGACGACCTTTTCGAGCGCGTCGTTGGGGGCCCCCTGGGTCTTCATCGGCGCTCTCGGCCCGGTGGGCGAGTTCTTCACCTCGACGGCGTTCAGCCGGCTCTCGAGGTCCCTGACTCGCTCTGAGAGCGCGCGGATGGCGGCGACCAGCTGGTTTTCGCGCGCGTTGTCCGGCAGATCGTCGAAGTTGGGCTCCTGAGCGAACGCGGCGGGCGTGAGCACAAGGCCGGCCACCAGGGTCATCGCGGTCAGTTTTCGACGAATTTCGAGCATCATGGAGCCCTCCTGGAACCCATCACTCTCTCCTACGAGAGAGGCCCTGGGAAGTTTCGGCCTCGCAAGGGGCGGGAAAGCCACGAGCCAGGGGTCTCGACCGCGGACGACGCGGCCGGTGCCCCTGGCCCGTGAACGGACACTGACTAGGCCTCGGCGGAATCGTCCTCGGCCAGCGGCAGGTAGAGCTTGCCGCGCTTGGCGACGAGATGCTCCCGGACCAGCTCGTTGGCCGGCTGGCGCAGGGTCTGCCACTTCTCGTTGATCGCCTTGCCGAGGTGGAAGAGCGTCAGGCCGCCCTTCTGATCGCGCAGGGCGTTCAGGATGGTGAGGCGGTAGGCCTTGCGGCGCGTCTGCTCGGTGTCGGAGTCGAAGTCGTCGCTGGCGGCCTTGCGTCGGCGCTCGATGTTGTAGTGGTTGTTGCAGAGGCCCTTGGCGTAGTGGGGCTTGTCGCAGCCGACGTAGGCGCAGGCGCTGTCGCCGCGGGCCCGCTTCACGCGCTTCTTGACGGCAGGCTTCTTCGTCTTCGGCTTGGCGGTAGCGGTGGCCTTGGCCTCCTTGGCGGCGGGCATCTCGGCCAGCTTGACCACGGGCTTGGGATGGGACGGGAGGAAGTAGAAGCCGTTGAACTCGCGGACCTTCTTGTCGCGCTTCAGGTGGCGCAAGGCGGCGATGAGCCCCTGCCAGGCGACGCCGATGCGGGTAGCGATGTCCTGCATGCGCAGCCCGGTCGGAGAAGCCTCGAGGGCTTCGAGGATCTTGGGCGGAGGCACCTTCAGCGGGGCGCGCTTGGGAGCGGCCGCCTTGGCCTTCTTGCGGCGGCCGGTGGCCAGCCGGATGGCGCGCACGACCAGCGCCTCACGCTCGCCTCGGCGCAGCTTGGGCAACGCCTCGGGGGTAGCGACCAGGAATTTCTTGGAGCCCGCCTCGACTTCGATGCCACTGGCGAGCAGCTCTCTGAAGAAGGCCTTGAGTCTCTCGAACGACTTCATCGTCCCTCCTTGGGTCTATTGACAAGACAGCGTCCCGGGACGGGGCCCTGAGGACCGTCCTGCCCTCTCCACCGATGGAGCTGAGAGGCGCGGCAAGAGAGAACGAGCGGGGCGCACGTCATATATATCAGATGCCCGGCGTCAAACACAAATGGATTCGACCATCCCGGCGAAATACCAAGATTTCAGCATTGATGCCGACTCCCCCGCACGCCGGTCCCGAGGTTTCGCTTCCAGAGCGCCTTCGACGCGTGAAGGCCGGGAAAGCCGACGGCCGGCAGCGGATATCCGATGCCGGCCGTCCGCGGAACCCGCGGCGAACGTCAGGACTTCTTGGAGCCCTTCTTCGAAGGAGCAGCCGTGGCCATCGCGGTGATCCGCTTGGCCAGGCGCGCCTTCTTGCGCGACGCCTTGTTCTTGTGGATGACGTGCTTGGAGACTGCCTTGTCGAACTCCTTGGCCGTCTGCCGCAGCAGCGCCTCGGCCTGGGCCTTGTCGCCGGAGGCGCACGCCTCGAGGAACTTCTTGTTGATCGTCTTCAGCGAAGACTTGATGGCGCCGTTTCGGGCCTGGCGCTTCACGTTCTGGCGCGCCCGCTTCTCGGCGGAGGTTTGCTTCTTGGGCTTGGGAGCTTCGGCCATCTTGGGGGTACTCCTTGGCTATCGAAATCGAATCATGCTGACGAACCCGACTTGGGAACGTGCATTTTACCTCTTCTCATCGCGTGAATCAAGTGGTGTCTCGAGCGTGTGATAGGATGGGCGCCTTCCATTTCACGTCATGGCCGAAGCCCCCGCGGAACATAACCCCGGAAAGATCTTCGTCGTCATCCCCACTTACAACGAAGCTCGCAACATCGGGGAGCTGCTCCCGCAGATCCTCGCCCACCCGCTCGACATCGAGGTCCTGGTGGTCGACGACGCCTCCCCGGACGGCACCGGCGATCGGATCGAGGAGATGGCCCGTTCAGACCCTCGCATCCATCTCATCCGCCGCGCGGGCAAGATGGGACTCGGGACCGCCTACCTCTGCGGCTTCCGCTATGCCCTCGACCGCGGCGCCGACCTCGTGTTCGAGATGGACGCCGACTTCAGCCACGATCCCAAGTACATCCCCGACTTCGTCCGCGCCGCCGCCACGGCCGACCTGGTCGTCGGCTCCCGCTACCTGACGGGTGTCTCGGTCGTCAACTGGCCCATGCGCCGCCTGCTCCTGAGCGTCTTCGCCAGCCATTACGCACGCCTCATCACCGGGCTGCCGATGACCGATCAGACCTCCGGCTTCAAATGCTTCCGGCGCCGCGTCCTCGATTCGCTCAACCTCTCCGCCGTCGAGAGCAACGGCTACTCCTTCCAGATCGAGATGAACGTCCGTGCCGCCCGCAAAGGGTTCCGGCTGGCCGAGGTGCCAATCATCTTCATCGACCGCTACGTCGGCGACAGCAAGATCGATCGCAGGATCGTCTGGGAGGCCGCCTTCATGGTCTGGCGGCTGCGATTCGGCTGGTACCGCGAGTAACCCGGAACCGTTACCTGGGCACCAGCACTTCCATCACTTCGCCCAGCCTGGAGCTGCCAATCTCCGGGAAGGTGAAGAGGATTCTCCGGCCGTCGGGGCTGAAGTCGAGGTTGTTGCCGGGCTGGGTCGTCAGCCGCGTGGCGGCCGAGCCGTCCAGGTTCATCAAGTAGATGCCGCGCAGTGCGGCGTCGTTGGTCTTCAGGCTGAAGGCAATGCGCGAGGCCGCCGGCGAGAAGGTAGGTGATTCGGCGCCCGGCAACGCCTGGCCTCCGGGCAGCGTGGGGAGCACGTCGATCGGGTCGACCCCGCCCAGAGCGAACGCGCTGAAGACGCCGTTGGACGTGGCCGACGTGGCGAAGGAGTAGACCACCCGGCCCGTCGAGGCCGCCTCGATCGCGCTCACCACCGTGACGGCCCCAGGGGGGCGGCTGCCGCTGATGAGCCGGTCGGTCGACGTCACGGCCGTGGTGCGCCCCAGCACATCGCGGCTCACCTCGACCCGCCGCAGGTTGGGCGTGAGGTAGTAGTTGAAGGCCTTTCCGTCGGGCGACCAGGCCGGCTGGTAGAACTCGTTGCCGCTGGTCAGGAGCGTGCGGAAGGCCCCGCCGGCACTCGGCACGACGCCGATCCGGTACGGCAACGTCGGGAACCCCTCGAACCGCACGAAGAGGATCTCGGTACCGTCCGGCGACCACGAAAGTCCACGGCCCAAGCCCGTCTGCGAATCGAAGGCGGCCTTGGCGCCGCGCGTCAGCACCTGCGAGAAGACGTTCCCGTTCCTGTCCATCACGCCGATCTCACCCGAGGCCGAGGTGAAGGCCACCTGGGTGCCGTTGGGCGCATGCTCGAGATCGAAGGCGGCGAGACCGGCCCTCAGCGTGCGGTGCGTGTCGAGCTGGATTGTCCCGACGTCCCGCACAGCCTCTCCGGTCCGCAACACGATGTTCGGCACGCGGCGCGTGAAGGTGTCGGTCCGCTCCAGCCTCAGGGCGTAGAGCGCCAGCGGCAGGCTGTCGAAGCGGAAGAACCCGCCGGGCGTGGTCACCAGTGTGCGCGACGTGCCCTCAACCGTGACCCGGACACCGCTGTGGTCGCCCGTCGCTGCGTCGCGCGGCTCCACGACCACGCGGCCGGCCAGCGCCGCTACGGATTGCGGATTCAACGGCTCCAGCGTGGTGGAAACCTGCGTGGCCTGGCCGCTCAGCACCTCAACGTCGTGCACCGTCTCCTCGACGAAGCCCGCCTTCTGAAAGACCACCGAGTAGATGCCGGCCTCCAGGTCCGCCAGCGTCCAAACCCCGGAACCGTCCGTCGAGGTGACCCGGGTGGTCCCCTCCAGGAAGACGCTGATGCCGCCATTACCCGCCGCACCGGCCCCTCCGAGAAGCACCGTCCCCGTCATCGACCCGGGCGGGCGGAGAATGAGGTCGGCCACGACGCGGTTGTCGCCGCCCCTCAGATTCAGGAACCGGACCCGTCCGCGCAACGGCTGCGCCGGGTTTCCGACCTGCTTGTCGGCCACGAGGTCATAGATCCCCTCGGGGATGTTCGGGACCAGGTAGTTACCCTGGGCGTTGGCGAAGAAGGGGCCGAGGAACCCGCGCTTGGGAGCGTTGGAGCCGACTTCCAGCGTGATGCGGGCGGCGGCCACCCCCAGCGGCGCCGGCGGCGTGGTCGTGGTCTCCAGGAGCGCGCCGGTCACGGTCGCCGTCGCCGGCAGGTCGAACCGATCGGGGTCCGGCCCGCATCCCATGCCGAGCACGATCCCGCAGACGACCGCGAACGCCACGACGGCAAAGCGTCTCACGTCTTGATCATCGGTAGCCCAGGACAAAAGCCGAACGGCCGAAATGGAGTCTGTACGGCAACGAAGTGCGCCCACGGACCGGTAGTACCTTACAGACGATGTCGATTCCTCCCCAGACGGACCTCAACCGCGCGGTCCTGCGCCAGATCAACCTATTCAAGGACCTGCCGAACCGGGCGCTGGATCGACTGCTCGGCAGCTTCAACCTGCTGCGCTACCCGAAGGGCTTCAAGGTGCTGCGCCAGCACAGCCGCAGCAACAACGCCCTGTACCTCATCCGCTCGGGCAGCGTTCGCGTGCTGGTGGCCGACGCCCGGTCGGGCCAGGAGCGCATCGTCTGCTTCTTGGCGCGCGGCGACGTGTTCGGAGAGATGGAGATCCTCACGGGCGAGCTGATTGCCGCCACCGTCGAGACCGTCTTCGACAGCGAGTTCTGGGTCCTCTCCCAGGAGGACTTCAACTCCATTCTCTTCGACTATCCACAGATGGCCGTGCGGCTGGCGACAATGTTGTCGAAGCGGCTGCACGAGTCGAACCAGCTCCGTTTCCTGCGCCCCACCCACCACGTCCTGGCGGTCGCCGGAGCCGAATCGGCCGACCAGGCGGCGTTCATCTCCGTGAATCTGGCCGCGACCCTGGCGGCAGACACGGCCCGGCCCGTGGCCATCCTCGACCTTTCTCCAGCCGCCGGCCCGATGGAGCGGCTGCTGGGCCATCGAGCGCTCGAGGACCCCGGGAAGATCCTCTCTTCCGGGTCCTACCTGCTCCCCGAGGGGATCGACCAGGCGCTGGTGCGAACGCCGCATGGCTTCTCGGTGATCGGGCTGAAGCCCGGCCCCGAGGAGCGGCAGCGAGCCAACGACAGCTTGATGCCGCGGTTGCTCTCGTACCTGCGGGAGCTGTTCGCCTACATCGTCGTCCACGCCGCTTCGACGCCGGACCCGATGGCGCTGCGGGCGCTTGGCCAGTGCGACCTGGTGATGCGGCTTCCGGGCGGAAGCTGGCCCGAGAGCTACGGGCGCACGAGCGGCGGACCTTCGGGCGAGCGACCCCCGGGCACCCCGCCGCCCGTGCGCGCGGCGGTCCCGGACGGCCGGGCGGGGCCCCAGGTGATCGACCTGGCGCTGACCTCCGAAGGCGAAGAATCCGGCGCAGCCGACGTGGCCGTTCCGATCCGGCCGTGGGTGCTGGAGGCGTTCCTATCGAGCGGCACGCCAGTCGGCGCGAGCCACCCGGGTGAGGAGGAGGATCGGGGCTTGCAGAAGCTCTCGCGGCACGCCCGCAACGCGCGCATCGGTGTGGCGCTCGGCAGCGGCACGGCGCTGGGCTGGTGCCACGTCGGCGTGCTGAAGGTGTTGGAGCGCGAGCGCATCCCGATCGACATGATCGCCGGCAGCAGCATGGGCGCCTGCATCGGCGGGCTGCGCGCCATGGGAATGTCGCTCGACGACATCTGCGAGCTGGCGCGGGCAGTGGACCAGGAAGCGATCCGCAAGTGGTTCGACTACAACCTGCCGTTCCCGCGCGACGGGCTGCTGAAGGGGGACCAGATGGAGGCGTTCCTCTTCAACCTGTTCGCCCAGACGGAGTTCTCCGACCTGACGATCCCGCTCAGGGTGGTGGCGACCGACGTCGTGACGGGCCAGCGAGTGGTGCTGCGCGAGGGGCTGATCTACAAGGCGCTCAGGGCCTCGAGCGCCATCCCGGGGATCTTCCGGATGGCCGAGCTGGACGGGCGGCACCTGGCCGACGGAGGCATCAGCGAGTCGGTGCCGGCACAGACGCTGCGGGACGAGGGCATCCAGCGGATCGTGGCGGTGAGCACGACGCAGCCGCCCGAGGAGACGGCCAAGACGCTGGCGAGGACGGGCGGGCAGCTCAACATCTTCGAGATCCTGATGCGGGCGACGGAGATCCTGCTCTACAAGCGAAGCAAGGCGCACGACGCGCGCGGCGACGTGAACATCAACCCGCTCATCCACGGCATCCGCTGGAACGAGCTCTGGCGCGGGCCTGAGCTGATCGACTGCGGGCAGGAGGCCGCGGAGGCATCGGTGGGCGAGCTGCGGAAGCTGATGAGCGAGGACTGAGCGGTCGGGCTCAAGGCGTCTCCGCGGGCGGCATGTAGAAGCCGCGCTTGGCGCGCTCGAAGGAGAAGCGCGAGACGAGGAGACGATCGAGCTCGGCGTCGAGGCCGGCGGGGTCGCCCTGGCGATGCCAGTGGGGCTCGGCCGTGGTCGGGCGGTACTCGAGCGAGCCTCGCCGGTTCCACACGCGGCGGTACTTGGCGAAGTCGACGAGCCGCTCGTAGTCGCGCTTGAGGACCATGCGGTCGCCCCGGGAGCGATCGACCTCGCAGACGAGCTGGAAGTTTGGATAGGGGACGCGCTCGGGATGGACGACGTCGGAGAGCCACAAATCGGTCTCGGCGTATCCGGTGAGTCCGAGATCGGCCGCACGGCCTTCCAGGAGCGGCACGAGGCTCGCGCCTGACATCGAGGTCGGCCGGGGGACGCGCGCCAGCTCGAGGAGGGTGGGGGCCAAGTCGATGGTTCGTACGACTGCGTCGCTCTTTCCAGTCCGTTGGCCGCCGCCGGGGAGGCGGATCAGCAGCGGCACGTTGACGTTGACGCGGTCCAGCTTCTCGCCGTGGCCGAAGTGATCGCCGGCGTCGAAGAGCTCCTCGCCGTGATCCGAGGAGAAGAGGAGCACGGTGTTGGGGGCCAGCCCCAGCCGTTCGAGGTCGGCGGCGATGCGGCCTACGGCGCGGTCGACCGAGGCGATGGCGCCCTCGTAGAGCTGGCGCACGCGGGCCTGCTCGGGGCCGGGAGGCACGGGGCGGCCGGTGAGATCGGGGAAGCGGCCGAAGCGGTTTGGCCCCTCGTAGCCGGGGGTCGTGAAGGCGAGACCCTCGGGGCTGGGCGCGGCGTAGGGGATGTGGCAGAGGGCAAAGAAGACGACGGCGAACACGGGCTTCGAGGCGGCGTGCTCGGAGAGACAGCCGGCAAGAAGACTCGACAGATGATCCGGGTCCGTCGTGAGCCAGAAGCCGCCGTCGACCTCGGGCCACAGCCGGCGCCCAGGGCCGGTCAGGGCGTACGGGAGCAGCATCGGCGAGGCGAGCAGGAGCAGGTTGCGTATGAAGGCCTTGTAGTCTCCGTCGGGGACCCGGGAGTGCTCGAAGCCCCAGGCTTCGTCGGCGAGGTGGCGCTCGATGCCGTCGGCGAAGACGGCGGTGTGATATCCCGCGCGGGCCAGCAGGGCCGGCAGTGTCGGCAGGCCGTCCCTGGGCACGCGGCGGCGCGAGAAGGTCGTGCGGATGCCGGTCTCCGACGGGTAGCAGCCCGTCATCAGCGAGGCCCACGAAGCGGCCGTTCTCGGGATGACCGTGGAGGCGTTGGTGAAGACGAGCGAGCCTGCCGCAAGCCGGTCGAGGTTGGGCGAGGTCGGGCGCGGGTGGCCGCCGAAGCCGAGGAAGTCGGGACGGAGCGAATCGGCCAGGACGAGGACGATGTTCGGCCGACCAGCGGCGCCAGTGGGGGGCTGGGGAGCGGCCGCCTTGCCGGTGAGACCCGCGGCCAGGATGGCTAACGCGAGGGCCATGAGGGCCGGACGCCAGGGAAGGCCCCAGACACCGCGCCGAGCAGCGTCGAGCGCGAGCGCGGCCGCGACCGCCAGCGCCAGGGTTGCGAGCGTGCCGCCAGCGCCCAGCGACTCGGCCAGCAGGACGTGCAGCCGGCCTCCGGCCGGACCCAGGCTCTGGAAGAACATCTCGAAGGCCGCGGGGTAGACGGCGGCGGCGAGCAGGACGGGGGCCGCGGCCGCCAGCCCGACGCCGGCCGCCTGCCGCAGTCCCCAGGAGAGGCGGTCCCTGGCGGGACGAGCTCGGCCGCCGCCCCGCCAGAGCGCGACCAGAAACCCGAGGAGCCCGCCGAGCGCCGCGTTCTGGGCCACGAGCGCAAGCGCCCGGTCGCGGGTGAAATCGGCGAAGGCCTCGCTGGCCAGCAGCACCAGCGGCCCGCGCGCGCCCGCCAGCTCGAGCTCCCGGTGGCTCCGCCAGAAGACAAGGAGCTGGACCAGCGCCAGCCCGAGCGCGCCCACGAGGGCGCCCGCCGCCAGCTGTCGCAGGATGCCGGCGGGCTTCACGTCGAAGGAGCGCTGCCCGGGCTACTCGTCGTAACGCGGCGCGTCAAAGAGCGGCCCGGGTACGACCTCGATCTCCGGGAACGCCCGCGATCGCACCGCTTCGTCGGCGGCCGCCTTCGAATGGATGCCGTAGCGGCCTGCGGCGTCGAGGACCAGCACGGTGATGGAGCGAGCCGCGGGATCGACGATCCAGTACTCAGGCACTCCTGTCCGCTCGTAGAGCGCCCGCTTCTCGATGCAATCCCTGCTGGCAGTGCTCTCCGAGAGGATCTCGACGACCAGGTCGGGCGCCCCTTCGATACCGCGACGGCTGATGCGGTCGGAATGCTCCCGAGCGACGAAGACCAGGTCGGGCTGGACGGTGTCGTGCGCGTCGAGGATGACGTCGATGGGCGCCTCGAATACCTCGCCCAGTCGGTGCTGGCGAACGTAGGTCCGGAAGGCGAAGGACAGATTTCCGCCACCTCTCTGATGCTCCGTCAACGGCGCAGGAACCTCAAGCAACCTCCCCTCGATGAGCTCGTGGCGTCGGCCGTCGTCCGGTAGTGCCGCGTAGTCTTCGTAAGTCGCGAGCTTGAGCGCAGGCAGTCCCATCCAAGATCACTCCCCGGAGAAGTCTACCACCGCCGGCGCACGAGCGGCAGGAGCAGCACCGGCAGCACCAGCAAGTCGAGCATCGAGCCCGCCCCGCCCGTGCCGAGCGCGCAGCTCGCCCCGCTCGAACCCGAGGCCGCGGCGGGCCGCGAAGCGGTCGTCCCGCCCCCGCCCGTCGTCGGCGTGACGGGGCCCGGCTCGGCCGGCGGTGTCTGCGCCGAGGCGACCACCGTCGTGTCCCGGCCGACGCTGCGGTCCGCGCCGTCGTCGACGAACAGCCGGAACCGGTACGTGGCGGCCACGCGCGGCGTCACCGTGAGCGTGTTCGTCCCCTGTCCCACGAGGTCCAGGAACGGTCCTGCCGTCTGGACCCACGTGAACAGGAGCGGCGTCCCTTCGCGATCGACGGAGCCGCTGCCGTCGATCGTCACCGCCCCCCCGATCGCAACCCCGCGCGCGCCCGCAAGCCCCCGGATGCCCACCTGCGGCACCGAGTTCGCCGACGAGTCGACCACGACCTCCACGATCGCCTCGGAGCGGAAGATACCGTCCGTCACCTCCAGCAAAAACCCGTGCACGCGCGAGATGCGCGGCGTGAACGACGCCAGCGCCTGATCCGCTCCCGACAGGTCCACCACCGGCCCCGACACCTGCCGCCAGCGGTACCGTACCGGGTCCCCGTCCGGATCGGCGCTCCCTGTCCCGTCCAGCGTCACGGCCAGCGTGCCCGCGTCCGGGATCTTCACCCGAATCTCCTGGGTGGAGCCATCCAGTCCGTTGACTCTCGCCGAAGCCGCCGGCGGCCGGTTGACGCCATCGGGAGAGACCCGCACCCGAACCGAATCGACGGGACTGCGGCTGACCGCATCCGCCACCGCCAGACCGAAGACGTACTCGCCGGCCACCACCGGCACGAACGGCAGAATCGACCCCGTCGTCGACGGCAGCGCGGCGGCTGGCCCCTCGAGCTGGCTCCACTGGTAGGTGAGCGTGTCCCGGTCGGTGTCGAGACTGCCGCCGCCGTCCAGCGCCACCATATCCCCCAGCCGCACGAACCGGTCGGCGCCCGCGTCCGCCCGCGGCACGTGGTTGCCGGGCGCGTTCACCACGACCGTCGTGTAGGACGGTGCGCTCTCGAGGTTGTCGTCGGCCGCGTCGGTGACCACCAGCTCGAAGCGGTAGGGCCCCGCCGTCGATACCTGGAACGACGGGCGCGCGGTTGCCGGATTCGTGAGCGTGATCGGGGCCGCACCGGCCGGACCGCTCACCAACCGCCAGCGGTACGAAAGCGGCGCCCCCGCGCCGTCCGGATCGGCACTCTCGTGGCCGTCGAGCCCCACGATCGCCGAGGAGTCGACCAGCTGCTCCGGCCCCGCGTCAGCGCTCGGGGCCGCGATGCCGCCGGCCGGGTTGATCACCAGCACCCGCACGGTAGAAGGCTCGCTCGCGGCCTGCGAACCGTCCCGGACCACCAGCGAGAAGACGTAAGCCCCCACGCGCGGCGGACTGAAGAAGGGCCGCGCCGTCTGCGCTCCCTGCAGCAGCCCCAGCTCGGGGTTGGAAGCCGATTCGCTCCACTCGTACACGAGCGTATCTCCATTGGCGTCGCTCGAGCGCGTGCCGTCCAGCGTGACCTGCCGGCCCGGCACCGTCACCTGTCCGTTCCCCGCCGACGCCACCGGCGCCAGGTTCGTCACGTCGATCCGGACGTCCCGGCTGTCGGTCAGCCCCGCGCCGTTGCGCACGGTCAGCCGGAAGACGTACCCGCCCGAGGCGCGCGCCGCAAACTGCGGATTGGCCACACTCGAACTGGAGAGCGTCACCGACGGCCCCGCCTGCTGCGTCCAGGAGTAGCTGAGCAGCCCGCCCTTCGCGTCCCGGCTTCGGCTGCCGTCGAGCACGACCAGCCCGGGCCCCTGGCTCCGGTCGCTCCCCGCGTCGGCCAGCGGCGGATCGTTTCCGCTGGCCAGAGGGTCGGTCCCTCGGCTCACCTCCACGCCATCCGTCACGCCGTCGCCGTCGGTGTCCGGGTTGTTCGGGTCGGTGCCGCGCGTCGACTCGACGAAGTTCCCCAGCCCGTCCCTGTCCGGGTCGGCGTCGCGATCGGCGGCGCTGGCCGGGTCGAGCCCGTTGGCGCGCTCGTAGAAATTCGACATCCCGTCGCCGTCCGTATCGAGCAAGAGCCGCACGGCCGCCGTCGACCGATTGCCGGCCTGGTCCGTCGCCGTCAGCACCAGGTCGTTGGCGTCCCCCGTCAGCCGGTAGCTGCCGCTGAAGGTCCCGTCCGAGGCGACGGGGATCGCCTGCGCCAGCCCGCCGTTCACCGAGAGCGTCAGTGCGGGCACGGACGAGGCATCCGTCAGCCGGCCCGAGAGCGGGCCCGTTTCGGGGGACGGCCCGCCGCTGCCCGGGTTGAGGGACGTGAAGACGGGCGGTCGCGTATCGATGACGAAGCGCGCGTTGGTGGCGGGCGCGCTCGAGTTGCCGTCCCGATCGCGCGCGTTGGCGACCAGCGCCACCGCCTCGCCGTCGGCGAACTGCCCGCCGTTGTCGGAGGCGACCACGTAGCGCAGCGTGAAGACGGTGCCGCCGCCCGTCATCGGCGTGGCCGGGAGATCCGAGGTGCCGGGCTGGTCGATCGCCAGCGTCGGCACGCTGACCAGCTGCTCGTCGAAGGTGGCCGTGATCGTGAGTGCGCCGGCTGGCACGGGCGAGCTCTTGGAGTAGGCGAGCGCCACCCGCGGGCCACGCCCCTCGTCGGCCACCGTGACTGCCGCGACCTGCAAGTTCCCCGGCGGACCCTCCACCGACTGAGGCACAGCGTCCGGCGAATCGAGGCTCAGGAGCAGGAAGGAATCGCCCAGAGGAGTCGAAGGGTCCAGTGAGGCCACTACCTCGGTCGTCGTCCCCGCGCCCACCGAAAGGCCGCTGCCGGTGACGCTGCCCAGGAGCGTGTCGGTGGAGTCGAGCGTCCGGTCCGTCGAGAGGAAGGCCGACAGCGTGAAGCCCGCCGAGCCCGCATTGCCGACGTTGCGCACCGTGGCGGAGATCCGCGCGACCGCCCGCACCGAGAGCTTCGAGGGCAAGGTTGCCGTCGTCAGGACCAGCTCGGGGGCGGAGCTCACCGTGATCGACGCCGACGTCACGCCGACATTGTTCGCGTCGGACTCCTCCTCGACCTCGGCCAGCGGGTCTAGCACCGCCTGCACGAAGTAGGCGCCCGGCTCCGTCGCCTGCGGCACGGACCGGTTGTCCGACAGCTTCACCGTGCCGCCAGCGGTGATGGACCTACTGGCCAGCTGCGCCCCCAGGAACGTGCCCGTCGCACCCGGCGTGGAGTCGCGAGAGAGGAAGTACCAGTACGTGAAGGGCTGCGTCAGGGCCAGGCCGCCCTTGTTCTCGACGATGAGGTCGACCTTGAAGGCGGCGCCGGGCCGCACGGTCGAGGGCGCGCTCAGCTGGCGCACGGCCAGGTCGGGCAGCGCGGAGACGGTGGTGGAGCTGCCGGAGACTGCGCCGTTGTCGAGCTTGTCGAGCTCACCGGCCAGCAGCCGGTCGGGGTCGATCGCCATCCCGAGGAAGTAGGTGCCCTTCGCAGTGCCGCTGGGAATCCTCGCCCCCGTGGAAAACGAGGTGGAGGCCCCGGACGCCAGTGGCGGAAACGAGAGCGTCCCGATCCGCCGCGCGCCGGGCGGCACCTGGCCGGTCGACGTGAGGAGCTGCGCCTGCGCGGCAGAGAGCAGCAGGATGGAGGCGCTGAAGGCGCTCGGAAGCGCCTGCTGCCCCTCGTTGACGATCGTTCCGCTGAAGCTGGCCAGCGCTCCCACCTTGACCGTCGCCGCGCCCAGCACCGAGGTCGCCCGCAGGTCCGCCGGACTCAACACCTGCAGCACGCTGCCGCCCACCAGCAGGTCGTTCGACCGCGACTGCTGCACCAGCGCGCGCCCGGGATCGACCTGGACCAGCACCCGGTAGGCGCCGGTCGGGAAGTCGAGCGGCAGGGAGGCCGACCAGGACGCGGTGGCCGACGCGAAGGCGTCGAGGCCCGGGAACGAAAGCGTTGCGGCGAGCGTGTCGCCCGCGTCGAGCAGGTCGTCGCGGCTGAGCAGCACGGCCGCCGTGAAGGGCGCTTGCAGCGGCACCGCGCTCGCGTTGGTCACGGTCACCGAGCCCGCGACGCTCGAGCCGGCGCCGGCGGTGGTCGGGAAGCTGACGCCAGCCGGTTTGAGATCGGGGAAGCTCACCGTCGCTGTGGCGGTCGCCGTGGAGGTGCCGCCCCGGCTGTCGGAGACGGTGAGCTGGAACGCATAGGTTGCCGGGACGGTCGTCGAAAAGGACGGGCGCGCGCTGGCCGGATCGAAGAGGCTGACGGCGGGGCCAATCGTCTGGCTCCATACGTAACGGAGCGGGTCGGAGTCGGGGTCGGTGGAAGCGGAGCCGTCGAGCGTGACGACGACGGCCGCGCCCTGGGTGCCGCCCACGCCCTGGGGGGGACCCACGCGCGCGGTCGGGCTCGAGTTGCGCTGCACGGTGACGGTGACGTCGGAAGTGGCGGTGCCGCCCCGGCGGTCGTCCACGGTCAGCCGGAAGGTGTACGCGGCGGGCGTACTCGAGGTGAAGCTGGGCGTGGGGCTGTTCAGTGGCGCGAGGCCGGCCGGCGGGCCCGAGAGCTGCGCCCAGGAGTAGACGAGCCGATCGCCGTCGGCATCGCGAGACCCGCGGGCGTCGAGCGCGACCGTGACGGGCCGTCCGTCGGTGCTGGTGACGACCCGGCTGGCGCCTGCGCTGGCGGTCGGGCTGAAGTTGAGCACGATGGTGACGACGGAGTTGGCGGTGGAGCGGCCGCCGCGCGGGTCGGTCGTCGTCAGGGTGAACGTGAAGCTGGTGGTGCGGTTGGTGCGGAAGGTGGCTACGGCGGTGTTGGCCCCGTTGAGCGTCACGGGCGGCACGTTGGTCTGGACCCAGCGGAACGTGATCGGATCGCCGTCGGGGTCCTGCGTCTGCGAGGCGTCGAGAACGGCGTCGACGGGCGCGCCGTCGGTGGAGGTGAGGACCTGAAGGGCGGGCGCGCTGATGACGGGGCTGGCGTTGGCCAGCGCCCGCACGGCCACGCTGGTGGTGGCGGCGCTGCCGTGCTGGTCGTCGACGCGCAGGGACAGGACGAAGAGCCCGGCGCGGTTGGTGGTGAAGGCCAGGGTCGGCGAGGTCGGGGTCGACAGGAAGACGCTGGGGCCGCCCGTCTGCTGCCAGGAGTAGGCGAGCGCGTCGCCGTCGGCGTCGGAGCTAGCGGTGCCGTCCAGGTCGATGGTGAGGAAGCGGCCGTCGACCACGATGAAGGGCGGCGTGCCGACGACTCGCGCCGTTGCCACGGGTGTGGCGTTGGCCGACACGGCCAGCTGGCGAGCCGACGGCGTCTGGTTGTTGTTCTCCGAGAGCTCCGCCACGGTCAGTCCTGTGTCGGCTACTGCGAACAGGAAGTAGCTGCCGGGGGCCAGGCCGGCCGGCAGCGCCAGTTGCGGAGCATCCACCGTGAGACTGGCGCCCGTGGTGAGGTCGGTGACGACCTCGGAGCTGCCGGTGAAGAGCAGGCTGCCCTGGGCGCCGTTGGGGTCGGCCGAGAGGAAGAAGGCGGTCGTGAAGTCGGTGGTGACCGTGCGGTTGCCGCTGTTCTGGAGAACGGCCTGTCCGCGGATCTGGTGGTTCCCCGCGGTGGCCAGGGGGCTGAAGGAGACGCTGCGGACGACCAGGTCGGGGCCGTCGGCGGGTGTCTGCACGAGGATGGAGACCTCGTCGGTGGATGAGGCGGTGCTGGGGTCGCTGACGGTCAGGAGGTAGCGGTACTCGCCGGCGACGGTGGGCGTGAAGCTGGCCAGCGCGGTGGAAGCGCCGGCCAGCGGTGGGTTGTCGGGGCCGCTGATGCGCGACCACGCGTAGGCCATCGCGTCGCCGTCGGGCTCCACGCTGGCGCGGCCGTCGAGCGCGACGACCACGGCGGGGCGCGTCACGAGGTCGGGCCCGGCCCGTGCGATCGGGGTGGCGGCCAGGACTGCGCTGGCCGACGCCAGTAGCAGCAGCAGGGGAAGCGCCCGAGAGGCCGTCCGGCGCATCCTCACAGCTAGTCCCTCAGGCGCTCGCGTCCGTTGCCGCGCAACCGTCCCGGCTTCGAGGCCGTCTCCTGGGGCGCGGTCTGGGGTTCCGGCTTCACGCCGGACCGGTCGGAGGCCGCAGGCGAGGGCGTAGCGACGAGGGCCAGCCGCTCGGGAAACTCGTGCAGGATAGCGTTCAGGGCGTCGAAGTGGTTGAGCGGGAAGATGTGGATGCCATCGACGTGGCCCTTGACGTCGGCGATGAACTCCCTCGCCAGCCGGATGCCCTCCTCGGCGCTGTCGTTCTTGGTTAGGCGCGCGAAGATATCGGCCGGCATGTAGATGTCGGGAACGGAGTCCGCGATGACGTGGGCGTTGGCCAGCCCGCGCAGCGGCAGCACGCCGATCAACTTCTTCATCGGGATGTCGGCGGTCGCCTCGAGGAACTGTTCGAGGGTCCGGCGCGTGTAGATCGGTTGGGTGATGACGTACTTGGCTCCGCTGTCGAACTTCTTCTGAAGTCTCTTCGCCTCTACCTTTATGTTCAGCGAATAGGGATTGGCCACGCATCCGAGGAAGAAATCGGGCTTCGTCGACAGCTTTTCGCCGTTTTGCAGCACGCCTCGGTTCACGCTGCGCACCAGGTCGAGCAGCTGGAAGGAGTTGAGCTGGTAGACCCCCTTGCTCTCCTTGAAGGAGCCGATGCGCGGCGGGTCGCCGGTCATGCAGAGGACGTTCTTGATCCCGAGCGCCCAGGTCCCGAGCAGGTAGTCGTGGAGCTTGAGGATGCTCATGTCCCTGCAGGTCAGGTGCATGAGCATCTCGACGTCCAGCCGGGCGTGGACCAGGTGCGCGAAGGCCATGGCGTTCATGCGCAGCCGGGCCAGCGAATCATCGGTGACCGCGAAGCCGTCGAACGCTCGGGCCAGCGGGGCGATTCTCCCTAGAATCGGCTCGACGTCGACCCCTCGCGGAGGGTTCAGCTCCGCGGTCAGCACGAATCCGTTGTTCAGCAGGGTCCTGAAATCCATCGCGACCTCGAACGTGGCGAACGTTTACTATAACACGATCTCGGCCTTTTCGCATGGCGGGGGCGAGGGGCATCGCCGCGCAAGTCGATTGCCAGTGGCGGCGGTTTGCTATACTCCGCTTCGCGGGCCATCCCGGCCGTCCGGCCATGAAGATCTCCCATCAGATCGCGCTCACCATCATCATCTTCGTCGTCTTCGGCGCGGCCGCGACCATCCTCACGTCCTACGGTCTGGAGAAGAAGATCCTCCAGGAAAACGCCGATCTCCACTTCGCGAGCCTGCTGGGCGACATCACTTCGCAGACCGAAAAGCTGGTCCAGGCCTCCCCCTATAGCCGGGTGGAGAACTATGAGAAGGTGATGCGCTTCTTCATCGACTCCAAGCTCAAGCAGGGCTACCGCGACATCCGCTACGTGGCCGTCTACGACACCACTGGGCGCCTGGTCCTGCAGTACCCTATCCAGCTCGAGATGCCCAAGTTCGACATCCTCGGGCTCTTGGCCAGGGAGCGCATGAGCGTCAAGCAGACCGCACGGGTGGTCCCGCCGCTCTACCACAAGAGCGGCGACCGCCCCGAGCGGATCACCAACATCGTCGCCGGCCCCCAGCACGACGTCTACTGGCTGCGCATCGGCCTGGAGCCCACCTACGTCGACGAGATGACCAAGGAGATCATGAGCTACAACTGGACGATCCTCGGCGTCGTCCTGGCGCTCTCGATCCTCTTCTCGGCGATGTTCAGCTACCGGATTGCCTCGCCGCTCATCCAGCTCAGCTCCATCGCTTCCCGCATCGCTCAAAACGACCTGTCGAACATCAATCTGCCGACCCGCCTGACGACGCACGAGATCCAGGAGCTGGCGCAGAGCTTCCTGACGATGGCGTCCAACCTGTCGAACATGATCGGGAAGATCCGCGAGTCCTCCAACTACCTGGACATCTTGAGCCAGGAGGTCCGCAAGACCGCCAGCAACATCTCCGGCGGCACGCAGCGCCAGCAGGTCGCCGTGGAGAAGACCGCCAACTCCGTCCACAGGAGCGCCGAGCGGCTGCGTCAGATCATCGTCGCCGCCGAGGAGGTCCAGAAGGGCGCCCGCGCCAACGCCGAGACCACGGGGCTGATGGCCGACCGCGTCGCCGAGACCACGTCGAACCTCGACAACCTCGTACATCGCAACTCCAGCATTCTCAACAACTCCAGCCAGGCCAGCTCCGTCGTCGCCAAGGTCAACAACGATGCCCGGCTCGGAGACCAGGCGATGCAGAAGGCGATCGACGGCATGACGCAGATCAACCGCAGCGCCGAGGAGATCAGCCAGCGCAGCACCATCATCAGCGAGATCGCCGAACAGACCAACCTGCTGGCGTTGAACGCCGCCATCGAGGCCGCGCGTGCCGGCAAGCAGGGCAAGAGCTTCGCCGTCGTCGCCGAGGAGATCAGCAAGCTCGCCGAACGCACCAGCGAGGCAGCCAAGGAGATCACCAACCTCATCAACGACAGCCTCGCCAAGGTCGGCGCCGGCGTCGACGACGTCTACCAGACCAGCGCCATCCTCCAGGAGATCACCGCCGGCGTGCTGGAGGTCTCCAAGCTGATCGTGACCAACTCCGACGTCACCGACGCGCAGTACGAGGACATCAGCGCCATCAGCAACAACGTCCAGAAGATCAACAAGTACACCCCGCAAATCACCGCGCTCTCCCGCAGCCAGAGCGACCGCAGCGAGGAGATCGCCCGCCAGGCCGAGGCCTTCATGAATGAAGGTCAAGGCGTCCTGGCCTCCATGGAAGGCGTCTCCAACATTGCCCGCGCCAACAGCAAAGAAGGCCAGGACCTGCAGATGACCTCCGAGGGCCTCATCTACGCCTCGAAGTCCCTGCACGACCTCATCAACAAGTTCAGGCTGTAGGGAGGTTTGAGGCTCGAGAAGTGAGGCTCGAGGGGGAAGGAGTGAGCCTGACTCCTGATCCCTCAAGCCTCAAGCCTCACTCCTCAAGCCTGCCGTGTCTCTTGCCGATACTCCGATCGGCGCGCCCGGAATGGGGCTGCGCTGGCACGCGTACGAAAGGAGCTGGCGAGTGAGGTCGAGCACGTTCAGGCTGCTGGTGATGGCTCTGGGGATTGGCGGAATCGCCCAACTGGCCTGGGCGCAAGAGATCGACTCGCAGGCGATGGATGAGCCGGGCGCCTACGCGGACGCTAGCTTCCCCGAACAGGGCGGCGAGTCCGAGCCCGTCCGGATCCACCGAGGAATGGCCAGCCCGGCAGAGCCCTCGGCCCGCAAGGCCCCGCGCCGCGGCCGGCGCCAGGCGGCTTTCGACGACGACAGCGGCTTCCGCGGCCGCCACACGAACGCCGGACCCGATCCGGATCTGGCCCGCGAAGAGATGACCCGCCGCTCAGGCGACCGCCAGCGCGCCGTCCGCCGCAGCGAACAGCCCGACGAGGTGCGCCACATCGACTCCGAGATGGACAACCTCGACCGCAGCATCGGCATGCAGCCGACCTCGGCCGCCGGCCTGACCGTCCGTAACGCGGCCCCCGAGTCGCAGCGCGAGGCTCCGATGCGGCAGAGCTGGAAGCGCACGGGCGCCACCCGCCAGCGCAAGCACAAGATGGCCCCCTTCTCGGACGATCCGAGCGGCGACCAGGAGCAGGCCTCCTCCCACCGCGATCCGCGCCACGCCTACCGCCCCAGGCCGACCGCCGACGGCGAGAGTGAAGAGCGTCCCGAGCCCCGCGCGAAGGCCAGGCAGACCGAGATCGACAGCTCCGAAGAGCAGCCCGCCTCGCGCGAGGAGCGCCCCGCACGCTCGCGTTTCGCGCCGCGCCCGAGCCGCCGCTCTGCGGCAGCCGCCGAAGAGCCCGCCGATTCGGCAAGTTCCGCCCCGTCGCCCGCCGTGGAGCTGCTCAGCCTCCAGAAGAAGCTCACCCTGATGCGCCGAAAGAACGCCTCCACGGCAGACATGGAGGCCCTCGAGTCCCGCGCCGCCCAGCTGCGTTCCGGCTGGCACAAGAACGTCCAGGCCGAGCTCGGTGCGCCGGCAGCACGCCCCTCCCGCCAGGCCGAAGCCGCTCCCGAAGAGCCCTCGGAGCCGTCCGGGGCCCCCTTCTGGAATCGCGACTCCCGCCCCTCCGTCAGCGAGTCCACCGCCCGCCCCGACGAGCTCGAGTCCGAGTCCGACGAGCAGCCCGCCCCCAGGCGCTACAGCCGCCCGCGGCACATGTAGGCCGGGGTCCGGGGCCCGCCCGCCCCTACGCTCCCGGGCGAGCGCGGAGGCGCTGCGCGACGGCTTCGACGAACGCGGCTGGGAGTTCCAGACCGGCTTCGGCGAAGACTTCCGAGTCGGACTTGCCGGCGGCGTAGGCCAGGACCATCTGGCGCAAGAGCTCCAGGCCGCGGGGCCGGGCCAGCAGGTGATCCACCATGAGGTAGGCCTGGATGTAGGCCTTTTCGCGCTTCTCGCCGGCACCGACGGCGCTCACCGGCAGGTAGTCGGCCAGCTCGGTCAGGTCCAGCAACCCAGACGCGAAGGTCTTGCGGTAGTCGACAGCCGTGTAGTCGTAGCCGCCGGCCTGCTTTTCGGCCAGCCCTTCGAGCAGCCAGAGCGCCATCGGGGAGAAGGCCGGCCGCCCCAGCGCCTGGAAGAGCACCAGGTGCGAGAACTCGTGGAAGATCAGGTGGCGCCCCAGCTTGCGCTTGTCGGCGGTGTCGATGGAGCCGAAGTAGGCGCTTGAAATAATGATCTCGTCGCTCACGTGGCTGTAGTAGGCGGGCAACAGACTGCCCGTGCGCGCGAAGATCCAGACGTCGACCTTGGGCGGCATGTACGCAAGCTCGGGGCAGATCTCGCGGTAGGCGTCCTCGAAGATGCCGACGATGTTGTCGAAGGTGTCGCGTGAAAGCCCGGGTGCGTGGACGAACCGGAAGGGCCCGACCTGCCGCCGCACGCCGCTTTCGACCAGCTCCAGCCGCTCCCGCAGGTTGGCTTGCAGCGACGTGGCCGCATCGTCGGCGGGCGTCAGCTCCAGCACGCGGTCCAGGGTCGCGATCGCCTTGCGCAGGTGGCCGTTCTGCGCGTAGACCTGCGCCAGGTCCTTCAGGAAGTTGGCGGCATACCGGTGAATCCCTGTGGAGCGCTCCAGGTACTTCTGGGCCCCGTCGTAGTCCTTCTGGTTGAAGAGGACGATGCCCATCATGTAGAGACCGTCGGGGTCGGCGGGGTTGGCCGCCAGCAGCCGCTCGATCGAGTGGCGCGCGCCCTCGAGATCGCGCCTCAAGAACTTGAGATCGGCCTGCACGAGGGCGGCTTCCTTCGATGCGGGATCGGCCTCGAGCGCCCTTTCCACGTAACTCGCGGCCAGCTTGTGGTTTCCCCTTTGCAAGTGGTAGAGAGCCGCCACTGACGGTGCCAGGGCCGATTCGGGGTCCCCCTTGAGGGCCACCCGCAGGTGACGGGCCGCACCCTTGTAATCCTTGACGCCGAGCAGCGTCCGGGCCAGCAGACTGAGCGCCTCGACATCCTCCGGGGCCGAATCGACAGCCGAGGCGTAGAGCCTGCGGGCCGCTGGGCCATCGGCCATCTCTTCCTTGATCCGTCCGGCCAGGACGAGCGTTTCGACGTCTCGCGCCCCCTCGTCGAGCGCTGCCTGGAGCAAGCCGTCGGCCTCCTCGAGCCGGTAGTCGGCGAGGAGCTTGCGCGCCCGGTCCAGCTTCGTCGACCGCGGTCCGTGGGTAAGCGAAGCCGCCAGCGCGGCGCCTGACCGGGAGCGTCCCGTGCGCGCCAGCGTCGCCGCCCCGCCCGAAGCGGCCTCGGCCCGGTACGCCAGGCTGAGCGCCAGCATCAGGAGGACCGGCACGCGTTTGCGGCGTGCGGGGACCGGGCCCGACTCGAGTGTCGCCATTCGCCGGGAAAAGTAGCTCGCTCTTGGGGCCCCGGCAACAGCCGGCTGCTTCGCCAGTGCCCGACTTTTCGCTCGGAGAGCCGATACTTGCCGGGCGGCAGGCCACCTTTCGCGGCGCCATCCGACATGAACCGGCGACCTGAGGCTGGTTCTGTGGTATCGAGACCATGAAGGCAATGGTCGAGCGGCTTTCGAGCCTGTTGACAGCTCCCGGGAGGCGATGGTAAAAGACGGACTCCCAACCTTCCGGGCCCTTCACAGGGGCGGCCTCGCACTCCGAGGCAAGCGGCTCGGCGCGAGGTTCGGCGCAGGTGCTCGCGGACCAGGTCAGAGAGCCTACGGCCTGGGGAGCAACTCGCCGGAGTCGGCCGGGACGAGGGCAACCTTCGGGACGTGAGGCCTCTGGGTCCGGTGGGGCGGGAGAGTTTCCACATTGGAAGCCGGTTCGTGGTAACCTTCGTTCTCCCTCGGCGGCCTCCCTGGGTCACCGGGCACGAAAGGACGTTACGACATGATCGAAGTCGAAGGCCTGACCAAACTGTATGGCGATTTCAGGGCAATCGACCGTCTCACCTTCGAGGTGAAAGCCGGAGAGATCGTCGGCTTGCTAGGCCCCAACGGCGCCGGCAAGACGACGACGATGAAGATCCTCACGTGTTTCATGCCGGCGACGTACGGCAAGGCACGCGTGGCAGGTCACGACATCTTCGAGGAGCCGATGGCCGTCAAGCGTCAGCTCGGCTACCTCCCCGAGGTGCCGCCGATCTACCCGGAGATGACGGTGAAGAGCTACGTCGAATTCGTCGCGGAGCTGAAGGAGGTTCCGGGACGTGACCGCACCAAGAAGGTGCGGCGGGCGCTCGAAGAGACGGGCACGTGGGACGTGCGGGACCGCCTGATTGCGCACCTGTCGCGCGGCTATCAGCAGCGCGTGGGGCTGGCGCAGGCGCTGGTGCACGATCCGAGGCTGCTCATCCTCGACGAGCCGACGACGGGCCTGGACCCCAAGCAGATCATCGAGATCCGGGAGCTGATCAAGGCGCTGGGGCAGGACCGGACCATCATCCTGTCGACTCACATCCTCCCCGAGGTCCACATGACCTGCGAGAAGATCATCGTGATCAACGAGGGTCGCATCGTGGGCGCGGGGACGGAAGCGGAGCTGTCGCGGACCGTGCTGGGCGGCGACATGTTCCTGGTGCGCGTGAAGGGGCCGGCCGCGGAAGTGGCCGACGCGCTCGGCAAGCTGGCCGGCGCCAGCCGCGTGGTGAGCGAGGACGCTCCTGCCGGCTCGGATGCGGCCGGGTTCTTCATTCAGGTGAAGGAGGGAGCGGACCCGCGTGTGGCGCTCTTCGAGCTCTGTGCGAGCAAGAAGTGGCCGCTGCTGGAGCTGCGCCCCCCCGAGGTGAGCCTGGAGCAGGTGTTCATCAAGCTCACCGCAGGCGAAGAGGAGACACGGCGACTGAGCCAGCTGACCCACCATCCCGAGATGGTCGGCGCAGGCGACGGCGGCACCGAGACCGAGGCGTCGGACCACCAGCCCAGGCTGGGGCCGGTCGCCCAGTACCTGAAGGACCGGGACCAGGCTTCCGGCCAGCAAGACGGCCGCTGAGCCGAGGAGGCGAGCATGTTCAAGTTCTGGTGCATCTTCAAGAAAGAGTTGAAGACTTACTTCATCTCTCCAATCGCTTACGTGGTCGCGGGGGCGTTCCTGGTGCTGTCGGGGCTCATCTTCAACGCCCTGATCCAGTATCGCTACGCGCTGATGGCGCCCGCCTACGGGAACATGGGCGTCTACCTGCTCTTCATCGTGCCGTTCCTGACGATGAGGCTGCTGGCCGAGGAGAAGAAGCGCCAGACGATGGCGCTGCTCTTCACGTCCCCCATCTCCAACACCAGCATCGTGCTGGGGAAGTTCCTGGCCTGCTACGTGTTCGTCGCGCTGATGTTGAGCGTGACGCTGGTTTACCCCTACATCCTGTCGCAGTTCGGGCCGCTCGACGTGGGGCCTGTGAAGACCGGGTTCCTGGGGCTGGTGCTCCTGGCGGGTTGCTATGTCGGCATCGGCCTCTTTGCCAGCAGCGTCTGCAGCGAGACGGTGATCGCCGGCGTGCTGGGCGTTGGATTGATCGTGATGCTCTACCTGATGGAGATGGCCAAGAGCTGGTTCGGCGACAAGGCGAGCGCGGTGGTCGAGTACATCTCGATCTACCGGCCTCAGCAGGACATGCTGCAGGGCCTGCTCAACAGCAAGGACGTCTTCTTCTACGTCAGTTTCATGGTTCTGACCATCTTCGCGTCCATCCGGATGCTGGAAGCCAATCGATGGCGCTAGGAGACCCGATATGGAAGCACAATCGAAGACCTCCCATCGCCGCAGGGGAAGCGGCGGGCCCGCGAGCTCGCCGACGTTCCCGATCGGCGTGTTGCTCTGGTTCATCGCGCTCGCGCTGGCCGTCGCCGGCGAGGGCATGGGCAACTGGGCCATCGGCGCCGCCGTGGCCGGCGCCGCGTGCGTCGGCTGGGCCCTGACCCAGAACTACTCCTGGATCGAGCAGACCTTCCTGCACCGGCGGTTCGCCCTCGGGATCAACAACCTGATCCTCATCCTGGGCGTCACCGGAATCCTGGGGCTGCTCAACGTGATCGCCTACCGGCACAACGCCCAGTACGACTTCACCAAGGACCGCAAGTTCAGCCTCTCCGATCAGACGCTGAAGATCCTGGGCGGGCTCGACCAGAGCCTCGAGGTGATGGCGTTCTTCATCGAGGGCAGCCCCGACGACCAGCGCGGACAGCGCGCCGGCCAGGAGCGCACGATGGTGAAGAACCTGCTCGAGCGCTACGCGGCCGCCTCTCCGAAGTTCACCTTCAGGATGATCGACCCGGAGAAGGACCCGACGCTCACCAAGCAGTTCAACATCACCTACAACGGCACGACCATCTTGAAGTCGAGCACACGCGACGTGCGCATCGAGCCCGACAAGATGTTCGAGTACAACCGCAGCATGTTCAACCAGCGGCTGCAGGCGTTCAACGGCGAGCAGGTCATCACCAGCTCCATCCTCGACCTGACGAGCGGCGCCGTGCGCACCGTCGTCTTCCTCGAGGGCCACGGTGAGCGGACCGTCGACAGCGAGGACCGAGGCGGCCTGGCGGCCATGAAGGAGTACCTGCTGCGCGACCAGTACAAGATCGACAAGGTCAACCTGCTGACCAAGCCCGAGATCCCCGCCGGCGCGAGCGTGCTCGTGATCGCCGCGCCCAAGGGCGCCCTCGACTCCAAGGAGATCGCGATCATCGACAAGCACATGGCCGACGGCAAGGCGGTGCTGTTCCTGCTGGATTCGGACACTCCACCCACTCTGAGGGCACTGCTCAAGAAGTACGGCGTCGAGACCTCGCGCACGCTCGTCGTCGACCCGGCACGCCACCTGCACCCGCTGTTCGGCGGCACGCCGGTGATACCCCAGCCCGAGTTCGGCTCGCACCCGCTGGTCGACCCACTCAAGGAGAAGAAGCGCTCCGTCCTGATGCCCTGGTCGACCCTGCTGAAGGGCGATGCGGCCAACGCCGAGGTCAAGGGGCTCACCTACCACGAGCTCCTCAAGACCAGCGGTGACAGCTGGGCTGAAGTCGACGTCGAGAGCAACACCGCGCAGTTCGACAACGGCAAGGACACCAAGGGCCCCTGCACGGTCGCCTACGCCATCGGCAAAGAGGAGTCGACTCCTCCAGCCAATCCTGGAGAGGCGCCCAAGCCCGCCAAGGTCACCAATCGACTGATCGTCTTCGGCTCCGTCGAGTTCGCCAGCAACGCCTGGGCAGAGAAGGGCGGCAACATCGATCTCTTCATGAACGCCGTCAACTGGCTCTCGGGCGAGACCGACCGCATCAGCATCCGCCCCAAGAGCGAGGACGTGCCGAAGCTCGAGGTCGAAGTCGCCCAGTACGCCAACCGCATTCTTTACGCCACGATGCTCCTGCTGCCCGGCTTCATCTTCGGCCTGGGCGGCTGGATCTGGTGGAGGAGGAGCAGTCTATGATGAAGTTCCTTCCGACTCTGCTCGTGCTCGCCGTCCTGGGCGGACTTGGCTTCTACGTCGCCAAGTACGAGCAGGAACCGATGTCCGAGAAGTCGGTCCCGAAGGTCGCAACCACGGAGAAAGACAAGATCACCCGGGTCGACCTGGAGGACACGGCCAAAAACACGAAGGTCACCCTCGAGAAGGGTAAGGACGGCAAGTGGGAAGTCACCGCGCCGCTAGCGGCCAAGACCGAGGAAGAGAAGGTCGACAGCCTGCTGACGCGCCTCGAGAAGATCAAGGCCGACCGGCTGGTCGACGGCGAAACACCCGGCCAGAAGCCGGACCTGGCCAAGTACGCGCTCGACAAGCCCGGCTACAAGGTCACCTGGAACGGAGGTCCCGCCCCCCGGACCGTCCTCATCGGCAAGGACAGCCCGCTCGGCACCAACGCCTACGTGAAGATGGCCGACGAGGACAAGATCTTCCTCGTCAACTCGGGCGATCTCGAGATCCTCAAGAAGGACCTCTACACGTTCCGCGACAAGACCGTGCTGAAGGCCGATAAGGAGCAGGTCAAGGAGATCGCCGTCTCGAAGGCCTCCGGTGAGAAGTGGCGCTTCACGCACGGCGCCGACGGCAACTGGACCATCGAGGAGCCCTTCAAGGCCCCCGGCGATTCCCAGGCCATCGGCGATCTCGCCAACGACCTGGGCCGCCTGCGCGCCGAGGAGTTCACGGCCGAGACGACCGCCAATCTGAAGCCCTACGGCCTGGACAACCCCGAGATGACGGCCAAGCTGGTGATGAGGGAAGACGGCGCCACCAAGGTCGTTCTCTTCGGCAAGCGCAAAGAGACGGATTCGTCGCGCCTCTACGCCAAGCGCGAGACCGACCCCAACGTCTACCTGATCGACGCGACGCTGGTGAAGGCGCTCGGCAACAAGCCCGACGAGTTCCGCGACAAGAGCGTCTTGCGGACCGGGGACCGCGACATCGCCTCCGTCACCGTCGAAAAGGGTGGCGAGAAGGTGACGGCCGTGAAGGACACGAGCGGCCGCTGGTCCTACCAGGCCAGCCGCGTCACCAGTGATCCCGGCTCGGCCGGCACCCGACTGCTCGACAAGCTCAAGGAGCTGAAGGCCGCACGCTTCGTGACAGGCGCTGACTTCAAGCCAGCAGACTTCGGTCTCGAGAAGCCGGAGTACCGCGTGGAGCTGTCGCTTGCGGCCCGGCCAGCCACGACCACCACCACCGGGGCCAAGGCCGAGCCCGAGACCGCCAAGCTGGCCATCCTGGTCGGCAAGACCGTCGAGGGCGGGCGCTACGTGCGCCCCGAGGGCCAGGATGTGGCGATGGTCACGAAGGAGGAGTTCGCGCCCGAGCTCGACGGGTTCCTGAAGAGCTACAGCGAGATCCTCCCCTTCGACGACTGGAACCTGAAGGCCGTCGAGCTGAAGAAACAGGAGCGCTCCGAGGGCTACGAGATCAACGACAAGGGCGACTGGCACCACAAGAGCCAGAAGGAAGCAACCTCGCCGCTGAAGGAGCGCATCAAGAACTTCACGACCGTGCTGCCGCACCTCGTGGCCAAGCAGTGGATGGAAGAGACGCCCGCGAAGCTCGAGGAGACCGGCCTGGCCAAGCCCGCCATCGAGGTGACGGTGAAGACCAAGGATTCGCGGCCCGACGTGAAGTTCCGGCTGGGCCGTGCCTCCGGAAAGGACTACATCAAGCTCGACGGTGCGAAGGGGATCGGCGAGATTTCGGCCGAGCCTCTCACGCGCGCCGAGGAGCTGCTCGGCACACCGGTTCCCGCGGCTGCCTCGGCGACGCCGGCGACCAGCGCTCCCGCCGCCTCGGGCACGGCTCCCGCTGCGCCGGAGAAGTCCGACCCGCCGAAGGACTCGGGCGCCAAGCCGGCCGAGAAGCCGGAAGCGGCCGAGACCCCTGCGACGCCACCGGCGCTTCCGGGCCTGACGAAGGACCCGGCCGCGCCCGCCAACGGCGGTGCCAAGCCCGCCGGCAAGTAGCCCTACACGACTTTTCGAAGTCCTGCCCCCGCCTCACGGCGGGGGCTTTTTCTTCGACCATCCGCCGGAAATGGGGCAAGTCGAGTGGCCCCAATTTTGGCGGGAAAAATTGGGGCCACTCGACTTGCCCCAATTCCGGCGGCGCCCTGCGCAGGGACTTGCTACGCTGTTCCCGTGAGCGACGACCTTTCGGGCCGGATCGCCAAGAACGTCCGTCAGCTCCGGGAGCAACGCGACCAGACGCAGCAGCAAATGGCGCATGGCGCGGCTGGCGGGCATTCCGCGCGCGACCTGGTCCAACATCGAATCCGGCGCCGCCAACCCGACGCTGGCGGTGCTGCACCGGGTGGCCACGGCACTGGCCGTCACGATCGAGGAGCTGCTTTCGTCTCCGCGCGCGGCCTGCCAGTTCTACCCGAAGGGCAAGCTGCCGGTACGGGAGCGCGGTGGCGTGACCGTCTGCAAGCTGCTTCCGGACGCCGTTCCCGGCATGGAGCTGGACCGGCTCGAGCTGCCGGGCGAGTCGGTCATGACCGGCGTCCCCCACACGCCCGGAACGCGCGAGTACCTGGCCTGCGAATCGGGCCGCATCGTGCTGACCGCAGCCGGGGAACGCTGGGTGCTCTCGCCGGGAGACCTGGTCGCGTTCCGGGGCGATCAGCGCCACGCCTACGCCAATCCGGACAAGGCCCCCGCTGTCGGCTACAGCGTCGTCGTCCTGGCTCGCGTGGTGTAAGAGGCAGCCTCCTGCATGCACGCAGCCTTCGCCAGACCGACTGCTTCCCGGGCCAGGCGCGGATGTTTGCTGGCCTGCCTGCTTGCGCTCGTTTTCCTGGCAACGCCGATACCGGCTGCGCCTCCCGGCCCGGCCGCGAAACTGGAGGGCACCGCCTTCCTCGAGCAGATCGAGAAGCTCGCCCGCGGCCCGCTCCGTTCCGGCGGGATCTACCTCCGCTTCATCTGGGTCGAGGGCCGCGAGCCGAACCCGTCCCTCACCGAAGTCAGTGTCCTGGACCCGCACCTGGGGCCGCTCGGCCGACTGGATTACGAGGGGGGCATCGCCCGGGAGCTGGGCTATCTCCACTGGATGACGCCGGGCGCCACCCTGCACATCTTCGTCATCGATCGGCCGGACGCCCGGGTAGCTGCCTTCACGCGCACCGTTCCGATTCCGAGCAGATTCGATCGAGCGCCCAGACGCCTCAAGATGCGCTGCCTCGACGGAAAGACCGTGGCCCTCCAGGAGCCGCTGCCCAGCCTGGTGATTCCCCGCAGGCTGCTCCAGGGGGAGCCCGCCGGCCGGCTAGCATCGACCCTCAAGCACGAGATCGGACACGCCCTGCAGGATCGGATTGCGCGCATGATCGCCAAGGGATACCGGGAGTCGTTCTGGAGCCATACGGCGCACGTCCGAACCAATGACACCAGCGCCCTGGCGGAGGGGTTCGCGCAGTACGCCGCGTACCGGTTTCGAGACAGCGACCGCGAGGGAAAGCCTGGCCCGGTTCGAGATGTGTTGCAGCGCAACAACACCTCGGCGTACCGCACACTGCTCATCTCCTACTGGATCCACCTGCGGTCGCACGCCGAACGCCACAAGCAGCTGAGCCGCGCAGAACTCGCCAGCGCCGAGCGCCTCATCATGAGGGCTCTCTGGCGGCCGGATCTGCCGGCCCCGGACCAGTTCCGCGAACTGATCGTCGCGAACTTGCGGGACCGAGGGTCCCCCCCTCTCGACGCCGAGCGGCTCAGGCGCTCGCTCGTGGCGTACGAGGCGAACCATCCCGACGGCGTCGCCAACCTCCGGGATGAGGAGCTGTCCAGAAAGGAAATGAGAGACTGGGTCGTCGGATTTTTCAAGCGGGCAGCGAAGGGCATTCGCTCGACGCCGGCCGCCGTCCTGGTAACCGGCGCGGCCGCGACGGCTCCGTCGAGCGCGGTCCTCGACCCGGCAGCCGTCCGCGACGCTCGCGCCTTTTCGGACGGCTTCTGGCGGCGCTCACCGCTCGATCTCATGGTGACGGAAGGGCTGGTGACTGCGCTGCTGCTCGCGCTGGACCGTGAGCTTTCCTCACCACGCCTCGACTTCTTCAGCCGGGTCCTCGAAGCCATGGCTCTCGACCCGTACGCAGGCCGCAGCTTGCCGCCGCAGCCCGTGAACATCAAGGAGCTCCTGGCCGTTCTGGAGCGTGCGCCGGACCTGACCGGGAAGATCTTCCCTATCGTCGCGAGCTTGACGGATGGGGCCCTGACCGCCGGAGACTTCACGCTTCGAAGAACGCGAGAGCTCGACCCGCTACATACCGCCCGTCCGGGACGGCAACCCACGCTGGAGGCCGCCCCCCGAACTCCCGCTACTTCGAGTATCGGCCCATTCGACGGATGATGGCGTCGGCGTAGCGGTAGCTCGAAGCCGGCGGCGAATTGCCGCCGTTGTAGCGCGCCAGGCCGTTCCTCAGGCCGTACTGCTTGACGAGCTCCTTGAGGTGGAGCGCGATTCCTCGGATGTTATCGCCCGGATCGTAGGGATTGATGCCGACGATCTTCGCCGTGGCCGGCAGAATCTGCCCGAACCCCGTGTCGTTGGACGAACCCATGACCGGCGTGAATCCTACCCAGTGGCTTCGGCCGGTCTCCTGCGTCATCAGCGACTTCAGCAACGCG
Organism: Candidatus Wallbacteria bacterium; assembly: GCA_016213845.1. Taxonomy (GTDB): domain Bacteria; phylum Muiribacteriota; class UBA6191; order JACPRK01; family JACPRK01; genus JACPRK01. Next base: position 68,437 of record JACQZN010000014.1, read on the forward strand.
TACCCGTTGGTGACGCCCCGGACGCCCTGCAGCTCCTTGGCCGCCGACCTGAGCCAGCCCTCGAACAGCTGGGGAGTCTCTTCCTGCGAGATATCGGGGTAATCCGGATACTTGTCGAGCGCCTTCTTCAGGAGCGTCCACTCCCGGTACAGGTACTGCCGGGCCTCATCGTTGAGCGTCCCGTTCTTGTTCGAATACGTGTAGCCGTACTTCAGGCCGCGAATCGCGCCCGGGAAACTGCGCTTGCCGGTCAAGAGGCCGGTCGCCTCCATGATGGTCCGCGCTTCCTTCTCGCCAATGTCCTCCGGGCCCTTCAGCTCCAGCTTGTAGGCCGGGTTGATGTGGCTGGGCGGCGGCACCGTCAGCTGCTTCATCCGCTCGCCCGGCGCAAAGAGGCTGTTGGGGTCGTTCGGATTCGGCAGCTTGGATTTGTTCGCCCAGTAGAGCAGCCGCCAGTACCCGGCGTCTCCGTAGATGCTCTCCGCCAGCGACGCAAACGTGTCCCCGTGGATGGCCGTGACCGAGCGCCGGTTTCCCTGGATCTGCATCCGGTCCTTCGGCGGCCCGGATGGGACGACCTCCCGCGTGTTGCTGCGGAACAGGTCCCCGAATAGATCCTCGGCCGCCGCCGCCCCCACGGCTCCGAACAGGCCCGCCGCAACCAGCGAGCACACCAGGGACTTTCCGAGCTTCATGCGCTTCCCTTCGTTTGCGGCGTTCCCAGGCCTTGGTCCGACAGCCGGCTCCTCCCCCTCGCGTACTACCATGGACGACGGCCGGAGGTTGCCGGATAGACGCGAGTTTACCTCGAGATCGCCGGCAGGCCGGCCGCCCCCACGTCGACCGTCTCGGGCGAGATCCTCTCCAGGATGACGGAGGGCGTGCCGCCCAGTGCATTGGCGATCCGGACACGCGCCCGGTAGATGCGGTTTTTGGTGCCCGTGCTCCGGACCGTGTGCGTGACCCCGCCGCCCAGGCTGACCGGTCCCACGAGCTGCGTCGCGGCCGATTCGAAGACGACCTCCGTTCCGTCCGGCGACAGACGCGGGTTCTTGCAGTCGGCATCCAGGCCGCGCGCGATGGGGATCAGCTCGGCGCTGAAATCGCCCGTGAAGTACCAGATGGCCTTGAATCCCAGATCCCCGGCCGCAGAGGCCCCGGTAGAATCGGTCGGGGAGCTGATCGGCAGCCCGTTGGGGCGCTGGCCGCGGAAATCGCCGCTCGACTCGAACACGATCGGCGGGAAGCTGCCGCCCCCGGTGGCGCTCTCGGCGATGTCGACGTTGCCGGAGGCGACGGCCCCCGCCTGGGTGATGGCTCCGATCGCCCACGCAGGCGTGTTCCCGGGTTGCGCCACGGCCAGATAGACCTGGTCGGTGGCCGTCAACACCGACTTGTAGGTGACGTTGCGCGCCTGGAAGGCGACGAAGATGCCGTCGCCCGCGATCCTGGGCCGGGCGCAGACGGGCGACTCCCCCAGGCTGCGGCTGACCCATCCATCCTGGTAGACGGCCGTGCCGGCGGCGCGAGCGTTGTAGCGGAAGATGCCGATCCCCCCGGAGGCCAGCGTCTTCAGCCGGGTGAACGCCGCCGGCAGGGCGCCATCGATCGTGTCGTAGACGTTGGGGGACGCGAAGACCACGTCCTGACCTTCCGGGGAAAGCGACGGGCTGGCGGCATCGCCGAACAGGATCCCGCCGCTGGTGAGCTGCGTGGCCGCCCCGGAAGTGCCGTCGATCAGAAAGACGGCCGTGTGGTCGAGGTCGAAGCCACCGTTGACCCCCTTCAGGTCCGAGCGCGTCGCCGCGGCAGCCGCCCCGCCCCGCCGCGCCCGGCTGCCGGAGACCATCGGCCCGCCACCGTCGCGGGCCAGCGCCAGCGATCGCATGGTCTGGTCGTCCAGCCCGAAGAGGCTCTGCGCGGGCGCGTTCAGCCCGGCACCGCCCTCCTTGGACCGATCCCGGGCCAGCAGCGTGACCGTCCGCCCATCGTCGCTCAGGTCGACCAGCACGGCATCGGTTCCGCCGGAGCCGTTGGTGGTCAGATTGGTGTAACCGCCCGAGGCCGACGGGTAGGCGAAGATGTCCTTGGGGAAGGCGGTCGCCGACGGGGCCACGGTGCCGGCCGGGTAGGACGGATCGGCGTTGTTGAAGGCGATCCGCTTGGTCGCCAGCGCCGGGTTGCGGCCGCCCGTCACGTAGCTCTTGAGGAACTCCTCGATGACGTAAGGCATCGGGGTGACAGGCGAGCGGTTCTGGGCGAGGCTGGAGGCCCCGATTCCGTAGAAGGAGGCGAAGATCCCCTGGCTCTTCTTGTGGCGGTAGACGAAGTTGTTGCCTCGGGTCTGGCTCTGCTCGACGGTGAAGAGCTTCTCGAGCACCCAGTCGCCCGCCCCGCCCCCGACCGCATGCGGGCCCGATCGGAGCCAGACGTCCTGGAACCCGGCGCCGGCGGCGACGAAGTCTGTGAAGGGCGTGTACTCGTAGAGGCTGGGGAGGAAAGGGATGGGCAAGCCGGCCGGGTTGTGGAGCTGAGTGCCGTTGGTGTTGGCGGTGTCGATCCCCAGGTCGGCGCCGAAGATTACCGACTGCGCCGGGCCCGGGGAGATGGCCGCCGAGATCGGGTCGATCTGCCGGACGAACGGGACCGGCCCCACATAGACGACCACATTCCCCTCGGGGCGAGCGGCCCCGCTGCCGCCTTCCAGGAACGCTCTTAGCGGAGGGGTCACACCCGGGGAGGCGGTTACGGCCTCGGCCGGGACGCTGTCGAAGAGGACGAGGATGTCGGTCGTGCCGTTGGCGGCGTTCTGGCTGAGCCAGTCGGTGAGCTTGATCAGGGGGTCGAAGCCTGCGCGGCCGTTTCGTCCTCGGAAGTCGAAGAGCTGGTTCGTGGCGGCACCGAACGCGCTCACCAGATAGCCGGCGGCATCGCCCTGTTCCTGGCTGGTGAGCCAGGTTCGGGAGGCCGCGATCGTGGCCGGCGAGAGGCTCTGGACGTCGACGCTCGCGGCGTCGAGCGGCGCGAAGACGGCCAGGTTCGACAGGAACTTGAACGAGAACGACGTCCGGCAGAGCGGCCCAGGGTTGGGCCGGTTGACGCCGACGGCCTCGACCTGCAGCTCGTAGGTCTGCGGGAGCGGCTTGAGCGTGGCCCCCTTGGTGTCGCGCGTGACGACCTGGACATCGATGTTGGGGAACGTGGAGACGCCTGTTATGGGGATGACGATCGGCGCGCTCTTGGCGGTCGGGGGGATCGTGACCGGCACCAGCCAGTAGTGAACTTCGCGGACCGCGAACTGGTCGTCGACGACCGGACTGAAGCGCAAGGCGGGCCCTTCGATGGTCGTCAACTTGGAGGCGCCGGTGGCGCAGTTGACAGTATCGAGAGGGTCCGCAGTCTTGCCCTCGGGCCCCCAGATCTGGATGCTCTTGACCTCCGGCGGTAACGTGTCGATCTTGAACTGCCGGACGGGGGCCGTCGTGAGGCCGGCGCCGTCGGTGATGCTGAGCGTCAGGCGATACTCACCATCCAGGCCGCCGGTGACGGTCGTGGAGAGCAGCATCGCTCCGGCGGAAGCTGGCGAGAGCCCGGCGGCGACGCCGAAGCTGGCCGTGTGGGTCGTGCACGGGCTGCCGGCATACGGGAAGATGGACGCAGTGTTGACGACCGGCACCTGGCTGTTGGAGGGACCCTTCGTGAGCGACCAGCTCGCCTGGCGAATGACGCCGTTCACCGGCATGTCCTGGAAGATGCCGCCGAACTCGATCTGGCCCAGGTTCGGGTCGGTGCCGGAACTGACGCTGAAGAGGATATCGTTCTCCCGGATGGGCACGACGGTGCCGGCCTGGCGGGCGACGAAGGCGTTCTGCCCGGCCCCGATCGGGACGGAGTTGTCGATGAAGAAGGTCGTGTAGGTCGTGTAGGCCGTACCGCTCGGGCTGATGTAGTTGATGCGCGTTCGAAGGGGCCCCTCCTGGACGGCGACGGGGCTGGTGCCGCCCGGGCTTCTCCGCAAGCTCTCCAGCGCGGCATCGGGCTCATAGAGGGCAGTGCGGTAGACCTGACCGGCCGCCTGGTTGAGGTAGCTGGCGCCGGTGACCCAGTCCTTGAAGGGGGCGCTGGGCGAGAACGTGCCGTCCGGACGGCCTAATGGCCCGTTGTCGTCGATCACGACCTCCCAGGTGCAGATGGGACAGGGCGCCGTGCCGGCGTCGAGCATCGTGAACTCGATGCGGCCGCTGGTCTCCGAGGAAGCAATAGCGCTGGAGATGGCAAGCGAGCCGCGGATGTGGCGCTGGTCCTCGCTGTAGCCGAGCCCGCAGCGGGCCGACGTGGCGTCGAGGAACTTCTGGTCCTTGATACCGCCCTTCTGCAGGTCGACGAAGAAACAGGTCGTCGCCTTCGAATCGAGGACCGAGACATTGCCTGCCAGGTCCCGCGCCTGGAAGACGACCTGGTAGAGGCCCTCGGGGAGGGTGGCCGGCTTGTAGGCGGAGGCCGAGCCGTGGGGCTTCGTGTAGAAAGTTTCCTCGACCTGTCCGAAGAGGGCGGCCGGGTCGTTGGTCTGGTGGGCGGGGTTGGTGTCCGGCGACCAGTCGAAGGGCAGCGCCGTGGTCAGGGGGGTGAGGGCAGCGATGGTGGTACCGGTGGCCTGGTCGACACTGAAGTACTGGTAAGTGGCGTGGGAAACGACGAAGTTGTCGCGTGCCACGCCGCCCAGATCGGGGACCGTGGTGGTGACGCGCTGGGCCTGCAGGCAGGTGGCCCCGGGCGTCGTCTTGTTCAGGATGGAGAGCAGCACGGGCGCCGTGTTGTCGACGTCGAGCGACTTGCGCGTCTCCTCGGTGTGGCCGGTCGGTTTCGACACGCTCAGGGTGAGCGTGTGGCGGCCGTCTGCGGTTCCCTGGGCGACGGTGTCGAAGTTGGGGAAGAGGATGATCTCCTCCAGCGGCGACTTCGACTCGGTCTCGCCGGAGGCGAGCACTCGGGAGTCGAACAGCAGAGTCCAGCGGCCGATGTCGCGGCCCTGGTTGTAGATGATGGCGCTGATGGGGAAGGACTTGCGGACCTGGGCCTGGTTGGGTTGCAGGAATTGCACGGTCAGCCGGGAAATGTCGATGGTGAACTTCCACTGGCGACGGGAAATGTTGCCGCATCCGTCCTCGACCTGGGCGACCACGGTGTGCTCGCCTTCGGCAAGCCCGCCTGGGGTCGTGTAGACCATCTGGTTGGAAGAGCGGACCAGGGCGGGTTCGCCGACGCTGACGCCGTCGACGAAGAGCTTGCTCCGATCGACGGCGACGGAGCCGCCGACATTGTCGAAGAAGGTGCAGCGTATTGCAGGGTTCGCGAGATCGACCGTGCCGACGGGCTCCACAGCGCTCACGACCGGTGCTTCGCGGTCGTTGTCGCAGCCTCCGCGCAGGGGGCTGGCGACCTGACTGACGGAGCCCGAGAGCTCCTTCTTGTAGGGCTTGCGGATGTCGTCGGCGCCGTCGGGATCTTCCGCCAGGTCCTTCGGGCCCAGGGAGTAGAGGAATCCGCGCGCCGTGTCGACCTGGTAGTCTCGTCCCCAGGGGTCGGGGTTGACCTGCTGCAGGTTTCCCAGATCGACCAGGAACTGAAGCGGAGGAAACCCTTTCTGGGTGTAGCGGTTGACGAAGGCGTCGTCGATAGGAGTGCCGGTGGTCAGCTCGTAGGCCTGCACGGCCTTCACGAAGGAGTCGAGCTCGTTGCTGGCCAGGGCGGTCCGCTGGGTGTCGCGGAACTCCTCGAAGTAGAAGCTGCTGACGCCGGCCAGGGTGACCAGCAAGAGCAGAGTGAGAATGAGGTCGACGAGAGTGAAGCCTGAGAGGAAGAAGCGATTGCCGCGCGGCCTTCGGGGTGTCACCTGGGCCTCACTTGCCCGGCTTCATCCGCTCGATCTCGTCCTCGAGCACCCGGATGGCATGGTCCAGCTCGGCCATGCGTCCTCCGGAAGCAGCCGCCGGGACTGCGGCGCGGTCGAGAGCCAGCGAGGCCAGGAAGCCCGTCGTCAGGGCCAGCGCCGCCACGCCCGCGATCACTCGGGCGTCACCAGCCAGATCCATCACGACCAGGTGCAGGAGGAAGAACCCCGCCAGCGCGCCCAGGAGCCACCCGATCCCCAGGAGCGGGTAGCGCAGCCAGGCGCGTCCCGAGCCTGTTGCGGCAGGTGAAGAGGCTTTGAGCTGGGCCCGCTCTTTCTGGCGATCCATGAGGATCTTGCTCGCCTCGAACCGGTTGAGCGGCGGCAACCGATCGGGCGCGAAGCGCTTCTGGCACTTCTTGCACTCCCCCGAGGTATCGAGCACCAGCTCCTGACAGCGCGGACAGGCCTTGAGCATACAAGGCAGAAGATACCATGGCGGCCGCGCCAGGGCAGACTTCCGAAGGCCTGGTTACTCCAGCCTGGGCACCAAGAGACGCAGCTTCCGCCGGGTCGGGCCGGGCGGCGTGCGGGACGCGGGGCCGACCGTGGACTGGGTGCGGGCCAGGATCTGATTCAGCCGCCTCAGCTCGTCGACCACCTTGCGCTGGCTATGCAGCAGCTGTTTCTGCATCTGTGACTTGGACCAGGGCGGCGAGACGGGGGGCTCGGCAGACGGGTCGAAGGTCGCGGCCTCGGCGCGGGAGGGGCGCATCCAGCGCCACAGCCCCCACCAGAGGCGAGTGAACCAGCTCTCCTTGCGCAGCGGAATGATCCGTCCCATCGTTACCTCCAGGGTCTCGTGTGAAGCATCGGAGCGGGCAGGCCTGGGGGTGACGGCCTCAAGCGCGATACAACCCAAGCGAGAGTGCGTCCGAACGGGCGAAGTCCCGCAATGGAAGCGGATCTTGCGGCTCCGGGCGCGAATCGCCGAGTGGCCGGAATCTGCCATCGACCGACCGAAATCGCGGACCCGAAAGCCGGATTCGTGCTTCCGGGCGCAAACGCCCTGACCTAGCGCGCCGCGGCGCGCGCGGTGGGGACCGAGGGGCGCGAGAGCTGGGCCAGCAGGTAGGGCTTGGCGGCGGGGAAAGCCGCGCGGGGCAGGCTCGCCAGCTGCTCGCGTTGCCTGGGCGGCAGCGCAGCCGCAAAACGCTCGGCGGCGCGGGCAGCCAGCCGCACCGCGAAGGGCTGTTCGCCGGCCCGGCCGAGCAAGGCTTCCAGCGCCGCCAGGAACGCCTCCAGCGACTGCGAGGAGACCAGCTTCGACTCGGCCTTGGCCATCAGGGCGGCCGATGCGGATTCGGCCTGGAGCAGACCGGCGCCATGCAGGCGGTCGGGACCGGGCTCGCCCAGGTCGACGGCAGTCGAGGTGAGGAGCTCGAACAGCTCCTGGCGGGTCAGCTCGGGCCAGGCTTCCAGGAGCAGGGCGCCCACGGCAGCGACCTGCGGGGCGGCGAAGGAGGTTCCGTCGAAGCTGGCGTAGCCGGAAGCGTTCCAGGCCAGGACCGATGCGCCCGGCGCCACCAGATCGGGCTTGGCCCGGCCCTCGGTGGAGCGGCCGACGGCGCTGAACGGGCTCCAGCTGCGGTCTAGCCCCACGCTGCCGACGGCCAGGACCTGCTCGTAGGAGGCCGGGAAGAAGGTGTGCTTGGTGGCCTCGTCGACCGTATTGCCGGCGGAGAACACCGGCAGGATTCCGGCGTGTGTCCAGGCGTCGACGGCCGGCCGGAAGTAGTCGGCGGATAGGAGCTCGGGGTTCGAGAACCCCCACGAGTTGTTCACGATGCGTGGCGCGTCGTCGGTAGACGGGTCGCCGTCGGGGTCCAGCATCCACTGCATCGCCTGCACGATCTGGCCGGCGAACGCCCCGACGACCTTGCGGTTGGCCGCGGCCGTTCCGGTCAGCTCCAGCTCCTCGAGCACTCGGGCCACCACCAGCTTGCAGCCGGGCGCCACGCCGCAACCTTCGGAGGTCCGGGCGCCGGCCAAGACCGAGGCGACCGCCGTGCCGTGGCCCAGCGGGTCGGTCGGAGTGGGCGCGGGCTTGCTGGTGAAGTCCCGGTACGCGGCGATGCGGCCCGCCAGCGGCCCGGCGTCGACGATGCCGGTGTCGAGCAGGCCGACGGTCACGCCCTTGCCGGTCAGGCCCAGCTCCTCCCGCACGCCGGTGGCCCGGATCATGTTGAGCTGCCAGGCGCCGGCGCTGGTCGACACTCGTGGGGCGGTCGGCCTGGGCAGGGCCACCGAAAGGAATGGGTCCAGCTCGACCTTTTCGACGTCCGGGCGGGCTCGCAGCTCCTCGGCCAGCTCCGGCGTGCAGCGGACCTGGACGCCGCCGACCAGCCAGAGCAGCCGCACGCCCCGGTGCGCGTTCTGCCGGGTCGCCATCGACTGGACCAGGCCGGCCGACCGGGCGATGGTGCTGCGGCGCCGCTGGGCCAGACCTTCCTGGCGCCGCGCGGCGGGCCGCTCGCTCAACCCCTCGACTTCCGAGGCCAGCGCCTGCATCAGCGGCTTCACCTGCGCCGCTCCCGGCTCCGGCTTGAACCGCACGATGTACGCCGCGAACTCCCCCCGCTCCCCCCCGAACGCCACCGCCGCCAGCGCCAGGCTGGCCAGGGCGAGAACCGATGTGCGTGCAGCTGCCATCTTCGAAGGTCGCGAAATTATGAAGATCGCGCGCGTAAACGTCAATCGCCCCCCGCGGAAATTCCCGTGGCGTCTACCCGTACCGGGTTTTTCAGGCCTCGCGCAGGCCGCGGACACTCTCCGAGCGGCGTGTTCCGTCCGGCGCGACCGCGTACATTCGGGGGGGCGCCGCATGGTATCCTTTGCAGCCAACGTGAGAGACAGAGACGTGACAGCCGGACAGAAAATCGTCGAGCGGTTCGCAGAGTATTGCGGGCTGGCCGACAAGGAGAAACGCTGGCTGGTGGCGCAGGTGGGGCGCAAGACCGGCCCCGCGCAGGCCTCACCCGTTCACTCGGCCTGCGGAGAGTCCCACCCCTCGGTGGAAGAGCTCGACGCCTTCGACACCGTCGTGCGCGATCTCCTGGACAAGCGCCAGACCAGCGGGCGCGCGCGCATCGATTCGGCCGAGCTCCGCGCCAAGGTGGCTCGCGGCTGCCTCCGCGGCGTCGAAGCCGAGGAGCAGTTCCTCACCGACGAGACCATCGTGGCGGCCGTCGACGCCCTTCACTCCGCCGGAGCCTTCGAGCCCGAGGACGTCCACCACCTGGCGACCTTTCTGGGCCAGCTCGACCATCTCCAGGATTTCAAGCATCTGGCGTCCGTCTGCGAGGACCTGGTGCGTCTCGACAGCTTGACCGAGGTGCACAGGCTGGACCTGGTACTTTCGATGGTGGCTTGCGCCCAGCTACCGCTGGCCGTGCGCGCCCAGATCCTCGAAGCCGTCGCCACCGGCCCCAGCCTCCCCGAGGAGATCGTGATGGAGCTGCTGGAGCGCGTCGTGTGCGGGGAAAGCCTCTACGGCCCCTATTGGTACGAAAGCGCCGACGACTACCTCGACGCCCGGCCCAGCTGGATCATGCCGGCCACGGGCGAGCAGAGGGATTCGATGGTCTCGGGTCTTGCGGACCTGGCCGGCCAGCTCACGCAGCAGAATCGCGACCGCTCTGCGGCCGAGCTCGACGAGCTCGACGCCGTGCTCGACTGGCTCGACTCCATGGAAGGCACCTCGCTCTTCGAGCAGCTCGCGTTACGCATGGCCGAGCGGCTGCCCGACTTCTGGCGGGACTTCGACGCCGGCGCCCACGATGCGGCCTGTGACCATCCGCCCGGCCGCTACGCCTGCGTGCCCGAGCTGGAGCCCTTCGAGCCTGTCGTGCAGCAGGCCTGCGACGAGACCGGCGCCCCCAGGCGTGCCGTGGAGATCGTCATCGCCGGACTGGGCTACGTGATCGACGGCCTCCGGCATCTAGCGGTCGACCCTTCCGCTTTCTCCGCCGGCATCTCCGGGGGCGATTCCGAAACCGAATCCAACCTGCTCGACGTCACGGGCCACGTGCTCGATTGCGTCCTGCACGACAGCCTGAACCTGGTCTACGTGCCGCTGCAGCAGTTCGCGGACCTCAGGGATGAGGATCTGTCCCGCCTGCGCGAGCTTGCCCTGGCCGTGCGCGACGGGTTGCTCAAAGGCGCTACCGACACCGTGCCGGCCGACCTCGTGGAGCTGCTCTCGCCCTTCGACGGCCGGACGGCCGCGCGCCTCAACCGTGTTGCCGAGGAGAGCCTCTCCTTCGCAGCAGCGCGGCTGCTGGCCGATCACTTCCTGCCGCGCAAGGAAGTCGCGCGCGTCGCGGGCCCGGTCTGGACCGCCGAATCTCTTGCAGGCGCGGGCGAATATGCCGCCTGGGCCGCCCAGCTCGTCGCCGATTTCCACGAGCTGTTCGACGCCGATCTCGTCGCCTCGGCCAAGAACGGGGGCGGAGCGCGCTTCGAAACCCCGGGCTACGTGAACTGAGCGCCGCTCAGAGCTCGATCGTGGCGCGGGTGCCGCGGCCCTCACGCGGCTCCAGGCCGACGCGGCCGCCGTGCGCCTCCACGATCCGCTTCACGATGGACAGGCCCAGCCCCGTCCCCCCGCGGTGGCCTGAGCGGAAGCGCTCGAAGACGTGCTCGGCGTCGGCCGGTGAGATTCCGGGTCCGTCGTCGGCAATCTCGATCCGGGCGCGGCCGTCGCGCTCCTCGACCACGACCTCGATGGTCCCGCCCTCGTCCAAGCTGCGGATGGAGTTGGTGAGGAGGTTGGTCAACGCCTGGCCGATGCGGCGCGCGTCGACGTCGCGCCGTACGGGCTCGGGCGCGAAGTGCGTGACGACGCGGATGCTCCGGTTCTCGAGCGCCGTCTTGAGCCGGGCGACGCAATCGGCCGCGATCCGCTGGAGGACGGAATCCTTGCGATCGAGCGTGTAGCGCGGCGAGTCCATGCGCGCCAGCTCCAGCAGGTCGTCCACCAGCGAGCTGACGTGATTGGCCTCTTCCTGGCAGATGCGGAGCGATTCCCGCAGGAAGGAGCCGGCGTCGGGTGAAAGCTGCAGGGCCGCCGTGGCGGTGGTTTTCTCGCCCGGGACCTCTTCGGCGACGACTGGCTCGTCGGCCGGGCCGCGCCCCCCGGGCGGCAGGATGCGCGACTCGAGGATGCTCTCGAGGCTCACCTGCACGGTCGTCAGCGGAGTACGGAGCTCGTGGGAGACGTCGGCCAGGAAGTTGCGCCGCCGCTCGTCGATCTCCTCCAGGCTCTTGACCACGTTTTCCAGCCGCTGCGCCATCGTGTTGAAGGAGCGGCCTAGTTCGCCTATCTCATCGGTGCCGGGGTCGGCGACGCGACAGGCGAGGTTGCCGTCGGCGACGGCGCTGAGACATTCGCCCAGCCGGCTCAACCGCCGCGTGATCGTGCGGAAGACGAGCAGCCCGAGAGCCGCTGCGACCAGGAAGATGACGACGATGGCCGCCGCCGCGGCCTGGGCCATGAAGCGGTTCATCTCTTCGGGCGCGGCGGGCTCGAAGGTGGACGGCACCTCGGCGGTGACCAGGACGAAACCGCGGCCGCCCGGAACGGGCGCCGAGGCGTGACCGGCGTTTCTATCGAACTTGAGAACGATTGCGCGGTCGGTGGTCGAGGTCGTGGAGTCGGTGGAGTCAGTGGAGTCGGTGGAGCTTTCGGATGTCATGGAATCCAAGAGCTCCCGGGCGCGGGGCGAGGATTGGCCGTGCGGTGTGCCGTCGGCCGACGCGTAGACGATGGAGATCCCTGTGAAGGCGCGCGCCAGCTCCTCGAGCCGGGCTGCGGCGGCCCCCGGCGTCGCGCCGCTGTCGAGCGCCTCGGCGGCCTCGCGCGCGGCCAAGCCCGCAAGCGCCCGCAGCGAGCGCGCCAGCAGCCGTCCGGAAGAGAACATGCTGGGCCAGCTGGAGCGGCCCCAACCAAACGAGGCCGAGCCCCGGCCCGCCTCGGCCCGCCCGCCGGAAAAACCGGGTCGAGCGTCGCCGGACGGGATGGAGGTTGCGCTCGTCGCCGCGGACCCGGGGCGGCTCCCCATGGTCCGCTGCATCCCGCGGCCGAACTGAGAACGCCGGGCCCCGGGCTGAAACCGCCCAGCGCCTCCCGACGGCTGGCGGCCCCAGCCGTACGACGGGGAGGGAGGCCACGTCCGGCCCTGCCGCGTCCAGCGCTCCTCGAACCAGGAGTGCCACCCGGCTCGCCAGACGCTGTGGTAGGTCTTGGCGCCGGCGACCAGCGAGATGAAGACGACGACCAGGAAGGTCCCGCAGATCTTCCAGTAGAGACTTCGCATCAGCTCTCTTCCGAGCTGTCCTGAAATCGGTAGCCGACACCGCGCACCGTATGGATGAAGCGCGGCTCCTCGGGATTGGGCTCGAGCTTGGCGCGCAGACGGCGGATGTGGGTGTCGACCGTGCGCTGGTACCCTTCGAACGAGTACCCCCAGACGGTCTCGAGCAACGCCTCCCTCGTGAGCACGATGCGCGGGTTCTTCGCCAGGTGCGCCAGCAGGTCGAACTCGATGCGTGTCAGGTCGAGCTGCGTCCCTTCGCGGGATGCCCGGCGCTCGTCCAGCCGGATCTCGATGGCGCCCTGGCTGATCACCTGCCGCGTGGGGCGCCCCGTGTCGGAGCGACGCAAGAGCGAGCGAACGCGCGCCAGCAGCTCCCGGATGTGGAACGGCTTGGTCATGTAGTCGTCGGCGCCGGTCTCCAGCGCCAGGACCTTGTCGGCGACCTCGTCCTTGGCGGTGAGAAAGAGCACAGCGGTCTCGCCCTGCTTGCGGATGGAACGTAGGATCTCCAGCCCGTCGCCGTCGGGCAGCATCCAGTCGAGCACGACCACGTCAGGCTGAAAGGATGCCAGCATCTGCAGACCCATGGCGCCGTCCCGGGCCACGCGGGGCTCGAACCCCTCGCGGCCGAACGTCCTCTCCAGCGAGAGCGCGATGCTGCGGTCGTCTTCGATCACCAGGATTCGCTTACGATGCACGTGAGGACCTCGGAGCGCCGACCCTCGCGGCGCAGGAAAAGCGATACTCCCCCGTTCTTCCGAATCGAAGCGCGGTCCTATCATCGTCGACCGTCCATGTTACGTCATTGTGACGAAACGGTGACGTCTGACCCAAATCGTGGCGCGAACGGGCTTTCAGCGATTTCGGTAGTCGAGCGCGTCGGCGGCGAGGCACCAGCTGTGCGACGACTCCGGCAGGTGGGCGTAGCGCTCGGCGTCGGACTGGACGCGCAGGTGCAGGCGCGCGCAGACGACGGACTGCTCGCGCCACGCAGGCGGGCGGCCCGAGCGGGAGGCCGACGCCTCGTCCGCCGCAAGGACGATCGCCAGCTCCTCGCCCACCAGCGTGAACTCCGCCGAGGAGAGTCGGATGCCCGGCATGGGGCGGCCGCCGATGAAGAGGCGGCCCTGGGCGGGGTCGAAGAGGATCTCCAGGCCGTCGGCGTAGAGGAGAGCGGGGGCCGCCATCCCGGCACGCGCAGCCTGGTCGCGCACGAGCTGTGAGCCAGCAGCCGGGACCCAGACGCGCCGGGCCGAGGAGACGATGTGACGCATGCGTTCGAGCGCCAGGTCGGTCGCGGCGGCTGCAGTCATCTTGCGCTGCGAGCTATCGACCGTGAGGGCCGCCCTATGCTGAATCAGCAGGGCGGCGACGAGCACGATCAGTCCGAGCGCGGCGGCGACGAGAACCTCGGGAAGCGTGTGGCCCCGGCGGCGTTCAAAACGACTCACCGGCTCTCTCCAATCGGATATCGGAGCTCGATAGAGCGACCCGGCTGGGACAGGAAACGAGCCAGCGCGTAGCGGTGCTCGCCGGCACCGGCGACGCGCCCCCAGGAGACGACGACCTCGAGGCCGACGAGCGCCTCCCGCGGCTTCGACAGCCTGAGCTCGGTGCGAAACGCCAGCGGCCCCCTCCACCGCGCGTCGAAGGCCGCGAGACCGGCCGGGACCTCGGAGCCGTCGGGCGGCCCTTCGAACACGCGCGTCGACGGAGCGTCGGCGGCCAGCGCGCGATAGCCGCGGGCCAGCGCGCGCTCCATCGCCCGGGATGCGAGGATCTCGGCGAACATCATCGCCTCGCTTTCGCTCGCCTCGCGGCTGCCGGTCTGGATCGTCGCCATCACGGGAAGCGAGGCCACGACCAGAACGAGCGCGGCAACCAGGACCTCGACCAGCGTGGCGCCCGACTTCATCTTTCCAGCGTCCTCTGGTCGATCCTGGGCGAGATCCCGACGGCGAAGTGGCCCAGCGACAGTCCGTCGAGCTCGTCTGCGGAGCCCGCGCGGCCGCCCGCCCAGACGCGCCGATCGTAGGTCACTCGCCCGCGCAGGTCCTCGTCCGGGCTGCGCTGCGAACGAGCAACGAGCCTGCCGAGGATCAGGTTGCCGGTGATCTGCGGCGGGCCGAGGAAGCGCGTGCGGTCCAGCGAGAAGACGCTGGCCTCGACCGGCTCGCCTTCGAAGACCACTTCCGGCGCGAAGAGGACCAGCCGATCGCGATCGGGATCGGCCAGCCGTACGGGTCCCAGACGCATCGGCGCACCGGTCGGCGTGCTGGAGACGAAGGCTTTGCCTCGAAAGGGTTCCAGTCGCACGGCAAGCGTGCTGCCCCCGAAGTAGGCGAGATGACCGCTCACGGCCTCGCGCTCGGCCAGCGTCTGCTCGAACCGGGCAGCGGACTCCGCGTGGACGGCTAGCGGCGCGGGTGTCTGTTCACCGCGCGGCGGCGGGTGGACGGCCGTGGTCAGGCCGGGGCGTGTGTTCTCGTGGATATGCTTCAGGACCTCGTTCAAGACGTCGATGGCGGCCAGGAGCGCGACGCGCATCGAGCGGCCCTGGCGCATCAATGCGCGGTTCCACTCGCGGTGCTCGTCCTTGCAGAAGGTGCGTCCGATCGCCTCGCGGACGAGCCGGTTGAGCTCGCCGGCCTCGCGCTCCAGATCGCGGATGCGGGGCTCGTAGCGCAGAACCAGCGTGCGCTCGTGGTCGAAGGCTTCGAGCTCGATCGCCGGCGCCGTGCTGACGATGGCGGAATCGGCCGGGACCAGGAGGTCGTCGCGGAGAGTGCGCGACGGGATGTCGACCCAGTCGATCGGGAACGCGTAGCGCTCGCAAGGGTAGAGATTGGCGTGGAACTCCGACTGGGGCAAATCGAAGTACCAGGTCGAGGCGCTCCGCCGGGCCGGGTTGAGATGGCAGTGGGCGCCGGGGCAGCCGCAGCAGGCTTCGGGCAGACAGCCGCAGCAGGCGCCCTCCTCGCAGATCGGCCGGCTGCAGCTGTTGGCAGTCGCGACGCTGGCCCACGGCGCCATCAGGGCGGGCAGCTGGTTGTAGAGCTCGAGCAGCCGTCGAGTCTCCTCGGTGATCTTCGGCAGCGTCTCCAGGAAGTCGTAGCGCAGGATGGCGAAGGTGCACTGGTCGAGCGGGCTCGGTGGCGCGATTGGCGTGATGCCGACGTAACGCCGCTGGGTGACCGCGCGGCGCGATGAGGGCACGCGCGAGGCGAGCGCGGCGGCCTCGACGCGGAGCATCTGGCTGCCGCCCGCGCGCTCGAGCACCACCCTGGGCGGCTCCATCTCCAGGCCTCGGTAGGCGGCAGCGTCCGGAGAGCCGTCGATGAAGCGGCGGAAGGCGCTCACCGAGCGGTAGTAGTTCGAAAGGTCCAGGTCCGCGCCCGACGGGAACAGGAGCTCCGATCGGACCCGTCGGAAGACGGGCGAGGCCGGGTCGCAGACGTCGCGCTCCAGCTCGGCAAAGGTCTCCTCGACGACCGATTCAGCGGCGTGGGCCGCGAGCGTGCCGCGCGCGCTCCAGATCGCCTGCGATACCGCGCTCGAGGAGCACCAGAGAAAGGCCAGCCCGGCGGCGCAAAGCAGGAAGACGATCCCGAGCACGAGAGTGAAGACCGCGCCGAGACCGCGTCGGGACCGAGAGAGGTACTCGATTTCTCTCGGGGGCCTCTCCCCCGAACCTCGACCAGGGGACCATCGGCCCCCCTTCGACAAGCTCAGCACAGGCTCTGGCCCCCTTCTTCGTGCGGTGCCCGGAAGAACCGGAGGCCTGGCGAACGCTCGACTCTCTCCTCGGCATTCATCGCCCGAGCTCCGGATTGAGGTCCCAGCTTCGGGACGGCGTCGAAACGCGCGCGCCCCCGGGCTCGCGCGCCCCGGAATGGGCCGAAGCGGGCGCCAGGGCAGGATGCCTGCGTCTCACTTCCTCCGGAAGGTCTTTCCACTCCACTATGACGAAGCGGCCCTCGGCGGCGCCGGGTAGACGTTCGTACCGCTGCCAGCCGGTCCCGGCTCGCCAGACGAAGTCGCCCTCGGGCAGGCCCAGCTCGGGGACGGCGGTTGGGTCGGCCGAAAGACGCGCCAGCTCAGGCAAGAGGGCGTCCGCAGGTCCGGGCGAGCTGACTGCAAGCGGCAAGGGCGGCGCCCGGCGGACCGGCTCGGGTGAGCTGCCACCGCCGTTGCGCGACAGGCTGGCGCGGACGTCGGAGACGTAGGTGATGCGGATCTCGGGCGGCGCTTCCTTGCCGGGCTCGCCCTCGCGCAAGAGATAGACCGCCATCAACGCCAGGAGCAGCGCCAGACAGGCGCCACCCGCCACGGCCTGCCCGTGCCGATCCCGTCGGTGTCGTGGGCGCATACCGACGGCTACGACCGCGACGGCCCGAGCAAGTTCCTGAGAACCGCTCAGGCCGAGCTCCTCCGCGATCCGCTCAGGCTGAGCTCGTCGAAGCCCACCTCCCCAGCCGACCGCCTCTTTCGCTATCCCCTCAGTCCGAGCTCCTTCGCGATCCGCTCAGGCTGAGCTCATCGAAGCCCACACCTCACTGGCTACTGGCTGCTCGCCGCCTTCCACAGCTTGCGCAAGGCCTCGTAGCGGCCGGCCTCGTAGGCGTTGAACTCCTGATAGAGGCTGTCGGAGAGCTTGGGGTCGGTCTTGCGCCGCTCGCCGAACGCCAGGAGCAGCTGCTTGACCAGGAGCGCGTTGGCGGCGGAGAGCGTGCGCGAGCCGGCCAGGACCTCGCCCGGGATCGGATCGCTCTGCGCGAGCACGGTGAACTCCTCCATCGTGTGGCCAATCGAGGGGGTCTCGGCCAGCAGCATGTCGTAGGTGGCGGCGGCGTCGACTTTCCCCGCGACGAGAGCTTCGATCGACTTCACGTGGTTGCCGGTGAACACTTCGCGCGCGTCCTTGCCGGGCTTCACGCCGGCCCGAGCCAGCATGCCCTTGGGGACCACATAGCCCGACGCCGAGCGCGTGTCGACGAAGGCGATCGATTTGCCGCGCAGATCGAGCAGCCCGGCCACGTCAGCCCGCCGCGCCAGCGCCAGGATCACCGCGCGGTAGTTGGCCTCGCCGCTGGCGTAGAGCGGACTCGCCAGCGGCTTGATCGCCAGCTTCTCGTGCGCGGCCAGGAAGTTGACGGGCGTGAGCAGCGCCAGGTCGAGCTTGCCGGCTTCGAGGGCTTCGAGCACCTGCTCGTACTTCTCGAAGAGCTCGACCTTGACCACGCGCCCGAGCCCGCTGCCCAGGTAGCCCGCCAGTCCACGAACCGTGCTCTCCAGGTTCTTCCCTGCGAACCCCACCGAGCCGAGCGTGAGCGAGGCACGCTCGCCCGCAGTCGCCGCCGACAATACGAGGGCGGCCAGCGCGATCGAAAGCTGTAGCACCTTCATCTCGAACCTCCGGGACGTGCGCGTCCCGCCACACCATACAGGATCGGCTGAACCCACGACCGGGCCCGGGAGCACCCGGCGCGTTCCCGGGCTAAACGCGAACCACGCGGCCACCGATATCAGGAAGCTGCCAGGAGGTGGCCGATGTTCCGTGCCCTCATTCGCAACTGTGCCGCAACCGCGCTGGTCTTCGGAGTCTCCGTCTGCCCGGCTATCGCGTCCGTGGCCCCAGGGTATCTCCTCGAGGTAACGCTCCGCACACCTCAGGAATCGCCCGGCCGTCCCTACGTCGTGAGGCTGCCCCTCGACGCTGCGACCGCCCGCGAGCTCCAGTCCGATCCTGCCACGCAGATACGGCCGCACATCGTCGCGGCGCGCCAGACCTACGCCCGCAACCGCGGTTACGAGGGACCCGCGTTCCGCTTCGGGTCTCACGAGATCGTCCCGATCACCGGCTGGCGCTGGCGATTGCTGAAACCCGGCTCCGAAACTCCGGTCGTCCAGGGAAGCAGCCGCTGGCGGTAGGGCCACCGCCCCCGGGCTCAGGCCGCCGGCTCGGTGCGATAGACTCCGCGGTATGAGCAGCGCCCATGCGTCTCCGCCCGGTCGGTTCGAGTTTCTGACGCGACAGCGGCAGCGGTGTCTCGCCCAGGTCGTGGCGGCACTGCTGCTTCTGAGCCCGCCACTCGTCGCTGGCCAGGGCGCGCCCGAGCTGCGAATCACGCCCCAGCGGGGTGCTTTGCTCGCGGACGGGGAGCGCTTCGTGCTCTTCGCCGAGGCGACGGTGGAGCCACGGGCGAAAGCCTTTGCTGTCGCGTTCGCCCAGGTGGCCGCGATGGACGCGAACGGCCGCGCGCTGAGATGGCGCACCCTCCAGGGAGACGCGCTGGCAGCGTCGCTGCTGCTTCTGTCGCCCGGGATGAGCCGGCTCGAGCCGGGGGAGCGTCAAGTTGCGCCAGGCGGTCGGGCCGTCCTATGGTTGCCCGAGCTCGCCTTCCCGGAGGATGCAATTCCGGCAAGTCTCTGGGTCCAGCTCGGACTGATCGAAGGCGGCCGGACGGTGGCGGTCAGCGCGACCGCGTCGCTGGCGCCGTTCACGATGCGCCGGCCGCTGCGCCTGCCGGTCCGGGGTGAGTGGCTGGCCATCAACGGGCCCGCCGCCGGCAGCCCGCACCGGACTGCCGCCCTGCTCGACGACGCGGGACTGGAGATCGGCCAGCGCCATGCGCTCGACCTGATGGCGCTGGTCCCGGGCGTCGGCGAGCAGGTCCTTCTCAACACCGGGACGGGCGAGAAGAACAGCGACTACCCCACGTTCGGCCAGACCGTGTTGGCCCCCGCATCCGGGCTCGTCGTCTCGGCCGTAGACGGACGGGAAGACCATGCGCCGATGGCCGCGCCGCCCCAAGGTGGGCCCGCCGGCAATCACGTCGTGCTCCGTCATGGTGCGGATCAGTTCAGCATCCTGGCGCATCTGATGAAGGGTTCGCTGAAGGTTCGCGAAGGCCAGTTCGTGAAGGAAGGAGAACCGCTCGGACGGGTCGGAAACTCGGGCCACTCGACTGCCCCCCATTTGCACTACCAGCTCTGCGACCGACCCGACGTCTTCCGCAGCCAGGGCCTCCCTGCCCTCTTCCGGCAGGTGCGTGTGCGCCGCCTGGGCGCCCGCTGGCTGGAAGCCGCCTCGCCGCTCGAGGGCGACCTCATCGAATCGCGGTAGCCGCGAGCCTCTACGCGCCGCCGATTGATGCCGTGCACGGCGATGGACGCGGTTCGCGCATGAAGTGGCTGGCACCCGTCCACCGCTGCCACCTCGAGTGGGGCCCGCGCGGCGCGGTAGACGCGGCCTCGCGCGGAGACGTCGTCATCGTGGTCGACGTGCTGTCGTTTACCTCGGCAGTTGCGACCGCGATCGAGGCGGGTGGGGAGATCGTGCCGGCGCGTGATCAGCTGGAGGGCCGCCATGTCGCGGTGCAGCTCGGCGCAGAGCTGGCCGGCAAGCGAGGGGAAGCGGGTGCAACGTTTTCGCTGTCGCCACTGAGCTTCAGGACAGCTCCAGAGGGACGGCAAGTTGTCCTTGCATCACCCAACGGCGCCACGTGCGCTCTGGCGGCCGCAGGGGCTCGGGCGCTGTTGGCCGGCTGCTTGCTCAACGCGTCGGCCGTCGCGGCCTGCGCGGAGAGGCTGGCCACGCGTGAGCAGCTCGGCGTCACGGTCGTCCCGGCGGGCGAGCGTTGGCCCGAGACGGGAGAGCTCCGCGTGGCGATCGAGGACTACCTGGGCGCCGGCGCCATCTTGTCCGGAGTCGGGTTGGAGAAGTCCCCCGAAGCAGCCGTGTGTGTTGCGGCATTCGAAGTGTGTCGCGACCGGATCTTCGAGCTCATCTGGCAATCGTCGAGCGGCCGTGAGCTCCAGGACAAGGGCTACGGCGCCGACGTGCGCCACTCGGCCCAGCTCGACCTGTTCGAATCGGTCCCGCTCGCCAAGCTCATCGACAAAGGGCGACCCGTCTTCTCGCGGTAGCCCGCCCTCCGAAATCCGGTGGCGTCTACCTGTACCGGTTTTTTGGGGCCACGAGCTTCGCTGCCGACGTTCAGCGCCCGACAGAGGCGCGCGTGGGCACTTTTGAGCACGTTTAAGCGCCATGTGATGCGTAGTCGCGCTACGCTCCGGTGCCACGTCGCCCTCCAATCGCAGGGGCGAGGACCCGGCGGCGAAACCGTCATCCAGGTCGATACTCACGAAGGAGCATTCCATGTCACAGTTCGCGCGAATCGTAGTTCCGGGAGTGGCACATCACGTAGTTCATCGGGGAAACCGGCGCCAACCCATCTTCTTCACGGACGACGACCGTCGCCAGTACCTGGGGCTACTCAAAGCGCTCGCGCTGCCTTCGGGTCTGCGTGTATGGGCCTATTGTCTCATGACGAACCACGTGCATCTGGTGGTGGTCCCGGAAAGGAGCGACAGTCTGGCCAACGCGATCGGAAATGCGCATCGAGCATACAGTCTCAGCATCAATCGAAGGTTCGGCTGGAGAGGACATCTGTGGCAAGGCAGGTTTCGCAGCTTCCCACTAGAGGACTCACACCTCTATGCCGCGGTGCGATACGTCGAGCTGAATCCAGTTCGGGCGGGTCTCACCCAATCCGCGACAGAGTACCGGTGGTCCAGCGCCCGCGAACATTGTGGTGGGCCAACCACCTCGATTCTCGCGCCCTGTCCTTCCCTGGGCGACCCACGAGAGTGGCGAAAGGTCCTGGCCGACATGGCGGAGCACGAGGCAGAGGCGCGCCTGGCGCGACACACCGCATCAGGGCGCCCCTTTGGATCGAGCGCCTTCCTGGAGAATCTAGAGCAGGAGACCGGAAGGAGACTGCTGCCAAGGCCTCCCGGCAGGCCTCGATGCCACACGTCGAAACCAGCCGCGGCGGCACTCTCGAGCTCGACTCCTCGTGCTCGAACCTCCGAGGAGTCGCCTCTCGCTCCGGCTTGAGGAAGAGCGTCGAAAATCCCGGTACGGTTAGACGCCACGAGTTTACCGGGCTTTCGCAATGGCTGCGGGGTCGGCGGTGTTTCATTCCCGGAAACGGGGGAAACTTCGAGGAGGAGACACGTGGAGACTCGAGTGTGGGTTGTGGGGCTGGCGGCGCTGGCCTGGACGACGGCGGGGAGCGCGGGGGCGGCGGAAGGACCGGATCTGGAGGAGATGGTACGCATCGTCCGCAGCCAGACGTTGCTGAAGGAGCTGCCCGAAGCACGGCTGCGCGAGGCGGCTGCGCGGGGATTGGTTTCATTGCTGGATGAAACGTTGAGCCAGCCGCCGTTCGCCTCCGAGGCGAAGGCGCGCCCGGCCTCGGGCCATGCCGACGATCCCGAGGAGAGGCCGATCAACGCTTTCTTCACGCCCCGACAGTTCAAGCTCTGGCGCCAGGAGCTCGACGGCAGATTCGGAGGCATCGGGGCCCGCATCGCTCTCAGACGGCGCCAAAGCGAGCTGGCCACGTCCGCAGGGGCCGTGCTCACCGAGACCGCGGCGGTCGAAGTGCTGGAGGCACTGCCGGGTTCGGCCAGCGAGCGGAGTGGATTGCGGAAAGGAGATCTGATTCTGGCCATCGACGGAGTCAGCGTCGCGGGACGGACGCTGGCTGAGCTGGTCGAGGGGCTGAGGGGACCCGAAGGGTCCGCCTTGAAGCTGAAGATACTGAGGCAGCCCGCGGCGCCGTACGAGGTCGAACTGGTGCGCAGTCTGGTGAAGACTCCGGCCGTGGTGTTCGAGAAGCTGGGAAGCCGTTTGGGACGCGTGCGTGTATCGTCGCTCGGACCGCTGACGGGGCCCGGGTTGACGGAAGCGCTCGGCGCCGCCGCGAAAGCGGGCGTTGGCGGGCTCGTGCTGGATCTCCGGGGGTGCCCGGGCGGCCAGCTGGATGCGGCCGTCACATTGGCACAGGCGTTTCTACCGAAGGGCTCGGCGGTGCTCGAGCTGAGCAAGGGCGGGTCCGGAGTCGAGACGCGAACTACGACCGCTGCGCCGCTCTACGAGGGGCCTCTGGTCGTGCTCGTAGGGGGTCAGACGGCTTCTGGCGGAGAGATCGTGGCCGCCGCCCTGCAGCATCACGGGCGCGCGGTCGTCGCCGGTGAGCCGACCTTCGGCAAGCGCACGGCGGAGACGGTCTTCGATCTGGCCGGTGGATACGCGGCCAAGCTCTCCACATCATTCTTCCGGCGGCCAGGGACGAAGCCAGGCGACGCGCCGGGCTTTCCCGTGCAGCCCGACGTGCCGCTGGCCCCCTGTTCCTCGGCGGCTCGTCCGGAGCAGGTGTCACCGGCTGACGAGCTCCCCGATCCCCAGCTGAAGGCGGCCGCGGCCCTGCTAGAGTGGAGGGATGGACGGGCGCGGCAGGAGCGGGGTGGGGGGAGGCGCGACTAGGCCGCAGTTCCCCCTGAGCTGAGGGCCGGCCCCGCTACCTGTACGGGCCGGAGTTCGGACGCCCCAGTCATGCAGATTCCACCCACTTCGCTGGAAAGCGCCATCGGCGCCGATACCGCCGATGGCGCCGATGGCGCAACCAGCATCCAGGCGCGGGTCACAGCTCTCTACCGGACGGAGAGAGATCGGCTCCTGGGCCATGCCTATGGCGTGACGAGGGATTTCCATGGCGCCTGCGACATCGTGCAGGAGACCTTTCTGCGCGCCTCGCGCGAGGAGCGCATCCTGCGCGGAGATTTCCGGGTGCGTGCCTGGCTCTTGCGGGTCTGCGGGAACCTGGCGCTCAACTGGGTCCGAGACTGCGCGCGACGGGAGGCCCGCGAGAGCGGCCAGCCCGTGTGGCGAGGCAACTACGAGTCGAAAGGGAGTTCGAGTCGTAAGTCCACGGCCCGACGGGAGCCGAGCTCTCCCGACGCGGCCGAAGAGGTGCTGCGCCGGCAGATGGGACGAGAGCTGCTGGAGGCGATGGACGCGATTCCGGCTGCGTACCGTCGCGTTCTGCTGCTCAGGTATGCGGAAGGGCTGAGCTGCTCGGAGATAGCGGAGTGGCTCGACACACCCGCCGGAACCGTGATGTCCTGGATTCACAGGGCCAGGCTCGTGCTGAGACGGAGGTTGGGGCGATGAAGAGCGATTGCGAGAGCGTGCGCCGGCGTCTGCTGGCCTTCGCGGAGGGCGACCTGGGTAGCGACGATTCGCGCGAGGTACAGCGCCATCTGGACTCGTGCGGGGAGTGCTGCCGGGAGGTTGAAGCCTGGCGCCGGGACGTCCCACGATTTGGCGACGTGCGGATGGGTGCCGAGTTCTGGGAGCCGCGCGAGGCAGCGTTGCTCGAACGGGTGGCTGGAGTGCGGCCCGCCTGGCGACGCTGGCTCGAAGCGCTGCTTGCCCCGCTGCCCGTGCCCAGGGTGGTGGCGCTGGCCGCGGCGGTCGCGCTGGTGCTGCTTGCGAGCGGCCCGCGGCCGGCAGTTTCGCCACAGAGCGCTAGACCGGAGACTTCAGTCGCCGCGCCCCGACCGGTGCTCGACTTCGACGGGCTTTCGCCCCTGTCCGCGGACCTGGGTTGACCGTCAGGTTCACGGAACGTGGTTGAAGTGGGAACCCGGCTGATAGACCCAGACCACCAGCGCCTGGGGAATCAGAAATGGCTCCGTCCTCACACCTCGAGCCAGTAGACCCCGCCCGGGGCCCGAGCTTCCCGGCGACCGCGCTTCAGTCCCCGTCGCCCAGCCAGTAGTTGAAGTAGGTGTCGAGCAGGCCCGCGAACCAGGCGGGAGAATGGATGTAGTAGTTGGCGTGGCCGGCTCCGTCCACGTACTCCAGCGCGACGTTCGGATTGCCAACCGCTGCCTTGGCGAAGAGGTCGGCCTGCTCGAAGCCGAGATAGATGTCCTGGTGCGAATGGATCGCCAGCAACGGGGTCCGCACCTTCTGCGCGAGGTCGCGCGTTCGGCAGGCGCGGATGAGATCTTCGGGACCGAAGGACTCCCCGAACCGCTTCTTGAACTCCGCCTCGTAGAAGGCGAAGCTGAGGCGCGCGGCGTAGTCCGTCAGACCGAGCTTCTTGACCTCGGCCGCGGCGATCGGAAGACCGGTCGAGGTGCGCGCGTCCTCCAGATGGAGCCGCAGGTACCTGTGAAAGAGCCGCGCCCAGGCGTACTTGAGCACGTTCAGCCGGGCGGCGAGACCGTCGATGCGGCGCGCCAGGTCCTGGGAGCTGTAGACGCCGCTCACGATGAGCCCCGCCCCGAAGAGACCCTCGGAGTCCCCCGCCAGAGCCTGGATCACGTAGTCGCCGGAGAGGCTGACTCCGTAGAGCCCGATACGGGTGATGGTGCCGGCCCAGGGCGAGTCCTTTCGCAGCCAGCGCGCGACCGCGCGCAAGTCCTCGCCCTCGAGAAGGCCTCCGGACCCGACGACCCCAGACTTCTTCATCGTGGTGGAGCTCATCCGCGTCGCGAGCAGCAGCACGTTGCAGTGCCCTCCACGAGCCAGAAGCTCCGCCGTGTCTGAAATATAGGAGGAGAGGTGGGAGCCGAATGTGCCTGGCAGTACAATGACCAGCGGCCTGGGAGTCTCGTCCTGTAGCCTGAGCGCGCCTTCGAACGTGAGCTTTCCGCCCGGCACTCGCACGCGCTCGAAACCTTCGGGCAGATACTCCTTGCCCTGGAGGAAGTCGACGACCTTGCCGCGGGCTTCCTTCCGCTCGGCCCGGTCGTGACGGAGCCAGTAGTCGATCGGATGCGTGACGGCCGCCTGCCACATGAAGTGCCAGGCCTTGAACGGACGGAGGCGCAGCGTCTGGAGGTACTCCGCCTGGCTCTTCGCCGCCGCGGGGAGCGAGGAGCAGAGCCCGAAGACGAAAAAGCCGATGACCAACCGTCGGAGAGTCATGTCCATTCGACTACGGACTTCCGGCCTACCGGGTTGCAGCTCTCTCACAAAGCCGCCTCTTCCTCGCCGGCTCCGCGTTCCTTCCCGACTTCGGCCGAATCCGGGAGTTGCCGGGTTACGCCGGGAGCCGGTCATGGCTCTTCCAGCTTCCAGCGCCAGGCCGCTCCAGGTCCCCTTGCTGGGCCATGCGGTCGTCCCCCCATTGCAGGCTGGTCCGGGTCCGCGACAGAGACCTCGGTACAGGTAGACGCCACGAGATTTCCCATGGGTTTTGGGGTCTTTCTTGCCGTGCTAGAATGCGTAGCCATTTTTGGCAGGCGGGAGACGGGATGGCGATGGTGACAGCGGGCGAAGGGAGCGGTCCGGGGCGGGCCGTGGCGCCGGCCATCGGGGCGAAGTTGACGCCGCTGATGGAGCAGTACCACCGCATCAAGGGGCAGCATCGCGACTGCATCCTGTTCTTCCGGATGGGCGACTTCTACGAGATGTTCTATGACGACGCCGTGACGGCGGCGCGGGAGCTGGAGATCGTGCTGACTGCGCGCGGCAAGGACGGCGGGGAGCCGGTGCCGCTGGCCGGCATTCCGTACCACGCGTACAAGTCGTACGCCGCGCGCCTGCTGAAGAAGGGCTTCAAGGTCGCCATCTGCGAGCAGGTGTCCGACCCCAAGCTGACCAAGGGCATCGTCGAGCGCCAGGTGACCAACGTGCTCACGCCAGGCACGTTGCTGGACGAATCCTTCCTGGGCGAGACCGGCGGCCACAACTACCTGGTCGCGCTCACGTGCGGCGCCGAGCACTGGGGGCTGGCGCAAGCCGACTATTCGACGGGAGATCTGGCCGCCACGACCGCTCGCGATCCGGAGCGTCTCTACGAGGAGGTGCTGCGGCTGGCCCCGGCCGAGGTGCTGGCGGACACGTCGCTTTCCGGCTCGCCCTTCGTGGCTCGGCTGGCGCGGGCGCTGGCGCTGCCGGCCGGCGCGCTCAACTTCCGGCCGTTCCCGATGCCCGTGGGCCCGGACGCGGCGGCGGCGCTTGCGGACTCGGCGCTTGCCGCCATTTCGGGCTACATCGCCGAGACGCAGGGACGCGCAGCGGGCCATATGAAGCCGCCGGAGCTCTACCGTCTCGAGGAGTTCCTGGCGCTCGACCCGGCCACCATCCGGAACCTGGAGCTGGTGGCGAACATGCGCTCGGGCGAAGTGGCGGGCAGCCTGCTCTGGGCGCTCGACAGGACGGCGACGCCGATGGGGCGCCGGCTCCTGCGCGAGTGGGTCCAGCATCCGCTGCTCGACCTTTCCGGCATCGCAGCCCGGCAGCGCCGCGTGGGCGCGCTGGTGGAGAGCGTCCACTGCCGCAAGGAGCTCCGCTCGAAGCTGCGGGGCGTGGCCGACATCCCTCGCCTCCTGGCGCGCGTGGCGTCGCGACAGGCCGGCCCGCGGGACCTGGTGGCGCTGCGGCGCTCGCTCGAAGCGTTTCCGGAGCTGAAGGCCCTGATGGAGGAATCGGGCCTTTCGGACCTTTCGAGTCGGATTGGCGACTTCTCCGCGCTGGCGGCGGAGCTCGCGCGCTGGCTGGTCGACGAGCCGCCGCTGGAGCTCTCGGAGGGCGGCGTCATCCGCCCGGGTGTCGACGAGCGGCTCGACCACCTGCGCGAGCTCTTCACCGGCGCCAAGAGCTATCTGGCCCGGCTCGAGGAAGCCGAGCGGCAGCGCACCGGCATCAAGTCGCTCAAGATCCGCTACAACCGCGTCATGGGGTACTACATCGAGATCACGCGCACCAACCTCGAGTCGGTCCCCGAGGACTACCGCCGCAAGCAGACCCTGTCCAACGGCGAGCGCTTCGTCACCGAGGAGCTCAAGCGCAAGGAAGAAGAGATCCTGACGGCGGAAGACAAGGCGGCGAGCCTGGAGTACGAGCTGTTCTGCCGGCTCAGGGACGGGCTCGACGAGCACCGCACGCGCCTGCAGCAGGCCGCAGGCGCCCTGGCCGAGCTCGACGTCTACGCCGGCCTGGCGGAAGTCGCCGAGCTCTACCGCTACGTGCGGCCCGAGTTCATCGAGGCGCCCGAGCTGACAATCGAGGACGGCCGCCACCCGGTCGTGGAGCGCGTGCTGACCGGCGAGCCATTCGTGCCGAACTCGGTGGCGCTGGTGCCCGAGCAGTCTCAGACGATCATCCTGACCGGCCCGAACATGGCGGGCAAGTCGACCTACCTCAGGCAAGTCGCGCTGCTGGTGGTAATGGCGCAGCTCGGCAGCTACGTGCCGGCGCGCTCGATGCGGCTGGGCGTCGTCGACAAGGTCTTCACGCGCGTCGGCGCCAGCGACAACCTGGTCTTCGGCGAAAGCACCTTCATGGTGGAGATGAAGGAGACCGCCTACATCCTGCAGAATGCCACGCCGCGCAGCCTGGTGATCCTGGACGAGGTCGGGCGCGGGACAGCCACCTACGACGGGCTCTCGCTGGCCTGGGCGATCGTCGAGTACCTGCACACGACCCCCGAGCTTGCGCCCAAGACGCTCTTTGCGACGCACTACCACGAGCTGACCGAGCTGGCCAACCTGCTCCCGGGCGTGGTGAACGGCTGCGTGATGGTCGAAGAGGTGGGCGAGGACATCGTCTTCCTGCACCGCATCGCGACCGGCGCGGCCGACAAGAGCTACGGCATCCAGGTCGCGCGGCTTGCGGGCCTGCCGGCGCCCGTCATCGAGCGCTCCAAGACGATCCTCTTCGAGCTCTCGGTCGACGAGGAGCGGGACATCGAGCGCAAGCGCCTGGCGATGAGCAGCAAGAAGAAGAAGGCCGCCGAGGAAGACGGGCAGCAGCTCAGACTCTTCGTGCAGGACCCGTCGCCCGTGGTCGAGGAGCTCAGGCGGCTGGATGTGGACCGGCTCACTCCGCTGGATGCGTTGAATCTCCTGGCCCGCTACAAGTCGATGGTATGAACATGGAGAGCCCAGAGAAAGCGGCCGCCGAGGAGCCCGGCGCCGCCCGCAGGCCGACGCTGGCCAACACGTACATCGGCGCTTACGTCCAGATGACGCGCCAGCCGGTCTACAGCCTGCTCTTCCTGGTGCCGCTGCTCATCGTCTACGAGGCCTACGCCTACTTCCTCAACTTCAACAAGCCCTACCAGATCCGCAACGGCGCCGACATCCTGGTCAAGACCTTCTTCCACTTCTTCGGCGTCGACAACCTCTTCTCGATGATGATGGCGATGCTCCTGGCCATCCTCGTCGTCGTCGGCATCAGCTTCCGCCGGATGCGCCAGCCGCTCATCTTCAGCTACTTCCCGCTGATGCTCCTGGAGTCGCTCGCCTATGCCTTCCTGCTGGGGCCCGTCACGCAGCGGCTCACCGGCTTCGTGCGCCACCCCTTCCTGGGCCCCGACGTACCGGCCCAGGACATGTCGCTCAAGGTCCTCGTCAGCCTGGGCGCCGGCGTCTACGAAGAGCTGGTCTTCCGGGTCTTCCTCATCTCGGCGCTGCTCTACATCTTCGAAAAGGTCGCCGGCTTCACGCCCTCCAACGCGGTCCTCACCTCCATCCTGCTCAGCTCCCTCATCTTCAGCTCCTTCCACTACCTGGGCGCCTATCGCTGGCAGTTCACGCTGGAATCCTTCCTCTACCGCGCCATCGCCGGACTGGTTCTCTCCGGGCTCTACATCGCCCGCGGCCTGGGCATCACCGCCTGGACCCATTCCCTCTACGACATCTACGTCCTGATCGAAGCCGGCCCCTGAGCGGCAGCGTACCGCCCGCCACTCATCACCGTGTCCTGCCGCTTCACCTCCGAGGGGCTGATCCTTCGCGTCACCCGCTTCCGGGAGTCCGATCGGTTCGTCCGCGTGCTGGTGCCGTCCGGGGAAGTGCTGGAGCTCTTGGCCCGAAGCGTCGGCAAGAGCGTGAAGCGCTTCGGCGGCGGGCTGGAGCCGCTGTCGCTGCAGCTCTTCGACATCTCCCAGCGCCGCACCACTCACGTCGCCGAACAGGCGCAGCACGTGAACGACTACCTGGCCCTGCGCGGCTCGCTCTCGCGCTTCTACCTGGCCAGCTACGGCGCCGAGCGCGCCCTGCAAGTGGCGCCCTGCGAGGGACTCTTCGAGCTCATGCGCGCGCTGCTCGACTTGCTGGCGAGCACGCCGGACGACTCGCTCGATCTCCTGGCCGCCAAGTGCGCCTTCGACATGCGGCTGCTGGCGATGGCCGGCTTCGCCCCGCAGCTCTCCGACTGTGCCATCTGCGGCTCACCGCTCCCCTCGCAGCCGCTCCCGCTCGAACCCTCGGGCGGTGGATTCATGTGTGGTTCACACTCGGAGGAGCGTTCCACTCTGTTTCAGCCAGGCGTGCGTGTCTTGCTTCGGAAGCTCGCGGAGTGCGAGCTGGGCTCACTTCCCGGCCGCCGGCTCCCGGCAGAGCATCGCCAGCCCGTGGCCCGCGCCGTCTCGCATTTCCTCGACGAGCACCTGCGCGGGCCCCTCAAGTCGGTCAAGCTCCTCGCAGCTTACCTGTAACCGCCTCCGGCCGGCCGATGGAGCGCCTCTTCGCTCGCCTCGGCGTCACCCAGCTCGTTCATGAACCGGACCGTGTGGAACCGGATGGTCGCGACGTCCGTGGAGAGCAGCGCCAGCTCCGCCCCGAGCGTGACCTCCGGCAGTGGCGTTCCGAAGAACGGCAGCTTCACGGCGCCGCCCGGGAAGACGGCCGGCTTGAACTCCAGCGGCTCGTGGCTCTGGAAGGCCTCGACGGCCTCGCGCGCCATCGCGGCCACGGCCTCCAGCTGCTCCTCCGTGCGCGCCGGGACGGCCACGGCGTCCTCCAGCAGCTCCACCATCGCCTGGGTCACGCCGAAGAGATGCCAGCAGGCGCTCTCGATGTGCCGCGACAGCTCCTCGATGCGCGGGATGAGCGGACCATCCAGATCGCCCGGCGTGCGCCGGAAGGCCATCTCCCGGCCCAGATCGGTCGACTCCTCGTACAGCAGGCTGACCAGCCGCGCCAGGGACTTGAGCTCGAGCGACCTCTGGGCGACAGCCTCCAGGTTCCGCCGCCGCACGGCGTCGGCCACGCCGTCCAGCAGCTCGAGCAACCCCTCCAGCGCGTGACGCAGCCGGAAGTAGTACATCCGGCGATAGCGGAAGTGGCTGAAGAGGTAGTTGATCAAGGACGCCACGACGACGCCGATGAGCACCCCCTCGACCCGGATCTGCGCCGTCTCGCCCAGCGAGCCGAGCGGCGTCAGGTGGCTGTAGAGCAGCGTGAAGAGCACGAGCAGCATGCTCGACTCCCAGTTGAGCCGCAGACAGACGTAGGACGCCAGCATCACGGCCGCCGCGAGTGCCAGGTCGTTGTAGCCGAAGAGGGCGCTGCAGCCGAGCGACATGGCCGTGCCGGCCAGCGCCGCCAGCACCTGCTGCTTGCCCACGCTGATGCCGGTGAAGAAGGTTCCTCGGATGCAGAGCAGGGCCGTGAAGGCGGGCGACAGGCGGTCTTTGACCCCGCAGGCGTCGGCGATCCAGAGGCTCCAGAGGACGGCGAGCCCCAGCTTGATCAGCCAGAAGCGCAATGCGATGAAGCTGCGTTCGAAAAAGACCATCGTTCGTCGGTGTCGGAGCGCGGGATGATAGTCTAGTCGCGCGACGCGGCGCAAGCGCGACGCGGCTGCCGGCTGCCGGTTGCCAAGAATCTTGGCATGTCCCGAAGGTTGTACTCGTTCCTCTCAGGGGCTCCGCCCCCGAACCCCTGCCAAGGGGCCAGAGGCCTCGAGCATGGATGGTTCTCCGAAGAGCCGCATGAGTACTTGTTGTACTGAGATCGTCGTGGGGGCCTTGCCCCCACACCCCCAGCAGGGGAACTCGTTCCCCTGCACCCCTGTTTTCTTCCAGTCTTTCGCGTTATCGAAGCTCGCCGGAGTCGGCGGTGCCTGAGTTGCTCTTCGAAAGATTCATCAATGCCTCAGGATACGGGTATGGGGACAAGATCCCCAGCTCCGAGATCAAGGACCCATCCACTGACACGCACCCGGGAAACGACATGAGGAAATCTCACGAGCCCGGACTCTCCGCGGCCATCCTGGCGGGCGGGGCCAGCAGCCGATTCGGGACCAACAAGGCGCTGGCGCTGCTGGACGGGGTGCCGCTGGTGGCGCGCGCCGCGGCGACGCTGGCCCAGGTGAGCGCGGACGTCTTCGTGGTGGCCAACGACCCGGCGCCCTATGTGGCGCTCGGGCTGCGCGTCTTCGCCGACCCTTCGCCCGGGTTCGGACCCCTTTCGGGCCTCGACGGCGCGCTGGCGCACGCGCGGCTGGAGTCCGTGTTCGTAACCGCGTGCGACATGCCGTTCGTTCACGCGGCGCTGGTCCGGGAGCTGGCACAGGCGCTGGGCGGCTACGAGGCCGTGATGCCCGAGTCGGAGTCGGGCGTGGAGCCGCTGCACGCCGTGTACGCGCGCTCCGCCGCGCCCAAGCTGCGGGCCGCGATGCAGGCCGGCGCCCTGCGCCTGCGCGAGCTGCCGCAGACCTTGCGCACGCGCGTACTGCCGCTCGCCTGGGTCAAGGAGCAAACAGGCGGCCTCGACCCTTTCGCCAACGCCAACACCCCTTCGGAGCTGGCTCGGCTCGCCGCGCGCGCGGGCTAGCGCCTGAGGGTCGAGAGCAAGAGCATCCCGGCTAGCGTGGCGAAGCACTCGAGGATGAAGCGCTTGGTTTGGTACTCGCCGTCGTCCCGCTTACCCTTCCGGCTGGGCTATCACAAGTCCATCCTGCAAGCTCCATCTGACGGGCTCAGTTAGACAGGCAGACACGGCTTCTGCGTCGGAAGCTCGGCGCCGTAGCACGGTGTATGCGAGGGGCTGCGGCAGACATCCGGAGAACTTCAGTTGCTCGATGGCGCGTGGGTCGATCGGAGCCTGCAGACTTCCCTCGGTCTCGGCAGCGCGCTTCCGGAGGGCCTCCAGGAGGTCCATCGGCGCCCGCTCCTCGGGCAGCTCGATCGAGAGGTTGTCGACCTTGCCGCCTTGCCGCCCGGCAGTGCCCAGGGCCGCGGCCAGCGTCATGTTGGCCAGGAGACCCGCGAAGGTCCACCAACGGAATCTCCCGCTGCCATCGGGCATCACGGAGGTGCAGGCCTCATCCACCCAGGAGAACTCGGAGCGCAGGTCCTTCAGCGCCTCGTTGGCCCGGCGGGTGAGAGTCGCCGGTACCTGTCCGGTCAGCAGCACTCGACGCATAGAGCGGCAGTGCTCGAAGGAATCAGGCCGACCGGGGCCCAGCCATCGGGACAGGCCTTCCCCCTTCGCCGGCTCAGCGAAGGCCTCCTGGTGACGCCAGTCGATATTGGTGACGCGCCAGCTCCGGCCGGCCAGCAACAGGATCGGGGTCTGACCTTCCGGGCTGACGAAGGAGAGCGGATGGACTTTCCCGATCTCGGTTCGACCATGCAGAACCGCGAAAAGCGGTTCGCCCGTGAAGACCGAGCAGAGCTCCATGAAATGCCGGTGCCCATATCGGCGCTCGGCTTCGGGGCCAAGGGACAGGAGACCCTCCTCGCGTACCAGCCAGCCGTGGGTAATCAGATGCGCTAGCACTGTTGACACGTCATCGGCAGGTAGGGCGGCCCGGGCCGGAAAACCTGCAAGCCACTCCGACCAGAGACGGTCGCCGATCCGACCTTCCTGCAAGCAAATTGTCATGAGCTGCTGGGCCAGGACGTGAAAGGGTAGGAGTGGTGGGCGGACCGGGTCGATTCTGCCGTCGGCCCAGAGGACCGCCTGGCCGGCCGCCCGCAGCAGTTCTTGTGGAGTCGTGGCCAGGAACAGACAGTTACGAACGGTGCCTGCTCGCCGCCCCGTCCGCCCCATCCTCTGGAGGAAGGACGAGACCGACGGCGGCGCGTCGAGCTGGATGACGCGGTCCAGGTCGCCGACATCGATGCCTAGCTCGAGAGTGCTGGTCGCCACGATGACGCAGTCCGAACGCTCGGCGAAGGCACTCTCCGCCTGCCTCCGTTCGTCCACACCGAGAGAGCCATGCGATACGAACGTCTCGACTCGGTGGCCTCGCAGCAGGGCTGCAAGCTGCTCGACCCGGGAGCGGCTGTCGGCGAACACCAGCCGCTTTTCTCCGCGATGCAGTCTCGACACCAGCGTGGCCGCGTTCTCCAGCGTGCCCACGTGATCAAGGGTGACCTCGGCCTTCGTCAAACCCGCGTCATTCGGCGAGACAACACGTCGAGCCTCGGGACCCTCGCCGGCAAGCCACTGCAGCAACTCACTGGGGTTTCCGACGGTGGCCGATAGCCCCAGCCGTTGCACGGGACCATGACCGCCCAGTCGAGTGATGCGCTCCAGGACCGCCAACAGGTGCCACCCGCGATCATCGCCGGCGAAAGCGTGAATCTCGTCTACAACGGCCACCCTGAGATCCTGCAAGAACTCTCTTGCTCCCGAGCGCGTCGACAGCAGGATAACCTCGAGGGATTCCGGTGTGGTCAACAGCACATCCGGCGGGTCGGAGAGCAGTCGCTGCCGCGCACCGCCGCCCACGTCGCCATGCCAGAGCTCCACGCGCCGGCCCACGAGCTGGGCATACCCGTGGAGCCGCGCCTGCAGGTTGTTCAGCAGCGCCTTGATCGGACAGACGTAGACGACGCTCAGGTGGCGCCAGTCCTCCGTCAGCATCCTCGAGAGCACCGGGAAGAACGCCGCCTCCGTCTTGCCGCCGGCTGTCGGCGCGTTCAGCAAGACGTGCTCCCCGTCGAGAATCGGGCCCAGGGCCGCTTCCTGCAAGGGGCGCAAGCTCCGCCAACCCAGCGTGTTGACGATGTGATGCTGCAGGGACGGATGCAGCCGGTCGAACGCGCTCACAGGTCCAGCTCGACGTCGTCGGGGGTCGTTGCCGCCCGGGCATTGCGCTCCATGAGCGTCAGCTCGGCGTCAGCCAGCGTCAACTTGTAGTGGACTCGAGGATCGAACTCCGGAAACTGGTCGATCCGATCGAGCACGTCGGCGACCAACTTCTTGAGGAATATCCTCGGGGCCACACCCACTCGCCCCCCCAGCTCGCCCGTCACCGCGCACGCCAGAGCACTCACGTAGGCATCATCTGCCATGCGGCGCAGGCGCTCCGGAGATCTCGAGTGCTCGACATAGAGGTCCCGAACCTTGTTGCCGACCTCCTCGAGCGCCCCCTGGCTGAAGCCCGGCAACCGCACCTGCACCGCCCTGGGGTTGTCGAACCGGGCGTCCGTGGCGAAGTCCACGTGCAGGCGTTGCGCCAGCGGCGGCAGACGCTGGACGCCCTGCGGCCCGTCGAAGAAGCTGGGCGTTCCGGTGACAACCAGGTAGAGGCCCGGAAACCGGCCCGAGTCGACGTCGTCGATGAGCTGCCGCAGGGAGTTCAACCCCCTGTCCCGGACATCGCCGCGCACGCGCTGAAGTGTCTCCACCTCATCGAGAACCACCAGCAGCCCCGGACGTCCGGAATCCCGAAGGGCCACCAGCAGCCCTTGCAGAAAACAGAGCGCGCCGAAATGATCGACCTCTCCCCGCAGCCCGGCGACACGCTTCACGCTGGCCCCCACGTTGGGCTGTCCCGCCAGCCAGGCCAGGATGCCCTCTGCCCCCGCAGTGTCCGATCCGGCCACGGCCTGCCTGTAGCCCCGAAGCGCCGCCGCGAATGCCGGGGCCATCCGATGAATGTCCGCGAGCCTCGATTCCATCAGGCTGGCCGAACGCTCCATCAGCAGGTCAGTCTGAGATTCCTGGACTTGCCCCTCAGCCAGGACATCTTGCTCGAGCGCGTAGAACCACCCGTCGACAACGCTGCGGAGCGCGCCCTCGGCTGTCTCGGCCGTGGCCAGCCGCTCCATCATCCGGCGGTACACGGTCTCCAGCCGGTGGAGCGGCGTCTCCGTTTCAGAAATCGGAACCTCCGCGGTGGCCCACCCCCTCGAGCGAGCTCTCTCCTGCATCCAGCGGGCGAGGAACGTCTTGCCGCTACCGTATTCCCCACGAATGGCTTTGAACACTGAACTACCGCGCTCGACCGCATCGAGGTTCTCGAGGATGGCAGGCTCGAATCGTTCCAGACCCACGGCCAGGCAGTCAAGGCCGCGAGTCGGTACCGTCCCACGCCTCAAAGCATCCACTATGTCGTTGCGCCGTTGGGGACTGAGCATGGGGAGGCTTGAGACTGGGCGGAGAGCTCAATCGAGCCCGAACTGGGTCTCAAGCAACTTGCGGTTGAGCTCGATGGTGTCCGAGGGCTCGTCGACTTCGAGCACCGAGCTGCCGTCGACATTCAGCAGGCGCCGCAACGTGGCCAGCACGCCTTGCAATCGCAGGGCTGGCAGCTCCAGCTTGTGGGCCAGAGCAGTCCTTGTCAGTTTGCCGCCGTGAAGGTCGAGGGCAGAGAGGACTTGGCGGACACGGTCCTCTCCGATAGGAGTTCGCTGGATCTGTGCCTGCTGGGCCTGGTAAACGGATGAATCCATCAGTCGATCCAGCCACTGGGGGGCAGGGCGCTGTACAGGCTGCACTCCAGAGGGTTTGCTGCCCTTCGGCGAGTGGCCTCGACATCCGGGGCGAAACGACCTCCTCTCGGGCTGCCGGAGTCTCCGTGTCGCGGAGCGACGGCAAACTCGAGCAGGCGTCGAGAGCAGTGGCGCCATCCCGGCCCCTCTGCGTATCGGAACTCAGCAACGCGAACTCCTGTTCCCACCAGATCGGAACCGTCGACGGGGCCTCGGCCCATCCTTCAGGAGGCACTGAATGAGTCGTCAGCACCACCAGCGGCACCAGTACTTCCTGGGGAGTAACGCCGCCGTGATAACCGTGCCGTTTCATTCCGTAGCGCAGTTTCTCGGTCCACGGAACGATGATGGAACCGCCGCGTCCGCCCAGGATGCGGGGACCCCTGAGCACGACCTCGCCGGCTCTGAGCTTGCCGTCATCCGCCCGCCAGCGGTCGCCGCCCGTGTCATCCGGTGCCGCCACGCAGTCTCGCTCCAGCACGTGGCCATGGTCGCTGGTCAGTACAACGATGCGGCCTGCCAGCTTGGCGGTCTCGAGCAATTGGCGCAGCAGCGGCACCGTATCTCCACTCCAGCGAACGGCCAGTTGATCCCCCTTTGCCAGGTGGTCGTCCACGGCATTGAGCACGACGCCGACGACCCTCTGTCGTGTGTTGCCAAGGGCAGCGACCACGGGGTCGGCGAGACCACCCTCTCGATCATTCAGCTCGGCCTTGTGGAACAGCGCCGGCGCATTTCGGGACCCGCTGGCGTTGACCAAACCAGGATGCTTCACGAACCCCTGGCGTTCTTCGTTCTGCCCACCAACGGCAAGCTTGCCGCAGAGCAGGCTGGTCCGGGAGACTTCGGTCTTGCTCGGGAGACCTGATAGCACGAGCAGCGGGTCCTTCCGCCCCGAAGGCAGAAGCTCGATCCATCCCCTCATATCGAGGTCGGCCACCAACTCCCGAAGGATGGGATGGCCCACACCGTCGAGCACAAGCATCAGCAAGGGCGACTGGCTGGCCAGAGGTGCCACGACCTCGTCCAGGACCTGCTCCACGGTCAGCATCCCCGGCACGTCAGCACTCGCCGCGCAGAGCTGGACCAGGGATTCGCCGAACCGCTGGTTCTGAGCCTCTCGTAGCTCCAGGAGCCGACTTCTCAGCTTCCTCAGACTCCGGTTGAAGGTTGGATTGGAATCCCCCTCCCAGAGCACTGACCGGGCCCAGTCTGCGTAGCTCCCCTCGGTGGCATAGCTTGCGGCCATCTTGGCCAGAGAGTCCGGCGTGCCCGGCATCGCGGGGGCCGAAACGAACCGGCAAAGACGCCAGGCCATCTGAACCGTACGACGTCGGGCCGCATCGACGCGCATCAGGGCGTGCATCAAGAGAAATGCGGCCGCAGTGTCGACCTCGGAGAGGAGGCTGGAGGCTTGAGGCTTGAGACTTGAGGCTGGAGGCTGGAGGCTTGAGACTTGAGGGGTGAGGCCTGGGGCTGCGGGCTGCACGCTGGCTTCCAGCAGCCGGTCTATGGCGGCGGCGAAATCCTCCAACCGCTGCTGCAGGCCCATCGGCGAGAAGTCGCTGCCGCGAGCGAACGGCTCCGCACGAAGCTCTCGCAGGACGTCGTCCAACCGGGCCAGCACGTCCTGAACATCTCGCTGCCCCGGACGGAGCAATCGCTCCTTGGCCAAGTCTGCGGCCAGCGAAGCCCACAGGCGGCTGTCCTGGGTCGAGGGGGCCGACCCTCCCAGGTATCGTTCCAGACGAACCTGGCAGTCGCGCAGGGCCGCGCGGAGTGACTCGGAATCCCCCGCCATCTCGTCAGCCCTCTCCGGGTCCACGGTCTCGAGCGCCAGCCCCAGAGAAAGCGCGTCGGCGCCGTGGCCAGCCTCGACGGCTCTCAGCAGCAGCGCTCCCAGGGGACCGGCCGACGACTCCAACCACGTTCGCAGGTCCGACTTCATTTCAGCCGAGGCGTCCAGGAATGCCTTCACGCCGGTTGGATTGCAGGTCCACCGGAGGACGGCCTTGGCGTCGGGCCGCCCGCTCGAGAACTCCAGCGCGCTCTTCAGGATGACGGCCCACGCGGTCTCGGCGTCGAGGACTCCGCCGGCCACTGCCGGATAGCCGTCCGGATGGGCCTGCTCGATGAGCTGGTCGGACATCCAGCTCAACCCGACAAGCCTCGGGTCCAAGCTCTGCGCGCGAAAGAGCTCGCAGACGATTTCCCAGCGGTCGATGAGCTCCAGCCGACCTCTGGCCAGACGCGCCAGCGCATCGGCTCCCAGCTCCGCCTCCTCCCGATCCGTGAGCAGCACCGCCAGCTTGCCGCGCAATTCGGGATCGGTCATGGTCTCCCGGAACTCCAGCACCGACGGGCACCAGACCACGGGCACTCTTCGACCGCCAACCTCCAGATCCGGCGGGCCGGCCCAGGCGCTGCCCGCTCGGAGTCCGATCCTCGTGGCTGCCGGCACTTTCTGCAGGATCGCCGCGACCTTTACCCGAAGCTGCGACGGCGTCGGCGTGGCGAACTTCACGGCTGCCTCTCCCTGCGCAAGAGGGTCCAGGTAAGAGCGATTCGGTTATCGGCATCCGACTCCAGTTTGCCCTGCAGAGTCCGGAACAGCTGTCGGGCCTGGTCGAGATCGAGGCAGGGCTCTTCACCTTGTTCGACAAGCTTGACGCCCGGCGATGCCCGAGGCGGATCCTGCTTGTGAGGAACCGGCGTTGGAGGCGGCTCCACTCCTGCATTCCTCGGGGCAGGCTTCCCCCCGGATCCGCCCGGTGGCCCGCCCGTGGGCTGCGCGCTGGCAGCCTGCCCCAGCAGCCGTGTGGCCTCTCTCTCGGCACTCTCCAGCACCGCGGCCAGCCCTACCGCGTACTCGTCCTTCGTCAGGCCATCCGTCAGCCGTTGCCGAAGAGGGTCGACGCTGGTGGCGTGGACTCCTCCCAGCGTCAGCGCCGTTTCGAACAGGGCCCAGTTGGCCGATTTCAACGCCTGGAGAACGACCTCGGCCTTGGTGATGCTGTGAGCCATGGCCTCCGCGGACGTTGTCAGACTGGCCTTGGCCCACACCGTCGCCATCGCGCCATCGGAAGCCGCGTGCAGGCTTTCGAGCAGCGCGAGGGATGCGCGGGCGGTCTTCATCCGGTTCGTCCCTGCCGCATCGAGGCCGAGCGCCTTCATCCGCGTCTCAAGCTCGCGCACCAGCGAGCTCGCGGGGCCCCGCAAGTCAGCGGCCTTCTGCCGGGACTGGGCCACCAGCTCGCTCACGTTGGATGCATTGCGCAGCGGCGACACGGTCAATCCCAGCACTTTCGCTGCGCGTTCGCAGGCAACTCGATAGTCCTCGGCCGGCGGCAGCGGTTGCTCTCGCAGTTCCACGTCGTCGGGAATCCGGCCCAGCGTGACAGCCACGGGACCTCCGTGGAGGTGGAACGAACGACTGGTCTGCTCGGCAAACACCAGGATGAGCAGATCCTGCACCTCCGGGGGCAGACCCATCGGGTGCGGTTCATCCGTCCAGGCGCGAAGCTTCGCGACCGTGAGAGGTCCCGGTTCGGCGGCGAGCTTCCGCTCGAAGTGCTCCTTCCAGTGATGGCCCAGGACAAACGGGCCGTCGTGCATCTCGCCAAGCTTCAGGGGTTGTGCGATTTCCTTCATCATGGAGCGCAACGGCTTGTCCACGATCACGCGGCCATCCGGCTGTTCGAGGGCTGCGCGCACCTGATCGAGCACCTTTCGCAGCACTGCCGGTTTCACCTCGTCGCATCCGAATTGAGGATGGGCCGGGAACTGGCTCTCCAGCATCTGCCCCATCAAATGGACGAACGCCTCTCGAAGGTGGGCGCCAATCGGTGGTCGCGGCGCAAAGGACGGGTCCAAGGACACGAAATGCTGGGCCAGGCTGTGCGTCTTATCCAGCATCCCCTCGCGCGCGGGGGCCACGCCGTAGGCCGCCTCCAGCACTTGCACCAGTTGCTCCCGCAGCTCTCGTTGCTGATTCTCCAGCAGAGTCCTGGCTGCCTGGCGGTCGACCGCCCTCAGGTGTCGCGTGGCGTCTTCCCACCGGTTGCCGACCAGGATGTGATCCAGGATGACCAGCTTGCCCAGTCCGGCCTGCGCCTGCAGGCTCAGGAACGACGGCACGCAACAGACCGTGCGGGTCGGCCTATTGTTCACCCGGAAGGCCTCGAGCCGAGCCAGGTCGTCGCTGGGGCCGTGTCCCGGGTCGTCGAACGGGAAATCGAAGACGACCTTCCAGACATCTTCCTGCGAAACCAGCGACGAGTCGGGCAGCCGATCGCGATCCCGCAGGTTGCCGAACAGCACGTCCATGAGGCGCCGAGTCCCTCGCCAGACGAACTCGTGCCGGTTGAACAGCGTGTCCTGCGCCTGGAGCCCGATCTGACGGAACAATACCTCGCGGACCTTGGCCTGCCGGTTCCCCGTGTTGTCCACCGTGCGCCCAGCTTCCAGGATGCCCTCGGTGTCCACGCCGGAGAGCTGCACGGTGATGGTCGGGTTCGCGGCTTCCTCGCCAACGCGAATTTCGCCCACTTGGGCGGCCCACTTGCGGACTCGCGTCAGGACCGCCGAGCCTTCGTTTCCCGGGATGGGGGTGCGAATCGTTCCGTGGTTCAGGGCCGCCAGCCGGGCCGCCGTCAGGTCGCGGAAGGCTTCGACGTCCGGCACCAACGCCGACAGCAGCAACGTTTTCACCAGGCGGTCGTCGGTCCTGAACGCGCGCACCTTGGCGTGCTCGGGCGCGCTGTTCGACAGTTGCTCCAGCCGCACGCCGTGCTCTTGCTCCAGCAGGGGCAGCAGCTTGCGGTGGTAGAGCTGCTTGGCGTTTTCGAACTGCCGTCGCATCTCCTCGCTGAACGGCTCGTCGCCCTCGGCGATCACGTCGTAGAGGTCTCCCACCGGAACGAGATCGCCCAGCTGTAGCGTCTCCCGCTGGTTGACCAGTAGCTGCAGCATCACCTTCAGGGCCGTGCGCTCTCGCTGTAGCATCGACGATAGCGCGATGAGCGCCTGGACGAAGGCCGGGCTGAACGGGTAGATGTCGCGGAACTGGTCGCGGTCACCCTCGGAAGTGAGGAGGACTCTCATGACCTCTTCACGGGC
Source organism: Candidatus Wallbacteria bacterium (assembly GCA_016213845.1). Lineage (GTDB taxonomy): Bacteria > Muiribacteriota > UBA6191 > JACPRK01 > JACPRK01 > JACPRK01. The sequence continues at coordinate 109,146 of JACQZN010000014.1, forward strand.
GCCGGCAGTCTGCTCGAAGGCCCGAGCGAGCTCTCCGGCAGCCTTCTCCGACCTGGGTTTCAGGATGCGCCTGCGGGCGATGGCGGGCAGGTTGCGGTCTTCCAGGGTGACCCTGTCGAACCGGCCCTCCCACCACTTCAGAACATCGGCGAAGCTGAGCTGGCTGGCGCCCGGCACGTGCTGGCCCACCAGCTCGCTCAGGTCGCGCTGGCGTGCGACAAAGCTGACCAGCGGCACCGGGCGATCGGCGGTGCCGGATTCCACCAGCTTTGCTAGTTTCGGTCCCTCACGGCTGACGAACTCCTGGTCGGCCATGCGACTGGCCAGCCACAGGATCAACTCGTCGAGGAAGAAGACGACGCCGTGAAATCCGAGCCCCTTGGCGTGTTTGCAGATCAGCGAGAGGCCGTCGTCCAGGTTGACGAACGCCGCCCCGCCACCGGCGGCGATCTCGGCGTAGGCCTTGAAGTAGGTGCTGACCAGATCGCCCACCAGGCGAGCGTTGGATTCCGACCCGGCAGGGCTGCGAAGGGCGGCCTCGAAGCTCTCCGAGTCCCATCCAGCGGCGAGGTCGCCCCAACCGGATCCGGCGCCGGCCGCGGGCTCGTTGAGATGCGTGAAGAACTCTTGCTCTCCCAGCTTCGCGCGCATGCCCTTCGCATCCTCGAAGAGCTTGTCCGAGAGGAACACACCCGGCGGGCGCGTGTCGGGAAAATGCCGGCGCACGTGATCGACGTAACCACCCAGGATGCGAACCTCCATCGAGGGCGCGCCGATCATGTGAAAGGGCACCAGCAGCAGTTTCTTGCCCTCCAGCCACTGCGAGTGCTTTCCGACGACCCCAGCCAGCTCCGGGATCGAGCGCGCGTCTGCGTCTCCCCTGAGCAGAGCGTGGAGCACCGCCATGAAGTGGCTCTTGCCGCTTCCGAAACTGCCGTGCAGATAGGCCGCCTTGCTGCTGCACCCGGCCAGAGCACCCTGGATGAGACCCAGAGCGCGGTCGAAGCACTTCGCGAGCTGCTCGGTGACGACGTAGTCGTCCAGCGTCGCCTTCGTGTGCTCGACGCCCTCGGTCAGTTTGAGGACGAAGTCGCCCTTGTGGACCCGTTCGGGGATCTCGATGACGTCGCGGATGAGCATGGTGGAGTCTCAGGAGCTTCAGAGTCGAGGCTTTCGGATTCGAATGCGGAAACGGTCGATGATGATCAGTGCGCCGGCCATCTCGTCATCGGGGACTTGCTCGAGCAGCCGCGCCAGCGCGCGCTCGGTCTCCTCGACAGTGGTGGGCCAGACCCGCAGCCGGATCACGCCACAGTGGCTACCTCCCGGCAGAAAGCGGATGTCGGCAAAGTCCTCATCGAACGTGACGATCAAGGCTCGCATCTGCTGAGCCCAGACGAAGATGTCGCGATCCGACGCCAGCGACAGCTCGACCTGCGAAGTGTGAAGGACTCTCCAGGACGGGCGCTGCTTCGACAACCACGGACCGATCTCCCGTGGGACGTTCTGATCGAGCAAGACGGTCATCGCCTCAGGCACGGGCGACGACCCTCTCTTCATCGATCACCTCGGTGGCGTACTCCAGGGCAGCCACCACGTCCTCGCGTGTCAGCTCCGGGTACGCTTCCACGATCCGTTCGAGGCTGTAGCCGCCGGCGATCATTCCGAGCAGGTTCTTGACCATGATTCGCGTGCCGCGAATGCAGGGCTTTCCCGAGCAGATGGCCGGGTCAACGCTGATTCTGTCTGTCATGCTCCACACCCCTTTCGCAGGGTATCACTCGGGGTCTCCACAGCTTGGCCGGTCAGGCCCCGCGACCTCTCTTCGTAGGCTTCCATTGTCGCAGGTCGTCGAGCGTCAAGCCGAGAGCGCGGGCTTCTTCCTGGACGAAGCCGTCGAAATAGTCGCCCATGCCCTGGCCGAGGTCGGGGTCCGGGTCGTTGTGCCACTGCTTCAGCCAGGGAATCAGCTCCAGCAACCCGGCCAACAGCGGGGTCAGGCGGGTTGCGTCCCAGCCCTCGGACTCCTTCCTCTCGACGTAGGTGGCAGCCAGGGCGCGGGCTTGCTCGAGGTGGTCCCACCCGGCCCAGCCGAGGACGGGTGAGGGGTCGGCGTCGCGTTCGGCGTGCGGGTACAGGACGAACCGTTCGCGGGGCACGTCCAGCTTCCCGCGCAGGCGCCAGTAGGTGGACTTGAGGAAGTCTGCGGAGGCGTACTTGGGGGGCACTGCTATCCCCTGCCCTTGCCCTTGCCCTTGCCCTTGCCCCTGCCCGCTAGCACCGGGCGCCTGCCCCTCATCCTCGGCTCGCTGAAGTTCCCAGGTTCGTTCCCACTCGGCTCGTTTGCGGAGGCCGGTGGGTTTGTAGCGGAGGACGGGCAGGAAGGGGACGGCCTCGTCGACAGCCAGCTCGGCGACGAGGCGGGCGAGGTCGAAATCGGGGCGGCCGCGGTAGAGCTCGGCGACCTGGAGAAACTCGGGGTCGGCCCGGAGGCGATCGGCCAGGCGGGCGGTGCTGAGGAGCCGGTACTCGGGCCAGTACTTGCGGTCTTCGAGACGATCGAGGAGCCAGCCTCTCAGGGCGCGCTGGAGGCGCTCGTTCCAGGGCTCGGTGTTCCAGCGGCGCTTGTACTCGGGTTTCTCGATCAACCGGATGTTCGGGTTGGATTCCGTCAGCTCGAGGCGGCGCTGGACCCGGCGTCGGTAATCGGCGGGCCAGTCGGACGGGAAGTCGGCGATCGGGGTGGAGCCGTGGCGTTCGAACCAGGTGGTCGCCAGCTCGCCGCGGGCCATCGCGCGGGCCATCGCGATCTCGAAGGCGCGCTGGCCGAGAGCGAGGGGTGGCGTGTCTTCGAGTGGGGCGACGGGGGCGTCGTCGAGAAGCCCGTAACAGCGGTAGCACTCCCAGTCGAGCTCCTCCTGGTGGGCGATCATCAGGGCGCGGACTCGGTGCCACTCGGCCTCGGCGGTGCGGAGGCGCTCTCGGGTCGGAGTCGCTTGCGTCACGAGAGCCGACGGCTCCAGTGAGGAGAGTTGCTGCGCAAGGTCGTCGAGGCGGCGGGCGCGCTCGAGGGGCGTGGTGCGCGGGAGGGGGAACTGGCGCATCTTGGTGCCGTCGTGCTGGTAGAAGTCGTGCCACTTCTCATCCTTGGAACAGGCACCGCCCGGGCCGCCCTTATTGTGAAAAACCTGCTGCATCCAGAAGCAGCCGGTGGAGCTATTGATGGGGCCGAGGATGGCGAGGTGATCGTCGACGGAGGCGCCGGGAGGCAGCTTGATGACGGGGGCAGTCTGCTTGAAGACCTTGCCGCCGCGGTCGAGGACAAAGTGGTTGTGGGTGGCTACTTCGGCGAAGGTGATGGAGAGGGGGGTGCGGAGTTTGTCGACGGTGAGGCGCCCGAACTCGTACCAACGTAGTCCCGCCTGTACTTTGGTTTGATTGCCAAACATCCGGCTGTTGGCGAGGCACGTTCGCGCAGGCCACAGGTATAAGAGGCACGCTTGCTCCGGGTTGTCACTCACCGGCTTGAACTCGTCGGTGTACGGGAAGACAACAACATCGAGATCGCCCATCGCCCAGTCGCGGACCGCATCGCCAACAACGAGGGGCCTGACGTCCCGAACGCCCAGGCCTCTTCGGCGGGCGACCGAGATTGGCGTGACGTACATGTCGTCCTCGAGCGTGAACGACGTGATGCCCACTGACTCAACGCTAGCGTCAAGAGTGCAGCGCGCAGTTTCCTCCAACTTCTCCCTCAGCTCCGCTGCCCCACCGCCGCCCAAGCTCCACGGATGGCTGCTGAAACGCGCGCGCGCCACATCGCTGACACTGACGAACTCGCCCTGTGCGCCGGCTTGGTCGATCAGCCCGACGATCTCGCTCCACACCCTGCCCCGCGCCGGGTCCTCCGGCGCCGAGGGCTCGCCGCGAATGCCCATCACGGCTCGCACCACGGCGTCGACCGGCCGGCGGTTCCTCGCAAACAGGATAGCCGTCGGCGTTCCATGGCCCGGGATATAGGCACCCGAGGTGTCAAGGACGTGCGTCAAGTCCCAGCGGGGGATGAACTGCTCGATCAGCTTCTTGCCGAACTCCCGCTTCATGAAGGAGTTCGACACGATGGTGCCGATGTAACCGGCGCCGACCTCCGAGGCCCGCCCTTCGACAAGCTCAGGGCGAGCGGAGTCACGTCCTTCGGCTTTGAGCGCCAGGTCGAAGAGGCACTCCAGGAACGGCAGCACCAAGGCGTACTTCCCGCTGCACGCGTCATAACGCTCGCGATACGCCCGATTCAGCACCGGATCGCTCACGGTGATGTAGGGCGGGTTGGCGACCACGGCGTGATACTGGCGGTGCAGAATGCGCCTCAGTTCATCCGCGTGCTCCGTGGAGTAGAGATGCCCGATCGGATCATCCCCGACCAGCCGTCCCTGGTGCCCGCGCCCGGTGTCCCCTCGGATTGGCCCGTGCAACAAGCTATCGCCCACCGCAAGATGGAGCCGAAACCCTGGCGCGTCGGCCAGCCGCTCCACCTGCCCGACCCGCAGCGCCGCCAGGAGCAGCCGGAACCGCGCGATCGCCACCGCGAACGGATTCAGGTCCACCCCGGCCACGCCGTCCAGCGCCCGCTGCGCCAGCTCCCGGCTGTGAATCGCCGGGTTCTCCGCGCACCACAGCGCGTGGAGCCGCGCGAACGCGCCCAGCAGAAAGTGGCCCGAGCCGCAGGCCGGGTCGATCAGCCGCACCTCCTGGTAACCGAACTCCCGGATCGCCGGCGTCAGCGTCCGGTCCAGGATGAACTCCTCCACGAACTCCGGCGTCTGCAACAGCGCGTAGCGCTTCCGCACGCTCTCCGACAGGTCCTGGTACAGGTCTCCCAGAAACCGCGTGTTCCACTCCGGGTCGGTGAAGTCGTGGACCAGCGTCCCCGTCGCGGGGTCGATGCGGTGCCAGAACTTCACGACCTCCGCGGCCCCGTCGGCCGAGAGCGGCAGCTCCCAGAGCGAGCTGTGCCCCTCGTCCAGCAGCTCCCGCATTGCCGGCAGCTCCGCCAGATCCCGGAACACGGCCTGCAGGTACTCCCGGTCGCTCGCCGCCGGCTGCCTCTGGAAGAACAAGCTCCGCTGGTCCCTCGCATGCCCCAGCCGCGGACCCGGCCCCGCCAGCCGCGGTGGGTCCACCAGCCCGTTATCCTCCAGAAAACGCGCAAAGACCGAGGCCAGCACCCAGGCCACCGCCACCTGCGAGAGGTACTCCGTCAGCCAGACTTCGTAGGCCAGCCCCGTGCGACTCCCCCGCCTGGCCGCATCGTAACGCTCGCGCACCTGCGTGGCCAGCCCCGGCACTTCGGCGCAATGCTCGCGAAGGTCGTCCTCCAGCCTGGAGACCAGCTTCTGGCAATCCTGCAGCAGCGCTCGAGAATCGATCATGGTCTCTTTGGCGGTTCCTTTCCCGGAGAGCCTGTCATCGCAGGGTTCTCAATCCGAGGTCAGTCCAACGCGACCTCGACCGAGGGGGCGGCCCGATGGGCGTTCTGCAACCACGACACGGGAATGCGGGCCCACTCGCCGGGTGTGAGCACCGGTACGGGCCGGCCATCCACGACCGGCAGGGTCTGCTGATCGTCTCCCACCACGAGCACCCAGAGGCCGTGCAGCCGGGTGCCGCTCGCCGGGGCAGGCCGGCCGACTCGATCCCGCAGGCCCTCGAGCAAGGACAGTTGATCGTAGCGAGCCAGCAGCCCCGGGTGCATCAACAGCACCGTGCGCTCTGCGGACTCCAGACTGGCCTTCACGGCCGAAACGGCCCTCTTGACCAGCATCTGCAGGTTCAACCAGTCGCGACTGCCGGCCGCCGCCCCGTCCGCTCGGCGCACCACGTCCCAGCGGGCGCCGCCCTTCGCGGCAACCTCCTTCATCCGGCCGATCAGCAACGTGTCCAGGCTCCGCGCGTCGACCTGGAAGCGCCGGGTCAACTCCTGCTCGGCCCGCCGCTGGAACTCCGGCGGTGTGACCAGCACCAGGAAGGCCCCCTCGCGCTCGGCCCGCTGGAGCCGTTCCTCGAACTGGCGCGCCTGGGCGATCTCGGGGGTCACCTCGACCGGACCACCGAGCGAGGTGTCCAGACGCTCGAGCGAGGGAGGCGGCGTGCTGACCCCCGCCAACGTCACGTGCGGGGGAAGGTAGGCCCCCAGGCCCCTGGCAGCCGACGCGTCCCAGTCCAGCTCCAGGCCCGCGTCCCTCAGAAGCGCGTCCAGCTCGGGCGGGTCCGGCAGCGGCTCGGCCAGCGGATAGCGGGACTGCACGCGCTGGCGGATCAACTCCACCGAAAGTTGCCGGGTCCCCAGCAGTGCACCCTGGGACAGCCGCAGGGCCCGCAGCGCCGGCATTCCTCGCGGATAGAGCTCGAGCCGGCTCGAAACGGCCGCACCCGCCGACGCCGCGGCCGCCAGGTGGATCAGCCCAGACTCGGCCAGCGGCGCAAATCCCTCGGGGGCTGGCACGGCCAGCAGTCTCTCGACCACGGTGGCCTTCGCCGGGAGCGGGTCCTGAAGCGCCAGGCCGTCGGCCTCCCTTCCCAGGCGGAAGGCGTAGTCGGCCAGCGTCTGCCCGTCCACGACACCGTTTCGCGCGGCCAGGACCCGCTTGCCGATGCGGCGAACCATCCAGCGAGGGTGCTCCAGAAACAGCTCGGTCTCGGTGGCCGCACGAACGACGGCCAGGCCTGCCCGGTGTCTCTCGGCGCCACTCGAGGCGGAGCCGCGGGTCAGTAGAACCATCTCCGCCAGCTCGGGAATGGACATCAGCCCCGACTGCCCGTCGAGAAGGGCGGCGAGCTCGTCGCGTAGCGCAGTGAGCGACGCATTGCGTGCCCAGCGTTGCCGGGCCTTCGTCAGAGCGATGCTCAGGACCGGCTGCGTGATCCCCACCACGCGGGCGGCCTCACTTTGACTGGGCCACGTCCACCCCTGCGCCTCCGGCGGAGCGTCCAGACCCAGGAGCAGGCGCAGGGCTCGGTGAGTCGCGTCGCCCCCTGGCTTGTTGCGCGCCGGCAACAGTTTCTCGACGATCAGATCGACGCTTCGAGCGGTGCCTCCCTCGGCGTCGTCACTGGTCGTCGAGCGAGTCTCGCGACCAGGCGTGGCGGTCTCGGCGAGAACGGCCACGGCGGCCTGGATGGCCTCCAGCACCTCCCGTCGAGTTCGGGTGCCCACGCCGCGCATTCGCGGGATATCGGAGGCACGGACCGCCAGCAGGTCCTGTACCAGGGTCGCGCCCAGCCGCTCCAGCGCGCTCAGGGCGTTGGTGCTCAGTCCCAGCTCGACCAGGGACGCGGCGGGCTGCGCCTTGCGCAGACGAGTCTCGAACGGCTCGACCGACTCGGCTGCGGCACTCGCCGATCGCACGGTCGTCGATTCCCAGATCCGTCGCCAGGCTGCCAGCATCTCCTCGGCGTTGTCGAACCGACGGGTCGGATCTCGACGGAGCGCTTGCTCGAAGAACGCGGTCATCGGCTCGCGGAGCGCAGGCTCGAGCAGATCGGACTCGATGGTCGCTTCACAGTCGATGCTGGCGGGATCGCTGTCGCCGGCCCCCCAGCGCGGCACCGTCCCCGTGGCCATCTCGTGCAAGGTGACGGCTGCCGCGAAGCGCTCGGCGTTCAGGTCCCAGCGCGGCGGCTTGCGCAAACAGAGGAACGGGTCGAGGTATCCAACCGTTCCGGCCCGGATGCGCTCCGGCGGCGTGCGCGACAGGGAGAAGTCGAAGAGCACCAGGTGCAGCTCGTTGCCGCGGCCGCGGGGGGCGATGCCGAGGTTGTCCGGTTTGATGTCCCGGTGGGGCACTCCCATCTGCTCCAGGTAGCGAACCGCTTCCAGCAGATCCTGACCCCAACGCTGCAGCAGCTCCGGGTGCAAACGACCGTCCTGCCGCAGTCGTTGACCCAGTGTCTGGTCCCCCGCTTGAGCCAGCAAGAGGGCCGTGCGCTCCCCCAGCTCGAAGTACCCGTGGAACTGGACAATGCCCGGGTGGTGAAGCGTGGCCAGGATCTCACCCTCTGCCTTCAGATGGGGATTGTGCTCGGGGGTGAGGGCCACCTTCAACACGATCTTCTGGCCACCGCGATCGACGAGATGAACGACGGACACCGCCCCTGTTCCCAGGCTGCGCTCGACCACCATGCCGCCCTCGAGACGGTCGCCTTTCTTGGCCTTGACCGGGTCGACGAAGACCTCGGGTGCGGGGCAAGTGAACTGCTCCTCCACCTCTTCGAGTTGCTGCAGAAACTCATCGACCGAGGCCAGCCTGGAGATGGTCTCTGGGTAGGTACTGGCCTGGATGAGAAAATCGAGGGCCTCGGGGATACCATCGACGACCCCGGTGAGCCTCAGGCCGTGACCGTCGTGCAGCCGCTGCTGGAGCTCGACGAAGGATTCCGCCGGGCGTCTGCCGGCAAACAGGTGATAGCCGATGGCGCCCAGGGCGAAGACATCGAGCAGCACCGGGTCGGGAAAAGCGGAGGCAAGGGCCTCTGGCGCCAGGTAGACCGTCGACTGATCTTCGAGAAGGCGGTCGAGATGCTCGGTACCGGTCACGTTCCCGCGCGACGTCGGAGCCGGTAGCTCACGATACCCGGTCTGCCAGTTGAGGATTTCCACTCGAACTCCGTCAGTGCTGTCGGAACGTACGAGGATGCAGCGAGGATTCAGGGCCCGGTGCCTCAGCTTCATCTTGTGGGCGAACTGAACGATCTCGGCGAGCGAGCGGAGAAGCTCCAGGCGCTGGCCGAGGCCCATCTTCTGGCCGTTCAGTGCAAGATGGTGCTCGAGGTTCTGGGCGTCGGCGTGGTGTTCGAAGATGAGCGCGGGGCCGAGCTCGTGCTCGCGGTAGTCCATCGGCCGGACAATGCCCGGGTGGACCAGGTCCTGCAGGATCTCGAACTCGCGTCGCGCTGCGCGTGCCAGCGTCTCCCGGGTGGCGGCGTCGGCACCAGGCCGCATGTTGTAGATCCGGATGCGACGGACGGTGTGCTTCAGGGAGACGTGAGTCGCCGCCCAGTCCTGGTAGCCGGGACCGTCGACCAGCAGCTTGTCCAGGTGATAGTCACCGACGACCCGATACTTCTGGGATCGCCGGATGCCGGCTTCGGCGACGGCCCGGGCCAGGGCCCGCGCGACCGCGGCGTCGACACTCGGGACCCCGCGCTCGCGCTGTCCAGGCGGCGGGGGCAGGGTCAAGCGGTTGCCGATCCCCGGAAGGTCTGTCGCGTCTTCATCCCGCACGCAGACGTGGGAGGCCACGGCATTGTCGAAGCCGCATCGGATGCCCTGTGCCGACAGGAAGACCAGCTCCTCGATCCAGGGCACCCGGATCTTGTTGCAGGCGCGCTGACGGGCCAGCAGGGACTTCAACTTCTTGGCCTTGCGGTTGGCCGCCAGCACCGGGTTATCCACCAGGAGCTCGCGTCCCTCGTGGACCCAGGTCCAGGTGCCCGCATCGCCGGAGACCCGTCCCGGGCGGCTCTTGATCTCGACCAGGTAGAGGCCGGCCGGCCCCAGCACCAGGAGGTCCACCTCGTTTACGGTCCCGTCGTCGGCGATGAACTCGAAGTTGGACCAGGCTCGGTAGGGTTCCTGGTCAGGCAGGTGCTTGCGCAGGTACAGGAGCGCCTCGTGCTCGTGAGGGAACTGCGAGGGAGTGATCTCTTTCCAGCGCTCTGATTCTGCGTTCACGGCGTGGTCTCCGGGGCCGAAGGGGCGTGGGGCGCAACCCCCCGGCGGACTATTGTATCCCAGTGAGGAGTGCGAGACATGCGAAGGACCATGTCCATCGCACGGGCTGCGTGCAAGATTCGTCAAACGCTAGCAGGCCCCCATGCCGAGCTCATTTGATGGAAGCCGCCGAGCGCCGACAGGCCAAGGGCGCTTGACTGGCGCTTTGGGTACTCGCGTTCTTCTCCCGGGCGGCGGCGCTCCGAGATTCGATTCGACTTGTATCCACGACGCTGGACAAGGTGGTAGAGGACTCTGCCGGCCTGCCGTAGGATTGCTCCACGCGGAGTATCGGCGCCGGGGCCATTTCGTGACATGAGAGACAAGCAAGACTCGAGCAGCGAGGACTCGTTGCTCCCGGACTGGAAGCGACTGCTGGCAGCAGAGAGACAGCTGCAGTTGCTGGTACCCGGGACCGTGATGGTGCGCGGGACGGCGGTCGCACTGCACGCAGGTCATCGAATGAGCCGGGACGCCGATCACGTGCCGGAGGATCTCAGGGATCGCTTCGACGAGGTTCGTCGCCGGATGGAGCACGGCCCGGGTCCGGCGGCCTGTACTGATCCTGGGGCGGCTCGAGGGCATCGAGACTGGTATCCGGCAGCTGCGTCGGACGCGGCCTCTAGAGACGGAGACGATTCTCGGACTTCGGGTCCCGACCCTGCCCGAAATGGCCAGAATCAAAGCCTGGCTCCTTGCGACAGGGTCCCGCTACCTTACGGGCACTTCTGGTTGGCTGCCCTGCGCGTGTTGGGCCATCCGATCGCGGCCGACACGCCGTTACCCAAGCGGTCGACAGAGATCTGAGTTCACTTCGGAGCCACGCGTCCGGGCTAGCGCCTGAGGGTCGAGAGCAAGAGCATCCCGGCAAGCGTGGCAAGCGCGACCTGCACCTTGGGGTTGTCGACCAGGGAGTAGGGCGAGCGGACCTCGAACGCCACGCCGAACTGCCCGATGCCGATCCGCCGCACGCGCACCTGACGCTCGGGGGAGTCGTGCGCGATGGGAAGCTCGAAAGTCTCCTGCAGCCACTCCAGACACTGGATGCCGCCGGTGTAACCCGGGCCTTCCTCGACGGCCCCGCCGATGCGCAGCTTCTTGCCGTCTCGCGTGACGAGCGAGATTCCGTACTCCCACCAGGAGCGGTGCCTCGAGGTGCGATAGACGCCGTCGAGAGCCAGCGCCAGCACCTTCCCGCGCGGACAGATGAGCCGCTCCCGTGCGCGCCCGCGGAAGCTCCGCACCTCGATGAACCGCCCGGTGGCCGGCACGAAGGCGTGGTAGTCGCTCGTGGCCCGGTAGAGCCGGAAGAAGAGGAACGCCGTCAGCGCCGCCACGAGCGCCACCCCCACGGGCGAGTTCAGCCAGGCCGGCAGCGGGCTCGCCTCCGGAAAGAAGTCGAGCGCGTCGGCCAGGAGCACCAGGGCCGCGGGCGCGGCGACGAGGAAGAGACAGGCCAGCGTCCCGAGCAGGAGTTCACGCGGGGAGTCGTGCTCGAAGCGGATGCGCCCGTCCGGATCGGCGTGGATGCGGAACCGCTCGAGCAGCGCCCCCACCGCCAGCTTCTCTCCGTTGAAGATCTCGACTTCCTTGCGCAGTCCCCAGTCGTCGCTCACGGCCGTTGCCTCCGGGAGCCGATCGTATCAGAGGGCGGCCGCCCGCGTGAGCGCGACAGAAGTGCGACGATCCCGACGCCCTGAAAAATGGCGCCTGGGTTGTTGAATCTCACCCCTGCGAGGACTTGGCTCGACCAGACCCCAGCGAAAGTCAATGGCAGACGGAAGGCCTTCGCGCCTCCAGGTGGCCGTGAGCCTGCTCAGACCCGTCGGCTACCGGCGTCACACAACCGCGTTCGGCTAGTTTGCCCCCGCGAAGCGATGTTATGATGAGATCGCAATCGCACGTCCGGCAATACGGGAATCGAGGGTCAACCACTGCCCTCGCGTCGAAGGGAGCGGGCCATGGCCAGGACAACAGGAGAGGTGTCGGTCTCTGCAGCAACGGAGGCGACGCGACACTCGGGTTTCCGCGCACTTACCGGAACTCAGTGGATGTTTTGCGTCCGATGGCTCGCCCTTCTGGCCGCCCTGCTTGGGGCCTGCGGTTCGCCGGAAGCGGCGATGGCCGACGACATCGACCTCGCAGTCACGGAGCTCGCTATCCAGCCAGGCCGCTACTCTGCGGGCGGGGAGCTGATCGTCACGGCAACGGTCTCCAACCAGGGCTCCATCCACACCGCAGGCTTTTCCTACACTCGCCTGCTGCTCGAGCCCGTAGATGCCTCCGCGACGGCCTTTACGAGCCAGCCGCTGCCCCTCACGGAAGCGTTCATCGACGCCCTCGAACCCGGCGCAAGCCGATCCTCGACACTCATGATCGATCTGCCTCGGCAGGCCGGCCCAGGCCAGTGGAGGATCCGCGCAGCAGCCGACAGCTACGGCTTCCTTTCGGAGAGCGACGAGCTCAACAACGAACGCTCGACCTCGCCCTTCACAGTCGCAGCCACCGACAAGGACCTGGTCGTCACTTCGCTCCTCCCGGATGTTTCGTCCGTGTCCGTCGGCGACACCTTCTCCGTGTCGCTGACGATAGCCAACCGGGGGACCCTCGACGGCGTTTCTCTTCGGGCCTACTTCGCCACCGAGCTTCTCCTGGAGCCCAGCCCAGCTTCGCCGACGTCGCCCGAAGGCGACCCGGTCTCCCTGACAACCGACTACACCTCCGGCCTTCTCCCCGGGCAATCCCAGGAGCGTAGCTTGCGGGGCCTGCTGCTCCCGAGGGCCGTCGCGCCGGGCGACTACCGGCTGGTGGCGAAGGTCGACGTCTTCGATGCCATCGCCGAGTCCGACGAATTCAACAACCGCAGGGATACTCCGCTGACGGTCACCGCAACGACCGCCAATCTCGTTGCGGACAGCGTGCGCGCGCCGCTTTCAGCGGTGGTGAGCGAAATCGTCACGCTCACCGTCGCGCTCCGCAATGCCGGCAGCTCGCCCTTGGCCCAGCCCTTCTGGACACGCGTGGTCCTCTCCCAGGATCCCGTGTTCACTACCAGCGACGTCCTTGTCACCGAGTTCTCCAGCCAACTGCCCGAAGGCGGCGGGAGGGACAGCGCGCTCACCGTGCAGAGCGTCGTCCAGATGCCACGGGCCACTCCCGGCGAGTACTTCGTGGGTGCCATAGCCGATGTCTACGACTCCGCTGCCGAGACCAGCGAGGCCGACAACACCCGCGCAGCACTCTCCAAGCTCGTCCTCAGAGCACCGCCGCACGACCTGGTCGTTACGCGCTTCGAGGCGCCGCCCACGACCTCGGCCGGAGGCTACTTCCCGGCCACGTTCGTCGTCCAGAACGTCGGCGCCTCAGGCATTGCGCCCTCCTCGCAACTGTCGATTCACGCGTCGTCCGATCCCCTCGCGACAGCTACCTCTCCTGCGATCGCCTCGTTCTACATCCAGGAGCTGAGAGCCGGCGAGAAGGTGACCTTCGAGCAGCCGATCCAGTTCCCTCGATACTTCCCCGCCGGCCGCTACTCCCTGGCTGCCGTGGCGGACGCCTACGACTACGTCGCCGAGACGCGTGAGGACAACAATCTAGAAAGCTCGTCGAATCAGATCGACGTCACCTCGCCCACCGTCGACCTTGTCGTCACCGGCCTGCAATTGCCCAGTACGACGATCTCGCAGGCGGAAACTCTTTCGGCCTCCCTCACGATCCGAAACCAGGGCTCCTTCCAGGCGGCGCAGTTCTTCAACTCCAAACTGCAGCTGGCGCCCCTCGACAGCCAGGGGGCGCCAATCGAGAGCCAGTCCTACGACCTGGCCTTCGACTTCGTCGAACTTCTGCCGGCCGGCCAGCAGGCGATCCGGGCGATCCCATTCACCGTGCCGCGCTTCCTCGCTCCCGGTCAGTACCTCATGAGGGCCCTCGTGGACGGCTACGATCAGGTCTTCGAGACCGACGAGACCAACAACTCCCGGTCGTTGACTCAGCCCCTCACGATCGCGCCCCCCACCGTCAACCTGCTCGTCGATAGTTTTCAGTCCCCGCCAGCAGTCTCCGTCGGAGACTACGCGCCAATGACGGCCGTGGTGCGCAATGCTGGAACGTCCGCCCTCTCCGCACCTTTCATCGTGCGCTTCCAGCACTCCGACTCGAGCGGCTACCCCCTCAACGTGGCCGACCAGTACGTCTCCGGCGCCGGGATGGCGCCGGGCGAGTCTCTGGTCGTCCAGGGTTCGGTGTTCATTTCACAGATCACTTCGGACTCCGCTTCCAAGTTCGTCGCCATCGCTGACATCGCCGACCAGGTCGCCGAATCCAACGAACTCGACAACGCCTCTGAAAACGCCACCCGGATCGCCCCCCCGACGCGAGATCTCGCCATCACGCGCTTCGATGCGGCCACCCAGGCGTCGGTCGGAGGCTACGTACCCGTGACGGTCACCGTGCAGAACGTGGGACCCATCTCGGTTGGCTACTCCTACGGCGCCGTGCGCCTCTCCACCGATCCACCTCCCTCGAGCTCGTACCAGGAGCTGACGAACTTCTACGTTCCAGAGCTGGCTCCGGGTCAGAGCATGACGTTCGAGCTGCTGGCCGGGCTCGCGCGTCACCTGGGCGCGGGAAGCTACTACGTCTCGGCTGCCGCCGACGCCTACGGGCACGTTCCCGAAGCCGACGAGACCAACAACCAGGTCTCCGAAGCCCACGCGCTGACCGTCACAGCGCCTCGGACCGATCTCGTCGGACCCACGCTGGTCCTGCCGGCCACAACGTTTTCGATCGGGGATTCATTCGTCATGACGATGGTCGTCGCCAACGCCGGGACCTCGGACCCGGCCCGCTATCATTACAACCGGCTTCACCTGGTGCCGCTGGATGGCAACGGCAGTCCCGTGACTTCCTCGGCGCTCCTGCTGACCGACTTCTACGCGGACTTCGTGGCACCCGGAACCAGCGTCGCTCTCAGCGGCCACGTAAGATTGCCCCGCGACGTCGCACCAGGAGCTTACGTCTTGGTGGCCGACGCTGACGTTTACGACCAGGTCAACGAGACCAGCGAGACGAACAACCGCTCCGCGGGCGCGCCGATCCAGCTCGTCAGCCCGACGGCCAACCTCACGCTTCTTTCGATTGCGCACCCGCCTGTCGCGTCGATCGGAGAGGTGGTGACCTTGACGGCCGTGGTCCGCAACACCGGGAGCTCCACGGTCCGAAGCCCATTCACAGTCAGATTCGCGGTCGCGTCGACTCCTGGCACTACCCAGACGACGGTCTCGTACGATCTTTCGTACTGGGGCTTCTATCCTCCCAATGGGCTGGCTGCAGGCGAGCTGGCTACGGTCGAGGCCCAGGTGACACTGCCTTCGATTCCGCCCGGCCCATACGCCTTGAGCGCCTACGTCGACGTCCATGACGAAGTGCCCGAGTCCGAAGAGAGCGACAACCAGCGCGTGTCGTCCGTAGTCTTTGCTCTGGACCCGTCGACAATCGATCTGGTGGTCACGCGATTCGAGGCCTCCGGGAGCGCCTCCGTCGGAGGGCTCGTCCCCGTCACGATCTCGCTCCGCAACGACAACGCCTCCACGCGCGGACGGGCTGGTGGCTTCCACGTGGTGGTCGCAATCTCGGCGGACCTTACGGCTAGCTCGGCGTCCCCAACGCTCGGAGCGTTCTACGTTCCGCAGCTGGGAGCCGGCGAATCGACCACGCTGGAAGGCTCGCTGGTGCTCGACCGGTTCAGCTTCGCTCCGGGCTCTTACGCCCTGGCCGCCTTCGCGGACTACTACAACAATGTGCCCGAGAGGGACGACGCGAACAACGGCCGTGACGCGCCGACGAGGCTGGAAGTCCGGCCGGTGAACGTCGATCTGATTGCCCACGGGCTCTCCGTCTCGAAGCGGACCTTCTCGATCGGTGAGACCTTCGTCGCTACCCTCACCGCCCGCAACGGCAGCGCTTCCTCCTCGACTGCTCCATTCTACTCGACACTGAGCCTCGTTCCGGTCTCGGAGCAGGGCCTCCCCAAGCCGACCCAGGCGATTCAAGTCTGGAACTTCTACTCGGACGCAATGTCACCGGGCTCTGAGCTTCGGTTGACAGCCTACCCGCTCGTCTCAAGAGGCATCCCGCCAGGCAGCTATCTTCTCCGAGGGGAAGTCGATACCTACGACTCGGTGTTCGAGACCGACGAGTCGAACAACAGCACGACGGTTTCCGCGATCACGGTCGTCCTGCCCGACGCCAACCTGCAGGTTCGAAGCGTCAGCGGGCCGAACACGGCTTCGGCAGGGGAGCTCATCGGGGTCACGGCCGTGATCGCCAACCTGGGGACGACGCCGATTCCTCAGTTCTTCAACGTTCGGTTCTTCGTCTCCGAGGATCTGACCCTTACCGCGGACGATACGGCGATCGCCATCCTCGGAGCGTACGCGCCCGGAGGTCTGGCACCGGGAGAAGTCCTGACGGTTTCCGGGTTCGCGTCGTTGCCGGACCTCAACGCGGGACGGTACACGCTCGGGGCCCAGGCCGACGCCTATGACGAGGTTGCGGAGCGAAACGAGAGCGACAACTTCGGCGCCGCAAGCTCGCCGCTGCAATTGGCTCCGTCCGTGCAGGATCTCGTGGTGAGCCGCTTCCTGGCTCCGGCAACAGCTTCGGCGGGAAGCTATCTGCCGGTCTCATTCACGGTGCAGAACCTGGCGCCGTCGGGGCGCTCGTCGTCCTCACAGCTGGTGATGCGCCTCACGAGCGGCCCGGTCGCAACGGAGGCGTCGCCCGTCCTGGCATCGTTCCACGTCCCGGACCTGGGCCCAGGGGACTCCTACGCGGTCGACGGCGCGAC
Source organism: Candidatus Wallbacteria bacterium (assembly GCA_016213845.1). Classification (GTDB taxonomy): domain Bacteria; phylum Muiribacteriota; class UBA6191; order JACPRK01; family JACPRK01; genus JACPRK01. The sequence goes on from JACQZN010000014.1 coordinate 125,762, forward strand.
TCTGTATCTGGATCGCTCGCTCGTGACCGGAAGCTACGCGATTGCGGCCTTTGCCGACGGCTTCCAGCAGGTGGCGGAATCGGTCGAGTCGAACAATGTCCGCGCGGCCAGGGAGAGACTCACACTCTCGCCACCGGACGTGGACCTGGTGATAGCAAGTCTCCAGACACCACGCACGGAGTTCTCCGAGCGGGAGAGCTTCGTGGTGACGGTCACCGTGAAGAACCTGTCGAGGACGCAGTCGAGCGGTTTCTTCCACACCCGGGTGAACCTGGTTCCGCTCGACCCAGCGGGGGCCCCGCTCCTGGCCGACGCCCGGTTTGTTGGAGAGAGCTACATCCACCAGCTGGGCGCCGGCGAGCAGCAGCCTCTCGCCCTGTTCGTCCAGCTTCCTTCGGGCTTGGGTCGTGGTGACTACCAGCTCCGGGCGACCGCCGACAACTACGACCAGGTGCTCGAGACGCGCGAGGACAACAACGAGGGACGTCCCCTGACCGTGTCGCTCGTCGGAGCGACGACTAATCTGGTTGTGACCGAGGTCAACGGACCGGCGGAGGCCAACCAGGGGCAACATGCCGTCGTGGCCGTGACGGTCAGGAACGTGGGAGCCTCGCCGATCTACTCCGCCTTCCACACGCAGGCGCTGCTGACCTCCGACATCACTCCCACAGCCGGCAACCCGAGCCCGACTGCGGGTGATGTCAGCGGCACGTTCTCGCAGGCCGAGCTGGGCTACGCTTACGTTTCGGTTCCCGGCCTGGGTCTGCTCCCCGGCGAGGAGCTGAAGTCAGAGATCGGCTTCCGGGTCCCTCGAGTAGCCCTGGGCCAGTACCGGATCCGGGGCGTGGCTGATCCTTTCGACCAGATTGGGGAATCCGACGAGTACGACAACGCGAAGCTCGCAGACCCCATCTCGATCCGGCCGCCCTCCCAGGATCTGGCAGTGACGCGGGTCCGGCTTCTAGGCCTGGCATCTGCGGGGAGTCTTGTCCCGGCAACGGTGACTGTTTCCAACGTCGGAACGTCGGGGCTGCAGGAGAGCTCCTTCGTGACCCTGCTACTCTCCTCGGGTGCAAGCGTGACGAACTCCTCGCAGCGCTTCGGCGGGTTCTGGGTTCCGCCGCTGCAGGCCGGAGAGTCGACGACGCTGGAGGGGCTGGTCCAGCTTCCGTACACGGATCTCCTGGGTGTAGCGTTGCCGATCTCGTCGACGTACGCGGTAGGGGCATTCGTGGACCCGGACGACTCTATACCGGAGATCCGCGAGGAGAACAACGTCAGGACGTCGTCGGCGCGGCTGACACTGGAGGCGCCGGATGCGGACCTCCAGGTGACGGCTCTCGAGGTGTCATCCGCCGTCGTTTCGGTTCGAGACAGCCTGGCGGTCACGCTGACGGTGCGAAATGCGGGCACGCGGCAGGCAGCCTTTTCGTTCCACGCGGGCCTGCGGCTGGTTCCGGAGGCGTCGGTGTCGCTGACCGAGACTTATGTCTTTGCGGCGTACTATGTGGAACGGTTGTCGGCCGGGACCGAACAGGCCCTGTCGATGCTGGTCCGGCTACCGTACGAAGCGCCCGCCGGGAGGTACCGGCTGGTGGCGGATGCGGACGCCTTCGGCCAGGTGGCGGAGTCCGACGAAGCAAACAACCTGAAGGAGCTTTCGGGTGGTTTGATGTTGGCGCCGCCTACGGCCAACCTCGTGCTGGAGCGGGTGCATGGCCCTGCGACCGCGTCGGTGGGGAGTGTGGCCCGGGTGACGGCGGTCGTGGTCAACCTGGGAAGCACGACCATCCGCAGTGCATTCACGGTCATGTTCGGCCTTTCGTCGGACTCCGACTTCGACCCGAACACGGACATGCAGCTGGGCTCGTTCGGGGCATATCAGCCCGATGGGCTCGCACCCGGGGAGCGGGCGACAGTGGAGGGGGAAGTGAGGATTCCGCGGGTTCCGGTGGCCGCCTACACAGTGGGAGCGCGAGCGGACGCCTACGACGAAGTCGCGGAGTCCGACGAACTGGACAACACGCGATCTTCGTCGGTTGTCACGCACGTGTCCTCATCGACATTGGACCTGACGGTGATCGGCTTCGAGGCGCCGGCATCGGCGCCGATCGGTTCGGCTGCACCGGTAACGGTGACCGTGAAGAACCTCTCACGCTTCGAGACGGCGGACAATCCGCAGATCGAGCTCCGGCTGTCGTCGGGGCCGGTAGCCACGGCGACGGGATCAGCGCTGGGATTCGGGGCCGGCATTTACCGTCTGGAGCCGGGGGAGAGCCAGACGGTCTCCGGGCCGATGTATCTGCCGCGGGACCTGCCGGTGGGCAGCTACGCGGTGGCCGCGTTCGTCGATCCATACGACAACATCCCGGAGCTGCAGGAAGGCAACAACTCGAAGGCCGCCGCGAGCCGCCTGGAGTTGTTCTCGTCGGACGCCGACGTGAAGGTGGCAGAGACCTCCCCGGCGCCGTCGCAAGTAGCGTTCGGAGAGGCCTTCGGCCTGACGCTGACGGTGGCCAACGTCGCAGAGCGTCATGAGGCGCGATACTTCCATGCCGGGTTCCGAGCCTTGCCGCTGGATTCCAGGGGAGAGGTGCTCGCGGGGGGACGCAGCTACGACCTGGGATGGGTGTTCGTGGAGACACTCGGCGCGGGCCAGCGACAAGCATTCTCCATGATTCTGCAGTTCCCACTCGACGCGCCGGTGGGTCACTACCGGCTGGTAGCGCTGGCGGATCCGTTCGAGCAATTGCTGGAGACCGACGAGCGCAACAACTCGCACGTCGTTTCCAGCTCCCTGACCTTGAATCCCGCCAGCATCGACCTTCGGCCAACGGAGCTGAGCTTCCCGGCGCAAGCAATCCATGGAGAGTTCTTCAACGTGCGGGTGGGGTTCGTCAACGCCGGCAGCACGCAGGCATCCGGGTGCGCGCGCGTCAGCGTGGTCATTTCGACGAGCTCGAGCTTGCCGAGCAGCCAGAGCATCGAGCTGGCCGCCACAGATTGGTGCGCTCTGGAAGCCGGACATCCCGTGAGCTTCGACCTGGGCGCGAGGCTTCCTCCCGGAACGCAGGCTGGAAGCTACTTCGTGGGACTGAAGCTCGACAGCGTAGATGTCATCCCGGAGACCTCGGAGGGCAACAACGTGCTCTTGTCGGGCTCCAGGCTCGACGTGACGGCGCCAACCGCGGACCTGGTGTTGACGTCCCTCACCGGGCCGGCGGCAGTCTCCCAGGGCGAGGGCTTCCTCGTGACGGCCGTGGTGAAGAACGCGGGCAGCGGCGACGTCCGGCAGGGCTTCGGAGTGAGCCTCTCGGTGCGGGAACCGGCAACGAGCCAGGAGTACGGGTTGAGCGGGTTCTGGCTGGAGGGGCTGACCGCAGGCGGGCAGTTCGAGGCCCAGATGTTCGCGGTGGTGCCCCGAGGACTCTCGCCGGGTAGCTACCAGCTCTTCGCGGCGGTGGACCCGCACGGCCAGGTCGGCGAAGTCGAGGAATCCAACAACACCCGGACGGCTGCGCAACCCCTGGTGGTGACGGCCTCCACCGCCAACCTCCAGGTAGTACGTGTGGAAGGACCTGCAAGCGCATCCGTGGGCGAGACGCTGCGAGTCACGGCAGAAGTGAAGAACGTGGGCGTGACGACCATCCGCTCGGATTTCTACGTGCGCCTGCGACTGGCGCCCCAATCGGGCTTCGATCCGGGGGACTTCACCGGCCACCTGTCGGACAGCTACGTCAGCGCCCTGGGCGGACTGGCACCTGGCGCCACCGTGCGCGTGGAAGCCGAGGGCCGTATCGGCAGGCTCCAGACGGGAAGCTATCGGGTGGGAGCGACGGCCGACATATACGACCAGGTGGCCGAGACTGACGAAGCGGACAACTCGGCGGCATCGGCCGCGACCCTGTCGGTCGGAGGACCGACGCAGGACTTGACGGTGTCGAGGCTCGAGCTCGACGCTTCGGGGTCCGTGGGTGGCTCGGCAGCCATGACGATGACCCTGGAGAACCGGGCGACCTCGGGAAGCGTCTCGGGCGTACTCGTGTCCCTGGACTTGCTCGTACCCTCGGGGAGCGCACCGGGTTCGCCGGTGGTTTCGCTCACGGTGTACTCGGAGTGGCTTCCGCAGGTTCGCACCGGAGAGTCGCTGAAGCTGGAGAGGGGATTCTCAGTGCCGCGCGATCTGCCTGTCGGCAGATACGGACTGGTGGCGCGAATCGACCCGTACGACGAGATTCCCGAAACCAATGAACGGAACAATCACCTGGCCTCCAGCGCGCAGCTGGAGCTGAGGCATCCGGACACGGACCTGGTCGTCGACCGGGTGACGCCGGGCCGGACGATCGCCTCGGCAGGGCAGAGCCTGCCGGTGAGCATGGAGATTCGAAACCTGGGCACCAGAGACCTCGCGCGGCTCTTCCACGTGGGCGTGCAAGTTGCGCCGGCGGACACGACCTTGACGGCGCCGCCGCTGGATATAGGCTACGAGTACGTGCCGCAAGCGGTCGGAACGACGACCGAGACAATCCGGCTGCTGGTCTTCATGCCACGGTTCCTGGCCAAGGGCCGTTACCGGCTATTCGCGAAGGTCGACCCATTCGACCAGGTGCTGGAGACCGACGAGCTGAACAACACTGTCCGCGCAAGCGAGCAGATCGAGGTGCGCCAGGTCGCCTCCGACCTTGTCGTGGTATCAGGCAGCGCGCCGTCGGAGCTGGGGTTGGGAGACTCGGGCCGAGCCACCGTCCGGATTCAGAACCCGGGCACGGTGGGGATCGATACGGCCTTCGAAGTGCGACTGGAGCTCTGGGACCCGTCGTCGGCGAACGGAGGCATGGCCGGCCCGCAACCGGTTTCCGGCCGGCCCCTGCCTCAACGCTCGGTGGCACCGCTGGGCGCGGTGACGGTGCCGGGCTTGACGGCCGGCGAGCACCGCGACGTGGGCGTGGAGCTGGTGGTCCCGGCCGCCGTGGAACCCGGCGTCTACCCCTTGGCTAGCATCGTCGACGCGGGAGATCGCGTGGCGGAGACCGATGAGTTCAACAACACTCTGGTGTTGCCGATGCCGCTGACCGTGACGGCGCCGGCCGTGGATCTGGTAGTCGCGGCCGTGAGCGGGCCTGCTCGAGGCAGGCCGGGGCAGGACCTGGCCCTGTTCGCCGAGCTGGTCAATACGGGCACGCAGGATGCGCCGGCATTCTCAATCCGCTTCGAGCTTGCACAGGGCCGCTCGAACATCACGTCGGCCCTGGAGTTCGCTCTGGCGACCGAGGAGCTCGCCTCCGGAGTGCCGGCGGGCCAGAGCCAGCGGGTGGGCCCCGTGGCCGCGTACCTGCCGAGCGATCTGGCGCCCGGCGAGTACTTCGTGCGGGCAGTCGCCGACGTCTACGGGCAGGTGGCCGAGCACGACGAGGCGAACAACCAGCAGACTGCGGCGACCCCGCTGAAGGTCGACACGAGCGCGACGGACGACCATCCGAACACGGCCGGGTTGACGCAGTCGCCGCGGGACGCTCTCCCGATCGACCGGACGCCGATGGCCGCGACGCTGGAGGCTCCAGGCGACTCGGACTTCTTCCAGTTCGGAGTCACCGACGCTGGAGCCTTGATCGTGGCCGAGGTGCAGCGCAGCAGCGTGCGAGCCGTGAAAGTCAGGCTGCTGGGACCACAGGGCACCGAGCTGGCGAGCAATACGCTCGCCGACGGCAGCCTGGGCGGCCTGGTCGGACCCGTAGCAGCGCCGTCGACCGGAACCCACAAGCTATCGGTGAGCGGCGCCGACGTGCTCGACACGGGCGCCTACTCGGTGAGCTTGTCGGTGCAATCGGACAGGCCGGACCTTTTGGCGAAGTCGGTGAACATCGGCACCCGTAGCGATTACCGGCTGGGGGAGGAGCTGGTGGGCTCGTTGGTCCTGAGCAATCTGGGTCCCGGGCTGGCGCCATCGGGAGCAGAGTACTCAGTGGAGCTTTCGAGAGATCCGGGCAGCGCGGCCGCGGTGACAGTAGCGCGTGGCCCGATCCCGGCTCTGAAGGCGGCAGAGACGGTGAAGCTGGCATTCGTGGCGTTCCTGGACGAGCGGCTGTTGGAGCCGGGGACCTACACGGTGACCGCTCGGGCCGACGGCCAGGGACGCCTGTCGGACAGGAATCCAGCCAACAATGTCGTCGTGGCGGCGCGGCGGGTGGCTCTTTCGGCTCCGCCGGACGACCATCCGAACGGCCCATCGGGTCCGTTCGATTCGAACGATCTGCTGGCGGCGGGCAGCGCGGCCGTGGGCGGTCTCTTGGAGACGGCTGGCGATAGGGACTGCTTCGAGCTCTCGACGAACCCTGGAAAGGTCTACGAAGTCCGGGTGAAGCTGGCCGATCTGACGGACTCGGTCCTGGAGGTAACGGACTCCTCCGGACTGGTTCTGGCATTCAACGATGACGAGGAGGCCGGTAGCCTGGCGTCCCGCGTGCTATTCGAGGCCCCGACGGGCGGTGGAAAGGTCTTTGTGCAGGTGCGAGGCTTCGACCGTGCCCAGCAAGGTGGATACGCGGTCGAGGTGACCGAGAAGGAGACGCTCTACCCCGACGAGTTCGGAAGCACACGCGAGACGGCGGGAGTGCTGAGCCTGGGAAGTCCGCTGGGAGGCCGAATCTCGCCTGCGACGGACAAAGACCTGTTGAGGGTCACGGTGAGAAGCGGCGTGGAGTACCGGCTGGATCTTTTGCCGGGGACGCTCTCGACCGGGAGAGTGTCGCTGTTGCTGGAAGATGGCGAGACCGTGGCACAAGAGGCGGTTTCGCCAGAGCCCGGCAGCGCGGCGGTGCTGGCCTTCCAGCCCGATACGAGCGGACCACTCTATCTGCGAGTGGATGGAGGGGGCGGCCAGGGCACGTACACGCTGGTCTTCTCGACCTTGGCGCGGCCAAGGCTGTCGGTGAGGACGGAGCTCTCCGGCGATCTGATCAAGGCCCGCGTGGTCGTCGACACACTACCCTCTCGTCTCAAGACGATGACGGCGCTGGTCCGGGTAGACCCGGAAGTCGGCCAGTTCACAGGCGCGGCGACGGCCGGCAACGTGGCCGCGGGACTGAAGCTGACCATTCGCGAGTCGGGGAGCCCGGAGCTCTTCGCAGTCGAGTTGGAGCCCGCAGGGCCGCTGAGCGGGATCATCAACCTGGGCACCGAGAAGGTGGTGTTCGGCTTCGAAGTCAGGGCCGCCAAGGGTGTCACGAGCGTAGCGCCCGGGATGATCACCCTGCTGGCGGCCGACTTCACGCTGACGGGAGACGAGGCCTACTCGTTGCGGTCGCCCCAGGCCGATCCGGGCCCCGACTTCGATGTGGCAGGTTTCGGCCCGACGGGAGCGCCGCTTTCGACGATAGTCGATCCGCTCCTGCCGGAACCGGACAATCGGCGGGGCTACATCCGGCTCGATGGAAGCAAGAGCTCCGACCCGAACATTCCGGCCAGTCCGTTGAAATTCAAGTGGTCGGTGGTGAACGCTCCAGGACCCGTGACGCTGACCGAGGAGACGAGCGGAAGGCCGACCTTCACGGCCTCGAAGCCCGGTGTCCACGTCTTCGCGCTTGTCACTGACAACGGTTCTCTGAAGAGCTCGCGCCAGAAGATCAAGGTGCTCGTGAAACAGGAAGGGAACTCGCCCACGGCCGATGCGCGCGCGCGGCAGGGCCTGCAGGTCACCCCCCCCGACCTGCGGCGGCTGAACGCAGCACTGGGTGCGGGCGAGATCGTCCTGGACGGCAGCTCGAGCGTCGACCCCAACGAGGCCGACAACCAGGCGCTCAGCTATAGCTGGCAGCAACTGGAAGGGCCGCCCATCAAGTTGAGCAGCGCGACAGCCGTCAGTCCGACATTCACCCCTGCGGAGCCGGGGCTCTATCGCTTCGAGCTCGTGGTAGCCGACCCAGGCGGTCTTCAGAGCAAACCGAGCGAGGTGGAAGTGCTCGTGTCCCGGGCCGGATACGAGGTGCCCGCCCTGAGCCTGGCAGCCTCGGCCTCGACGACATCGGCGACCGGTGGTGCGCTGGCCCAGAGCGACTTCGAGCTGCTCGATCGCTCCCTGGCCGTGACGCTACCTACGACGGTGAGCCTCAAGGCGATCGTGACCGATGCCGACGTGCTTGGAGCGCGCGCGGCTCAGGTACGGATTGCCTGGAGTCAGATCGCTGGGCCGCCCGTGAACCTCTCGAGCCTGGGCACTCCGGCAGGGCGGCAGCTCCTGAGCGAGGCTCGCTTCGTGCCAACGAGCGCGCGAGTATACGAGTTCGAGTGCACCGTCGACAAGTACGACGCAGCCGGCACCGCAACCGGCCAGCAGGTCAGCCGGCAGATCCGGGTGGTAGTCCATAGCCCCACCAACGACGTGCCAACCGCGCGCGTAAGTATCGGCGGATCCGCCATCGCCAAGACCGGCGGCGTCCATTTCGCGGGCGACGGGACTTCGCGGATTACGGTCCCAGGCGGAACGAAGGTCACGCTCGACGGAAGCAGCTCGTTCGACACAGGAAGATCCGCCAATGAAAACCTCTCAGCCTCCTGGGTGCAGACCTTGGGGCCGAGCGTCACCCTGGACACCCCGCGTGCCATCAGCACAACATTCGTGGCACCGTACTTCTCGGGATCCGACAAGCGTCAACTCGTGTTCGAGCTCCAGGTGGACGACGGACTGGCGCGCAGCGCGCCGGCAAAGGCAATTGTTGACGTAACCCCCACGGCCAGGCCGCGGGAGGGCTCGCTCAGGGCACGTGGGCTCACCTTCGTGGCGCTTCCCGTGGCTGCGCAGCGCAACGGCCGGCCCTACGAGGCGCAGGATCTGGCCGAGGATCTTTCGGCCACCTTCGTCGCTCGAGTGGCACCGGCAGGCGTCGGCCAGCTGGGCTCCTTCCGGCCCTTCCTGCCACGCGTGAGCACGACTTTCGAGCTGCTGGGGAACCACGGGTACGTCGTGGCCGGCTCTCGTGCAGTGCGTCAGAAGACGGTCACAGGACCAGCCTGGGACAGCGTGTACGCCAAGCGGACTCTGAATCGCGGCCTCAACATGCTGGGCCTTCCCGCCAATGCCCCGGCGGACTACGACCTGGATGATCTGGCGGCGGCGGCAGCAAGCCCGTTCGTGGCTTACACCGAGGAATCGGGCGGGGTATTCAAGGTGCGCGTCCACATCCCAGGCCTAAGCGGACCACCACCGGTTGCCGTGCCCGGAAAGGGATATCTCGTGAACTCCAGCGCCGATTCGAAGGAGGTCACTTTCCCGACGGCACCATGAGGTACACAGCTGCCCAGGCCTCATGGAGCAGGTGAAGGCTTCGCCATCACGGGCCAGACCGATCGAAGCAAAGCCAGCAGGAAGGACGTGCCGCCCGTCTTGGTCCGCACTGCGAGCCTGCGGTCTCCGTGAGTACGCCCTCAGTGTTACGATCCCGCGGGGCAGCTCCCTCTGGCACCCATGGCTGAGAACTCGTTCGACTTCGACCTCACGGGGATGACATGCGCCAACTGCGCGCGTGCCATCGAGCGCGGCGTGCGAAAGCTGCCGGGCGTACGGCAGGCCGCGGTCAACTTCGCGGCGGCGAAGCTGCGAGTGTCGCTGGAGCCACCCTGCGACTCCGATGCCGTGGTGGCCAAGGTCGCCGCGATCGGCTACGGCGCACGCCTCTCGAGCCTCGAGACCGGCCCGAGAGAAGACACTGAGGCCCTGGCGGTCCGGCTCGCGCGCCGGGAGACGCTCTTCGCCGCGGCGCTGGCGGTGCCGGTGGCGGCGCTGCACATGGCCGGCCACCACCATGGCTGGGGTCTGACCGCCCAGCTCCTCCTGGCCACGGCGCTGCAGGCGACGACCGGGCGCGCGTTCTACGTCGGCGCCTACCGCTCGCTCTCCAACGGCACGGCGAACATGGACGTGCTGGTGGCGATGGGGACCACGGCGGCCTGGGGCTTCAGCGTCGCCGTGATGGCCCTGCCCGCCCTCTTCCCCGGCGAGACGGTCTTCTTCGAGACCTCCGCGCTCTTGCTGTTCTTCATCAAGCTGGGCAAGCTCCTCGAAGCGCAGGCCCGAGGAAAGGCCTCCCAGGCGCTGCGGGAACTCCTGGCGCTGGTTCCCGAAGTGGCGCACCGGGTCGGCCCCGACGGCGCGACGGCCGACGTGCCGGTCGCCGCGCTGGCGCCGGGCGACAAGCTCTGGGTGAAGCCGGGCGAAAAGGTTCCCACCGACGGCGTCGTCCTGGAAGGGCGCACCGTGATCGACGAATCGCTGGTGACGGGCGAGTCGCTCCCGGTCGAAAAGGAGCCTGGCTCGGAGCTGACAGGCGCCACGCTCAACCAGCACGGGGCCGTGCTGATGCAGGCCACGCGCGTGGGCCGCGAGACGCTGCTGGCGCAGATCGTGCGCCTGGTGGAAGACGCCCAGGCGCGCCGCGCCCCGATCGAGCGGTTCGCCGACCGCGTGAGCGCCGTCTTCGTGCCCGCCGTGATCGCACTTGCCGCGGCCACTTTCATCGCCTGGGCCTTCCTCTTCCCGGACGCCATCGGCGGACGTAACTCGCTCCTCTTCGCGGCAACCGCGGCGACCGCCGTGCTCGTCATCGCCTGCCCCTGCGCCCTGGGGCTGGCGACGCCGACGGCGATCCTGGTCGGCAGCGGCGCCGGCCTCACCCGCGGCATCCTCCTGAAGAACCCCGAGGCGCTCGAGAAAATCGCCCGTATCGACACCGTGTTGCTCGACAAGACGGGCACCCTGACGGCCGGCAAGCCGATGGTCGTCAACGTCGTCCCCGCGGAGGGATTCGTGCAGCGCCGGGTCCTGGAGCTGGCCGTGTCGGTGGAAGCCGCATCGAACCACCCGCTGGCCCGGGCCGTGGTCGAGCTGGGGGCCTCGCAAGGGATGAGGCCGGCCCCCGTCACCGATGTCGAGGAGCGGGCCGGGCATGGTCTGTCCTGCCGGTCGGACGGCGCCCGGCTGGCCGCCGGGAGTGCCCGCTGGATGCAGGAGCTGGGGATTGACCCGGCGCCGCTCGCGGCGGTGGCGGCCTCCGAGGCGCGCCTGGGGCGGACCTCGATCCACGTCGCCGTCGACGGGCGGCTGGCGGGGCTGATCTCGGTGGCCGACCCGGCCAAGCCGGAAGCCTCGGAAGCGATTCAGTGGCTCCGCCGACTCGGAATGGAACCCGTGATGCTGACCGGCGACCACGAGGGGGTCGCCCGCGCCATCGCCGGAGCGCTGGGCATAGACGCCGTCCGGGCCGGCCTGCTCCCGACCGACAAGATCGCCATCGTGGAGGAGTACCAGGCCGCCGGCCGCGTCGTCGCGATGGTGGGCGACGGCATCAACGACGCCGCGGCGCTGGCGCAGGCCGACGCAGGCATCGCCATCGGCAGCGGCAGCCACGTCGCACGCGAGGCCGGCGACATCGTGCTCGTGAAGAGCGACCTGCGTGACGTCCCCAGGGCCGTCGAGCTGGGCCGCGCCACCCTCCGCACCATCAAGCAGAACCTCTTCCTCTCGCTCGGCTACAACGCCGTCGGCATCCCGCTGGCGGCCGGCGTCCTCTACCCATGGACCGGCCGGCTGCTGCCGCCCGAGTTCGCCGGGCTTGCGATGGCGCTCTCCAGCGTCAGCGTCGTCGCCAACGCCCTGCGTCTGCGCCGGCTGGGCGCCTGAGGCCGGCAGCGAGGTAGACTGCTCGTTGGGCGAAGTCACTTCGAGGTACTTGTTCCTCCTGGGGGCCTTGCCCCCAGTCCCCCACCAAGGGGCCAGCGGCCCCCCTTCGACAAGCTCAGGACAGGCTCTGGACCCCCGATTGGATGCGGTCTTTGGGTTTTTCGGAGGTCTACCTTACTTCGAAGAGTCAACGGGTCTTTCGAGGGCTTGATGATCGCCTGAGGTTTCCCTTCCTGTCGCTCATGTCCGCCACCACCGAGCTCATCTATGACGGGGACTGCCGGTTCTGCACGCGCTGCGTGCGCGTCATCGCGGCGTGGGACCGCGCGGGCGTGATCCGGCTGGTGCCGTTCCAGGCGCCGGGCGCGATGGCGGCACACCCGGAGCTGACGCTCGCCGAAGCGCGCGAGGCGATGCAGTTCTACGACGCCCGTGGCAAGCGCTGGGCAGGCGCCGAGGCGTTCCGCGAAGCCGCCCGGCTGCTGCCGGCCGGTAGCCCGATCGCCTTCGTCATGGGACTGCCCGGCATCCGCCAGCTGGCCGGCGCCGTCTACCGCCTCATCGCCCGCAACCGCTACCGCCTGGGCTGCAACTCGCAGTCCTGCACCCGCCCCTGACCCCCTTCCCCTCGCCTCAGCGCCCGTACTTGGCCAGCACGCGCTTGAGGTGGGCGATCGGGATCGCTTCGGAGCGGTTGCCGTCGCGGCCGACGATGGTGCGGGCGCGCAGGAGCGAGTTCACGACCGACTCCTCGATCGCCTCTTCGGCGGCCTGGAAGAAGGGGTCGAGGTCGAGGTCGCTCAAGAGCCGGAACGTGAGCCGCTTTCCTTCGGCGGCCTCGGGAATGACGTGGGCGGTGGAGAAGGCGATGCAGAAGTCCCCGGAGCCGTGATGGCCGGGCGTCCCCAGGCGCGCAAGCGCCATCGGCGCGCGGCGGGCGACGCGGCCGAGCTGGCGCGAATCGAGCGGCGCGTCCGTCGCGACGACGATCACGATGGAGCCCTCGGAGGCCTTGAACGGCCTCTGTTCTAGCGGCATTTCCCGGCCAATGGGGACGCCCGCGAGGATCAGCTCCTCGCGATCGCCGAAGTTGGCGACGACCAGCGCGCCGACCGTGTAGGCGCCCGTGGGGTGCTGGACGACCCGGCTGGCGGTGCCGACGCCGCTCTTGAAGGCAAAGGACTCCATCCCTGTTCCGGCTCCGACGGCGCCTTCCTCGACGGCCCCTCCACGGGCCCCGTCGAGCGCGGCCAGCACGTCCTCCTCGCGCACGTGGCGGCCGCGAATGTCGTTGAACGCGCTGTCGTCGCACTCGCCGACGACCGGATCGACGACGTCCTCGTCGACCCCGATCTTCGGGTTCCCGCGCTGCATCCAGGTGATGACGGCGTCGAATGCCCGGCCAACCGCGTGCGAGTTCGTCACGACGATCGGCACCTCCAGCCAGCCCGACTCGTTGACCCAGGCGATGCCGGTCACCTCCCCGCAGCCGTTGGCCACGGCCGCCGCCGCCGGGCACTTGCGGTGCCACACATCGTCCCTGGGGATGATGGCGGTGACGCCGGTGCGCGCCGGTCCCCGGCCTGGCACGAGCTTGCCTTCGCCGAAGGAGCGCGTGACCTGCCCGACCCGCACGCCGGTGACGTCGGTGATGGCATCCAAGGGACCCGGCTGAAGCCGCCCGATGACGATACCGATCTCATGCGCCCGCGGGCGCGCCTCGGGGGACGCCGCATCCACGGCAACCCCTCCCGCCACGAGCGCAAGCGCCGCCGAGAGAAGAACTTTGCGGACCGCTGAGACTGTGAGCACGAATCGAGTTGTGACCGCCTTGAAGCGGGTGGCGGGGCATGCTACAACGGCTTCCACCCCGAGTTCAATCGACCGAGGAGGTCCCCCGCCGATGCCTTCCAGGAGACTTGCCGCCTCGCTGCTAGCCACTGGAGTCGCCCTGTTGCCCCTCTGGGCCGCCGAACGCGCGGCCCACGCCGGAGGATTCGATCGCGGCGAACCGAACGCCCGCCAGAACGCAGTCCTCTGCGGCGTGCTCTCGGAGACGCGCCGACTCACGCGCGCGGGCATCCGGCCGGTCAACATCTTCGACCTCGACGCCACCATCTTCGACGCCGGCGGCCGCCACAAGCAGATCATGGCGGAGTACCTTCGGACCCGCAAGGAGCGCTTCCCCGGCGCGCTCGCCAAGGTCCTCGCCTGGAAGACCGACGAGCTTCCCTACGAGATCGACGCGATGTTCGAGGATCTGGGCATCCGCTCTTCCGAGGACCGCAAAGAGGCCAAGCATTTCTGGGTGAAGCGGTTCTTCTCCAACGACTATCTCCATCACGACCTGCCAATCGCGGGCGCCATCGCCTACTTGAAGGCGCTGGAGCGCGCCGGCAGCGTCATCGTCTACCTCACGGGCCGCAACGACGCCCAGCTGCGCTCGGGCTCCACCCGCGTGCTCGAGCAGGTCGGTTTCCCGATGGCCCCGGGCACGGGCGTGCTCCTGATGAACCCGACGAAGGGTCTGCGCGATTCGGCCTTCAAGGGCGGCGAGGAGGTCCGCGGCCGCATCCAGGCGCTCGGCACCGTCGTCGGCATCTTCGACAACGAGCCGGGCAACGTCAACGAGCTCCAGAAGTCGTTCCCCGACGCCATGACCGTCTTCCTCGACACCAACCATTCCCCCGGAGCGCCTCCCGTCGACCGAGGCATTCCGTGGATCAAGAACTTCCGCTGGGCCTGGATTGACGGCGCGCGCGCCCGTTCGTCTCGCTGAGCGGCTCGAGCCGGCGCCCCGAGACGGCGCGCGCCCGCACCCGGTGCCGGCGGACTGGAGGCCATCGTGAAAGCCAAGATCGCCGGAAAGACACTGGAGCTGGTCCTCGGGGACATCACCGAGCAGGCCACGGACGCCATCGCCAATGCAGCCAATAGCCGCCTGGCCGGCGGCGGCGGCGTCGACGGCGCCATCCACCGGGCTGCAGGGCCTACCCTGATGATCGAGTGCTCCCGGATCGGCAACTGCCCGACCGGCAGCGCCGTGGCCACCGGCGCCGGCAACCTCAAGGCGCGCTACGTCTTCCACGCCGTCGGCCCCGTCTGGCATGGCGGCGGCCGGGATGAAGTGAAGCTCCTGGCGGGTGCCTACCGCCGCTGCCTGGAGCTGGCCGACGAGAAGGGCTGCCGCACGCTCGCCTTCCCGTCCATCAGCACCGGCGTCTACGGCTACCCTCTGGACCGCGCCGCGCCCGTGGCGCTGGGCGAGGTCGCCGGCTACTTCGCGCGCGGGGGCAAGCTCGAACGGGCCGTCTTCGTCCTTTTCGACGGCGCCACCCTGGCCGCCTACGAGACCGCGCTCCGCGAGATGGCGCGCTCCCGCAAGGACCTGCAACTGGAGTGAAAAGAGCCGCCGGCATGGATACTTGCGATCTCGCCTCCGCCCGCTGCGTGCCCTGCCACGGCGGCGTCCCTGCGCTCACTTCTGACGCGGCTCGCCAGCTCTCCCGGCAGACGCCGGACTGGACGCTCTCCGAGAAGGCCGACCGCATCGCCCGCGCCTTCCGTTTCGCCGACTTCGTCGAGGCCATGGCCTTCGTGAACCGCGTCGCGGCGCTGGCCGAGGAGCAGGGCCGTCATCCCGACATCGCGCTCCACTGGAACCAGGTGGAGCTCTCGCTCTGGACACACTCCATCGGCGGC